>KV835868.1:72255-172484 GCA_001838165.1 Actinomyces sp. HMSC035G02 | reverse complement strand
GTTCCTATCCAGATGCGTGGTTCCTATCCAGATGTGCCGTTCCTATCCTGATGCTCACACAAGGTTATCCACAGGGCGACCATCCCCTACCGGTTGTATCCACAGGCCACCGTCTAGCGCTTTCCTCACTGCTGATGATGGTACGAAACTTCGTCTATGACGCAGGCTTCCATCATCATCACCCCTCCAGCAGACTCATCTCGTGAACAACCAACATCAACCATGGTCCACATCATGCGTGGCATTTGTGCAGTCCTACCCCTCGATTCCATAAGTTCCAACCCCTGGGACGTGTGGGACGCCGTCGCTCGCGCACGCATGCATGCCGTCAATGCCTCCCACAAGCACTCTCCCATCTTTATCGGACAGAGTTGCTTACGACTTTTGGGGATTCGCGGCTGGTCCCAAAACCCTCCCGTTACCATCTACCGGGACAACCGAAGATGCACTTCTTCTCTCCCTTCGTGTCACGTCGGATCCACGACGGTTCCAGCGACATCGGTGTCATGCTCTGAGTTTCCACCTCTTTCGGAAGAACGCAGGAGGATCGACGGCTTGGTCGTAGAGCACCCCTACGATGCGCTCGTGAGATGCGCGCTTCATGATGAGCCACTGGAAGCATTCGTCTTGGGCTGCATGGCACTCAACGTATGGAGCCAGTTCTCGATGTTTCATCAGGATGAGTGCCGCCGGAGAGCCGAGGAGATACGAGCTGAACTGCTCGCTCGACTTGATCGGGCTGGCCACGTGCGCGGCTACCGACGCGCTCACGCAGTCCTCAAGACTATCGACCCAGGCTGTGCCAATCCCGCCGAAGCTGCGCTTCTATGGCTGGTACGGTCCATCTGTCCCTTCACGGTTAAAACGCAGATGCATATTGGAGTACGCGGCCACCACTACTACATCGACATCCTGATTGAAGACTTGCACCTCATCATCGAATTTGATGGGGTTGAGAAACTTGGGGAAAGTCGCGTCGAGCTCGAACAAGCTAAGCGCGAGTGGGTGTTGCGCGATCAGAACCTTCGAGATGCCGGGTGGCAGGTCATCCGAGTGAGTTGGCCAGACTACGACGACTGGGAACAGCTGCGGATCAGGTTGAGTCGAGCCTTGGGGCCGATCAATCCTGCTCCCGACTGTCGTTTCCTGTGGAAACTACCGACACAGCGTTGCGACGGGCCGTTGCGGCGCTTCTATTCACGAGCCCCACGCATGGGACGCAATCACGCGGATAGGTTACGAACATCCGGATAGGTTACGAACATCCGGATAGGTTACGAACATCCGGATAGCTTAATAACCTATCCGGATACGCCGTTCCTATCCAGATGCGCCGTTCCTATCCGGATGCGCCGCCGAGCACGCCTCGACTCCAGCCATCACGCGGAGACGTTACGAACATCCGGATAGGTTACGAACATCCGGATAGGTTACGAACATCCGGATAGCTTAATAACCTATCCGGATACGCCGTTCCTATCCAGATGCGTGGTTCCTATCCAGATGCGTGGTTCCTATCCAGAAGGACGGGCGGTGGATTGACACCACCCATAGACAGGTTGCTCACGCCACCACGCGCGCTCTCGGCGTCAGCCCAGTACACGGACAACCTATCCGCATGCACGGGGCACGCTCACGATCGGCCGCGAAGTCGGCCTAGCACACCACTTTCTTGCGCCGCGGGACGCAAACCATGCAGCGCACACCCCACCACACCGCGCACACCCCACACGTCACGCGCACCTCGTACAACCGCACCCGACACACACCCACCACCCGCGCATACAAAACGCGCCCGGACCAACCGGTCCGGGCGCGCAACGTATTCGGCTCAGGCGTTAGGACGCTTGCCGTGGTTCGCGCCGTGCTTACGACGATCGCGACGCTTACGACCCCGCTTCGACATGTCATTCTCCTTGGGTTTGTTGTCTAGACTGAAGCATTTTTGCACACATTGACCCAAACCACCAAGGCACAGGCCGTTCGCGGCGACAAAGGTCACCGAAAAACGGGCGGCAGCCCCGGCCTCGTCAGCCAGCGTAACGCCACGCGGTCGCGCGTTACCGCAGCGCGATTAGCGCCAGCTGACGGACACGCTGGTGATCGAGGCGACGACGCGAGCACGCAGCGCATCCGAGGCCTGCTCGGTCTCGTAGCAGCCGCGCATGAGGGCGCGCACGTGGCGCTCGGCGTCCAGGGCGTCGGTGCAGTGCGCGCAGGTGGCGACGTGCTTAATCATGAGGGCGCGGGCGCGAGCATCGGGACCGGGCACGGATCCGGCGTCGATGAGGCCGCTGCGGCGGTCGCATTCCTCGCAATCGATCAGTTCGTACAGGGCGTCCAGGACGTCCTGGCATGTGATGTGGGTGGTCACTTGGCCCCTCCGATCCCGTATTCCGCGGCGACGTCGGCCAGCGCGGAGCGCAGGTTCTTGCGCGCCCGGTTCAGTCGGCTCATGACGGTCCCCATGGGAACTCCTAGTTCTTCGGCGATTTCCTTGTAGCTCATACCTTCAACGTCAGCCATGAGGACAACCATCCGGTGTTCCTCTGAGAGCGAATCGAGGGCGTCGCGCAGCTGCGAGGAGGGCAGCGATTCGAGGGCCTCGACTTCTGCGGATTTGAGGCCGACCTCCGAGTGGGAGGCTGCGTCGGCGAGCTGCCAGTCCTCGACGGTGTCGCTGGAGGCGCGCTTGGGAGAGCGCTGTGCCTTGCGGTAGCTGGTGATGTAGGTGTTGGTGAGGATCCGGTAGAGCCAGGCCTTGATGTTGGTGCCGGGCTTGTACTGGTGGAACTTCTGGTAGGCCTTCAGGTAGGTCTCCTGGACCAGGTCCTCCGCGTCGGCGCGATTGCGGGTCATACCCAGGGCCGCGCCGAACAGTTGGTTCATGAGGGGCATCGCTTCGTCCATGAAGCGCGCCTCGGGCGCAGCGCCGTCCGGCGCGGACGAGGCCGGGGCAGGCTCGGGTGCCTGTGGCGTCGGTGAGGGGGTTGTCGTATCCATCGCGTCCCAGCGTAGTCGCGCGGGCATGCGGCGCGACTGGGAGTGGGCGATGAGTGGTCATACTGAGGGCAACGCCTCACGCCCCTCTTTATTCCATAACCTCCATCAACTGTGCGTTGCACCACTTTCGCCCCGTTGTTTGGGAGTAGCCGGGCCGTTCGGCTTCCCCCGGCGGCAAAGGTGTCGAACAATAGGGGTATGAATCTGCTGCGCGTTGTTGCCCGTCCCCTGCTCGCCGCCCCGTTCATCGCCGATGGGGTTGATGCCCTCATGCATCCGCGTTTCCACGTGGAGCGCGCCGCGGGCGTTCGTCCCCTCATCGACAAGGCGACCGGCGCGGTCGGCCTGGAGCCGCTGACGGATCAGCAGCTGGCCGTCGCGACCCGCGTGACGGGCGCGGTGACGGTCGTCGCCGGTCTGCGCTTTGCGCTGGGGCGCAAGCCCCGCGTGGCCGCCCTGACCCTGGCCGCGATCGGCGCGCCCATGGCCCTCGTGAACGCTCCCCTGCCGGGAACGACGCGAGGCCTATCCAAGGAGCAGATCAAGCGCCGTCGCTACCGCACGCTGAATAAGGCGGGCCTGGCCGCCGGCGTCCTCCTCGCGTCGACGGATCGTGTCGGTCAGCCCTCGGCCCTCGTCGCCCATGCGATGCGCCGCGATCAGCGCCGCGCGATCGCTGCGGCCGAGGCCGCCGTCGTGGAGCGTCTGAGCGGCACCGCTTCGTGAGCGCGCCCTGGCCCGCTCCCCTGGCCGCCTCCCCCGTGGATGCCACGATCGAGGTGCCGGGCTCAAAGTCGATCACGGCGCGCGCCCTGTACCTGGCTGCCGTCGCCGATTCTCCCTCAGTCATTCGCGGTGCCCTGGATGCACGCGATACGCGCCTCTTCGCGGCTGCCCTGGAGGTGATGGGTGCGCGCGTCGAGGACGAGGGCGCGGGCATCCTGCGCGTCACCCCGATGGAGCTTCCGCCGCGCGGCGGTCGCATTGAGTGCGGCCTAGCCGGCACCGTCATGCGTTTCCTGCCTCCCTTGGCGGCTCTGTCCCCCGAGGAGACCCTCTTCGACGGGGACGAGCAGGCCTACGCGCGCCCGCTCGGCCCGCTCCTGGACGCCCTCGTACGCATGGGCGCGACCGTCACGTATCACGGGGAGCGCGGGCACCTTCCTTTCACGATCCAGGGACCGATCCACACGCCGCTTGGCGCGCAGGCCTGGGTGGACTCCTCGTGCTCTTCGCAGTTCCTGTCCGCCCTGCTGCTCGTCTCTCCCCTCGTGGGCGACCCCCTCTTCGTGTCGGCTCCGGGCATCGTCCCGTCGATGCCGCACGTGGAGATGACGCTGGCGTCCCTGGCGGGCGCAGGCGTCGACCTGGAGGTCGTGGACGAGGGCCGTGCGCACCTGTCCACCTGGCACATCTTCCCGTCGCGCCCGCGAGGGGGCGACATCACCGTCGAGCCAGACCTGTCCAACGCCGGCCCCTTCCTGGCCGCCGCAATGGTGACGGGCGGGCGCGTGCGTATCCCGGCGTGGCCGGGGGCGACGACCCAGGCGGGCGACGCCTGGCGCGCGCTGCTGGGCCACATGGGCGCAACCATCACCCTGGACGAGGAGGGCCTGACCCTGAGCGGTCCGGGCGCCGGCAACTACCCGGGCATCAAGGCGACCATGGCCGAGGTCGGAGAGCTCACCCCCACCCTGGCCGCGATCTGCGCCTACGCCTCGACCCCCTCGCACCTGAGCGGGATCGCGCACCTGCGCGGACACGAGACGGACCGCCTGGCGGCGCTGGTCGCCGAGATCAACCGCGCGGGCGGGCAGGCCGAAGAGACCGAGGACGGCCTGATCATCACGCCGCACCCGCTCCGCGCCGCGCAAATCCGCTCCTACGCGGATCACCGAATGGCAACCTTCGGCGCGATCCTGGGCCTGGTGACACCCGGCATCACGGTCGACGACATCGCCTGCACGTCCAAGACGCTGCCCACCTTCGAGGCGATGTGGGCCTCGCTCGTGAGTGCTCACGGTCAGGGAAGCACCCAGGCTGCCCCGGCCTCGTCGATCGAGGAGGCGAAGTGATGGCCAGGCGCGACACCGGAACCGACGATCCGCGCGTGCGCGTGCGCGCCGGCAAGGGTTCGCGCCCGCGCACGAAGGACCGGCCAGACTGGTCCTCCAAGCCGCTGGGGCGCGTCATCGGCATCGACCGCGGCCGTTACCAGGTGAGCCTGGAGGCTGACGGCACCCGCGTGGTCGCCGTGCGCGCCCGCGAGCTGGGGCGAGGCTCCGTCATCATGGGCGACCGCGTGCGCCTGACCGGCGACCTGTCCGGGCGCCCCGACACGCTCGCGCGCATCGTCGCCGTCGAGGAACGCTCCTCGGTGCTGCGCCGCTCCCTCGAGGATGCGCCGGATCAGCGCGGGGAGAAGGCGATCGTCGCGAACGCGGACACCATGTGCATCGTCGTGGCGCTGGCGGATCCTCCGCCGCGCACCGGCATGATCGACCGCTGCCTGGTCGCGGCCTTCGAGGCGGGCCTCGACCCCGTCCTCGTGCTGACAAAGGCAGACCTGGCCAGCGCGGACGAGCTGATCGCCGCCTACCAGGACTTTGACGTGCGCGTGGTACTCACGAGCGCCGAGGCCGGGGAGTCCGATCCGGGCATCGCCGAGCTGCGGAACCTGCTGGCCGGCCACTGGTCGGTGCTGGTGGGGCACTCGGGGGTCGGTAAGTCCACGCTCATCAACCTCCTGGTACCGGGCGCGGGCCGCGCGACGGGCCACGTCAACGAGGTGACGGGACGCGGGCGCCACACCTCCACATCCTCGGAGGCTTTCGAGCTGGACGAGGGCGGCTGGATTGTGGATACGCCCGGCGTGCGATCCTTTGGCCTGGGGCACGTGAGCGTCGCCGACGTGCTCGGCGTGTTCCCGGACGTCGCGGAGGCGGCCGCCTGGTGCCTGCCGCTGTGCTCGCACGGCGAGGAGGAACCCTCGTGCGCGCTTGACAGTTATGCGCGAGCCACCGGCCCCTTCAGCATCGACGAGGCCGGGGATGAGGACGCGGATCAGGTGCGCCGCGAGCGCGCCTCCCGCCTGGCGTCAGTGCGCAGGCTCCTCGAGGCCGTGGCGACGGCGGAGGCTGCCAGCAAGGCTGCCCGCTAGAGAAAAGTGCGTGCCGAAAGTACTTGACAGAGCCCCTGCTGCGTGGACAATGAGGATATAGCGATGGTCGCTATCTCTGGTTCACAAGGTCGTGATCGCTATGTCCACCATTGAGCGCAACCTTATCGGCAACACCGCAGGGCTTTCGCGGATCGACAAGGTCCTCCGCTACTTCTTCTTCGCGCTGTTCATCGGCACGTTCGTCTATTCGATTGGCGGCACCTTCTTCGGGAGAGACAACCGCCTGAATGACTACGAGATCGTCAGTGCCTCGGCGTTACTCGCTTATCTGGCTCCAGGATATTCGCGTACGATTCCCGGCGTTCATCCTTTCCTTCGCGCCTGCGAGTGGGTGGTGATGGGTTGTTCCCTCGTATGCACCGCCGCTGTCATCGTCGGTGATGTCACGGACGGGGGCATCGACCCCGAACCCTACAACACGCCATGGAACGTCGCCATGGGTGCGGAGTTCGTTGCCCTCTGTTTCTTCGTGGTGCTCATCATCGCAAAGTACCGCGCCCGCCGCAGCGGACCGATCCACCCAGCCGGATAGCCTCGCACCCTCCCATCGTCGCCGACAGCGGCCACGTCTCACCCCTGTTTGAGACGTGGCCGCTTCGGGGCGCGGCCCCGCCCGCCGGCGGCGCTCAGCGCTGGAAGCGGCGCACGAAGTTACGCAGGACGAGGCGCGAGGGATCCGTGTCCACGGTCGCGACCTGGGCGCGGATCGCCTCGGCTTTCTCCACCGGGTAGTAGCGGCCCGCGTACTGGTCGATGCGTACGTTGACACCCTCGAGGTCCATTTCGGGGTGGAACTGGGTTGCCCACGCGGCCTCGCCCACGCGCACCATCTGGATCGGAGTGTCGTCGCCGGCCAGGAGGACCTGCATGCCGGGGGCCAGCTCGCGCACGGCCTCGTGGTGGCCGACGTAGGAGTGGAAACGGTCGGGCGTGCCCTCCAGGAGCGGGTCCTCGCGCCCCGCGTCGGTCTTCGTCAGCGCGATGCCACTGATTTCCTCACCGTGGTGGGTGTCGATGACGCCGCCCAGGTGCAGGGTGAGGGTGCCCAGCCCGTAGCACAGGCCCAGGATCGGGAAGGATTCGCCGAGGGCCCGGTCGTAGAAGGACCGCAGCCATGCCTCGGCGCGCACCTGGCGCTCGTCCTTCAGGTGGTCGTCGGCGTTCGCGTCCCACGGGGATCCGCACACGAAGGCACCCGAGTACTCGGACAGGTCGAGGTCGGGCAGCTCCCTCTCGATGCGCACCTGGCGGACCTGGTCGGGGGCCAGTCCCGAGAAGCGAGGCAGGTCGGCGCACTCGGCGGCCAGGACGGGGCCGTCGTCGCGCGAGGTCAGCATGAGGAAGGGCTTGGTCATGCCCACCATGCTATCGACTACCTGCGCACATGCAGAAGGTGTCCGCCTTCCAAGCGTGTGTGACGGACGCAGATGTGGGCGGCCTCTGTCACACTGGAAGCATGTTGATTCTGCACACCTCCGACTGGCACCTGGGGCGCACGCTGCACGGCGCGTCCCTGGGCGACAGCGCGGACGCGTTCATCGAGTGGTTGGTCGCCCTGGTGCGTGAGCGCGGCGTGGACACCGTGCTCATCTCGGGCGACGTGTTCGACCGCGCGGTCCCGCCCCTCGACGCCCTCGCACGGATGCGCCGCGCCCTGCGCGAGCTGACGGCGCTGACGACGGTCATCCTGACGTCGGGGAACCACGACGGGGCGGCACGCCTGGGGCTTTTCGCCGACATGCTCACCCCCTCTCTGCACGTGGTGACAGACCCCGAGGCGATCGGCACGCCCGTCGAGGCCGGGGGCGCCCTCGTGTACCCGATGCCCTACCTGGAGCCCGACCTCGTGCGCCAGTCGCTGTCGGACCTGGATCCCAGCGGCGAGGCCGACCTGCCCGCTCCCCTGCCCCGCTCCCACCAGGCGGTCCTGGCGGCTGCGCTGCGCCGGGTGCGCGCGGACCTCGCAGATCGGCGCAGCGCGGGCGACGAGCGCCCGGCCATCGCGATGCCGCACGCCTTCGTAACGGGCGCCCAGGCCTCGGACTCGGAGCGCGACATTCAGGTGGGCGGCGTCCCTTCCGTGTCGGCAGACCTGTTCGACACCCTCGGGGCTGAGGAGCCGCTGGCCCACGGACTGGACTACGTGGCCGCCGGGCACCTGCACCGCCCGCAGAACATCTCGGGCGCATCCGTCCCGATCCGCTACGCGGGCTCCCCCATCGCGTATTCCTTCTCCGAGGCCGAGGCGACCAAGTCGATCACTCTCGTGACCACGGACGCCACCTCGGTGACCGACATCGAGGTGGTGCCCATCCCGACGCTGCGGGGCATTGCGGTGCTCGAGGGAACCATGGATGAGCTGCTCTCGGATCCCGACGAGGCCACCACGGCCTCGTACGTGTCGATCACGGTCACGGACGACGCGCGCCCCGAGCGCATGGTTCCGCGCATCCGCGAGGTCTACCCGCACGCCCTCGTCGTCGTTCATCGCCCTTCCCAGGCCCCCTCGTTGGCTCCCGCGATGGCCGTGCGCGCGTCCCGCGATCCGCGCGAGGTCACGGAGGAGTTTTACGAGGCCGTGGGCGGGCGTGCGCTGAGCGCGCAGGAGCGCGAGCTTGCCCTGGACGTGTGGGCGGGGCTTCGAGGAAAGGACATGCAGTGAAGATTCGGTGGCTGCGCATTGTGGGCATCGGCCCCTTCGCGGGCGAGCACACGGTTGACTTTTCGGCCTTCGAGGACTCGGGACTGTTCCTGCTGGACGGTCCAACGGGCGCTGGTAAGTCCACGCTCATCGACGCGATCACCTTCGCCCTGTACGGAGACGTGGCGCGCACGAAGGATGCGTCGAAGGACCGCCTGCGTTCCAACCACATCTCGGACTCGGATCCATCGGAGGCGGACCTGGTGTTCGAGGTGGCGACGGGCATCTACCGCGTGACACGCACCCCCGCGTACACGCCGGCGGGCAAGAAGTCGCAGCGCAATTCAAAGTCGACGCTCACTCGCGTCGTGGAGGACCCGGACGCTCCGGACGGGTGGCGCACGGTCGAGCCGATCGCGTCGGGTCCGCGAGACGTAGGCTACGAGATTCCGGCAATCGTGGGCTTGGATAAGGACCAGTTCCTGCAGACGATCGTGCTCCCGCAGGGCAAGTTCTCTCAGTTCCTCAACGCCACGTCGGATGCTCGCGAGCAGATCCTGCGCGACATTTTTGACACGCAGATCTACGTGGACTTCACGAAGGCCCTCGTCGATGCGGCCGCGTCGTCAAAGCGCGGCATCGAGGAGCGGCGCATCGCTGCGGTCGGTGCTTTCGAGCGCGCGCGGTCGCTGGATGACGCCCTGAGCGAGGACGTGCACACGGACGCACCCGGAGCGGAAGAGCGCGCAGCCGAGGCCGAGGAAGCCGCTCAGCTGGACGCGGGCGCAGAGGACCCCAGCGCCGTCACGCGCTGGGCCGACGACGCGTGCGAGCGCGCGCGGGAGGCGCACATGCAGACTCTTCGCGTCGCCGAGGCAGCCACAGCAAGCGCGCGGGAGGCTTCACGCGCCCTGTCCGAGGGGCGTGCCCTGGCTGAGGCCCAGGCCGAGCATGCACGCGTCAGCGCAAAACTCGCCGAGCTTGCCGCATCGGAGGAGGCAATCGCATCCGACCGGGAGCTCGCGGGGCAGGCCCGCCGGGCTCTGGCCGTGGTGCCCCTCGACGCAGCCGAGGCCTCGGCACTCGCTCGGCTGGAGGCCGCAGGAGACCAGGTTGCGGCTCTGTCCCCCGCCCTCTCAGACGCAGATTCCATCGATCCTGCATCCTTGACGCCCGAGGCCGTGGCCGCTCTGCGCGAGCGGGCGCAGAACCTGCGCGATGAAGCAACGCGCACGCGCGGATCTCTCGAAGAGGCCCTGGCCGTCGAGCACTCGCTGCCCGAGGCGCGCGCCCAGATCGAGTCGCTGCGCTTCCGACGCGAGCAGGAAACGGCGCGCATCGCGTCGATCGAGGCCGAGCGCGAGGCGTTGCCCCTGCGCATCGAGCAGACCAGCGAGGCACTGCGCCTCATGCGCGCGGACGCCGACACCCTACCCGAGGCCGCGTCTGCGTTGCGCGCCATCAACGAGCGACTGGATGCCTCGATGCAGGCGGACCTGTTGCGGTCGGCTCTCCTCGGAGCGTCGGACGAGCTGCGCGAGGCCACGGTCGCCGCCAAGCTCGCGAACGCCGCAGCCGCCGATGGCCATGACCTGTGGATCGCACAGAGCGCCTCGGCCCTCGCACGCGAGCTCGAAGAGGACACGCCCTGCCCGGTGTGCGGCTCCACTGAGCACCCCACCCCAGCACCTGCCGTGGACGGGGAGATCACGCGCGAGCAGGTCGCTGAGCTGGACCAGGCGCGAGACCGCGCGGAGTCCGCGCTGCGGGATGCGCAGGCGCGCCACCAGGACCTCGTACGCCGTATCGCCCATCTCAACGAGGTGGCCGGCGCCCCCACTCCGACTCTCGAGACCGAGCGGGATCGGGCCGCCGAGCTTGTGGCGAAGCTCGAGGCTCTGAGCCCCCAGATCGCCGAGATCGAGGCGGCCCTCGCGCAGGAGCGCATGCGCCTCGATGGCCTTAACGATTCCCTCGCGAGCGCCCGCGAGGCCGCCGCCTCCCTCGCGTCCACCCTCGAGGAGCGCGAATCCGCTCTGGCTGCGGCCGTGGCTCGCGTGGAGGTTGAGCGCGCCGACTTCGTCTCCCTCGATGAGCGCGCGGCACATCTGGATGAACGCGCGCACCGGGCGGCGGCGCTGGCCGGGGCATGCACCGATTGGGATAACGCCCGCGCCGCGCACGCGCAAGCGCGCCACTCCCTCGCGGATGCGCTGACGGAGCAGGGCCTTCAGGCGGACTCGTGGCGTTCCCTCCTGCTTCCGCTCCCCCAGGTCGAGGCGCTCGAGGCGCGCGTGGCCGAGCACGAGAAGGCACTCTTCGCGGCGCGCGAAGCGCTTGCTTCGCAGCGCCTCACCCGCGCGGCATCGACTCCCGCGCCGAATCTCGAGTCCCTCACCGAGGCCACCCGTAAGGCCGAGGAGGAGGCCGCTGCGAGCGCCCGGGCCTCGGGCATCCTCGAGCAGCACTGCGCCCAACTGGACGCCGCCCGCGCCTCCCTCAAGCGGGCGTTGGAGGCGCTCGCCCACGCCCGGGAGCAGGCCGGCCCCATCCGCCGCCTGGCTGACATCGCCGCCGCATCCGGTCCCGAGAACCTGGCCTCCACTCCCCTGTCGGCGTGGGTACTCATCTCGCGCCTGGAGGAGGTGTTGGCTGCCGCGAACCCGCGCCTGGCGGCAATCTCGTCGGGACGCTACGAGCTCGTGTCCGTCCCCGACGACGGCACCGCCTCGCGCAAATCCGGCCTGGGCCTGGCGATCATCGATCACGACACGGACGCGCTGCGCAGCCCGCGCACGCTGTCGGGCGGGGAAACGTTCTACACGTCCCTCGCGCTGGCACTCGGCCTCGCGGACGTCGTCTCAGCCGAAGCCGGGGGCGTCGAGCTGCGCACGATGTTCATCGACGAGGGATTCGGGTCGCTGGATTCGCACACGCTGAGCCTGGTGATGGCGCAGCTCCAGGCGCTGCGCTGCGCGGGACGCACGGTCGGCGTCATCTCGCACGTCGAGGAGATGGCGACCCAGATCGCGGACCAGATCCAGGTGCGGCCCCTGCCGGAAGGCGGATCGACCCTCAGCGTGCGCGCGTAGGGGTCAGCCCTTGTGCAGGGCCAGGACGTCGGGGCGCTCGGAACGGTCGAACCAGGCCAGGGAGGACTCCCACAGGGCGGCGACGGCCTCGTCGGCGCTCTCCTGCGTGTCGGCGCTCAGCACAGCCTGCACGGCGGGCGACGCGTCGGGCAGGTCCACGAGGATCGCGGCCACGTCCGACCAGGTGTATTCGAAGGCCGCGGCCTCGAAGATGTGGGGCTCGATCTGATCGCCGGGGGTCAGCGTCGTCGAGGTGGGAGTGTCGACGGCCAGGACGACGCGAGCGGCATCCGAGCCCTCCGTCTCGCGCGCCAGTTCGAGTGAGGACAGCGCCGCCTCGGTGATGGCGTCGTCCTCGAGGACCTCGACGTCCTCGCCGCTCATGCCGGTCTCGGGCACACACAGGACGCCGCTGCGCACGGGCGGCAGCGGGACGGACAGGTCGGATAGGACGGCGGGAACGTAGACGCGCATGGTCACAGTGTAGGCACCCACTGCTCGACAATCGCCTGCAACGCGTCGGAAGCGTCGCAACGCGCGCCGTTTTCTCCCAGAGCCTTGCCTCGCAGGGATGCACGCCCAACGCCTTCGTCCTCGGGGACGACGTGGAAGATGCAGTCGGGCATGAAGGCGCCGATCGCCGCCTGCAGGGAGGGCACCGGGTGCGGGCCGATTGCCGCGGTGCTCACGCGGTTGACGATCACCTCCACCGGGATGTCACGCTCTTGCTCGCGCCACCACCGCGCCAGGAAGGAGAGCCGGTTGATGCCGACGATGTCGCCGCGCGCGACGATGACGAGTCGATCGGCGCGGTCAAGCACACCGAGGGCAGCATCGTCACGGCTGGCCCCGCGCGAGGCCTTTTCCAGGCAGGTCGACGCAACATCGATGACCGAGTAGCGGGCGCTCAGGCGCAGGGCCCCGACAATGGATTCGATGCCGGGTTTGCTTACTTCGCGCCAGCGGTGGGGCGTCACGAGGCCCGTGATGACGTGGAGGTTCTTGGAGCGCATGACCGATGCCCCGAGCGTGTCCGCTGGCGTGATAGGGCCGCGCGAGGCCGTCCGCGCGAGGGTGGACAGACCCGACGCGTGGACGGGAAATCCCAGCAGGTGCGCGATCGTCGGGTTGGCTGTGTCCGCATCGACGAGGAGGGTAGAGGCGTGGGCGGACAGCGCGGTCGCGATGCCGACGGCGAGGGTCGTGCGCCCGGGCGCGCCGGAAGTCCCCCACACTGCCAGAACGCTGCCCGGAGCGGAGGGAGGCGGGGGCGGCGGGGGTGCGGACGAGGCCGTGGCCGGGGTCGAGCGGCGCGAGCGCGTCGCCGCGATGAGAGAGTTGACGACCTGGTCTGGGCTGCCGGGCGCAGCGACCGAGGCAACCCCCAGGGCGATGAGGCGGGAGCGCTCGTGATGCGGCGCGAGGGCGACGACGACCATTCCGCACCCGCGCAGCGATTCGACGGTCTCGATCGTCAGGTCGGGGTCGGATCCGTCGATGACCGCGAGGTCGGCGAGGCCGGCGCGGGCCGCGGCGACGACCTCGGCCAGGTCGGCGCAGCGCCGGACGATGGCGAGGACGTCAGATCGGCCCTGAATCGCCTGAATGAGGGGCGCCTCGTAGCGCTGATCGGCGAGGATGACGACCCCGTGGACGGAGCTCACGGTGCCCCCACAGGGACGGCGGCTAACTCGTCGGTCGAGGACTGCGCGGCGAGGAGGACGGGCATGGACTGGGCGTTCGCGAGGATCTCGATCCGCTGGCCACGATGGGACTGCGACGAGGCCTCGATTCGGCGTACGAAGGTGAAGGTCCCCTCGATCTCGCGAGCCTGATTTCCCGCCTGGCCCTGCGTGCGCGCGGGGATCGTCCACAGCCGGATCCGCGTTCCATCAGCAACGCCGTCGGGTAGCCCAGCGCTGACGGTGACGGCCACACGCAGCATGTCACCCTGAGCTGCTCCGCTTTCTCCGTGCGACAGGTCCGTGCGCATGACAATCTGGCCCGGGGTGATCTGGCGGGTCGCGATAGAGCCCATCGGGGCCTCGGACGTGGGCGCGTAGACGGCGGTGTCGACGGGTAGGGCGACCTCGCGGACGTTGTCGGCGGTGAGGGCGTCACCCGGGGCAATGGTCGTCGTCGCGGTGTAGACGCGGCTTCCTCCCCGCAGGAGGCCGCTGAGGACACTGAAGGCGATCACGGACGCGATGATGAGGACCAGGCCGATAATGAATCGACGGTCCATCTTGCCGGGGGCGCGCGTCGGGATCGACACTGAAGCTGAGACGCGTTTCACTCTTCTATGATGCACGTTCGGCCGCAAAAGCGGTAGGTTGCCGACTATTCATTAGAACCAACCGATCCGATCGGTGAAATGACGCGTAAAAAATTGCCGACTCAAACCAATCAAACGAAGCAACCCCAACTGATAGCATGTTGCCATGGCAACACGATTCCTCACTCTCGCTGACGTCGCCGAGACCCTGAATCTCACGATGTCAGCCACCCGCGCCCTCGTTTCCTCCGGCGAGCTTCCTGCCATTCAGGTGGGCGGCAAGCACGTCTGGCGGATCGAAGAGTCCGTCCTGGAGCAGTTCATCCAGGATCAATACGCCGCGACGCGCGAGCGTCAGAAGGCGGAAAACCCTCAGTAGTCGGCCGACCATCGCTGGCCGATCACGCGGAGTCGACGAAGCCCCGCGAGCGCCAGCGACACGGTCATGCCGCCTGCTTCATCTCGGCCGTCATAGGTGAAGGCCTCTCCATCCAGGGCGACATCGACGTGGTCCGCGTAGACCGCATCGATGATCCCCCGATGGTCACCCCCATCGGATTCGATGACGACTCCAACGCCGCGCGCACCTAGCTCGCGCAGCACATGGCCAACACCGACGCCTCCTCGTACGGAGGACTCTCGTGCAACGCTACGCCCGAGGGGCCAGGCCGCGACGATTGCGGAGAGCATGATCAGGCTGTCGTCGAGGCTCCCGCGCAGGAGCACCCACGAGCGGGTCGAATCGAGCACCGAGCCGGTGACGGTCAAACCCCCTCGCAGCGCCAGCGTGATGTCTCCATCTGCACCGGCCAGGCGGGCAGACAGGGTGACCGAGGCACGCTCAGCATCGGTGAGCTCGTCGATGAGCGCATCGAGATCGCGACCACGCTCATCATCGAAGCGCGCCTCCAGCTCGGCAATGAACGCTGACATATCCATGCCCCTACGATGCCACACATATGCGCCGCGCATCACATTTTGATAACATAAACTGACAGGTATTGACACTATCCATAATGAAGCGGATAGTTAACGCATCGAATCCGTCCACTCAATGAAGAGTTCACCATGACTGATGATTCACTGGCCGCCGCCGGCCAATCACACCTCACCGATGCGTTCCTGTGGCTCGTCGGTACCCCGCTCGCCCTCCTCGATGTACTCTATCTCTCCCACCTCGCACCGCCGCTGAACGCGGACCGTCCCGAGACGCTTGTCGTCTGGGTTCTCGGCATTGCTGCCCTCGCGCTCCTGGGGTGGAGCCTCCTATGCTCAGCGTGCGCCCACCTCGCGCTTCTCCGCGTTGCTCCACCCGCAGCGCGCGCAGCCGCGCGTTTCTTCGTCTCCCGTTGCGGCACCCGTCTCTCGCGGTCGCTCCTGGCACGCGCCGGAGCCAGCGCATTGATCGGCTCGGCACTCGTCACCGGAGCACCCGCCGCCGCTACCCTGGCGGCGCCTCAGGAGCATTCCTCCCCCACCGTCTCACTGACATGGGCGGATAGCCCCGGAGCCTCTTCCCCCGACCAGGAGGCAACACAGACAGCTCCGGCCGCGGTACCCGCACCCGCGCAGGATGCACCGGTCACAGATGCACCCGCTCACCCCACCTCAATCACCGTCGCGCCGGGCGATTCGCTCTGGTCGATCGCCGCCTCCCTGCGCCCCGATGTCGACGACGCGCGCATCGACGCCACATGGCGGGCAATCCACGCGGCCAACTCCGAGTCGGTTCACGACCCCGCTCTCATCTACCCAGGACAGAACCTCGTCATTCCCCAGGACCTGCCATGAGCACCCAAATCGCGCCCCGGCCTCGCGCCTCCGAGGCCCCCAGACGACGGACCAGCACGAGGCCCACCCCCACCCACCCGATCCAACCCGCCCCGTTCCGGTGGAGCCAGGATCCTGAGTTGGTCTACAGGGCCGCCACATCGCCGACACCGACCCACTACGTCACGCTCCCGCAGGAGAATCTTCCGGATCCCGGACCGTGGGCGGCGAACCTCGCACGCGCCATCGTCGAGGTCGTCACGGGCGTTCGTCAGGCACCCCAGCTACGCCGCTGGCTCCTTCCCGACCTCTACGGTGCCCTCATGTGCGTCCACATGTCCCCGTGCGCCAGGGGAACGAGGCCCGTCCACGTGCGCACATGCCCCCTCGACGAGCGCACGACGGAGGCAGCCGTCATCGTCTCCACCGTGTCGCGCACCTACGCTCTCGCTCTGCGCCTCGAGGAGTACCACGGACGCTGGATCACAACAGCCCTCGAACTCGCCTGACGGACCAGCCGCGAGTCTCGACAGATACGCACACGGGTGAGGGGGCTCCCGCAGGAACCCCCTCACCCGTGACGTGCAGCGATCAGCGGCGGCGACGCTTCTTAGCGGCAGCGCGACGCTCCGCGCGGTTACCGCTCGACGAGGACGCGGACGACTCTGTGCCCTCAGCGGAGCTGTAGCTCACGCGGCTCGGCGCCTTCGCGCGGCCCACGTTACCCATCACCGAACGGGCGTGAGCAACGGCCTCACGAGCGGCCGCGGAGGCCGCAGACTCGGCGGCCGCAACCTCCTCGACGCTGGGCTCGGAGGAGGGCGACGGGCTCTCCTCCTGCGCGGGAGCAACGCTCGCAGCAGCGATCGAACCGCCGGCCTCCTGCTCGGCGGCGGCCAGGGCGCGCTCGAACTGCTTCGCGTAGGAGAAGACCTGCTGGACGGACTCCTCGCGGATGCGCTCGACCATTGCCTGGAACATCTGGGCGCCCTCGTCCTTGTACTCGACGAGCGGGTCGCGCTGACCCATCGCACGCAGGCCGATACCTTCCTTCAGGTAGTCCATCTCGTAGAGGTGCTCGCGCCACAGGCGATCCACCACGGAGATGACGACGCGACGCTCGAGGGTGCGAATGGGCTCATCGCCCAGCTGGGCCTGCGCCAGCGGGTTGGCGTTCAGGCGATCCTCGGTGTCCGCGTATACGGCGTGGATGTCGCCGACCAGCTCGGTCACCAGATCGTCACGCACGAGGGACGCAGCACCACCGTGCTCTTCCTCGACCTCTTCGATCGTAACGGACGGCGGGTAGTAGCCGCGCAGGTTCTCCCACAAGGAAGGCAGATCCCACTCGTCCACGAGCTTGTCGGCGATCGCCTCGTCGACCAGGCCGGTCACGAGGGACTCCATGAACGCGCGCATCTGCGGGCCCATGTCCTCGCCCTCGAGCACCTTGCGGCGCTCGGCGTAGATCGTCTCGCGCTGACCCGTCATGACGTCGTCGTACTTCAGGACGTTCTTACGGATCTCGAAGTTGCGGGCCTCCACCTGATGCTGGGCCGAGGCGATCGAGCGCGACACCATGCGGTTTTCCAGCGGCATGTCCTCCGGGTAGGCGCCCGAGGCCATGATGCGCTGGGCCATGCCCGAGTTGAACAGGCGCATCAGGTCGTCTTCCATCGACAGGTAGAAGCGGGACTCGCCCGGGTCACCCTGACGGCCGGAACGTCCGCGCAGCTGGTTGTCAATACGACGCGACTCGTGGCGCTCCGAACCAAGCACGTACAGGCCGCCTAGCTCGCGCACCTCCTCGCGCTCGGCCTCGACGGCCTCTTCCGCGGCCTCGAGGGCCTTGGGCCACGCCTCGCGGTACTCCTCCGGGTTCTCCTTCGGGTCGAGGCCCTCGGCAGCCAGGTTCGCCTGGGCGAGGAACTCCGAGTTACCGCCCAGCATGATGTCGGTACCACGGCCGGCCATGTTCGTGGCCACCGTGACCGCACCCTTGCGGCCGGCCATCGCGACGATGGCGGCTTCGCGGGCGTGCTGCTTGGCGTTGAGGACCTGGTGCGGAATGTGCTTCTTCTTGAGCATCTGGGAGAGCAGCTCGGACTTTTCGACCGAAGCGGTACCGATGAGGACCGGCTGGCCAGCCTCGTGACGCTCCACGACGTCCTCGATGATCGCATTCAGCTTGCCCTTCTCCGTCGGATAGACGAGGTCGGGCTGATCCTTGCGGATCATCGGCTTGTTCGTGGGGATCGGAATGACGTCAATCTTGTAGGTCGACGCGAACTCCGCAGCCTCGGTCTCGGCCGTACCGGTCATGCCGGAACGCGAGCCCTCAGGGTACAGACGGAAGTAGTTCTGCAGCGTGATCGTGGCGAGCGTCTGATTCTCGGCCTTGATCTCCACGCCTTCCTTCGCCTCGATCGCCTGATGCATGCCGTCGTTGTAGCGGCGGCCCGGCAGGACACGGCCCGTGTGCTCGTCGACGATGAGGACCTCGCCGCCGTCCACGATGTAGTCGCGGTCCTTGAAGAACAGCTCCTTGGCGCGGATCGCGTTGTTCAGGAAGCCAATCAGCGGGGTGTTCGCCGCCTCGTAGAGGTTCTCGACGCCCAGCTGGTCCTCGACCTTGTCAATGCCCGGCTCCAGGATGCCAACGGTCTTCTTCTTCTCGTCGACCTCGTAGTCCTCGTCGCGCTTGAGCAGACGCGCGATTCGGGCGAACTCGACGTACCAGCGGTTCAGGTCGCCGTCAGCGGGACCCGAAATGATGAGGGGGGTACGGGCCTCGTCGATAAGGATCGAGTCAACCTCGTCGACGATGACGAAGGCGTGTCCGCGCTGGACCATATCCTCAGGCACCTGCGCCATATTGTCGCGCAGGTAGTCGAAGCCGAACTCGTTGTTCGTGCCATAGGTGATATCGCAGGCGTACATCTCGCGGCGCTCGGCCGGCGTCTGGCCCACGAGGATACAGCCGCACGTCATGCCCAGGAAGTTATAGACGCGGCTCATGAGGTCCGACTGGTACTTCGCCAGATAGTCGTTGACCGTCACGACGTGCACGCCCTTGCCAGTCAGCGCACGCAGGTACGACGGCATCGTGGCGACCAGAGTCTTACCTTCACCGGTCTTCATTTCCGCGATCTTGCCCTGGTGCAGCGCGATACCACCCATGACCTGCACGTGGAAGGGACGCATGCGCAGGATTCGCCACGAGGCCTCACGGACCGTCGCAAACGCCTCAACCAGGATATCGTCCAGGGTCTCGCCGTCCTCGAGGCGATCCTTGAACTCCTGGGTCTTGGCCTGCAGCTCCTCGTCCGTCAGAGCCTCAAAATCCTCCTGCAAGGCATCAACCTGCGACGCAAGCCGATCCAGCTTGCGCAGCATACGCCCTTCGCCAGCGCGAAGGATCTTGTCAATAATCGACACGAATAGCTCCTGACGTTAATCGCCCGCCCCCTTGTAGAGCGGACAGTCAAATCCACCCATTAGTTTACGAACTAACTGCCCAAAGTGGAAACGCCCGCGCGAACTATGGACGTATTTAACGCTGACAGCGCACACGGGGGCGCCCCGGGCATAGTGCCCGGGGCGCCGCGGTCCTTCAACCGTCAGATTGTCGTGTTCAAGCGAAGCACGCCGTACGTCCACCCGTGGCGGTGGTAGACGACGCACGGCTGGTTCGTGTCCTTGTCGACGAAGAGGAAGAAGGGGTGGCCAACCATCATCATCTGATCCAGGGCCTCATCCACGCTCATCGGCGGGGCCTCGTGAACCTTCTGACGGACGATGATCGGGGTATCACCCCACTGCTCCTCGCGAGCCTCTCCGACCTTCAGGTCCTCAGCGCTACGCAGCGGCTTGGGGGCCTCGGGTTCGGGTGCGACCGTCTCTTCGACGACGGGAGCTTCGAGGATTTCGGCTTCGGCCAGGTCGCGGGGGTACCGACGGCGGTGGTCCTTCACGCGATCGCGCAGGCGGCGCAGGCGCTCGTAGAGCTTGCCGGCGGCAATGTCGACGGCCGCGTAGCGATCAGCGGACTGAGCCTCAGCGCGGATGATCGGACCCTTACCGTAAACGGTCAGCTCGATACGCTCGGCAGTGTCGGCCTGGCGGGGGTTACGTTCGTGAGTCAGCTCCACGTCGACGCGCTGAGCGCGGGGGTAGAACTGAGTGATCTTCGAAACCTTCTCCTCCACGTATTCCCGGAAATTCGGGTGAATCTCGGCATTACGTGCGACGACGGTGATGTCCATGTGTTTCCTCCATGGTGTGGGGCGGGCATCGTTGCCCGCAGGTGGGGATTGTTCGGTGCTCACTGCCCGAACCGTGGTCTGAGCTATCACCTCCCGCACTGACGTGAGGAGCGTCCCTGCTGCTCACGCTATCGAAAGTCTGTACCTACATCATACCCCAGTCGGTGACCTGCGTCATGAGATAAGCCCGGGTCGGCACAGAGTCGCAACCGCATTAAGCCCACCCAGTACACGCTCCATTTCCCGAACCGTCGCACCCGTCGTCACCACGTCATCCACCGCGACAACACGCACTCCAGGACCCGGGACCACGAGCGCACGCATCGACCCCATGCGCCCCACCGTGCGCTGCGCCCCAGCCTTACCCGACTGGGAGGTCGCACCGACCCGCAGCCGCACCGCGTCCACCACTCGAACGCGCACACCCGGCCGCGCACCTGCCGCCAACGCCCGGGCAACAGCGCGCGCCAGCGGCAGCGCCACCTGCCTGCCCCGCAGGCGCCTCTTCCACGACGAGGGCGCGGGCACCACCCACACGTCCACCGCGCTCCCGGTCGACGGCGCCCTCCCCGTCGGGACACCCACAGCGGCGGCGGGCGACCCCGCCAGGCCCAGAACCCCGCCCAGCGCGGTGCCGAGGCGGGCCCCGGCCTCGTCGAGAAAACCAGTGACGTCCGTCCGCGCAGAATGCTTGGCAGCGAGAACAATTCGGCGCAGCGGCCCGTCGTAGTCTCCCATGGCCACCAGGGGAAGGGGGCCTCGCCCACCGTCAATCGTGGCCACGTGCGCGGGGCGGCCAGCCAGGGAGCGGCACGCCGGGCACAGCACCTCGTCCCAGGCGCGACAGCCGGCGCATTGCACGGGGAGGAGCGCACCGATCAGCCCTCTCATCAGGCCCCGGACTCTACTCCCGCCCACCACGGCTCTTACCCCGCGTATCGGGCGGAGGTGAGGGACTCGGGGGCGTTTTGCCACAGCGCGCCCGAGCGGATGAGCACCTGCGCCTTGCCGGAGGCATCGGTGCCCGAGATGACGACCGCGGAGGAGGACCCACCGGCACTCATCGATGTCACGCGGATCGGGAGGGATACGTTGGAGGGCAAACCTCCCAGGGGCAGCGTCACCAGCTGGTCGTCCTCGCCGGTCGCGCGTACGACGAGCATGATGCCGGTCGACGTCGTCCACGACGCGTCGACGACGGATCCGTGTTCGAGCGGGATCTGTTCGAGGGCACGGATCGCCAGCGGACGCCCGGAGTCCCCGCGTTCGACGACCCCCACCCATGCGCTCGCGTCGGATCCTCGCAGGACGAGCGCGCGCGTACCGTCGGGGGAAATGCGCACCGCGTGAATGTCGCCGGCACTCTCGGACTCCACGCTGACGCTGAACGCACCATCGACTCCCCCGCCGACGCTCACAGACGAGGCCGTGGCAGGCCCCCACACCCATCCGAAGCGATCCACCGACGGGCCGAGAGGCGCCTGCCCGGGCAGGAATGCAACCGACGAGCCACCACGCTGCGCGTACACCCCATCGGTGCCGCTCCAGGCGACCAGGGAGGGATCCACGGGAGAGACTGTCGGATTCGAGGCGTCGGTGGCACTGCTCAGGTTCGTCACCCCCGACGACGACACGATCCCCACACCACCCGGGCCCGCCCCGACGAGAGTGTCGAGAGAGTAGGTCGGAGGCACCGGGATACCCTGCGCATCCAGGACGTCACCGGACAGCGAGATGCTCACCTGCGACACATCCGCCACCTGGGTGAGGGTGTGGGTGAGCTCCCACGCGAGGTTCGCGCGCGCCCCCTCAGTCGCGGGCACCACCGCATTCAGTTCCACGCGCGCCACCCCGTCGACGACGTCGAGTCCCTGGGAGGGAACGGTCGCGCCCGCCGGGATTGCGTTCACCGTAACCGGCACGAGGGACTGACGCGGCCCTTCGACGAGGCCCGCGAGCAGGTGGGAGGCCAGGCGTCGCGACGGGTACCAGCGAGGATCGGCGACCAGGTCCCCGCCCTCTGTCGCCGGGAAGTAGAGATTGGCAAGCGAGAACGAGGCCGTGAAGGACGCCCGGCTCATGAGGACCAAATTCTCAGGGCTGTTGATACGCCACTGTCCGTCTTCGCGCACGAGGCTGAAGGTGTGCGTCACGGTTGAGGCAGCGACGCGGGTCAGCACGCCCGACGCATCGATGCTGGCCACGCCGAGCACGGACACCGTCACGTCTACCTCGGAACCGTTCTCGGATCCGGCGGTGACCGCGGGGGCCGCGTCCGTGTCGTAGATGAGGATTTCCGTCTCCGGCTGCCATGAACGCGCTGACGCTGCGCTCAGGAACAGACGCGCGGTCGCGTAGTCATCCTGGGGACCGGCCGCGCATGCCAGCAGGAAGTCGCTCACCAGGGTCGCGGCGTCCGCCCCATCGGAGGGGCCCTCCGCGGAAAACTGGATGCCGCTGCCGTCCCGAGCTGACACGTCAAAGGGCGCAGGGGCCGAGGAGGTGGGCAGGGAGGTGCATCCCGCAAGCGCCAGGCAGGCGGCAACGGCGAGTGGCATCAGGCGGCGTCTCATTCGTCCTCCCACAGAGCCAGGGGGCGGCTGACGATCTCCTCGCCGGCGCGCTTGGGCAGGGTCATCAGGAAGGACGCGCCGCGCCCGGGTTCTCCGTACGCCTGCAGGCGTCCTCCGTGGATGGCGACATCCTCAGTTGCGATCGCGAGGCCGAGGCCGGTGCCACCGGTCGTACGGGCGCGGGCGGTGTCAGCGCGGTAGAAGCGGTCAAAGACGTGGTCGGCGACCTCCTGGGTCATGCCCACCCCGCGGTCGCGCACGCGGCATGCAACGTCGGTCTCGGTCTCGGCGAGCGTGATCGTCACGGGCGTGCCATCGGCATGCTCGATCGCGTTGACGACGAGGTTTCGAATAACGCGCTCGATACGGCGTTCGTCGATTTCGGCCGCGACTCTACCCTGCGCCACCGTCTCGACGCGCACGTTCTGTCGCTGCGCGAGTTCCGCGCAGCCTTCCACGACGCGCTGGACGATCGGTCGCAGGTCGCGGTCCTCGGCGTCCAGCAGGGCGCTGGCAGCGTCGTAGCGGGAGATCTCCAGCAGGTCCGCGAGCATCTGTTCCATGCGTTCGGTCTGGTCGTGCAGGAGCTCGACGGATCGTCGCGCGTGAGCTGGCAGTTCGTCGCGGTTATCCCACACGATGTCCTCCGCCATGCGGATTGTCGTCAGCGGGGTGCGCAGCTCATGGGAGACATCGGAAACGAAGCGCTGCTGGAGCTTGGCCAGCTCGTCGTAGCGCGAGATCGTGTCCTGGAGCGACGAAGTCATCGCGTTGAAGGCGTGCCCAAGGTCGGCCATCTCGTCGTCCCCGTGCACGTCCACGCGCACGTCGAGGTTTCCCTTCGACGCCTTCGTGGCAGCTTGGGCGGTGACGCGCACGGGCAGCAGGAGGCGATGCAGCAGCGCAAACACACCGATCGGCAGGGCAACGATGATCGGAAGCGCGGACAGGACGAGGACCCGCAGGACCACGTCGACCTGCGCCTGATCGGCGGACAGCGAGTAGAGAATGTAGAGCTCGTGTGTGCCCGCGCGAGGCAGCTGCACCTGGGTGCCCACGAGAATTCCAGGGACTACCTTGTCGGAGTCGCTTGAGCGGATGCCCACCGACTGCCACTGCGCGCCCCCGCTCGAGACCGCGGTGCGCATCTGCGGGGTGATGAGCGCGCGCATCTGCTCATCCTCGATCTGGTTGATGCGCAGCGAGGCCGTGGCTCCCTCCGAGCGCAGCAGCGCCACATTCGTTGCACCCGCGCCGGCCGCCGAGGCCTTGAGGGAGGCCAGCGCGCCGCGCGCGGACTCCTGAACCTGCGCGGGAGAGGAGGCGGTGGACGAGGAGAACACGGACTGCGCGGACGAAAAGCGCAAGGAGGCGTCAGCCAGAATCGCGTCCTTGCGCGTCTCAAACATGGAGGTACGCAGCTGGGAGGCGATGATCACCCCAAAAACGAGGAGGATGACGAGTGCGGCGACCGTGATCGCCAATGCGATGCGTGCCGACAGGGAATGCCGGATGCGCCTGGCGAGATGCGAGGAGGCAAGTAGGGACCACGGCCTCGACGATGCGACGGCACGCAGCAGATCCTTGAGAGCGTCCCTACGCCCCTGCGCCGGCACGGTACCCAACCCCGCGGACTGTCACGACCAGCTCGGGACGCTCCGGGTCGCGTTCAATCTTGGATCGAAGGCGCTGCACGTGAACATTGACGAGCCTGGTGTCGGCTGCATGTCGGTAGCCCCACACCTGTTCGAGGAGTTCCTCGCGCGAGAATACCTTCCACGGCGAGCGCGCCAGAGTCACCAGCAAGTCAAATTCCAAAGGGGTCAACGCGATGACGCGCCCCTCACGCTTGACGATGTGGCCGGCAACGTCGATCGACAGGTCCTGGAGAGTCAGGCCCTCGTCCGCCTGCGAGTCCTCGCGACCGCGCAGGCGTGCGCGTACGCGGGCCACGAGTTCCTTGGGCTTAAAGGGCTTGGGAACATAATCGTCGGCACCGGCCTCGAGACCCGTCACGACATCAGAGGTGTCGGAACGGGCGGTCAACATAACGATCGGAGCGTCCGATACCCGCCGGATCGCCCGGCACACGTCGAAGCCATCCATGCCGGGCAGCATGACGTCCAGAAGGACCAGGTCCGGATTGTGTTCTTGAAATTGAGCCAACGCAGCGGATCCGTCGGCACAGAAGACGACGTCATAGCCCTCGTTCTGGAGAACAATGCCGATCATCTCAGCCAGGGCGACGTCGTCGTCGACGACGAGGATGCGCGAACTCATGTCACGATAGTGTCACGAAATCGTCACGAACGCAGGAGACTCGCGCAGCCATCCCTCAATTTCTCCCCGAGATAAGGTTTCGTTCAAGTTGCGCATATGGCAGGATGGACACTGTAGAAGCACCATCAACACGGAGGCATCAATGAGCTCCCCCTGGACCTCTCCCGATCCGTCCGCACCCTACCAGGGTTGGACGCCCCAGCCCCAGCCCGGTGCACCGACGCCCCAGCAGGGCTACGGGGCACAGCCAGGCTACGGAGCACAGCAGGGCTACACGGCCCCCCAGGCCCCCCAGGGATACGGAGCCCAGCAGGGCTACACCGCACCCCAGGCGCCCGCCTACGGTGCGCAGCCCACCTACGGCGCGCAGCCGGGCTACAACGCCCAGCCCGGGGCATCCGGCTACTCCACCACCAACCGGTGGGGATGGCAGGCCAAGCCCGGCATCATCCCCCTGCGCCCCCTGACGATCGGCGACCTGTTCAGCGGCGCCTTCGAGGCGATCCGCTCCAACCCGAAGGTTCTCTTCGGCTTCACCATCGTCATTATGCTGTTGGTGTCGCTCATCGCCAGCGTGTCGATCCTGGTCTCAGGCCTCGGATACGAGTCCGTCATCAATGCTGAGAACGACCCCCAGGCACTCCAGCAAACGACGGAGAATTTCGCCAACGCCCTTCTTCTGCAGATGATTTCGAACTTGGTGCAATGGCTCTCCACGTTCGCGGGCACGAGCATCCTCACGGGCCTGCTGGCCGCGACGGTCTCCCAGCTGACGGTCGGCAGGAAACTGACGTTGAGCGAGGCGTGGGCGATGACGCGCAAGCGACTCGGGTCACTCATCGGCTCCTTCGCGTTGACCGCTCTCATCACGGCAGTTCCGATTGTCCTCTGGATCGTCGCTATCTTCGCGTCGCTCGCCGTAGCGGACGGTAACCGTGATATGTGGTGGCTCTCTGCTCTCGCCTTCTTTGCAATTATCCCCATCTTTATCCTGATGTATTTCTTCCAGATCAAGCTGCTGTTCGCCCCGATGTGCGCAGTGCTGGAAGAGATCGGTCCCGTCGCTTCGCTGAAGCGTTCCTGGTCGCTCGTCAAGGGTGAATTCTGGCCGACTCTCGGCCGCTTCCTACTCATGAACCTCGTCATCGGATTCATCGGTGGATTCCTGGGATTCGTCATCGGCCTCATCGGCGGCCTGGTCACGGTCGTGGTGACATCCAACCCCACAAGCCCGATCGGCTTGGCGATCTCCATGTTCTTCGTCATGCTCGGCTCCGGGCTCCTGCTGCCCTTCTCTGCAGCGTTCGAGACGCTCATCTACACGGATCTGCGCATCCGCAAGGAGAACTTCGCCGCGGTCCTCGCACAGGCAGGCGCTCAGCAGTAGTGATCGGCCTGCTCGCCTGCGATGCTCCGCTGACCCCCGATGAGGGGGAGGCGCACGAGTGGATCGTTGAGGAACTCGCTCACACCGAGTACGCCAATGTTCCCAACCCCATCGCGCGCTGGCTCGCGTCGCTCATTAACTGGTTCACGGAGGCCCTGTCCTGGAAGGGGCAGGGCACGCCCCCGGTCTCCCTGATCTTCATGATCGTGGGAATCATCGCGGTCGCCGCAATCATCATTGCGCTCATCCTCAACCCAATCCGCCTCGCCAAGCGCGTCTCCCCCACCGTGTTCGAGGAGGAGGCCAACGAAACGGAGGCCCAGGCCTCGTTCGACGAGGCCGTGGCAGCCCAGGACTGGGACCTTGCCTACGTGTGGGCGTACCGTCTCATGGTGTTGGGCCTCGATGCTCACGACGTCGTGACGTCCACGCCCGGCTTGACGGCGCGCGAGGCGGCGCATGCGGCGACGCGAGTTGCGCCCATGTTCGGCCCCCAGCTCGATCAGTTTGCGCAGGCCTTCGACCAGGTGCGCTACGGCCGCTCCGGCGCTTCTTCCGATCAGGTTGAGGCGTTGCGCCGCTTCACCCCGGACCTCCTGCGTGCATGTCGCGATGCGGAGGTGGCATCGTGAAGGCCAAACAGGTCGCTGTCGTCACCCCGACGACGCGCGAGCGCTTCGCCGCGGCACGCCCGATGATCATCATCGTCGTGTTCTCGCTGCTGTTTGTGATCGCGGCGTCCATCCTGCCCAAGGCTGGGTACGACAACACACCCGTCGGTATTCGGAACAAGGAGGGCGATGGGGCGCGCGCCCTCGCCCAGGTCCTGGGCGACCACGGCATTTCCGTGCGCGAAGTGAACGCACAGCAGGCCGCGTCGGTCGATGAGAACACGACCCTCGTCGTTATTTTCCCGTCACGTATGACGGACAGCATGGCACAGGCAATCGAGACACGCGCGAACGTCGTCTACGTGGGCCTCGAGGAGGATCACGGGTCACACTCCGTCTACCTCCAGGGCTTGCGCTCCGATCGCGAATACAGCAGCAAGACGTGGCTCACCCCCGGCTGCTCGTCCGAGATTGCGGGCCGTACCCAGCATCTGCAGGCCTCGGACTACGTGCTGTCCGGCCCGTCCTCGGGATGGCAGCTGTGTTTCTCCGACGACGGTAAGAGCTACGCGTACGCCGAGCGCTCCGATTCTGGCCGCTTCCGCGCTTTGATCCCCGACTCCCTGCGCCTGCGCAACCGCGCGATCTCCGAGGGAGGAAACGCCGCGCTGGCGATCAACACGATCGGCCGGACTCCGAAGGTCGCATGGTATTCACCGACGCGCACCGATACTCCGACGGGCGTGTCCCAGGATCAGATGCTCACTTCCCCGTATCTCATGCCCGCATTCCTCATGATCATCGCCGCCTGCCTGCTGGCGGGCCTCGCGCGTGGTCGCAGGCTCGGCCCCCTGACATCCGAGCGCCTCCCCGTCGAGGTCCCGGCCTCCGAGACGCTTATCGGCAAGGCCCGCCTCATGCGTTCGCAGCGCGCCTACGAGCACGCCGCCCAGGCGCTGCGCAGTTCCACGGCCTCGCGCATCGCGACCGCCCTGGGTGTTGCGCACACCGCCGACCGGGAAGCTCTCACTCACGCGATGGAACAGCGGGGCTTGCCCGCCTCACGCTGCTCCGCCCTCCTGTGGGGTCCGCCCCCAACCTCCGAAAAGGCGCTCATCCGCCTCGCCAATGACCTCGACGCTCTCGAAAAGGAGATTCGCCATGACTAGCCCGATCCCCGGCCCCGCGCCCGAGGGCATGCCCCAGCCCGGCCCCGTCCCCGCCGCGCCGCCGAACGGCTACGCTCCCCAGGGCGCACCGACCCCCTACGCACCCCAGGTGCAGGTCACCCCGCAGGGCGCCAACGCCTCGTTCTCTGCGCCCACCGGCGAGGGTTGGTCGGGCCGCGCACTCAATGAGACTGAGAAGCGCACCCAGGAGGCGCTCCTTGCTCTGAAGGCGGAGATCGGCAAGGCGGTCGTCGGCCAGGACGCCGCGATCAGCGGGCTCATCGTCGCCCTTGTCGCGGGTGGTCACGCGCTCCTCGAAGGCGTGCCCGGCGTCGCGAAGACGCTGCTTGTGCGCACTCTGTCGCGCGCCCTCGACGTGGACATGGCGCGTATTCAGTTCACCCCCGACCTCATGCCCGCCGATATCACGGGCTCGATGGTGTGGGATGCCGGCCAGTCCGAGTTCGTCTTCCGCGAGGGCCCCGTCTTCACGAACCTGCTGCTCGCCGACGAAATCAACCGCACGCCTCCGAAGACCCAGTCCGCTCTCCTCGAGTCGATGGAAGAGCACACCGTCTCGATCGACGGCGAGACCCGTCAGCTCCCGGAACCCTTCATGGTGATCGCGACGCAGAACCCGGTCGAGTACGAGGGCACCTACCCGCTGCCCGAGGCACAGCTGGACCGTTTCCTGCTCAAGCTCGAACTGCCGCTGCCGTCGCGCGAGGCCGAGATCGACATCATCGCGCGTCACCAGGCTGGCTTCAGCCCGATGGCCCTGGCAGAGGCCGGCATCCGCCCGGTCGCCAGCGCCACCGACATTCAGGCCGCCCACGCGGTTGCATCCCACATCGAGGTCTCCCCGGCTGTCATGGCCTACCTCGTTGACCTGTGCCGTGCGACGCGTACCTCCCCCGCCGTGCGTCTGGGCGTGTCTCCCCGAGGCGCGACCGCACTGCTGCGCACCTCGCGCGTGTGGGCGTTCCTCCAGGGCCGAGGCTTCGTTACCCCCGACGACGTCAAGACGATGGCTCCCGTGACGCTCGCACACCGTCTGGGTCTGCGCGCCGAGGCCAACCTCGAGGGCGTTACCGCCACGGACGTCATCGCCGGTGTCCTTGCGGCCACCCCCGTGCCCCGCTGAGTCCCCCGTGGTGATTTCGGCGCGTAGCGCGCTCCTCGTACTGGTCGGGCTCATCCCCCTCGCTTTCGCCCCGTCCCGCGCTCTCGCGTGGGCGTGGTGCGGCCTCGTGGTGGCTGTATGCCTCCTCGATGCCTTCGCCGCGCCCTCGCCGCGCACCCTGCGTCTCAGCCGTGACGTGACCGGGCCAATTCGCGCTGACCAGACCACCGAGTCTCGCCTGCGGCTGACGAACACGACGAAGCGCCACATGAACCTGGACGTGCGCGACGCGTGGCCTCCCTCCCTCAACCCGTCGCCGACGCGCCAGCGAGTGCGTGTACGCCCGGGCACCTCAGAGCGCATCTCCACGATGCTCGCCCCGAACCGGCGCGGCACCCGCCAAGCCGACTTAGTCACCATTCGCTCGTGGGGCCCCCTGCATCTGGGAGCGCGCCAGGTGAGTCTGTCCGCTCCCCTCTCCCTGTCGGTGCTCCCCGAGTTCAAGGCGCGCGTCCTGCTGCCCTCGCGCCTGGCGCGCCTTCACGAGCTCGAAGGAACGACACCGACGACACTGCGCGGCGCGGGAACCGAGTTCGACTCCCTGCGCTCCTACGTCGTGGGCGACGATCCGCGCGACATTGACTGGCGAGCTTCCGCCCGTTCGACGGAACTGATGGTGCGCCAGTGGAGGCCCGAACGCGACCGCCACGTCGTGATCGTCGTGGACTGCGGGCGCGCCTCCTCAGCCCTGCTCGGAGCCCCCGAGCACGAAGAGGTCGACTCGATCGCGCTGGGACGCGCCCCGCGCCTCGATTCCTCCATCGAAACCGCCCTGCTTCTCGCTGCACTGGCCGACCGAGCGGGCGACAAGGTGCACCTCATCGTCCTCGACTCGGCTGTCCGCGCACGCGTGTCCGGCGTCCGAGGAGCCAAGGTCATCGAGACCCTGGCCCACACGTTCACGGATATTTCGCCCCGCCTCGACGTCACCGACTGGTCGGAGATGGTCAGCACGGTCGAGCAGACCGTGCATCATTCCGCCTTCGTCGTTATCGCGACGAAGATTCCGCCGGCCGGCATGGAAACCGAGTTCACCGACGCGCTGGCACGCCTGAGCGACCGCCACACGGTGCTGGTTGCATCGGCGACCGACCCGGACGAAATCCGAGCGCGAGCGGGCCGCGAGGACGCCGAGCAGGTGTTCCTTGCAGCCTCCGCCTCCCTCGCAGAACGATCTGACGAGGCGGGAGCCACCGACGCTCGCCTGGCCGGCGCGCTGACCGTGCGCGCCTCGGCGGGCCTGCTTCCCGCTCGGACGGCGGACCGCTACATCGAACTCAAGAAGAGCGGCCGACTCTAAGCCGGGCCCACTTCTCGCGCGCGTTGACGCCGCGTGAGCCTCACCCCGAGACGGGCTGGTAGTAGCCGGCGTCAATGCCGACGTCGGCACTGGCGCCCGCCTGGTGCGCGCGCCGCCCGAGGATGAGGATGTATGCCCACACGGCCCCCGTCATGAGGGCACCGAGGGCGATCTTGACGGCGTCAGGCAGGTCAGAGGGCGTCACGAAACCCTCCAGGACGCCGGAGCCGGCCAGGAGGATGGCGCAGCCCGCCGCAGCCGTCATCGCGCCGCGAGCCGCCTGTCCGACGGCCTGGAAACGCGTCATCGGACCGGGCACGAGCAGCGACCAGAAGACGCGCAGGCCCGCCGCGATCGAGATGAAGACGGCAGTCAGCTCGGGAAGTCCGTGGGGCAGGATGAAACGGAAGAAGTGCCAGACTCCGCCGTAGCTGAAGACGATGGCCGTTGACGTGCCAATGCTCGTGGCGTTCTCCCACAGGATCTTCAGCGGGTAGACGCCCGTGATCCCCGTGGCCACGCCCACCAGGGCAATCCAGGCATTATTAGCCCACACAGACAGGCCAAACTCCGCGTTCGTGTCCTGGTGGTAGTACTCCACGAACGCGCTCTGCGCGTAGTACTTCAGCTGCTCGGGGGTACCGAGCTCGTTCATGACGTCCGGGTGACTCATCAGGTAATGCGCTTGGACGCCGGCGATCGCGATAAACGTTGCCATCACCGCCACGATTACCCAACGGATCCGGTAGAGCGTCAGCGGTAGGGACACCGTGAAGAAACGCGCGATAACGGCTCCGGACAGCCCGCCGGTGCCCGCGAGACGCCCGCGCGCGGCGGACAGGATGCGCGACAGCTCAGCAATCACGTCGGGATCGGGGTTGAGCGTGCGTACGCGCGCCAGGTCCGTCGTGGTCGAACGGTAGAGGCGGTCGAATTCATCGATCTCGTCGCCTGACAGCGAGCGCTGGCGCGTCAGCTGTTCCAGCCGTTTCCATTCCGTTTCGCCACTTACCCGCAGCACATCAATGTCCATTGGACTAGCGTGTCATATATGAGCACGCAACGCAGTCAATCGAGCGCCATTCAAGACGACTTTGTGCGCACTGGCGAGGCAGTTACCCTGGACGTGACGCCGGCCTCACCTCCGGAGCGCTTCGCCGCCGCCGTCATGGATGCGACGACGTACACCCTGTGCACGTTGGTGCTGTTTGTGATGGCCGCCAGGTTCACCTCGCCGTCCGCGTCGATCCAGCGCGTGATCATCGTCGGGTTCCTCTCGACAACGATGTTTTTCCTGCCGCTCGTGGTCGAGATCGCGACGCGTGGGCGTTCGCTTGGGAAGTGGGCGTTTAACCTGCGGGTCGTACGCGACGACGGCGGTGCGATCACCGCCCGCCATAGCGCGGTGCGCGTCTCGACGGGCATCCTGGAGAACTGGGGGACGTTTGGCGGCCTGGCGGCACTCGCTGAGATCATGAGCTCGAAAGGCAAGCGCCTGGGCGATCTGGCGGCCGGGACGATGGTGTGTTCGCAGGGCGCTTCCGTGTTCTACCCGCCCCTCGTGCTGCCGCCGGGCCTCGAAGATTGGGCGCGCACCGCGACGATCCTCCCCCTCGACGATGCCCTCGTCGCGGAGGCTCGCGCCTTCCTGCAGTCGAATCGCTCGTTGAAGACGGACGTGCGAGCACAGGTCGCCGTCTCACTCGCGCAGCGCCTCTCGCGTCGCGTGCAGACGCCTCTGCCGGATGGTCTCCACCCGGAGGTTGTGATCGCAGCCGTGCTGGTGGCCCGCAGGGATCGCGACTGGGGTCGGGAAGCTGAGCGCCGATCGCGCGGCCAGGCCCGCTTCCACGAGGCGACGCAGCCTCGTTTCGGCCTGTAACCCCTAGTCGGTGCCCTCGGTGTCCGTGCCGTCGACGACGGTGAACTGGGCGCGGCGTCGCGCGTAGGGACTCGACGGGTCGAGCGGACTCGACGTGTCGGGGGTCCCCACGGAACGTGCGGGCCCGAACGGCCCGGTGGTCGGCTTGCGGGTCTCCTGAGGCGGCACCGGGGCAGCCTGAGCCTCCTGGGCGACCCTGCGCACGGCATCGACGAGCGCCGCCAGGTCATCCCCCGAGGGCGGAGCGGGTTCGAAGGTGGTTGCCAGACGGACGACCTGCCAGCCGAGCGGCGCGGTGAGGTTATGCGCGTGTTCGTCGCACAGGTCATACGAGTTAGGGTCGGCGACAGTCGCAAGAGGACCGACAACGACCGTCGAGTCGCGGTAGTCGTAGGTCAGGGTGGCGACGGCGACCGTGGAGCAGCCGGGCTTGGAGCAGTGGCGTTGGGCAATCACGCCCCTAAGAGTACGACACTCTGTGCCCGTATCGCCCGCTTCGGCGCGCCATACGCCTACCCTGAGGGGGTGTTTCCTACGCGCCGCCATGTCTCGAGTCGTGACCGCCACGGTCGCGGTCCGCGCGGTCCCCTGTTTTTCCCGGGGACTCCGGTGTGGAGGACTCGGCGTGAGGACTTCGATCTGATGGTCGGTGAGCTCGTCACAGAGCTCATTCGACGATGGCCGCAGGTGGCCACGATCGAGTTCGGGGTCGAGGATGTTCCCCCGTCGAATCCTGCTCCCTGGGAGTCCCACAACGTCGTCGTCGCGCGCATTTTCCCGGCGGATCGGCGTCGCGGTCTGCGCGATCGTATCGTCGTCTATCGACTGCCGGTCACGCTGCGCTGCGCCCCGGAGGAGGTCGCGCTCATGACGCGCAGGGTGTTGATCGAGCGCATCAGCCACATCCTGGCGCTGCCGCCGGACGAGATCGACGACGCGATGCGCTGAGAGGCGCTTCAGTTGGTGGTGCGGATGGCACCGCTGACGGCGCTGATGCCTTCCGTACCCACGTTCCACGTCGTTGTCATGCGCCCCACGGCCGTGTCCGCAGAGACGACAACAGCCGCCTGAATCGGGGAGTCCGCGCTGAGGGTTGTGCCATTGTCGGGCAGATCGACGAGGGTGGGGATCCCGGGAGCAACGTAGACGGTGCGCCCGCCCACGCGCACGGCGACCGCTCCGGGCGTGGAGGCGGACGTACCGCTCGACTGCGCATCCTCCTCGTCGCCGGACTGGCTCGTCCCGGACTGCCCGGCGCTCGGTGAGGGCGAGGCCCAGATGTCGGGGGTTGCGCTCGGGCTGGGGGCATCCGATGAGGCGCTGCCCTGATCGTTCAACGAGGCCTGGGTGGGCGCGGGTGCGTAGAGCAGGAGGCTCGCACGCACGTTGGTCACGCCCGAATTGGTTGCCAGGGAGGTGGCGCGAATAGGCGTCGAGGAGAGAACTTGGCGCCCCATGCCCTCGATCTGGGTGGCACCAGGAATGGTCGCTTCCGTCAGGGCGGTGGCGGGAGTCGCATTGGACCGCATAACCCAGGCGCTCGCTCGCTCGGCCCAGGGCGCACCGAGGGTGATCGTCGTCGTCTGAGCCACGACCTCGTGGTCGGAGGTCACGATGAGCGTGATCGGGGTGGAGTCGCTGGACGCGCCGTCGAGGGGCATGTCAAGGGTCGTCCCTTCGGCGACCGTCGCCTCGCCGCCAGCCAGGGGGTGCACGCCCGTCGAATCGGCGACGGAGACGCTCACGTGGGCTTCTCCCGACGGCGAGGCGAGGCGCAGCAGGGAGGTTCCCTTCGGGTCCACGCCGAGGATCGTCTGCGTGGTCGCGGGGACGACCGCGGATGCCAGGGTGGTTCCCTGCGGAATTTCACCGTTCATGAGGGAGGCCTGCGCCCAGGCGGCGACCCCTCCCCCGTCTGCGCGCACATGCACGGCCAACGCGCTCTCGTCGGGGAACCACCCGGCGAGTAGGACCGACGCCGAGGAATGTGCCGGGACCGTGACCTGACGCGGTGCGGCGTTGAGCGGGCCCGACGCGCCGTACCCATCGATGCTGACGACAGAGGCTGTGGGGCCGGGGTTGGACAGGATGAGGACCATGTCGGCACCCGCGGTGGTCGCGCCGGTCGCGATCCACTGGGACGTGCGAGCGGCCGCGCAGCCGACAGCGCTGAGGCCGGCGAGCTCACCGCCGCCCTGGCCGGCGAGGGTGAGGGCCGTCGGGATGACGCCGCCCTGCCCCGTGACGGAAGCGGGTGCGGGAGACACGGGAGCCGTCGCCAGCGAGGACCAGGTGGTGCCCGCCGCGACGTTCGTGGTCTCAAAGGGATCGACGATTCCTGAGGGGCAAGCGAGCTGGACCTGGGAGGGGTGCGCGCTCTGCGGGACGCCGTCCACCGTAGCCGGAGCTGACGACACCCACATCGACGCCGAGGCCGTGGCCGCCACGGCGATCCCCGCTCCCATCAGGATCGTCAGGGAGTTGGTTGGGCGCTTCGTCATCTCTTCCTCCAGGCGGATAGGGCGCTTGCTGCGGCGACGACCAGGCACACGCCGGAGGCGATCCGCCAGGGGATGATCCACCACGCGGCGTAGGTGAGCGTCAGGTGGCCTGCAGTAGGCATCTCGAAGGCCTGAGACCATCCGTCGGCTGCTTCAGTGGCGGCCAGGGCGGTCCCGTCGACGGATGCGCGCCATCCGGAGTCGGCGCGCTCGGCGAGGACGAGGGTGCCGCTCGCATCGACGTCTCCACTGACGCTGAGCTGGCTGCCACCGACCGGGGTGGTCACGCCGGACGCAGATTCGACGCGGACGCGCGAGGGGGTTACGCCGTTCGGGCGCACGCGCCAGACGGTGCCCGAATTCGTGTCGCCGACCTTTTCGAGGCCGGAGGCGCGGTCGAGCCCGGAGATGAGAGCCTGGGACCCGCTGGCGCCCAGGGGCACAAGAATCGTGTCGACGTCGTGGGCAGCCAGGGCCGCCACGGTCGCGTCGTCGGGGTAGACGACGAGGGTGTAGGCCGCCTGGGCGAGCGACGCGGTTGCGGGGTCGCTCAGGACTCCTTCCGCAGCGCCGGAGCGCGCCTGGGCGAGGGCGAGGGCCCGCGTTGCCGGCGAGCCATCGGTCAGGGAGGGGCCCGAGCCGCGCCACAGGGACGCGTTCACCGTGCCGTGCGTGGGATCGCCGTCAAGGACGAGGATCCGCCCCGCACGCGTCGAGCGCTGGGCCTGCGCGGCGACGGCGGAGACGATCGGCGAGGACATCGGAGAAACGGTCGATCGCTGCGCGAGCGTGAAGGTCGGGGTGTCCGCCGCATCGCTGCGGGCGGCAAAGGAGGAGGCAGCCACGCCTCCTCCTGCTCCCAGTAGAACAAGCGCGGTCAGGGCGCCGAGCGCTCGCACGGCGAAGGGACGCGATCCATCCCATGCGGGACGCGAGGCCTCGGCCGCGTTTTCGTTGCCCGATCCGGATCGGGCGGCGAGCGCGAGCAGAGCACCGAAGGACAGGGACAGCGCAGGGGCGCTCCACGCGCTTGCGACCAAGGCGCCGGAGATTCCCACGCCGATCTGCGAGGCAGCCCAGCCGGCCGCTGCGGACACGAGGGCTCCGCAGAAAGCGAGTGCGGCGAAGCGAGTGCGCAGGCGCAGGAGAGCGATGCCCGCGGCGGCAATCACGCCGGCTCCGATAATGCACAGCGCAACCGCCTCAAGCGGCGTTGACGGCGCGGCGGGCATGCCGAGCATCGCCATCCACGAGTCGGAGCGCGTGTAGGCGTGGACTCCCCCGCTCGTCGAGGCGAGCGCCGGCCAGGCCGAGGGACGCGCCGCGATCGAGACGTAGGTGGGGACGAGGAGGACGAGGGCGGGCAGCGCTGCGAGGAGAGAACGACGCGAGCGCCACGCCAGCACAGCCGCACCCAGCGGGAGCATCCAGGGGACGCAGCAGGCCAGGGCGACGAGGGCGAGAGCCGCGCATCCGCCGTTGATTCCGCGGGGGCGCAGCGGGGCCTCATCGACGCCGCCGGCACCGGCGACCAGCAGAGGCTTCGGCTGGCCCACGCAGTATGCGGCAAACGCCGGCAGAGCTGCGTGCGCGAGCGTCGCGGCGAGAACGCCGTGCGTGGCGCTCATGAGCAGTGAGGGGGCCAAAGACCACGCAAGGGACACGAGGAAGCGCACGCGCAGGGACGAGGTGAGCGCGCGCGAGGGAATCCACGCCAGCATCGCGGCAATTGGCGTCGACGCGACCAGCAGGAAGGTGGCGAGCGCTCCCGGGGTAACGCCCATGGGCGCGAACGGAGCGCTGAGAATCGCCATGAGGATCGTCAGCGGGTCGGCCCCGCCAGCGTATCCGTCGCCGCCCGGAATCCATGCGGACCACGCGGCTCCCCACAGCTCGGACCATGAGGAGGGCAGGGACACCCAGGCACCGCCCACGAGGCCGGTCGCCGTACCCCACCACTGCATGGTTGCCATGGTGGCAGTCATGATGAGGAGCCCGAGGGCAGTTGATGCCGAGCGGACGCGGTAGCGCCGCATCGAGGCGACGACGAGCGGATCGATCCGTTCTCCGTGCTCGTCTTCATCCACGCCCGCGGGTTCCTTGCGCAGCAAGCCGGGAGCCGTCTCAAGCGCACGTAGGGCCGAGCGGGGAACGCGGCGCGTCTGAGCCGCGCGCGCACGTCCCGCCAGCAGACGCGGGGTCGCACCAATCAGGGACACGAGGGCGCCGATTTCGGGCAGAGCCAGCGAGGCTCGGCCCGTCAGGATACGCCCCAGGGCGCGGGCGGGGCTCCACACGAGGAGCCACAGCGCCAGGAACGGCAGGACAAGGGCGGGCACAGCCTTGCACCAGTTGTACATCTGCGCATAGCGGCGCTTGCGGAACGATCCATCAGTCGCGTCGTTACCATCGACGAGGGCGTCGGAGACATCCCCCGTCGGTTCGCTACGGTCCGTCTCCGAAGCAGCGTCAAAGCCGGAGTAGAGGGAGACGCGGGCGTGACGCACGCGCGCCTTGGGGGCCACGATCACGCGATAGCCGGCGAGGTGCAGACGCCGTCCCAGGTCGAGGCCGTCACCGAAGGGGCCGAGCGCGGGATCGAATCCGCCGACGGCCTCGTAGGCCTCGGCACTGATGAACAGACCGGCGGTGCCGACACCGAGGACGTCGCTCGTGCCATCGTGCTGGCCCTGGTCGATGTCGTCATCACCGATGCGCTCGAGTCGGCGGGCGCTGGCCGTGGCGAAGATTCCGAGTTCGAGGAGGCGGTTGCCGTCCCAGCTCATCTGCTTGACGCCGACAGCTCCGACGGTCCTACCGACGGCGGCGGCCTGAATGAGTTCGTCGAGGCACTCGGACTCGGGGGCGCTGTCCTCGTGCAGGATCCACCACCACTGCTCCGAGGTGAAGGGGGCCCCCTGTGCCTGAGCACGACGGATCGCATCGCCGAGGTTGCGGGCACGACCGACGCGGACGAGCACGGCACCGTCGGGTACTCGATCAGCGGGGAAAGGGGTGACGTGACGTCCTGCGACGTCGATGATGGTCAACGAACGCGGGGCCACCGATTGATTCTCGATGGCCCGCAGTACGGACTGGGTGAGCGGTGCCTCTCCCCTTGTGACAAGGATCACACCGACGGAGCGCTGTGTCGGGCTCAACCGGCCATACGGCGCAGGCGCCGCCTCTCGCGCTCGGACATGCCGCCCCAAATGCCAAAGCGCTCGTCGTTAGCCAGCGCGTATTCCAGGCATTCTTCGCGCACCTGGCAGGCCTGACAAACAGCCTTAGCCTCGCGAGTGGAGCCGCCCTTTTCGGGGAAAAACGCCTCAGGATCCGTCTGCGCACACAGAGCGTGCTGCTGCCACGCAAGGGGGCCGTCAATGCGGGCGTACAGTGCCGCGTCGGCATCCTCGGACCACTCGAGGGGTCCGTCACCGAAGATGTTCCACATTGCGGGAGCTCCTTATAACGAATCGATCAATACGAGAATTACACGCGTGTCATTGCAGGAAGTCAAGCCGTTTCGCGATATTGAGACCTTTTCCGTAGCACTTGACCCAACGGTAAAACAATGCCCTATTTCAAGGACTTCACAGTTACTAAGTATTTGGTTCGCCTGGGACCTTCGATATACTTGAAACCATGAACAATAAGTCCTTAGAAACTATGAGCAGGCTCACCTACTGTATCACAGCGATTAACGGATGGTCAGGCCCAGCACTCACCCAATACGGCCAGGAGCGGGTTGAACTGGGAGGACCCGTGGTCAGCCGGTGGTTAGCGAAGATCGCGAACTACCTGACAAACGAACTCGCGGCCGATCTGTTCGGCACGGGAGAAGCGACACCAACTCGCATCTACACGACTCTTCAGCCCTGGCAGGACACCCTCTGGCAGATCGCAGCGCGCGCGATGGGATGGGAGGTACTCGATACACGACGCCCCCTCCCCGGAGACCTTTTCGTCACCAATACTCTCGGCTCCGACGCATCCGACGCGTTGGACGCCGGGGCGCACGTACTGGCGCAACCAGCCCAGTACCTGTCGTTCGCATGGGACGGTCCGCTGGACGGGGCTCTCGACGGCCTCGCGGAAATCGCCACGCAGCCGGATGCGCTCGTCGTCGACACTCCCCCTCTGCTTGCCCAAGCCCGAGACGAGGCACTGGCTGGGACCCGCCCGTCGGCGCCGGTTCAGGGCAGCCGCGTCGCGCTGCTGTGGGACGCGCGTACGGGTGCGGGCCAGGTCTTGGATCAGTGGATGCAGGGACGCTCGGTCGTCATCATTGATCCGCACGCCGTCTCGCCGGACAGGCTGACGCAGATCCTGGCGACGGAGGATGCGGACGGCGGGCTCGTCACCTATCAGAGGTAGAAGGTCACCACACGCCCAGGAGGCGCGCACCTGCGAGCTTGAGGCCCTCCATGCGGTCGCGGCGGATCTGCCGCCAGCGCATGGCGAAGCGGAGCCTCGAGGCGACGCCCTGCCCCTCGAGCTCGCGCAGGATGGCGCGCAGCTGGCGCGCGCGGCGCTCGTCGAACGTGCCAACCTCCTGGGCGGTGCGGGCAGTCAGAATGAACTGGTTGCGATAGAAGCCGTTGCGCAGCTTGGCCATGCGGGCATCGCGCGCCCCGGATCCGGAGTTCGCACCCTGCACGTTGCCGCCGTGCTGACGATATTCGAGTGTCGGCTCCTCGCCGATCACCCACGTGAGGCCGATGGAGCGGGCCAGCGCGTACACGTACCAGTCGTGCACGCCGATCTCGCTGTAGTCGAGGCCACTCAGCACTCGCACGAGGGCCTCGTGGGCCTTTGGACTGAAGACGTAGGTGGAGCCGGGCCCCGCGGCCTCGAAGAGGAAGTCCCAGGCGCGCTGGGGCTGCGACTTGCGAATGAGGCGACGCTCCCCCACCGCCCCGCCGGGCAGCCACTGGAAGGACGTGACGTTCGACGACACGACGTCAGCCCCGCGATCGGCCATGAGGGCCAGCTGGGAACTCAGCTTGTCCTCGTGCCACACGTCGTCCTGGTCAGTGAAGGCGACGTAGGAGCCGTCGGGGGCATGCGTCGTGAAGAGGTGCAGAAAGTTGCCCGTCACTCCGGGGGTGCCGTCGCGCTGGGGCAGAACCGTGATCCGAGGGTCGGCGGAGGCACGCGCCTCCAAGTGCGCGCGCGTTCCGTCGCTCGACGCGTCGTCGGACACGACGAGGCGAACCTCCACGCCCACCTGGGCGAGCACGGAGTCCACCTGTTCGTCGAGCCAGGCCCCGCCCTCGGCCATCCCGTTGTAGGTGGCCATGAGGACGGTGACTCGGGGGCGAGGCGCGGCCTCGTCTCGGGTCACGCGATCCAAAGGCTCAGTGTCCTTCGGCGGCGTACTTCGCCTCGACGGCTTCCTTGAGGGGAGCCCACCACGCCTCGTTCTCGGTGTACCAGGCGATCGTGTCAGCCAGGCCGTCGCGGAAGTTCGTGAACTGGGGCTCCCAGCCGAGCTCAGTGACCAGCTTGGAGTTGTCGATCGCGTAGCGCAGGTCGTGACCCGGGCGGTCAGTGACATGATCGAAGTCGTCGGGAGCGTAGCCCATCAGCTCGTTGAGGATGGCGACGACGTCGCGGTTGTTCGTCTCGCCGTCCGCGCCGATCAGGTAGGTCTCGCCGATGCGGCCCTTCGTGAGGATGTCCCACACGGCCGTGTTGTGGTCGCGCACGTGGATCCAGTCACGCACGTTCAGGCCGTCGCCGTATAGGCGCGGGCGCACACCGCGAAGACGGTTGGTGATCATACGCGGAATGAACTTCTCGATGTGCTGGTACGGGCCGTAGTTGTTCGAGCAGTTCGAGATCGTGGCCTCGACGCCGAAGGAACGCACCCACGCGCGCACCAGGAGGTCCGAGCCCGCCTTGGACGAGGAGTAGGGCGAGGAGGGGTTGTAGGGCGTGGTGGGGGTGAACTTCGCGGGATCGTCCAGCTCAAGGTCGCCGTAGACCTCGTCCGTGGAGATGTGGTGGAAGCGCACCTTGTGGCGACGCACGGCCTCCAGCAGGGTGAAGGTACCCACCAGGTTGGTCTGAATGAAGGGCGAGGGGTCGAGGAGGGAGTTGTCGTTATGCGACTCTGCGGCGAAGTGCACGACCGCGTCGGCGCCGGCGACAACGCCGTCAACGAGGTCGGCGTCCGCAATGTCACCCTCGACGACGGTCAGGCGAGCGGCAAGCTCGGCGGGCACATCGGTCAGGGAGGCACGGTTGCCCGCGTAGGTGAACTTGTCCAGGACGACGACGTCAACGTCCGGATGGTCCTCCAGCAGCGTGTGAACGAAATTCGCTCCAATGAAGCCGGCACCGCCGGTCACAACGATCTTCATGAGGTCTTCTCCTTTGCGCGCCCGCAGGCGTCCGAGGGTGCTACTCACCCGATTCCTGCCCCCTATTATGCCGTAGTTCTCACGCATTCCTCGCCACCGACCCCCACTTACCCGTCGGATACGTCACTATTCGCCACGCTGAAGGACCGCTAACGGTCCGCACGGCGCTGATAGATTGGACGTATCCCCAACAGAAACGGACCCCTCGTGACTCGTCTCGTCCCTTCGCTCGCACTGCTCGCCCTCTGTGCTTGTGCCACCGCCTCGTGCTCCATGCACGAGGACACCCAGAGCACACAGTCGACGCCCGCGGCCTCCGTTTCCCCGGGAGACCCCGGCCAGCCGTCAGGATCGGCGATGCCGACTCTGCACGCGGCCTCCCCCGGCTGCGCGGCCATGGACGAGATCTTCACCGAGGCGCTCAACGGGTCCGAGACCGGCCAGGCCTACAGGTCGCTGGCGGCCAAGCGCTCGGGGGAAACCAACGCAGACGAGCGTCACCGCGCGTGGGAAGCCTTCGCGGCTTCCTTCAAAAACGACTACTCCGACCGCCTGACCCAGGCAGCCACGGACGAGACCTCCAAGCAGGCCCTCGCTGCCCTCGCCGTTTACGTCGAGCGCAACGAGGCCCTCGACTCCGGCGCGATCCCGGAGTTCGCCGATCAGCAGGAGGCCGAGGAGGCCCTCAAGCGCGGCGAAAAGCCCGAGGTGAATCCCGCCTACACGCAGGCCCTCGCCGAGGCCACGAACGCCCACGGGACGCTCACGACCTGCATGCCCCACTGGCCCGTCGTTTTCTAGCCTGCGCGCGGCCTCGCCCCCGCCGGGCCGAGCCCGGACTCGTGTACATTAGACGTACCTATCCCGGACAGATTGGCTCATTTCATGGCACGTGCGCTCGTCGACCACCTCGCCCAAGCGCGGGACCGTTTCGTCTCTACCGCAGCGCGACCCCTGGCCTTCATCATCCTGGCCCTCGGCATCCTCGCCGTGGCCACGGGCTGGATCTTCGCCTCTCCTCCGGGTGCATCTCCGGACGACGATTACCACCTCGTTTCCACGTGGTGCCCGCGCCCCATCGAGTCCACGGGCTGCGGTACGACAACCATCGACGGTGACCTGTACGTCATGGCCCCCGTGACCACCTCCCACGCGCCGTGCGAGGCCTTCAAGCCCGATCGCTCGCACGCGTGCATCAAGGAATACTCGGACGACACGATGTTCCCGTCAAACCGGTACAACGACGGCCAATACCCCTACGGCTTCTACCAGTTCCACCATCTGTTCGTGGGCCACAACGTCGAGCACTCCGTGTGGATCATGCGAGCGATCAACGTTGGCATCGCAATAGCGCTGATCGGCGCAGTCTGCGCGCTGTCAACCCGCGAGGTCCGGCGCGCGACCGCGCTGGCCGCGCTCATCGCATGGACGCCGATCGGCCTGTACTTCATCGCCTCCAACAATCCGTCCTCGTGGGCGATCACGGGCGTCTTCGCATACGGCGCGGCTCTCTACGGCGCACTGAACGCGCAGGGATGGCGCCGCTGGACGCTCCTGGGTGTCGCCGGTCTCGCGTCCCTCCTGTGCTACGGCTCTCGAGGCGACGCAGCCTTCTACGTCTTCGTGGCGTCCCTCGGGATCCTGATCCTGGCTGCCCGCCGCCGACACCTGCCCGAGATCGGTGTCGCGTCGCTCCTCAGCGTCATCGGCATCTGGTGCATGCTCAGCTCCGGACAGTCCGGCCACATCGCCCAGTCCGACGCCTCGGTGACCCTGCACGAGCGGATCGAGGTCGCGATCATGAACATCCGCTACCTGCCCGAGTACTTCGCGGGCTTCATCGGGTTGTACTCCGGCCCCGGCTGGCGTGACACTCCTCTGCCGGGCTACACGACGATCCTCGGCCTCCTCGTCCTGGGCGCGGTCCTCTTCTACGGCGCGCGCACCGTGAGCCTGCGCAAAGCCCTGGCAGCCTTCATGGTCTTCGGCGCAATGGCCGGCATCCCGCTGCTGATCGCGACCCCGCCGACGTTCCCCAACCTCGGCGGATACCACTCCCGCTATGCCCTGCCGCTGCTGGGTACGTGGCTGCTCATCTGGCTCTCCTCCGCCTTCAAGAAGTCCTCGCTGACCCGTGGCCAGATCGTCATGTTCGTCTTCTTCCTGAGCGTCGTCGACGCGGTTGCGATGCACACGACGATCGCTCGCTTCGTCCGAGGCCTGCTGTCGATCCGCCACCTCGGATGGATCGCACCGGGTAACCTGAATGGTGACATCCAGTGGTGGTGGGCCGACATGCCGCTGAGCCCAATGGCCCTGTGGGGCCTGGCCTCCCTGGGATACGCACTTGCCCTGGCGAGCGCCATCTACCTGCTGCGTAACCGCCAGGTGGAGGCGTCCGCCTCGACCACTCCGACCGAAGAGGAAGAAACTGCATGAGTGCAACAGTTACCGTCGTCGTGCGCACGCGTAACCGCCCGGCGATGCTCACCCGTGCCCTCGCATCGATCGCTTCGCAGAGCTTCGACGACTACGAGGTCGTCATCGTTAACGACGCCGGCGACGAGGCCGAGGTCCGCGAGATCGTCAAGAAGCAGAAGAGCGCCGTTCGTTCCAAGATCACGATCGTCACGAACGAGGTCTCGAACGGCCGCGAGGCCGCGCTCGAGTCTGGCCTGGCGGTGTCGCACAACCGCTACTACGCGGTCCACGACGATGACGACTCCTGGCACCCGCACTTCCTGAAGAAGACGGTCGCCTACCTGGACGAGCACCCCGAGGCGGGCGGCGTTGCCACCCGCTGCGAGATCATCCGCGAGCGCGTGCGCGCCGACGGCACCTGCATCGAGATCGAGCGCGAGGTCCTGTCGACGGATAACTACGGCCTGTCCCTCGTGGACATGATGGTGGAGAACTACACGCCGCCGATCTCTCAGCTGATCCGGCGCGAGGTCGCCGACCGGGTCGGCCACTGGGATGGATCCCTGCAGACGCAGGCAGACTGGGATTTCAACCTGCGACTGCTGGCGGACTCGCCGGTCGGTTTCGTCGACGGGGAGCCGCTGGCCTACTGGCACCACCGCGACACGATGGATGCGTCCCTGGGCAACTCCGTCGTCACGGACGCGTACCTGCACAAGTGGGACAACCTGCATATCCGCGACCGCTACCTGCGTGCCATGCTGGCGACGGACGACCCTTCGTCCCCGCACCTGGGCCAGGCTCTGCTGTCGGCGGAGTACTACCGCCGGATGCGCGAGGAGCTGGCGCGCGTGGATTCGGGCGTACACTCCTCACTGAATCTTGTGCATGTGAACTTGCTGAACACGATGACGGCCTTGCACGAGCAGGTGCATGAGCTGCGCGGAGAGGTCAGTGCCCTGCGCGAGCAGCTCGATGCCGGATTCGCCCTGCAGCGGTCGCTGCGCCGCACGGCGTCCCTGCCCAAGCGCGTCCTGCGTCGTCTGCTGGGGCGCTGAGGAATACCTGACTCAGACAGACGGGCCGGCCGTGGAGCGCTCCACGGCCGGCCCGCATCCGCATCTGTCCTAGGGCAGCGGGCGCACAACGTCTGGCGTCATACGATCCCACCCGTATCCCGCGGTGATGTGCTGCATGCGGGCGGGTCGCCCCATCCAGTCGGTGTGGACGATCATGTCGTCGCCCAGGTAGATGGCGACGTGTGTGACGGTGCCGCTCGTCGTGTAGAAGATGAGGTCACCGCGCTGGCGCTGGGCGAGGGGCACATGCTGGAAGTACGGGTAGGCGTAGAGCTCCTGCGACGTTCGGTAGGAGGGCCACGCGTGCTTGATGACGTCGATGGGCTGTGGATCCAGGCCCGCGGCGTAGAGGGATTGGAGGACCAGGCCGGAGCAGTCGAATCCCTGGTCGTAGGGGCCCGCGCCGCCCCACGTGTAGGACGAGCCCGTCTGGTTCCACGCGTACCCGATCATGGCCTCGACGCGCTCGCCGCGCGTGGCCGTCAGGGGCAGGGGCGTGGCCTGGTACTGGTCGACGGTCCACGGGTATCCGGTGTCCATGGCGTCCCAGGTGGCCTTGTCGACGACGCCGGTGACGGGCAGGCCTGCGCGCTGCTGGAAGTTCTTGACGGCGGCCACGAAGGGCGCGTCGACGGAGGCGAGCTTGTTTGCATGCCACAGGCCGAGGCGCACCTGTGCGATGCGTACCTTGGTGCCGTTCATGCCCCAGGTGAGCGTGTTAGTCGCATCCCCGAGGCTCGTGATGTGGTCGGTGGGCTGCAGGTAGCCGGCCGGGGCCTCGTACCCGCGCCACGCGCCCGAGGCGTCGAACACGTAGCGGCGACCGTTCAGCTCCAGGGGCTCGGTTCGCATGACGCCGGTGTCGGGGTCAAGGTAGTACCACTCTCCCCCGTCGCGCAGCCAGCCTCCCATCTGGGCACCGTTGGAGGCGAAGAAGTGCCACCCGTCGAAGAGGTGCTCCCAGCCGGTGCGCATCGCACCCGACGACCCCAGGTAGTACCACGAGCCATCCACGCCGGTGAGCCCCGTGCGCATCACTCCGCTGTTCGGGTCGAGGTAGTACCACTCTCCCCCGTCGCGCAGCCAACCGCCGATCTGGGAGCCGTTGGACGCGAAGTAGTGCCACCCGTCGTCCAGGAGCACCCACCCGGTGCGCATCGCACCCGACGAATCCAGGTAGTACCACGTGCCATCCACCGCGGTCAGGCCCGTGCGCATCACGCCGCTCGCGGGATCCAGGTAGTACCACGAGCCACCGTCTTTCAGCCAGCCGCCAACGAGCGCCCCAGAGGGAGCCAGGAAGAACCAGTCGGCACCGTCACGAAACCAGCCGGTGGCCATGTAGCCGCTGTCGTAGAAGTAGTAGCGGGCGCCCCCGATCCCCACCCACTGGGAGGCCGGGTACGTGCCGTCGGCTCGCCGCCACCACCAGCCGACCGAGTCACGCATCCACGCGCCCCGTCCGGTCTCATCGGGAGCGGCCATCGTCGGAGGCTCCTCGCTCTCCGACGAGGCAGTGGGTGCCCGGTCCTCGCCGTTCGCTGCGGGGGCGGCGGGCTCGGGCGCGTCCGTGGTCTCGGGGCTGGGAGAGGCCGACGGCTCGGCCTGCGGGGCGGACTGGGCCGCAGTGGAGCTTTGCGCTGCGGACTGCGGTGCGGCCTCGTCCTCGGCGTCAGCGCGGGCCTGCGCGGGCAGGGCGATGAGCGCGAGGGTCAGAGCCGCGGTGAGGGCGCGCATGTGCGCGCGGCGGGCGAGCGTGGGCGTCGTTGCCATGACAGTGCCTTGTTGTTGGAGAACAGTTCTCCCATAAGTGTAGGCTGCCCATCACGCAGTGCGGGCACGTTTGAATCATCAACTCGACAAAAAGCCGGGGCCCGGCGGCAATCACTCCGCTGGGCCCCGGCCTCGAACGTCGATGCGTCCGTCAGTCCTCGTTCTCGAGCGCGTCGGCCTGCTGGGCCTGCATGCGCGCGAGGTGCTCGTAGTCGGCGGCACCGCGCCTGGGCACGTCGCGCATGGGCCGCGCGGGCGTCAGGCCCGTGAACGATGCACCCAGGTTCACCAGGCCGCCGGACTCCATGCCCGGGCCGGGCAGGACGTCGAAGCGACGGGCCTTCTGCAGGGCGTCGATGACGCTGGTCATGTCCTGGTTCTGGATGGCCGCGGAAATCGTGTAGGCGCCCGGGTTGAAGGTCAGACGCGGGATGTCGATGTCGAGGTGACCGGTGCCCGGTTCGATCGAGGTGGGCACGTAGCAGGCGTCCATGCCGTGCAGGCCCCACACAAACACGCCCTCGCGGGTGTCGATGGAGGCACCGAAGACCGGGGACTCGATGCGCTCGTTCGCGCGGTAGTGCAAGCGCAGTCGAACCGGATCGCCCGGGTACACGAGCGACGTGGGCTCGCCGGACGAGGACAGTAGGTCGATGCGCTCGATCATGGCCTCGCCGCTGCCGAAGCGCGTGCCGCCGCCCTCGACCTCGACGGCGTGGTGAGCGACGTCGGAGTAGGTGTCGATGACCTCGGCGGCCCCGCCCACGTCGACAAGCGTGCCGTGGTCCAGCCAGGCGGCCTGGTCGCAGAAGGTGCGCATCTGCTCGAGGCCGTGGGACACGACGACGACCGTGCGCCCCTGATCCTTGAGCTGGGCGAACTTGTCCATGCACTTGTTCTGGAATTCCATGTCGCCCACGGCCAGGACCTCGTCAACGAGGAGGATGTCCGGCTCGACGTGGATCGACACGGAGAACCCCAGGCGCACGTACATGCCCGAGGAGTAGTTCTTCACCGGCTGATCGATGAAGCGTTCGACGCCGGAGAAGTCGATGATCGCGTCCAGCTTGGAGTCGATCTCCTTCTTGCTCATGCCCAGGATCGCGCCGTTGAGGTAGATGTTCTCGCGGCCCGACAGCTCGGGGTGGAAGCCGGAGCCGACCTCGAGCATGGCGGCCATGCGACCCGTCGAGGAGATCGAGCCCTTGTCCGGGGTCAGGATCTTCGCGATGCACTTGAGCAGCGTCGACTTGCCCGAACCATTGTGTCCGAGCAGGCCGAAGGTCTTGCCCTGCGGGATCTCGAAGGAGACGTCGTCGAGGGCCCAGAACTCCTCGAACTGCGCGCGCGAACGCTGCAGGAACGCGCCCTTGAGGGACTGATTGCGGTTCTTGTAGATGCGGAAGCGCTTGGAGACGCCCTCCACCGAGATCGCGTTCGTCATCAGAGTTCCTCCACGATTCGTGCCGAGAAGCGGCGGAAAATCAGCGAGCCGAGACCGAAGATGCCGAAGGCCCAGGCGGCGCAGCCGAGCCACACCTGCCAGGACGGCATCGCGAAGCCGTACAGCGTCGAGCGGTAGGCCTCGAGGAAGAGCTCGGCGGGGTTGAGGCGGAAGATCGTGACGATCGGGAGGGGCTCGCCGCCCCACGTCCAGCCCTTGGCCGCCAAGTCCGTCTGGACCTTGTTGAGCATCGACAGGGAGAAGACGACGCCGGAGGCGTACATCCAGATCTGGTTGAAGATCTGCCACAGGTGCGAGATGTCACGGAAGTAGACCGACGCGACCGACAGGATGAGGCCCATGCCGATCACGAAGAGCATCGCGAGCGCCGTGATGACGATGACCGCGGGGATCATGAGGAGCACGCCGGGACCGCCGGCGATGCACATGATGAGGATGATGACGCCCAGCTCGAACGCGAAGTCGTAGGCCAGGGCCAGCACCGAGGAGTAGATGAGGACCTGACGCGGGAAGTAGACCTTGGTGAGCAGGCCGGAGTTGCCTACGAGGGAGTCCATGCCTCGCTGGATGCCGCTCGACATGAAGTTCCAGGCGATGACGCCCACGCCGATCCACAGCGCAAACGAGGACAGGCCCGAGTTCACGCCCTTATCGGCTTCGCCGCGAAAGACGACGCCAAAGATCAGCGCGTACACGGCGATCGTCGCGAGCGGGTTGATGAAGGACCACAGGCGGCCGAGCGCGGTGCCCTTGAACTCCGAGGAGATCGAGCGCTGCGCCATGCGCACCGTCAGGTCGATGACCCGTTTCGTCTCAGACACGGCTACTCCCATCGCTTCTGTCGTGGTCAGGAAATCTATTCTACTTGCCGGCGGCCGGCGTGAGCGCGAGGTAGCGCTGCGTGAACTCCACGATCACGACGCTGGGCTTGTAGGCCTCGATGAGGGCGGCGACGTCCGTCGGCTGATCGGAGTCGAGGGCGTGGCCAACCTGGATCGTGTATTCGAAGGTCGCGGCCACGTCGGGCCCCAGGTTGTTGCCCTGGGAGTCGCGCACGATGAGCGCGGTGCCGCGTCCGTTCGGGTTGTAGGTGAGGGCCGGCTTGTTCTGGAAGTCGACGGGGGTGGCCAGGGAGACCTCGGGGGCGGCGCTCACCTCGGACAGGCGCGCGGCGGTATCGGCCAGCTCATCACGGGATTCCAGCTGCAGCAGGTGGACGCTGCCGGGGTCCTGGTCGTAGGTGGGCACCGCCCACGGGCCGCTCTGGGCCGGGGCACCCAGGGCCTCGTACTCGTTGGGGGCGTCCACGCCGCTCACGCCAGACGGCGTCAGGGAAGGCAGGCCCTCGAACTGCGGGTTGACCGCGGCCAGGCAGGACAGCGTCTGGTTCCAGGCCACGTGCGCGGCGTAGGGAGACCAGTGGGGGTTGACTGCCGAGTACAGCGGCGCCTCGCTCCCCGCGCGGGCCTCGTGCAGGCCCTCACGCACGTCCACCCACGCGCGAGTGGGCAGCGCCGAACGCATGAGATCCAGGGAGGTTGTGCCCATCAGCGGGTCGGCCCACTGGGGCAGCTTGTCGGAGTAGACGTCCCACGTCGCCGGGGCGGGCATGAACAGTGCGGTCGCGCCCTGCTCACTCGCGGCGGCCTCGATACCGCTCATGTAGCGGTCCCACGCGCTCACCTGCTCGGGGGTGGGGCGCACGCGGCCCACCGCCTGGGAGAAGTTCGCGTTGAAGACGTCGGAGAGGAACAGGTAGCCATCGCGGCCCTGCACGTAGGTGGAAACGCCGGTCATGGACTGCTCGAACGAGGCCTGGGCGGCGTCGGTGGGCAGGTACCCCGCGGTGCCAGCCACGCCGGGCGTCCACGGGCCCACGTCGGCGCGCGGGGTGGGCGCGCAGACCTCGGGCAGGGACTGGGGCGTGGTGCGCGCGAAGGACGAGGCCTGGGCGGCGGGTGCCGCAGCCGGCTGAGGAGAGGGGTGGGTGGCCTTGTACCAGGCGCCCACGCCGGTGGCAGCGCACGCGCCCGCAAGGAGAACGGCGAGGGGCACGTAGCGGAGGCGATGCTTCCACGAACCCGCGGGGACACCCTCGTCGAAGGAGACGTCCCGCAGACCGGACTCGGATTCCTTGAACTGGCCCGCGGCCTTCTTCTCGCTCACTTGGACTCCTCCTCGGTGCGCGCGGAGGCCTCTTCGGCCTCCATGACCGTCGCGATCCTGGTCGAGGACAGGGCCGGCGTGACGATGCGGCGGGCCACGGCCTCGTACGTGGGACGGAAGTGCTCGATGAGCTTATCCATCCAGCGCGGCAGATAGTTCTTCAGGCTCATCGCAGGCTTCTCGATGAGGTGCCACGACAGGTAGGCCAGGATGTGCACGGTCACGACAACCGTCAGGTGGTAGGCGATCCAGCCGCGATCCTGCAGGTGGAAGTAGGCGGCGAACGCCATGATCGGCCAGGCGTAGATGTAGATGCCGTAGGACAGATCGCCGTGCTTCTCCCAGTTCTGCAGGGGCAGGCGAATCGCCAGGTACATGAGGAAGTACAGGAAACCGTACTGGCCGACGATGTTCCAGCCGCCCGACGCGTAGGAGAGCACTCCGAAGATGAGGCCGCCCCACGCCAGGCGCGAGTCCATGGGGATCTTGTCGCCGTAGAGCGTGAACAGCATGCCGAAGGCGAAGGGGCCCATGAACATCAGCATGAAGGGGTCGCGCAGCAGGTAGTTGACGTTGGAGACCTGACCCGCGCCCATCCACTGCAGAGCGTTGAGGGCGATCAGCACGAGGGCGAAGGCACCTCCCACCTTACGGTTCGCGAGCGCCCCGAACAGCCCGAGGATCGCCACCAGGATGTAGGCCTTAAACTCGTAGATGAGCGTCCAGGCCGAGCCGTTCCAGTCGCGCGCGCCGTGCAGGATGAAGTACGGCAGGTTCTCGCCCATTCCGGCGATGTTGCGCTGGCCGAGGTTCAGCCACATGTTGTTCACGAAGTACGTGAGCGGTGACTCGGTGGCCGGGTGTAGGTAGCCGGAGATGTTGTGGAAGGTGTGCCAGTAGGCGATCGGCGCGAGAATGCCGACCGTGAGAAGCAGGGCCGTCCAGAAGGCGGGGAAAATACGCAGGACGCGGCGCCACATGTAGCGCCAGATCGTCGCGCGCCCCATGCGCGAGCGCGTGATCAGGAAGCCCGAGAAAAAGAAGAATCCCGCGACGGCGACACCACCGATGGACTGCTCCTTCGAGATCTGCACGCCCAGGTCCTCGCCGCCGTAGAATCCGGCGATCGGGCCAGCGTGCGAGAAGATGACCATGAAGGCCATCAGCCAGCGCAAAAACCCGATCGAGTTGGACCTGGAGTTGAATGCCTGCGCGACGGACTGGGGCGTGTGGGGGGCCGCAGCCCGAATCGTGGAGGCCAGGCTCATCGCTCACCCTTCATGGATCGGATCTTGTGGACGGCTCCGCGGGCCGCGCGGTACGCCGGCTTGAGCGCGTTGCCCAGTCCGGGGGTACGCACCATGATGTTGGTCTTGACGGCACCCAGCAGGTTCGGGACCGCGCCCATGCGCGCCTTGAGGAAAGGCACCTGGTCGATCGCGAAGGCGGGCATCATCGACGAGGTCGCGGCCAGCTTGTACTCAAGGTAGCCGTAGTACACGCCCGCCCACTTCGGGGTCATGACGGGGCGCACGTAGTAGCCGCGCGACAGGACCGCGTAGGCCAAGAGGCGCTCGATAACGTGCGCCAGGGAGCCGTCCTTGTAGCCGCCTTCCTCGGGGAAGTCCTCCGGGACGAGGCCCGCGCCGGTCAACAGAGACAGTGCCTCCGGGCGCGCGATGAACATGGAGCCGTAGGGGGCCAGCGGCTGGTGGTCGTCGAAGGGGACGGTGATGCCGACCTTCTTCGCGAACTCGCGGGCGGGGGCGCGGTTCGCGAACCACGCGTGGCCCATCGTCGGGTAGCCCATGTGCGGCATGGGCGCGATCACCATGCCCAGGCCCGGGTGGGCCGCGAACTCCGCGAGGATGCCGGCCACGTGATCGGAGGAGGCCAGCAGGTTGTCGTAGAGGTGCTGCTTGAAGAGCTGGGCGGCGTTGTAGTCGTCCTGGACGGACTTCTTGGAGTGGATCTTCACGACGATGTCGTACTCGCCGGAGGTCAGCACGTCGCCACAGTCCACCAGGAACGCGCCGATGTCGCGCCCGCGGTTGGAGGACACGACGCGCACGTCGGCGTCCACGCCTCGTTCCTGAGCGCGCGCCTCGATGAGGGCCTTGTTCTCCTCGTTCGAGGTCGTGGCCACCAGGTGGTAGCCCTCCGGCAGGACGCTCAGGCGGTCGAGGATCTCATCTGCCATGTCGGCGTAGAAAATGTGGGCGACCGCGAGGACCTTCAGGGAGGCGGCGGCTTCCAGGGTGGCCTGGTCGGCGCGCGGAGAGATGACGGTCGTCAGGCCCGCGTTGGTCACGAGGTCACGCGGACGTGAGGTACGCGCAAGGTTCGTGAGAATCAGGTCGGTGTCGTATCCGGCCTTCTCCGCGAGCTCCAGCATGTCCGCGCCGATGATCGCGTGGCGGTCCAGGTAGAGCGGGTCGTGGAAGAGGTTGCGGCGCTTGAGAATCGGGCAGCCGTCCGCAAGCAGCATCGAGGCGTTGTCGAAGACGGGGTTGCGCGAGGGGTAGTCCTCGCGCGGGTAGGCCACGACGTGCGTGTATCCGAGGTTGCCGAAGTACTCCGTGAAGCGCGACTCGTGCCACTGGATCGAGTCGTTGTAGGAACGAATCGGCGGCATCTCGTCCCAGTACTTGCGGAAGTCCGGGGAGCTGAGCAGCGGGTTGCGCACGGCAATCCAGTGGGACTGGATGTGGCGCGGCATGCGGGTGGCTGCCAGGAAGGGGTGGGGGCGCACCTCGTCGTGTTCGGTGATGCCCCAGAAGTCCACCGCTCCGGCGGCGTCCACGCGGTCGAAGAGGTTCTTCCACGGGTTGACGGGCGCGAAGAAGGTGTAGTTGAAGAGGATCAGCTCGTCGATCTGGCCGAGGCGGTCCCAGCCGAAGCGGGCAATGCCGTCGCGGTATCCGCCCACGTCAAAGCCGGTGTTTTCGCGCTCGAAGACCTCGGTGGCACCCTTCAGGAGGCGCTCACGAGCAGTATCGTCCAGAGCAGAGTTGGAGACGACGAGGATCTCGTCGAGGTACTCGCGCAGCGAGGTCAGGCACTCCACGATGTAGTCGTCGACGAGGCCCTGGGGATCAAAGAACAGGAAAATACCGGCGCGCTTCACGGCTTTACTCCCCCGCACCGTCGACGGTGGCCAGGATCTGGCGGATCTTCGTGGGGTCGCCCCACACGCCGGGCGAATCGTATGGACGATCCGGGAATGCCCCGTACTCGAGGGTGATGTCCAGGTCGTTCTCGCGAATGTAGGCCTCGACGCGGTCGGCGAGGCTCATGGGCTCGCCGCTGCAGATGTTGATGATGCCGGTGACCTCGTCCTGGGAGACGGCGGCCGCGATCTGGTAGGCCAGCCCCTGGATGGAGATGAAGTCGTAGAGGTTCTTGCCCGTGGTGAAGGGGAAGGTCTTCTTGCCTTCCTGGGCGGCTGCCAGGAGCTTGGAGAAGATCGACGAGCCGTGCGCGTCGTCGCCGACGATGTAGTAGCCGCGCAGCCACTGCATGGTCGCGCCGTGCTTGGCGGTCAGCAGCGACGTGATCTGTCGCAGCGCGTTCTTGGAAATCCCGTACAGCGAGGCGGGGTTGCAGGCGGAGTTTTCGTCGATGGCGCCTTCCCAGTAGCCAACCTCGTGCATGGAGCCCATGACGGCCAGGTGGGTGCAGCCGCCCTCAAGGAGATTCTCGATGAAGTGGTAGTGGGCGGGCAGGTCCTCGATGTGGGCCGGCGAGTTGTGCACGAAGCCGTCACGCCACGCGAGATGCAGGACCACGTCCGGGCGTCCGAGCTGGTCGTAAATGTCAGCGTCGCCGCTGAAAATCTGGGTGTCGATGCGGCGCGCACGCTCGTCGACACCGTCGAGGCGGAAGTCGACGACGCTAACGTCGAGGCCGCGCTCCAGCAGGGCGTGAACAATGTGGCGGCCAATGTAGCCACCGGCTCCGGTAACGAGGACAGTCTTCACCATGTCAGTCAGTCTATCAAGGCGTAGGCGCTACGCAGCTCCGCCCCGCGTTGTGTGCCGTGACGCACCCACCGGCCCCGGCCTCGTATCCGGGTCGATGGCGCTAGGAACGCGAGGCCGTGCGGTGGCGCAGCGCGCGAGGCAGGGCGAGGAGACCCTGGAGGACTCCGCGGGCGACCGGCCCCCGCCCACCCGAGCGCACTGCCCGCGCAATCGAGCGGGCGATAGCGCGCGCGACGACGCCCCAGGGGGCGTGCTGGGCGGCGACGATGATGCGATTGCGTGCGTTGACCCGCAGGAACATGGGCGAGGACGTGCCCGAGGAGGCGGCGTGCTCGTGATCGACGACGGCCCCGGCGGCGAAGCGCACCTCGTACCCAGCCTCACGCAGCTTGTAGGAAAGGTCGGTGTCCTCGTAATACATGAACAGGTCGGTGCGCACTCCCCCGACGGCTCGCCACGCGTCGGCGTCGATGGCGCAGGCGCCGCCGCACAGGCCGAAGACCTCGGGGGCGGGCAGCGGTGAGTCGGCGGGGTCCAGCCACGAGCGGTCGTAGCCGTTGCCGGCCGCATCGACCTCGTTGCCGGTGGAGTTGATGAGGACCTGGCCGCCGCTCTCACCGTCGGCAACGCGCGTCCAACGGCTGCCGTCGCGGGCGACGAGAAACTCCGTGTCCGAGGGGGTGGAGGGACGCCAGGTGCCGGTCAGGAGGATGAGTGCGGTCGTGGCGCCCACGCCCTCGCCCAGGGGTTCCAGGAGCGCGTCGAGGAAGCCGTCGCGCACGGTCGCGTCGTTGTTGAGCAGGACCACGGAGTCCTCACTCAGGCCGGCGGCTCCTGCCATGACGCCGGCACCGAAGCCGTCGTTCGTCCCGGCGTTCACGAGGGACACGCGCGCGGGATCGGCGATGCCACGCAGCTCATCGAGGCCGTCGCGCAGGACGGTCAGGGAGTCGTCGTCGGATCCGTTGTCAACGATGACGAGGTGGTCCCCCTGCCCCATCTGCGGGGCGATCGAGTGGGCGGCGCGCAGGGTGAGCGGCGCGTTCTTCCAGTTGACGAGGATCACCCTCGCGCTGCGCGCCCTCATCGCACACCCGCCAGGGATGCGTAGACGGCGGCGTGGGCAGCGGCGGACGCCTCCCACGTGTAGTCGCGGGCGCGCTCGATGCCGGCGGCGGCGAGGCGGTCGTGCTCGCTTCCGGCGGCGGCTTCGAGGGCCTGCGCCAAGGCCGAGGCGTCGGTGGCCGGGACGAGGAGGCCGGCGTCGTCGCGCGTAATCTCGGCCATGCAGGTGTCCGCACTGGTCACGACGGGCGTTCCGTGCGCCATGGCCTCGAGGACGGGCAGCCCGAAGCCCTCCCAGATCGAGGGGAAGGTGAAGACCCGGGCGCCCGCGTACGCGCAGGCCAGGTCGGCATCGTCCAGGCGTCCGAGGACGTGGACGCGTTCGGGCGGCAGCGGCGCGTCGGTGGGGTCGCTTCCCCATCCGGCGGGTCCGACGAGGACGAGGTCGAGGTCGGTGCCACGCATCTGCTCGTACGCCGCCAGGAGGGTGGGCAGGTTCTTGCGGGGCTCACGCGTACCGACCCACAGGATGTAGGGGCGTTCGAGTCGGTGGCGAGCGCGGAACTCCTCCACCTGCTCATCGGTGACGGGAGTGTGGCTCAGGCCGTGCGGGATGACGGTGATGCGCGAGGCGTCCAGGCCTGCCTCGATGCAGTCGTCGGCGGTGGCCTGCGAGGGGACGATGATCGCGTCGGCGCGCTTCCTCGTGATCTCGAGGGCGCGGTGGAAGTAGGCGGAGCCGTGGGCCGTGAAGTGGTCAGGGTCGCGCAGGAAGGCGACGTCGTGGACGGTGACGGCCAGGGGGCGCGAGGTCGGCGGGATCGCCCACGTGGTCGCGTGAACGACGTCCGCTCCCCCACCGGATCCGACGCCGAGCATCCGGTCGACGCTGGGGACACCCAGCCGATCCCAGGCGGCGTACAGGACGCGGCGAGGCAGCGCCGAGTTGAGTACGGGGATGGTCAGGCCCACCTCGTTCGGCGCGGGCTCGCCCGCACCGCGCCGCGCAGCGATGCCGATAGCACGCACGCCCTGGTCTGCCAGGCGGGCGGCGACCTCGACGATGTACCGGCCGGACCCCCCGGGCACCGGCTGCCACATTTGCTCGACGACCATTCCAACGTTGACGCTCATGCGTCCAGGGTAGTTCACGGGCGCGCGGGGGCGGGAACAAAAGTATCCGCAAGCGCAAAATGGCATACGATAAGGGGAATAGTTGTTGCTCCCGACCAAATGGGGATGATCGTGGCCCACTTCGTTTCTCACTCGCATCCGATCCGCGTTCTGCTGGACGGCACCGCGATCCCCGCAGACCTGGGCGGCGTCGGCCGCTACGTGGACGACCTGGTGCCCGAGCTGGTCGAGCAGGGCGTGGACCTGACGATGGCAGTCCAGGAGCGCGACGCCGAGCACTTCGCGACGCGCCTGCCCTCGGCCCGCATCATCCCGATTTCGCGGCGCTTCGAGTCCCGTCCCGCGCGCATGGCCTGGGAGCAGACGGGCTTGCCCAAGCTGATCCGCAAGGTCCGCCCCGACGTCCTGCACTCCCCGCACTACACGTCCCCGCAGTTCCCGGGCGTTCCCGTCGTCATCACACTGCACGACGCGACGTTCTTCTCGCACCCGCAGGCCCACTCGCGCCTCAAGCAGCGCTTCTTCACAACGGCGATTCGCCGCGCGATTCGCCGCGCGGACGCCCTCGTGGTTCCCTCGCTGGCCACGCGCGACGAGACCATCAAGTACGCGGGCGGCGATCCCTCGCAGTTCTACGTGGCCTATCACGGCGTGGACCGCTCGATCTTCCACCCGGTCTCGGACGCCGAGCGCGAACGCGTCAAGGCATCGCTGGGCCTGGAGGGCCGCGACTACATCGGCTTCCTGGGCACGCTGGAGCCCCGCAAGAACGTGCCGAACCTGGTGCGCGGGTGGGTCAAGGCCGTCTCCGACCGCCCGAATCCGCCTGCCCTCGTGCTCGCGGGCGGCAAGGGCTGGGACGAGGACATCGACCCGGCCCTGGCCTCGGTGCCCGAGCACCTGACGGTCCTGCGCCCCGGCTACCTGCCCCTCGAGGACCTGCCCGGTTTCCTCTCGGGCTGCGTCATTCTGGCCTACCCCTCGATCGCAGAGGGCTTCGGCCTGCCGGTCCTGGAAGCGATGAGCTGCGGTGCCGCAACGCTGACGACTCGTCTGACCTCCCTGCCGGAGGTCGGCGGCGACGCCGTCGCCTACTGCGACATCGACCCCGACTCGATCGCCTCGGCCCTGACGGAGCTGCTGGACGACCCTGCTCGTCGCGAGGCCCTGGGGGCCGCCGCGATTCCGCGCGCCGACGAGTTCACGTGGGCTCGCGCCGCTTCCGTCCATATCGAGGCATTCCGCGCCGCCGCCCGTTCTTGACTCGACCGTGCCCGAAGTAGGACACCGCATGCCCACGTCAGCCGTGCAGCGCCGCACGCTCGTCGCGGCGCTCATCCTCGTCGCCGCGGTGATTGCGGCCTCGTTGGCGTGGGTCGTGGCTTCACCGGTCGGGGCCTCCCCGGACGAAGACTTCCACGTGGGGGCCATGTGGTGCCCTCCGCCGGTGGACGAGACGGGCTGCCAGATTTCCACCAAGGACGGCGAAAAGGCCGTCATGGTGCCGCAGTCGCTGGCCAAGGAGTACGTCACTTGCTACGCCTTCGACCATGACAATTCCGCTCAGTGTGCCCTCAACGCCTCGGACGAGGAGCTGGCGCCGACGCTGCGCTGGGACGACGGCAACTACCCGTGGGGTTACTACCAGTTCGCCCACCTCTTCGTGCAGCGCTCCACGAGCCACGCGGTCCTCGCGCTTCGCACCGTGAACACGCTGCTCGCGATTGGCCTGATCGGCGCGATCATCGCCCTGGCGGATTCGGGGCTGAGACGCGCGGTCAGCGTTTCTGTGACGGTTGCGTGGCTGCCGATGGGTTTCTATTTCGTCGCGGGCATGAACCCGTCGTCGTGGGCGATGACGGGCACGTTTGCTTTTGCTGCCGGCTTGCTGGCTGCCACCCGGTCGGTGGGGCCGCGCCGGGTGGGCCTGATTGCCTGCGCGCTGGCTGGCGCGGTCTTGGCGTGCACATCTCGCGGCGACAGCGCCTTCTTCCTCTTCGTCGTCACGGTCGCCCTGGCCTTCGCGGTACCGCTGAGCAGGCGCATCGTTCCCGAGGCGATCCTCGCGTGCGTCGCCTCCGTCGTGGGCATCTGGGTCATGGCCCGCACGAACGTGGCGGCCTCACACCTGGGTTCGAGCAACGAGCTGGCGGAATACTCGCTCACGCACATCGCGTGGCTCAACGTGTCCTCGTTACCCAACTACCTGCGCGGCTTCGTCGGTCACCTGTTCGGACCGGGATGGAACGACGTGTCCTACCAGGGCACCGTCTCCTACGGCGCCTCCGTCGTGGTCGTCGCCGTCCTGTGTTGGTCGCTGCGCTCCCTGACGTGGCGCAAGGCACTCTCAGCTGTCACCGTTTTCGGCGCGATTACGGGCGTTCCAGTTGTCATCGGCCTGCGCGGACACTTCAACAACGTCCTGATCTACCAGCCGCGCTACATGCTGCCGCTCTTCGCGGTCTTCGCGCTCATGCTCCTGGCCCCCTCCCCCGCCCGCGCGGACGACGAGGGGCGGCCTGCGGGCAGCGAGGCATTCCGCCTCCCCACCAGCATCGCCGGTCGCGTAGCCACGGGCCTTGTGGCGGCCCTGTGGGCGCTCACCAACGCCCGCGCCCTCTACCTCGTCATCGAGCGCTACGCGTTCGGGTACACGCAGCACGGCTACCCGATCGACCTCGCAACGCGGAACCTGAGCGCGGGCAACGAGTGGTGGTGGCCGACGGCTCCGATCGGCCCGATGGCCGTGTGGATCATTGGCTCTCTCGCCGGCGCTATCGCGATTGGGCTGGCCGTTGTCCTGTGGCAGCGCTTCCCAGAAACACAGCCCGAGCCTCGTCGATAGCCACTTCACACCCACACTGTTCACAAATTTGCCGAATAGTGCTACGCTCGAACACGTAGCGCACAGGCGACTTCCATGAACGAAAGGTGATCGCATGCCCACGACCAACGTCGGCACGCTCAGCGAGCCCCAATTCAACATCCTGAACACACTGGCCAAGGCCGACGCTCCCCTCACGCAGCGGGCACTGTCGGAGGCGACCGGCATGAGCCTGGGGCGCGTCAACACCGCCACCCGCGAGTGCGAGGCCGCCGGCTACATCGACGAGCGCGCGATCACCGACGCGGGCCGCGAGGCCCTCGAGCCCTACCGCGTCACGGGCGCCGTCATCATGGCCGCAGGCCTGTCCTCGCGCTTCGCCCCCATTAGCTACGAGCGCCCCAAGGGCACGCTCAAGGTGCGTGGCGAGATCCTCGTCGAGCGTCAGATCCGCCAGCTCCACGAAGCCGGCATCACGAACATCGCGCTGGTCGTGGGCTACAAGAAGGAATACTTCTTCTACCTGGCCGACAAGTACGGCGTCGACATTGTCATCAACCGCGAATACGCCACGCGCAACAACAACGGGTCCCTGTGGCTCGTCAAGGACCGCCTGGACAACACCTACGTGTGTTCTTCGGACGACTACTTCACCACGAACCCCTTCGAACCCTACGTGTACAAGTCCTACTACTCGGCGAACTACGTCGAGGGTCCCACCGACGAGTGGTGCATCAAAACGGGTCCGGGCGACCGCATCACGGGCGCGACCGTGGGCGGCAAGGACGCGTGGGTCATGCTCGGCCATGTCTACTTCGACCGCGTCTTTTCCGCGAAGTTCCGCGAAATCCTCGAGCAGGTCTACCACCTGCCCGAGACGGTGTCGAAGCTGTGGGAGTCCATCTACCTGGACCACATCAAGTCCTTCGACATGGTGATCCGCCGCTACCCGGACGGCGTCATCCACGAGTTCGATTCGGTCGACGAGCTGCGCAACTTCGATCCCCTGTTCATGGAGAACGTGGACTCTGAGGTCTTCGATCACATCGTGGAAACCCTGGGCTGTCAGAAGTCGGACATCCGCGACTTCTACCCGCTTAAGCAGGGCATCACGAACCTGTCGTGCCACTTCACGGTAGGCGACGACGAATACGTGTATCGCCACCCCGGCATCGGCACAGAAAAGATCGTGGACCGCAGCGCGGAGTTCGCCGGCCTGCGCCTGGCCGCAGAGCTCGGCATCGACGACACCTTCCTCACGGGTGACCCCGCAGCGGGCTGGAAGATCTCGCGCTTCGTGCGCGACGTGCGCAACCTGGACGTCACCCGCCCCGAGGAGCTCAAGGCGGCCATGGAGATGGACCGCGCTCTGCACACCTCCGGTCGCGTGCTGGACCGCTCCTTCGACTTTGTCACCGAAGGCTTGCGCTACGAGGGCCTCCTCAAGGCCTTCGGCCCCATCGACGTTCCCGGATACTTTGAGCTGCGCGACAAGGTCCTGCGCCTGAAGGCCTTCGCAGACGCGGACGGCTTCGACAAAGTCCCCTCGCACAACGACTTCTTCCCGCCGAACTTCCTGGTGGATAAGGACGGAAAGATCAGCCTCATCGACTGGGAGTACGCGGGCATGTCGGACATGGCCGCCGACTTCGGCACAATGACCGTGTGCACTGCGGAGATGACCCGCGAGCGCGCGGCCGCCGCCCTCGAGTACTACCTGGGCCACGCCCCCTCCGAGCGCGAGGCGCGCCACTTCTTCGCCTACGAGGTGTTCGCCGGCTGGTGCTGGTACCTGTGGGCGCTGGTCAAGGAGGCCGAAGGCGACGACGTCGGCGAGTGGCTCTACATCTACTACTCCCACGCGACACGCACACTCGATTCCCTGCTCGCAGCCTACGAGGCCGCCTCGAGCACTCAGATCTCCACGGAAGGTAAACTGGCATGAAAACTCAGCACGGAGGCAAGCGCTACGGCTTCTTCTCGGGCGCTCTATGGGGCCTGGACACGGTCGTGCTGGCGATCGCACTGGCCATGATCCCATTTGCCGACTTCGGCCAGTCGGCGCTCGCCGGCGCGGTCCTGCACGACGTTGCGTGTGCCGTCATCCTGGTCGTGTATATGGCTCTCCGAGGCCGCCTGAAGGACACCTGGGCGGCGCTGCGCACGCGCCCCGGTAAGTCGGTCATCGCAGCGGCCCTCCTGGGCGGCCCGATCGGCATGAGCGGCTACCTGATCGCGATCGACAACATCGGCCCGGGACTGACCGCGATCATTTCGACGTTCTACCCGGCGCTGGGCACCCTGCTGGCTTTCATCCTCTTGAAGGAGCGCATGGCTCCCCGCCAGATCGTGGCCCTCCTGGTCGCGCTTGGCGCGATCGTCGCGACGGGTTGGTCGGCGACGTCGGAGCCGATCGAGGGCGGCAATGCGATCCTCGGCGTGGTCGGCGCGCTGGCCTGCGTGATCGGTTGGGGGTCCGAGGCCGTGATCCTCACGTGGGGCATGCGCGACGAGGCCGTGGATAACGAGGTGGCCCTCCAGATCCGCGAGACGACCTCGGCGGTCGTGTACCTGTTCATCGTGGCACCCATCGCGGGCGTTTTCGGCTTCACGCTGCATTCGCTGGCTCACCTGTCGGCGGGCGTCGTGGCGCTGGCCGGCTTGGCGGGCACTGCCTCGTACCTCTTCTATTACAAGGCACTGTCGGCGATCGGCGCTTCGCGCGGTATGGCTCTGAACATCTCCTACTCGGCGTGGGCGATCATCTTCGCACTCGTCCTGCAGGGCACGGTGCCCACGGCCACCCAGGTGGTGTGCTGCGTCGTGATCCTCGTGGGCACGGTCCTGGCGGCCACCTCCAACTGGGGTGACCTGCTTCCCAAGCGAACGGAGAAGGTCACGAGCTCCCAGGCGTGAGACAATGGCGGGTGGGCGCAGGCGCGCCCACCCGCTTTGTCATATTCGGAGGACTGATGACGACACCCGAGACCGACCTGCGCAAGGTCCAGAAGCTCCTGACGCTGATCCTGGCCGAGCTGGACCGGGTGTGCCGACGCATCGGGGTGTCCTATGCGATCTACGGCGGCACGGCGATCGGCGCAATCCGCCACGGCGGCTTTATTCCGTGGGATGACGACATCGACGTGATGATGACGCGCGCCGACTACGAGCGTTTCCTGGCCGAGGCACCCGCCCTGCTGGACGAGCGTTTCCGCCTGGATAACACGCGCACACGCGACGACTTCCCCTTCATGTTCACGAAGATGGTCATGCCGGGAACCCTGTTGATCCCCGAGGCGGACAAGGACTCGAAGTACCGGATGCCCTTCTTCCTTGACATCCTGCCTCTCGATGAGATTCCGTCCGACGAGAAGGCCTTCCAGGAGATGTCGCGCCAGTCGTGGCTGTGGGGTCGCCTGCTGTTCTTGCAGGGCACCCCTCGTCCGCACCTGATCAACACTCCCGCCTGGAAGAAGGCCTTGATTTTCTCGGCGACGACCCTCGCGCACCTGGGCCTGAAGGCGGTGCGCGCGACGCCGGCGAGCCTGCAGGCTCGGTGGGAGCGCGCGGTTCGCCGCTACGAGGGTGCGGGCACGGGCGTGTACGCGGACTTCACGATGCGCGACCCGCAGAACTGGATCGTGCGCGAGGAAGAGTTCTTCCCCACCCGCGACGTTCCTTTCGAGGACATCACGGTGATGATCCAAAACGAGTACGACGCCCTGCTGCGCCGCGGATACGGCGACTACATGCAGCTGCCTCCCCCGGAGCAGCGCTACAACCATGAGGCCGCGGTCATCGACTTTGGCCCCTACGCCGACAGCCTGTAAGCCTCACGGCCCTGAAACAATCGGAGAACTGATGAGCGCAGCAGACCCCGCAACCCTGGCAGCCATTCAGCGCGTGACCAAGCGCTGCCTCGCCGAGATCGACCGCGTGTGCGCCCTCCTCGATCTGCGCTACGTCGCCTACGGTGGCACGGCGATCGGAGCTGTGCGCCACCAGGGCTTCATCCCGTGGGACGACGACGGGGACGTGTGCATGCCCCGGGAGGATTACGAGCGTTTCATCGCCAAGGCCCCGGCCCTCCTCGGGGAGGAGTTCTTCATCGCTTCCCCCGCCACTCACCCCAACTATCCGATCAGCTTCGGCGTGCTGGGCTTGAAGGGCTCGGAGTTCGTCTCGAAGGTCGCGAAGGACCGCTCGTTCCGCATGCCGATCGGCGTGGACCTGTTCGTCCTGGATGAGATCGCGGACGACCCCGGTCGCTTCCGCGCCCAGTCGCGCGGCACGTGGCTGTGGGCGCGCCTCATGTTCCTGCGTTCCATCCCCAACCCGCCGACGGGCCTGCCCACACCCGCGCGCCAGCTGGCCTCCGCGGCGATGGCCTGCGCCCACTGGGGAATGCGGGCGCTGCGCGTCAACGAGGCCTCGCTGTACCGGCGCTGGCTGCGCGCCGCCCTCAAGGGCCGCGAGAACCCGCAGAAGGCAGCCGACGGCTCAATCCTGTTCGGCGATTTTTCGACGCGCGACCCGCGTCGCTGGAGCGCCTCCGAGGCTGAGCTCTTCCCTGCTCGCTCCGTTCCTTTCGAGGACATCACGGTGCGCATTCCCGCCGCGTACGACGTCGTGCTCACGCGCGGCTACGGGGATTACATGCGCATTCCGGATCCTGAAGATCGGGTGACACACGAGCCCTTCCACATCGTTTTCGGGCCGAATGATCCGGGACCCCAGGCCTCCGAGGAGGCCGGCGCGTGAGCGAGAAGGACACCACGGCCTCGTCCCTTCCTGACGCACAGGCCGCCGGCAACGCGCAGGTCGAGACCACGGAGGAGGCCCTCGAGTCGCGCGGCCAGCTGGGGCGCGACTACCTGTGGAACACGGCCGCCTCCCTCATGTCGAGCCTCGCCGTGGTCATCATGGGCGTGGCGATCATGCGCTCGGGCACCACGGATTCCTTTGCGCGCGCCCAGTATGGCCTGTTCACCCTCGCGCTGGCGATCGGCCAGCAGTACCAGACGGTGGGCCTGTACGAGGTGCGTACCTTCCACGTGACCGACGTGCGGCGCCGCTTCGACTTCGGCACCTACCTGTCCACGAGGCTGTTGACCTGCCTGGTCATGGTGTGCCTGATCCTCATCCACTCGTGGAACTCCTCGACGAAGGACCCCTACCCCGCGTTCACGGTCATCGCGGCGATGGCGCTGCTGCGTATTTTCGACGCCTTCGAGGACGTGTACTACTCGGAGTTTCAGCGCTCCGGGCGCCTCGACATCGCCGGCAAGGCCTGTTTCGCGCGCATCTTCACGACGACGTTCCTGTGGTCGGGCCTGTACTGGGTCACGCAGGATCTGCTCCTCGCCACGCTCGTCACCTTCGCGGTCACCTGCGTGGTGCTCGTCGTCGCGTACGGGCTCCCCGCGCGCGGCCTGTTCTCACTGCTGCCCTCGTTCAATCTACGAGGCATCGGCGGGATCCTGTGGGAATGCCTGCCCCTGTTCATCGCCGCGTTCCTCAACCAGTACCTGGCGAACGCCCCGCGCTTCGCGATTCACGCGAGCCTCGGCGACGAGGAGCTGGGTGTCTTCGCGATCATCTACATGCCTGCGGTCGCGATCAACATGCTGTCGCTGTTCGTCTTCCGTCCGCTGCTCACCCGCATGGCGCTGCGATGGGCGGAGGGCAAGCGCGGGGAGTTTTTCGCGATCGTTCGCCGCGGCCTCCTCACGACCGCGGGCGCATTCGTCCTCGTCGCGCTCGTCACCTACGTCATCGGCGCTCCGCTCCTGACCCTCGTGTTTGGCACGGACGTGTCCGACTATGTGCCTGAGCTGATGGTGCTCGTCCTCGGTGGCGCCCTCAACGCGGCCGGCGTCATCCTCTACTACGCGCTGGCGACCATGCGCCGCCTGCGCGCGGTCCTCGTGGCGTTCCTGATCGCGGGAGGGACCGCCTACCTGGCGGCGGCGCCGCTGGTGCGCTCCTTCGCCATGATGGGCGCATCCTTGGCCTACGCGGCCACCATGGCCCTGCTCGCAATCCTCTTCGTCGTCTTCATGCTCATCCCCACCCATCGCCCGACCATCGAAACGGAGCCCGTCAGTGACTGATCGCCCCCACTCCCCCGTCAAGGTCGGTATCTTCATGGAGTTCTTCCTGCCCTACCTGGGCGGGATCGAGCGCTACCAGGATCGCTTGAGCGAGCAGCTGCGCGCCCTGGGCTACGACCTGTTCATCGTCACGTCCCTGCACGACGAGTCCCTGCCTCGTTTCGAAGACCGGGACGGCCTGCGCATCTACCGCCTGCCCACCAAGGGCCTCTTCAAGCAGCGCTACCCCTTCTTCAAGCGCGACGAGCGCTTCAAGGAGACGATGGCCGCGGTCGAGGCCGAGAACGCCGACTTCTACATCGTCAACACGCGCTTCCACCTCACCAGCCTGCTCGGCGCACGCCTCGCACATCGCCTGGGCCGCCCCGTCGCACTCATCGAGCACGGCACCGCGCACATGAGCGTGGGTAACCCGGTGCTGGACTTCTTCGGCGGCATCTACGAGCACGGCCTCACGCACTTCGTCAAGAAGCACGTGACTTCCTACTACGGGGTGTCGCGCAACTGCAACAAGTGGCTGCGCCACTTCGGGATCGAGGCCTCGGGGGTCTGGTACAACGCGGTGACGCCGGAGGATACGGCCGTGGCGGACGACCGCTACGAGCGCGAATGGCCGCGAGGCCGCGAGGACTCCGAGATCGTCATCTCCTACGCGGGGCGTCTCATCGCCGAGAAGGGCATCGTCGCACTGCTCGACGCCTTCACGCGCCTGCGCGCCGAACTGCCGGACGTACCCCTGCGTCTCGCCGTCGCGGGCTCTGGTCCCATCGAGGAAGAGCTGCACGAACGCTACGGGTCGGATCCTGCTGTGTCGTTCCTGGGCAAGCTCGACTTCCCCGCCGTCATGAGCCTGTACCGCCGCTCCGACGTGTTCGTCTACCCGTCCATGTACCCCGAGGGCCTGCCCACCTCAATCCTCGAGGCGGCCCTGGGCGACTGCGCGATCGTGGCGACGCCTCGCGGCGGCACCGAGGAGGTCATCACCTCCCCCGCACTCGGCTGGATCGTCGACGGACGCACGTCCGCCGAGCTCACGGACGCGCTCGTCCCCGCCCTGCGCGAGGCCGTCACCGACCCCGTGCGTCGCGCATCCTGCGCGGCGGCTGTGGGCGCGCGCGTGCGCGAGCATTTCACGTGGCAGTCCGTGGCCCGAGAGGTCGCCTCCGTCATCGACGAGGCCGTGGCGCGCTAACTTCCCGCCCCCTCCCGCCGCCAGACCTCCGTGCGGCCTCTCGCCGCCAGACCTCCGTGCGGCCCCTCGCCGCCAGACCTCCGTGCGGCGCGAGGCCTGCCCGCCCGCTCGCCGCCCGCGCCGCGAGCTTCGCTCGGCGCGTCGTCTCGAAGCCCGGCCAGGCCCAGCAGGCCTCGCGCCACCCTCCAGTCGGGCGGCTACTACCACCCGGCCCTGCCACCGCCCACCTGCACCGCAGCCACCTTCACCCCGCAGGCCTCGCGCCACCCTCCCGCCCTCCAAACGGACAGACAAAGGGGCGTTTGCGCCATATGAAGCCGTCCATCGGCGTGTCGCCGGCGTGTCGGAGCCCTAATGACGCCATTCCCCCCTTTGCATGCGAGCTGGGCGGGACCGACAGTGCTCTCCCTCAGGTCAGCCATACGACGGACGCCGTGTTCTCCTCACAGAGCGACGCCATGACGAGTATGTGCGGATAGGTTATCTCAACGCGGATAGGTTATTTCGATCCGGATAGGTTAATAACCTATCCACATGCGCCTAACCTATCCGTAACGTCACAACCTATCCACATGTCACACGTTCATCACTAATCCACGCCGCCCCACCAGCGCCGTCGCTCGCGGGCGCACGGAGCGCCAACGCTCACACCCTCCTCAACACAACCAACCGGCGGGCGAGTCGCGCGGCGTGCTGGCCTGTTGTGATATCGTCATCGACTCTCCTTTCCGTTCAACATACAGGTGTGCCCGGTGGGGCAGCCTCCCCACCGGACACACGGACGTGAACTATTCGTTCTCAGGAGTAGTCCTTCTGGAACTTCAGTTCCAGTTCCTCCAGCGAGTGGAACTTCGTCTCGGGGACGACCTTCCAGTAGAAGAGGAACGAGAGGAAGTTAATGGCTGCGAAGATCGCGTACGTACCAGCGCCACCGACGGTCGCCATGAGCGGTGGGAAAACAACGGCTACGAGCGCGTTGGCGAGCCACAGAGTACCCACCGCAATACCGAGGGCAGTGCCACGGACAGCGGCCGGGTAGATCTCGGAAACGAGAACCCAGGACACCGTTCCGGACTGCTTGATGAACACGAAGATGCAGACGATGCCAAGAACGAGCCAGGGCGCGAAGGTCGGGGCGCCGGAGATGTTTCCCTCGCCATCCAGGTAGGGGCTGATGAAGAAGGCGAACACGGCAGACAGCGCAGCCAGAGAAATCGTGATGCCGAGCTCCTGATACATGCCCACGTGACGGCGAGCGAATCGGGCGACGAGCCACAGGCCAACGGCGGAACCAATCGCGGAGATACCACCGGAGACGACGTTCAGGGTGATCGCATCTTCCATGGGAACGCCGGCGGCGTTGAGGATCTTCGGCGTGTAGTACATGGCCGTGTTGATGCCCGTCAGCTGGTCGGCGATGCCCAGGACGATACCGATGTAGAGGAGCTTGCGAGCCCACTTGACCTTGAGGATCTGGGACAGCGACCACTTTTCCTGAGCAGACTCTGCACGCTGGACATCAAGCATCTCGTTGATCTCGCCAGCGACGTCATCCTTCTTTTCATCGCGCACACGCTTGAGGGAGCCGATGGCCTCGACAATGCGCAAATTGGCGGCGTACCAGCGCGAGGACTCGGGCACAGTGCGGATACCGATCCACAGGGCGATGGCGGGCAGCGAGCACAGGATGAGCATGTAGCGCCAGGTCAGACCATTGCCCGTGCCGGCGACATCCGCAATATTGACGGCGGCCTGGACGGTCTCCCACGCGACGGACGTGCCAGCGTGGCCGAGCACGTGCCCGGATGCATCCACGGCATCACCGGTCAAGGTGACAGTGGGACCACCCTGCATGTGAGCGATGGCAGCGTTCATAGAGAAGGCCAGGAACTGGCCAAAGACGATCATCATCTGATCCGTCGCGACAAGGAAACCGCGCAGCCGCTTGGGAGCAGTTTCACTGAGGAAGACGGGAACCGTCGCGGAAGCGCCACCAACCGCGAACCCAAGGATGATACGCGCCAGGTAGAGGACCGAGATGTTCGGGGCAATCGCGCAGCCGATGGCGCCAAACAGGAAGACGATGGCCAGCAGCGTGATGTTGTGGCGACGCCCGAAGCGGTCGGACAGGCGACCGCCGAAGAACGCACCGGCGGCAGCACCGATGCACAGCAGGCCACCGACCCAGCCTTCTTCGAAGGTGGTCATGTTCAGACCGCCGGCGCCTCCGGGCATGTACATGTATGGCAGGGCACCAGCGACAACGCCGGTGTCATAGCCGAAGAGGAGAGAGCCAAGCGTCGCGATGGCAGCAATTGCGCCCAGGGAGCGCTTCGCACCGGAAGCGGGGGTCTTCTCGACGAGCTCGCGCACCCTGTCGGGCGTGTAGTCATCAATCGTTGGAGTGTGTGGCATATGGTTCTCCTCTGCACTTCCTCGTCGGAGCGATCCGGATGAACGAGACAGCAGCCATAGCATAATGCCGCGCCCGTGTACGCACCGCTTCCCGGCAGATGTCAGGCGGATGACGGTCGCACCCCTTGAGGATATCAAGGCCGAGGCCCCAGCGAGCACCTCGTCGTCGGGGCACTCAAGCCCACACCTATGACTGTATAGAGTGGAGGGGTGGGCACACTGCACCCACCCCTCCACTCAGAGAGTTGCCAGACTCAGCCGTTCGTCGGGAAGTTCATTCCGACGTAGCCGACCTTCTCGCCACGCTTGGGCCAACGGGTCGTGACAACCTTGGCCTTCGTGTAGAAGCGCACGCCCTCGGGGCCATGGATGTGAGTGTCGCCCAGCAGCGACTCCTTCCAACCACCGAACGAGTAGTACGCGACCGGAACCGGGATCGGCACGTTGACGCCAACCATGCCGGCCTCGACATCGACGACGAAGTGGCGGGCGGTATCACCGTCGGAGGTGAAGATCGCGGAGCCGTTGCCAAACTCGGAGGAGTTGACGATCTCGATGGCTTCCTCGTAGGTGTCGGCGTGCACGACGACCAGGACCGGCCCGAAGACCTCTTCGCAATAGACGCTCAGGTTGCGGTCCACGCCATCGATGATGGTGGGGGCCAGCCAGAAGCCGTCCGCGCATTCCTCGCCCTCGGGGCGGTAGCCGCGGCCGTCGAGGACGATGTTCGCACCCTTCGCCTCGGCCTCGTCGATCCACTTGGTAATGCGCTCCTGCGAGGAGCGGGTGATGACCGGGCCCATCTCGGAGGCCGGGTCGGTGCCGGGGCCGACGACGATCTTCTCGGCGCGAGCCTTGATCGCGGGCACGAGCTTCTCCTCGACGCCACCAACGGTGACGATCACGGGCAGGGCCATGCAGCGCTGGCCGGCCGCGCCGAATGCGCCGGCGCTGATGTGCTGCGCGGCGAACTCGATGTCCGCATCGGGCATGACGATCGCGTGGTTGTTCGCGCCACCCAGGGCCTGGACACGCTTGCCATGGGCCACGCCTGTGTCCTGCACGATGTGGGCGACCGGGGTGGAGCCAACGAAGGAGATCGCGTCGATGCCGGGGTGGGTGAGGATGTCGGTGACCAGGTGGCGGTCGCCGGCGATGACGTTGAACAGGCCGTCGGGCAGGCCGGCCTCCTTGTAGAGGCGGGCGATGATCAGCGAGGCGCTGGGGACGACCGAGGCGACCTTGAGGATGAAGGCGTTGCCGGTGGCCAGGGCGACCGGGTGCATCCACATGGGGACCATGGCCGGGAAGTTGAAGGGGCAGATGCCGGCGACGACGCCGACGGGCTGGCGCAGGGTGTGCACGTCCACGCCGGTCGAGGCCTGGTCGGTGAACTCCCCCTTGAGGGCAGCGTTGATGCCACACGCGAAGTCGATGGTCTCACGGCCGCGGGCGATCTCGCCGAGGGCGTCGCCGTGGGTCTTGCCGCCCTCACGCACGATGGCGTCGGCGATCTCATCCTGATGCTCGATGACGAGCTGACGGAACTTGAACATGATGTCCACGCGCTTGGCCAGGGCGGTGCGGGCCCATTCCTTCTGCGCTTCGCGGGCGATCTCGACGACATGGTCGAGGCAATGCTTGTCGGCCAGGGCGAGCTGATCGACGACCTTGCCGGTGGCAGGGTTTTCGACGCCGATGGTCTTCTCGGAGTGAGCGACGTACTCTTCGCCGTTGACCCACAGGTTGATTGTCATTGGTTTTACCTTTCTTCCCATTCATCCACGAATGGCGGAACAACTTTGTTAGGACAAACAATAGCATGTCCCTAAGACTAATGTCGCGACGTCTGAAACATCAGCGCCAACAGGGCCCAGATTGTCCCGTCTATAGGACACGCCCCCATCGCCAACTCCCCACACCAGCCAACGCGCCGTTTCACAAAACGTTTCACGCCGGCCTACTGACGCACCGAGGGTATACGCGACAGGGGCGGTCGCGGACTAATCCGGGGCCGCCCCTCACGCACTCAGCGCATCACAGGTAGTGGCGCTGCGGCTTGCGATCGTTCTGGTAGTCCTCGTACGCACGCTGGGTCGACTCGAGCACGGACACCTCCGAGATCGCGACGTCCCACCAGGAGGATCCGGGCGGGTTGGGGCCCATCAGGTCGGTCTCGATGTGGATCATGGTCGCACGATCCGAGGCGGCGGCCGCCTTGTATGCCTCCTTGAACTCCTCGATCGTCTGGACCTCGAGCACGTCGATGCCCCACGAGCGAGCGTTCGCCGCGATGTCCACGCCAGCGATCGTGTCCGTATCCTCCAGGTGCGAGCCGGTCCCACGCTGGCGATACTTCGTGCCGAAGCGCTGGGAGCCGCGCGACTCAGACAGGGCGCCGATCGATGCGAAGCCATAGTTCTGCAACAGGACATAGATGACCTTGATACCCTCCTGGGCGACCGTGGCCAGCTCCATCGGAAGCATCTGGTAGGTGCCGTCGCCGACGATCGAGACAACCTCGGACTGCGGACGCGCCAGCTTGACGCCCATGGCGGCCGGGACCTCGTAACCCATGCAGGAGAAGGCGTACTCGACGTGGTACTGGACGGGAGTCTTGGCCTGCCACAGGGCCTGCAGGTCGCCGGGCATCGAGCCGGCAGCGTTGATAACCACGTCCTCGTCGCCCATCAGCTCGTTGAGGGCGCCAAAGACCTCGGTCTGCGCGGGCAGCGGGGCGTTGCCCACGTGGTAGCACTGCTCCACCTTGGCGGCCCATGCCTCGCGCTCGGCGGCGATCTCGGCGGTGTAGGACTCGTCGACGCGGTAGTCGGCCAGCTCCTCGGTCAGGGCAACGAGCGCCTCGCGGGCGTCGGCCACGACCATCTCGGCGCTCTGCTTGGCGGCGTCGAAGGGCGTGATGTTGATGTTGACGAAGGAGACGTCGGGGTTCTTGAATTGCGTCTTCGAGGCCGTCGTGAAGTCGGAGTAGCGCGTGCCCACGCCGATGATCAGGTCGGCTTTATCGGCGAGGTGGTTGCCCGAGTCGCCGCCGGTGGAACCGACGCCGCCCACGGAGCAGGGGTGATCGCAGTTGATGGCGCCCTTACCGGCCTGCGTGTCGGCCACCGGGATACCGGTCGTAGCAGCGAACGCGCGCAGCTCCTCCGAGGCCTCGGAGTAGATCGCGCCGCCGCCGGCGATGATGAGGGGACGCTTGGCGGCGCGAATCTTGGCGACCGCGCGCTCGAGGGCGGCGCGCTCGACGGGAGGACGGCGCACGTGCCACACGCGCTTGGCGAAGAACTCGACCGGCCAGTCGTAGGCCTCGGCCTGAACGTCCTGGGGCAGGGCGATCGTCACGGCACCGGTTTCAGCCGGGTCAGTCAGGACGCGCATACCGTTGAGCAGCGAGGGGATCAGCTGCTCGGGACGATTGATGCGGTCGAAGAAGCGAGAGACGGGACGGAACGCGTCGTTGACGGTCACGTCGAGCGAGGTCGGATCCTCAAGCTGCTGGAGGACCGGGTCCGGGATGCGGGTCGCGAACTGGTCGGAGGGGAAGATGAGGACGGGCAGGCGGTTGGTCGTCGCCGTGGCGGCACCCGTGACCATGTTGAGCGAGCCCGGGCCGATCGACGCGGTCGTCATCCAGGTCTGCAGGCGGTTCGTCGTCTTGGCGAATGCCGCGGCCGCGTGGACGGCGCCCTGCTCGTTGCGGGGCATGATGTAGGGCATCGGGTTCTCGCCCTCGGCGGGCGCGATCTCGTTCTGCAGCAGGGCCTGACCGATGCCGGCAACGTTACCGTGGCCGAAGATGCCGAAGGCGCCCGCGATGAGGCGGTGCTCGACGCCGTCACGCTCGGTGTACTGGTTGGACAGGAAGCGAATGATTGCCTGTGCGACCGTCAGGCGCACGGTTCCCTTGTAGGCTTCTTTGCTCATGGGTAGTCCTCTCGGGTCTTTCTTACTTGTTCATGGGCAGACGGGGGTCCACTTCCTGGTTGTCCCAGGTTGCGCGGATCCAGTGGTGCGCAGGGTCATCGGGGGCGAGCCACACAAGGTCCTCGTTCGGGCCGGCCATGACGTTCAGGTAGTACATGTCGTAGCCGGGGGCCGCGACGCAGGGGCCGTGGTACCCATGGGGGACGAGGGCGACGTCGCCGTCGTGGACCTCGCAGCACAGGTCGATCGGGCGGCCGGGGCTGCCGTAGGTGCGGTGCAGGCCGAATCCCTTGGAGCCCTCGGGGCCGTCCTCGATCTCGAAGTAGTAGATCTCTTCGAGCTCACGCTCGTCCTCGGAGTCCTGCTCGTGCTTGTGGGCCGGGTAGGAGGACCAGTTACCGCCGGGGGTGATGACCTCACAGGCCAGCAGGTGGGAGGTGGTGACGCCCTCGACGGCCAGGGAGTAGTTGTTGACCTGGCGCGAGCAGTCGCCGGCGCCGCGCAGGTCGACGCGGACCTGGCTCTTGGGGTAGTAGGCGACGGGGATGTCGCGGGCGGCAATCGCGGAGGGGAACGCGAAGCGGCCGCCGTCGGCCGAGGTAATGGTCAGGCTCTTGCCGCGCCCCACGTACAGGTAGTCGGTGACGCCGGAGAAGACACCGCGACGGCCCTCGAGCTCATAGGTCTGCCCATCGACCTCGAGGGTCGCGCCGCCGGCGAGGGGCAGCACGAGGAGCTCGGCCTCGCCGGTCTCGACGACCTGGGAGGCGCCGGCCTCGAGAACGAGGACACGCAGGCCCGAGAAGGCCCAACCGGCACGCTGGGGGTCAATGTCGACGGTGAAATTGCCGTGGCCGGAGGAGCCGGCGGGAACGTAAATGTCGGGAAGAGTCATCGTAGTCTCCTGAAAGTTGGGCATCGGTGCCGCTGGATGAAAAGGGGGACGAGGCTGGGGCAGGTCGGGTGGATTACGGGAGGACCCCCGTTTCAACGAAGGCGCTCAACTGCTCGAGGGTGGGCATGGCGGTCGAGCATTCGATGTGCAAGCACACGTATGCTCCCGCGGCCGAGGCGTAACGGATCGTGCGCTCGAGGTCCCATCCTTCGACGAGGCCGTGGATGAGTGCGCCTCCGAAGGCGTCCCCCGCGCCAAGTCCGTTGACGACGTCCACGTCCCAGGCATCGACCCACACGCGCTCGTCGGCGGTCTTGGCGAGGGTACCCTTGGGCCCCTGCTTGACAATCGCCAGCTTGACGCCCCGTTCGAGGAGGGCGTCGGCCGCTCCTTCGGGGTCGGAGACACCGACGGCCATCTCGCATTCCTGGCGGTTGCCGACGGCGACGTCCACGCGGGACAGGACGGCTGCGACGCGCGAACGCGCCTGGGCCATGCCACTCCACAGGTTGGAGCGGTAGTCAAGGTCGAGGATCGTCACGCCATTGGAGCGGTCGCGATGATCGAGGGCACGCAGATGCAGGCCGAAGGAGGAGTCGCGCGACAGGCCGGTCACGGTAAACCAGAAGATCCCGGCGCGCTCGACAGCGTCCCAATCCACCTGATCCTCCCCCAGCTCCAGGTCCGGGGCGCTGGGTTCGCGGTAAAAGTAGAGTGGGAAGGAGTCCGGCGGGAAAAGCTCGGCAAAGGTCACGGGGGTGTGGAAGTCGCGCACTGTGACGACATGATCGGAGGAGACGCCGAGGCGCTCCAGCTCCCGGGTCACGAAACGGCCGAAGGGATCGTCCCCCACGCCGGTGATGACGCCAGCACGATGCCCGAGTCGAGCGGCGGCGACGGCGACGTTCGTCGGGCTGCCGCCGAGGAACTTTCCGAAGGTTTCAACATCTTCGAGGTGGGCGCCAACTTGGAGAGGAAAAATGTCAATGCCGGAACGACCCATTGTTAGAATGTCGACATAGCGACGCTCGAGAGACATGGCGTCTCCTTCCTCTCCATTGGGGTGGCCCGTAAACCTTTCGTTCCAAGGATGCACTATCAACAGGCAATCGTCAAACTTTGTCTATACAATATGCAACAGCGCGTCACTCTCACCCTTTACATCAACGCTGATACTATGTAACCCTAAATATTTAGCACCGCTGTCGCGCCACACACGAAGGTTTGACATGTCCAAAGCATCGCCCACCTCGGAGAACACCCCCTACGTTCCAGACATCACGCTGGATCGCTCCTCCCCCGTGCCGCTGTACTTCCAGATTTCAGAACCCATCGCACAGCTCATCAACTCCGGCGCCCTGCCTGCAGACACGCGCCTGGAGGACGAACTGTCGATGGCTGCGCGACTGCATGTCTCCCGCCCCACGGCACGACAGGCGCTCCAGCGCCTCGTTGACCGCGGCCTCCTGACGCGCCGCCGCGGCGTCGGTACGATCGTGTCCCCGCGCCACGTTCACCGCCCCATGGAGCTCACCTCCCTCATGCGCGACCTTGTCAACGCCGGCCACAAGGTCCACACGACGATCCAGCGCTACGAGGCGCGCCCCGCCTCGGCGCAGGAAGCAGACATCCTCAAGGTTGCCGAGGGCACCCTCATCGTCCACATCGAGCGCACCCGCTTTGCCAACGACGAGCCGATTGCCGTGCTTACCAACTTCATCCCGACGGACATCGCACCGACCATGCAGGAGCTCGAGTCCGCCTCCCTGTACGACCTGATGCGCGAGCGCGGGGTCACCCTGGCCTCGGCCCGCCAGGTGATCGGCGCCCGCAGTGCGACAACAAAAGAAGCCAAGCTCCTGTCCGAGCACCGCGGCGCAGCCCTGCTGACGACACAGCGCACGACATACGACCCCTCGGGACGCATTGTCGAGTACGGCAACCATATCTACCGCGCATCGCGATACTCCTTCGAGGCTAGCCTTTTCGCCCAGTGACAACATATTGATACTTTGTCCTAACAAACTGTTGACAGGCGTAGGTGCTCGTCGTAGACTTATCCCCGACGGAGAAAGTCGAAAGCAATCACAAAGGAGTGCTTCCCGCCATGCCCATCGAGTACACCCCCGGCCCCCTTCTGGACGCCGCGCGTAACACCCCCACCGCCCTGTGGAACGATTCCTCGGATCCCAGCGAGCTGGCGCAGTCCATCTCCTTCGGAGGCGTTGGTGCTACCTGCAACCCGACCATCGCCTACACCTGCATCAACCAGCGTCGCGACGTGTGGCTGCCCCGTATTGCGGAGCTCGCCAAGGAAATGCCCGACGCCACCGAGTCTGAGATCGGCTGGCAGGTCGTGCGCGAGCTATCCCTCGAGGCCGCCAAGCTCCTCGAGCCCATTTTCGAGGCCGAGAACGGCCGCAACGGCCGCCTGTCCATGCAGACGGACCCGCGCCTGGCCCGCTCCGCCAAGGCCCTGGCCGACCAGGCCGAGGAATTCCACAACCTCGCTAAGAACATCATCGTGAAGATCCCCGCCACCTCGGTGGGTATCGAGGCCATCGAAGAGGCCACCTACCGAGGCGTCTCCGTCAACGTGACGGTCTCCTTCTCCGTCGCACAGGCCGTCACCACGGGCGAGGCCATCGAGCGCGGCCTCAAGCGCCGCGAGGCCGAGGGCAAGGACACCTCCCAGATGGGCCCGGTCGTCACCCTCATGGTGGGCCGCCTCGACGACTGGATCAAGGAGGTCGCCGCGCGCGACAAGATGTTCTTGGATCCGGGTCACCTCGAGTGGTGTGGCATTGCCGCCTTCAAGCGCGCCTACCAAGAGTTCCGCAAGCGCGGCCTGCGCGCCCGCATGCTCGCCGCCGCATTCCGTAACGTCATGCACTGGTCCGAGTTCGTCGGCGGCGACGTCGTCGTCTCCCCGCCGTTCCAGTGGGCCAAGCTCATCAACGACTCAGACTACAAGATGGAAGAGCGCATGGACATCCCGGTGCGCGAGGACATCATGAAGACGCTGCTCTCAATCCCCGAGTTCGTCCGCGCCTACGAGCCCGACGGCATGACCCCGGAGGAGTTCGACACCTTCGGCGCCACCGTGCGGACCCTGCGCGGCTTCCTGCAGGCAGACGCTGACCTCGACGCCCTGGTGCGCGACGTCATTATGCCCGCCCCGTGATCCACTCGATGGCCCCACACGTCGCGTGTGGGGCCACCGCCGGTCACGGTTTTTCTGCTCTCCAGCACCCCCTCACCCAGAAAGAAGCAAAGATGCTCAACATTGCCGTTATCGGCGCCGGCCGCATCGGCCACGTCCACGCCAAGACCATCGCCGCCCACCCCGGCGCAACCCTCGCCCTCGTTGCCGATCCGTTCAGCGATGCCGCGCAGAAGCTGGCCGAGGTCTACGGCGCCCGCCACACGACCGACGTGGACTCCGTCTTCACCGACGAGGGGGTCGACGCCGTCGTCATCGGCTCGCCCACACCGCTGCACATCCCCCACCTGCTCGCAGCCGCCAAGGCCGGCAAGGCCGTGCTGTGCGAGAAGCCGATCGCTCTGGACATGAAGGACGTTGAGGCCGCTCGCGACGAACTGAACGCCGTTTCTGTGCCCGTTATGTTCGGCTTCAACCGCCGCTTCGACCCTTCCTTCGCCGCGGTTCACGCCCAGCTTGAAGAGGGAAAGATCGGCGATCTGGAGAACCTGCTCATCATCTCGCGCGACCCCTCCGCTCCCCCGGCCGAGTACGTGAAGGTCTCCGGCGGCATCTTCCGCGACATGACCATCCACGACTTCGACATGGCCCGCTTCTTCCTGGGCGACATCGTCGAGGTGCACGCCTTCGGCCAGAACTTCAACGAGGAGATCAGGGAAGCCGGCGACTTCGACGCCGCCGTGGTCACCCTGAAGAACGCCGCCGGCGTCGTCGCGACTATCGTCAACAACCGCAAGTGCTCGGCCGGCTACGACCAGCGCCTGGAGGCCCAGGGCTCGACGGGCACGCTCAACGCGGACAACATCCGCGCCACCACCGTGCGCCTGTCCAACGCCGAGGTCACGGATGCGACTGAACCGTACCTGGACTTCTTCCTGCAGCGCTACGCGGACGCCTACCGCATTGAGCTGACCGCTTTCATCGACGCGGTCGTCGCGGGCACCAAGCCCACGCCGTCCATCGACGATGCGATCGAGGCTCTGCGCCTGGCCGAGGCCGCCACGGAGTCGGCGAAGACCGGCAAGCCCGTGTCGCTGGCCTGATAGCGTCTCGAAAGTCCCGGCGGGGTTCCATCCCCGCCGGAACTTTCTTTGTCTGGACAATTGAACGGGATTGAGTAGAATAGTGACACCGGCGCACATCGCAACGGACACAACCGCGACTCATAGGAGAGCTGCAATGACTCACGTCTACGATCCCGCAACCGCGATCAACGACCCCAATGGCATCACCTGGGGAATGCACCCGATTGCGTGGCGTAACGACGATATTCCCGAGGTCGGCGAATGGAACACCATCGACGTCATGTTCGACGACCTGGCCGAGGCCGGCTTTGCTGGCACCGAGGTCGCCGGCTGGTACCCCTCGAAGGAAGAGACGAAGGAGAAGGCCGACGCAGCGGGCCTGAAGATCGTCGCCCAGTGGTTCTCCAGCTTCATCGTCCGCGACGGCGTCGACGCCGTCATCCCGGACTTCCGCACCACCTGCGAGTACCTGCAGTTCCTGGGCGCGACCCGCGTCGTCGTCTCCGAGCAGACCGGTTCGGTGCAGGGGATCCGCGACATCTGCATCTTCGAGAACAAGCCCGTCCTCAAGGATGAGGAGTGGCCGGTCCTGGCCGAGGGCCTGAACAAGCTCGGCGAGATCGCCCACGAGTACGGCCTTGACCTGGTCTACCACCACCACCTGGGCACCGTCGTTCAGACCAAGGATGAGACGCTGCGCATGCTCGAGCTGACCGACCCGGACAAGGTCTCCCTGCTCTTCGACACGGGCCACGCATTCGTGGGCGACGGCGACGTCATGGGCCTGCTGCGCGGCGCGATCGACCGCATCAAGCACGTGCACTTCAAGGATGTGCGTCCCGCCAAGATGGAAGAGTCCCGCCAGGCCAAGCGCTCCTTCCTGGACTCCTTCCTCGCCGGCATGTTCACGGTTCCCGGCGACGGCACCATCGATTTCACCGAGCCCTACGCCTTCCTCGTTGAGCACGGCTACAAGGGCTGGATCCTGGTTGAGGCCGAGCAGGATCCGAAGATCGCCCCTCCGCTCGAGTACGCGCACATCGCGCGCGACTACGTGAAGGGCACGCTGCTGGGTCAGTGAGCAGCTTCGCGCGGTTCCTCAACTTCCCGCGCGAATCGTATGGGGGTGGAAGCGACTCGTTCGCTTCCACCCCCATTGCTCTCCAGCGCCGTGGCACGCAACATGCTGCGCGTGACGTTGTCCTTGCGTGTGCGTGTGCGTGGGCGGGGCGCCGCCTGGCAGCCCGCATCCCCCTGCGCATCTTCGAACCCCTCGTCATCGCAACGACGATCGTCGCGACGGTACCGCTGCTCCTTTAAAAAAGTTGTCGGCGCGAGCCCAAGGCCCGCGCCGACAACCTCATCTCACACTCGAGGAGCTGTGATGACCAGCGGCAAAGCATCGCCGCGAGCATCGCTCGGAGGTTGCTCCCCCGCCTGCAAGGTCAGGCTCTGCCCATCCCACGAGCACGACGCGCCCAGCGTGAGAATCGTGGAACGCGAGTAGTCGAATCCGCTCGGCAGACCCGACACCTGCGTGACGGATGCATCCGCCACAACGGCGACGTGGTCCTCATGAACGAGAAGGCGGACCCAGGCCTCGTCTCCTGCGGACTGCGCGGTGACGGCCTCGAAGTCCTTGGCCGACAGCGCACGCACGCCGCGCAGCTCCGATCCGTACAGGTCATTCCAGGCGCCCAGGCCCTCGAGGCACTCACGCTGCTCGCGCGGGATCGTGCCATCGGCGCGCGGACCCACGTTGAGCAGGAGTCGCCCGCCGCGCGAGACCACGTCCACCAGGTGACGGACGGCGGCCGCGCCACTGAGGTACTGGTGCTCGCCCTCGGCCCGGTTGTAGCCGAAGGACAGGCCGACGCCTCGGCAGTTCTCCCACGGCTTGCCGTTCGTCTCGGAGTCGCCCATGTGCTGGTATTCGCTGGTCAGATAATCCGCGTGGACGCCGCCGTAGCGGTCGTTCGTCACGCCCTCGGGGCGCGCCGCGTAGAAGTACTCGAAGAGCGTCCCCAGCCCGTGGGGGCCGAAGTCCTTACCCTCGTCCGGCCAGTCGATGTCATTCCAGATGACGTCGGGCTGATAGCGGTCGATCAGGTCACGCACGTGCACGAAGCAGTAGCGCGCGTAGTCGGCGTCCTTCGGGCGACACAGGTCCTTGCAGTCATCCTCGGAGAGGATCGGACGCGCGGGCCGGTAGTGCCAGTCCAGACCACCCGAGTAGTACAAGCCCACTCGCAGACCCTCGTCGCGCGCGGCATTAGCGAAGCCGGCCACGAGGTCAGTGCACGGACCTCGGCGCACGGTGTTGCGCGTTCCCGTCTCAGGGGCATCCCACAGGGTCACGCCGTCGTGGTGCTTGGTCGTCAGCACCGCGTAGCCGGCGCCGGCACGGTGGAAGAGTCGCATCCACTCAGCCGGATCCCACGCATCGGGGTCCCACGCGTCCAAGAATGCGTCGTACGAGGCCGATCCATACAGGTCCTTGTGGCGCAGCGCAGCCGGGGAACCCGGGATACGAATCGTGTTGAAGTACCACTCCGCGTAGGAATTGTGGGTGAACCAGGCCTCCCAGTCCTCCTCAACGCCCAGCTCCCCGTGATCCTCAGCCCACGCGGGGACCGAGTAGGGGCCCCAGTGGACGAAGATGCCCAGCGGGGAGTCCTCGAACCACTGCGGGGTCGGGCGGGACAGCGCACTCCAGCGCTCGGTATCGCTCATCGTTTCGCTCATGGTCGTCAGCGCCCTCCGAAGGCGCCCAGGGTGACGCCCTTTTCCAGCTGCTTCTGCAGGAACACGACCAGCAGGATCGACGGGATCGTCGTCATCGTCACCGCGGCCATCAGCGGGCCCCAGTCGGTGCCGCGCTCACCCGAGAACATCTGCAGGCCCAGCGGGATCGTCGCCAGCGACGAATCGTTGACCACGATGAGGGGCCACAGGAACGCGGACCAGTAGTCGATAAACGCGAACACGCCCACCACAGTGATCGGAGCCTTGAGCAGGGGCAGCAGGATCTTCGTCAGGATCTTCCAGTCACTGCAGCCGTCAATGCGAGCCGCCTCCTCGAACTCGAGGGGTAGGGACATGAGGAACTGACGGATCAGGAACGCGCCAAACGCGCCAAACGCGAAGGGCACGATGAGGGCGAAGTAGGAGTTCACCAGGCCCATGCGCTGCATACCGATGTACAGCGGGATCACGAGGACCTCCTGGGGCAGGACGAGCGTGCCCAGGAACAGCATGAACAGGTGATCGCGGCCCTTGAAGCGCAGGCGCGCGAACGCGTAGGCGGACAGGACCGACACGACGACCACGAGGGCCGCGCCTGCCAGCGAAACGATGAAGGAGTTGAGGACAACTCGGCCGAAGGGAATCGAGTTAAGAGCCGACGGATAGTTGTCCCAGGCGATTCGGCTGCCCGTCGGGCTCAGGCTGAAAACCTCGGTCGTAGGCTTGAGGGAGGTCGCGACCATCCACACGAAGGGGAAAAGGAAACCGACCGCGATGATCCCGAGCAGGATCACCGAAATGATCGTAGAAAGACGCTTCTTGTTATGCATCGTAGTTCACCCACTTCTTCTGGCCAGCGAACTGCAGGGCCGTCACCGTCATGACGATCACGAAGAGCACCCACGCCATCGCGGACGCGTAGCCGAGCTTGTCGAAAGAGAAACCGTTGCGGTACAGGGCCAGCACGATCGTGTTAGTCGCCTCGCCCGGGCCGCCCAGCGTCAGGAAGTAGGGCTGAGCAAAGACCTTGAAGGCGCCGATAATCGTCATGACCGTGCAGAAGAAGACGGTCGGAGAGATCATCGGGAAGACGACCTTGAAGAAGCGCTGGACGCCGTTGCAGCCATCGATCGTCGCGGCCTCGAGAACCGAGGTGTTCAGGCCGTTGAGGCCTGCCGTGAGGACGACGATGTTGTAGCCCAGACCCTGCCACAGGCTCATCATGAGCAGCGAGCCCATCGCGAGAGCCGGGTGGTTGAGGAAGGGGATGTGCTCGATCCCGAAGACGGCCAGGGCCGAGTTGACCACGCCGTTGTCGGAGAGCATGAGGCGCCAGATCAGCGCATTACCTACCATCGGCGTGACGACCGGAATGAAGAAGATGACGCGCAGGACACGGCTGAGCCATTCAGGAACGCGCTGGAGCCAATAGCTCAGGCCGATCGAGATCACCAGGTTCAGCGCCGTGTAGCAGGCTGCGAACACGACGGTGTTGCGCATGACCGTCCAGAATGCCGGATCCTCGCCGCTCAGCATGCGCCGGTAGTTTTCCACTCCGATGAAGCGGCCGCCTCCGAAGATCGACCAGTCGAAGAAGGAGATCACGAGGGACGCGATCAGGGGCAGGACGATGAAGAGAACAAAGCCCGCCATTCCGGGCGACAAGTAGACGAGAGCGCGCAGGCCATCGCCCCGCCGACCCTCAGCGCGCGCGGAGTCTTTGCCGCGCTTGGAGGCCTTCGCCTCCCCCGCGCCCGCCGCGCCCGAGGGCGCCTCACGGCCGGGTTTCACAGTGTCAACGCTCATGAGCTATGCACACCTTTCGTCGAGTATCAGTGGGTTCCACAGTCCCGCTCGCGCCACCGTTAGCGCTAACGGGAAGAAACCCACGAAACGAGGCCAGGGAACCGAGCGGTCCCCGGCCTCGTTCATGGTGAGCTGGGATCAGCCAGCGGAGTTCTGCAGATCGGTGAGGATGTCCTGAGCGGTCTTGGTGCCGCGGAAGCCCTCAGGCGAGTACTGCTGGAAGGACGTGTTGATCTGGTTCCACGTCGTAGTCGTCACCAGCGGGGTGCCGTTCTCGAGGAGGACGCGCACGGCCTCGGCGCTGTCCTCGGGCTTGTTGGCCGCCCACTTGTCCATCGCGGACTCGACGGAGGGAACGGTGCCCTGCTTGTCAGCAACGGTGCCGATGACCTCGGGGGTCACGAGCTCCTTGAGGACGTTGAACGCAGCCTGCTTGTCCGGGCAGGACTTCGAGATGCCGAAGCCGGAGCCCTGGATGACCGCACGAGGCTGGCCGGTGGGGGTCGGGATGACGGCGACACCGAGCTTATCGCCCAGCTCCTTCTCGAAGGAGCCGTACATCCACGGGCCATCCACGATCATCGCGGCGGTGCCGGAGGTGAAGGCGGTCTGAGCCGGGCCGTCGTTGTCGGCGGCGTTCGGGGCAACCGCGACCTGCTCCTTGTGGACCAGGTCGAAGGCGAACTGGACGCCCTCGACGAACTTGGGATCCGTCAGGGTGTTCTTGCCATCCTTGGAGACCTGGCCGCCGAAGGCGATGCCGAAGTCGCCGGGGGCGTTGCCCAGGAGGAGCGGCTTGACGGCGACGCCGTACTTGCCGTCACCAGTCAGAGCCTTGGCGTCCTTGAGGAACTGCTCGGTCGTGTAGGAGGTCGAGGGGGCTTCCAGGCCGGCCTTCTCGAACATCTCACGGTTGTAGTACAGGACGTCCGGCTCGGCGTCGTAGGGCAGGGCCAGAACATGTCCGTCCACCGTCATGCCCTGCATCATCGCAGCATTGTAGTCGGAGGCCTTGATGCCGGCAGCTTCCATGTAGGAGTCGAGAGGCTCAAGCAGGCCGGACAGCTCCTGCGCGCGAGCGGCCTGCGTGGTGAGGATGCAGGGCGCGTCCGAGGCGACCATGCGGGTCTTGACCTTGGTCCAGTAGTCGTTGAAGGACGGGCCGTCGAAGGTCAGGGTGAAGTTGGGGTCCTTCTCCTTGGCCGCATCGACGAAGGACTGCCACTGAGCACGGTCGTTGTCCGTGGACACCCAGGTGTACATCTGGTGAACCTGGTCAGCGCCAGATCCGTTGGTCGCGGTGCTTCCGGAGCCACACGCTCCTGCCAGCAGGGCAAAAGCCGAGGCGGTCGCACCGAGTGCGAGGAACTTGGAGATAGTGGGGCGCACGCTGCGTTCCTTCCTTGTCAGGGGCACCGGGGGTTCCAGTGGTCGCGCTGCCTCTCTGTAACGCGGGTCCGGAAACGTTCCCGAAAGTGCCGTCTCTCGTCATTGAAATTGACAGGACAACTATACCATCCTCTGAGCAGGGCACACAAGCGAGATTTTTACATTCATCATACCTGGCGATTAAGTCCGACTCTCCTGTGAAGGCTTCTTTCGACGCGGGTGACCGGCTTTTCAACCGTTTTCGTCAAACTCTTGCCAGCCTGTCACCCGCCGCGTTGGATTAAACAGGGATTTTAATCGTCCAGGACTTCCCGTAGCGCCTCGTCCAGGGACGACGAACTCGACCCCAGCATGGCTTCCAGGCTCTCGAGCGTGTGGTGCGAGGGGCCCGCCAGGAAGGCAACCATCGCGCCCACCTCCGACACGTCCACGCCCGTGCGGGCCGCCCACGCGCGCTGGTACAGGCGCAGCTGAGTCACGAAGTAGGCGACCTTGTCCGGCTTGGTCGTCGCGCTCACCGGGCGCCCGCTCTTCCAGTCGACGACCAGGAAGCGGGGACCACTGCCGCGCACTCGCTCGAACACGGCGTCAATACGGCCCTGGACGGACACTCCGCCCACCTCCACCGAGAAGGCCTCCTCGATCGCGACGGCCCGATAATCCGCCAGCTCGCCCGCAACAAAGGCGCGGAAGTTGGCGCGCAGCCGCTCCAGACGCTCGCGCTCACCGTCCGTCAGCAGGGCCTCGTCAGCTCCGTCGTCACCGCCTGCCAACGCGGCATCCTCCCCCGCGCTCACTCCGGGGTTCGCAGTGATCTCCGAGGCCGGATCCGCACTCGCGAGGTGCAGCTCGCGCTCCACCCACGCGTGAAATACCGTGCCCAGAGCGGAGAACGAGCTGGGACGAGCAGGCATCGGTCGGCGCATATCACGCGCAAACTCATCCGCATCCTGCAGGAGGGCGGACACGGACGTCGCGGGCACCCGCTCGGCCCACAGGTCCACGACCGGCGTCTCAAGCCCCAGGTGATATTCCTCGATGAGCGCAACCGTATCGCGCACCGCGGGGTCATCTCCCAGCTGCGCCAAGGCCTCGTAGACGTCCTGATCCTGCGCCAGGTCACGGATCTGCACCTCGACGGCCCGCGCAGCTTCCGCAACCCTCTGACGCGAAGGGCCAGCCTCCTGTGGGAACGACACCGACGCCACGCCGGCCTCGCTCTCAACGATGTCCTCGTCGCCGGGCTCCGGCGCGATCAGGCACACCCCGGCCCCGGATAGAGATTCCACCCCCAGGCTGCGCCAATCTCCCCTGGCCCACACGCCGCGATCCCCCACGGCCGCGAGCGAGTCGTCGACCAGATCCGGCGCATCACCGAACAGCTGTGCGCGCGCCTCCATCAGGTAGCGGGAGGGCTGGCGCGAGCTCGAACCCGTCCGATAGATCCACGAGCCCACGAGGAGCTGGATACTCCGAGCACGCGTCATCGCCACGTAAGCCAGGCGGCGCTCCTCGCGCTCCGCGTGCACACCCAGCGCGCGCCCGTAGTGCCCCTTGACCCACTTCGAATAGGCGGCAGAGGGCTTGGATTCCCCCTCCACGTCCAGCAAGAACGGCGGCAGATCCGCGCGATCCCCGCGCAGCGGGTGCGGCAAGGCGCTGGCATCCGTCAGCCACGCGGTATTGATCGGCGGCTCATCCAGCCACGACACTGTCTTGCGCTTGTCGTGCGACGGGAAGATCCCATCGCTCAAGCCGAAGACGACGACGCAGTCCCACTCGAGCCCCTTGGAGGCGTGGACCGTCATGATTTGCACGGCGCGTGGATCCGGCTCCCCCAGGGGCGCCTCGAGACCGTCCTCGCGCTCGTCGGCCATGCGCAGGTACGCCAGGAACGAGCCGAGGGAGGCCCCCGGCGTGTCCTTCTCGTAAGCCGCCGTCACCGCAATGAACTCATCGAGCGCGGCTCGCCCACCCATCGACAGCGGATCGGCGATCACGTCATCCAACGTGCCCATGATGAGAATCGCCCGCTCGACCTGCTCGGTGACCGAACGCCCCACACCCTCGCGGACCTGCCGCAGGCGCTCGCCCAGCAGACGCACGCGGCGCACCGCCTCCTCGCTGATCGCGGGCCGCCCCTCGGCCGCCCACCCCGGCTCCGGCGGAGAATCCACCGCATCCAAAAGGACCGCCTGGTGCGGGTTCGTCCCCTCCGATCGGGCGAGGACACGCGACCAGTCACCCAGCGCCATCAGGTCGGTGGCCCCCAGGTCGATGCCCGCCAGCAGGCGCGCCAGCCACGGGGAGGCCTCGACGTCGTATGCCAGTTCCAGCGCGGCGCGCACGTCCTGCACGGCGGGCTGGTCGAGCAGGCCGCCGAGCCCCACGATCTCCGTCGGGATTCCCGCGTCTCGCAGGGCCGCGTCCACGTACGCGAAGTCCTTGCGTCGCCTGCACAGCACCGCGACCGTGCGCCGCTTGCCGCCCTGGCTCGCCTGGGAGCGCACACTGCCGACGAAGTCGACGACGGTCCCCAGCGCGGCCTCGTAGTCGGGGGCGTACGCGACGTCGACGTGCCCGGGTCCTGCTCCATCTCGCGCGACCAGGACGGGCGACTGGGCCTTGAGGCGCTGCTTGCCCTCCTGGTATGCGGCGACCTCGCGCAGGGGCGCTGCCACGCGATTCGCCGCGTCCAGGATCGCCTGATCATTGCGCCAGGCCGTGGACAGGGTGAGCGTCTGACTCTCCTGTGCCTGCCCCGTCTGGAATCGATCCAGGAAGGACTCCAGGGACGAGGCCGAGGCCCCCCTCCACCCGTAAATAGCCTGATTCGGGTCGCCCACCGCTGTGACAGCGTGGTCGCCGAACAGCATGGACAGCATGTCCATCTGGATGACGGACGTGTCCTGGAACTCGTCGAGGAGGACCGCGCGGAACTCCTCGCGCAGCGACTCGCGAACCGCCGGGGCCTCGCGCACGATGCGCGTGGCCAGGACGAGCTGGTCGGAAAAGTCCAGCACGCCCATGTCCCGCTTGCGCTTCTGATACTCCGCGATGGGGTCAAGGAAGGCGATGCGGCGACGGTTCGCCCGCAGCAGGCGCCGCGCGTCGTCGTTCGTCTCGCCCACCTGTTCGAGTTCGCGCCCAAACTCCACGAGGGCCTCGCGGGCGCTCTCCACCGTGTACCCGTGCTCGGCGATCTCCCCAGCCAGGTGCAGAATCTGGCCGACTGCGCCCAGGGGCGTGAGGTCCTCGTCGAGGTCGGTGGGCCACGCCTCGACGATCTGCAGCATGAGGTCCAGAGCCCCGGCCTCGGAAAGCATCGAGAAGTCGGGATCGATGCCGATACGCATCCCGTGCTCGGACACGATGCGTTCGGCGAAAGAGTTGTAGGTGAGGGAGACGGGATCCTCGTCGAGGCGCTCGCGCAGCTGCGGCATCTCGCGCGAGAGCAGCCGGATGCGTTCACGCAGGCGCTCCCCCAGCTCGCCCGCCGCCTTGCGCGTGAAAGTGAGGCCCAGAATCGACGACGGGCTCAAGTCCGGGTGATTGGCGAGGAGCCACAGCACGCGCATCGACATGGTCTCGGTCTTACCCGACCCCGCTCCCGCCACGACGAGGAGCGGGCGGCGCGGTGCCTCGATAACGCGCACCTGCTCGGGCGTCGGCGTCTTCGTCGCGTCGACAATTGCCTGAATCTGCAGGGCACTCAGGGCCATTGCGCTGTCCTTTCCCACGTCACTCCACCACCTTGCGGCCGCGCTCGCGTGCCGGGCACAACCGATCGAAGGAACAGTACTTGCAGGCCTCCGCAGAGGGCCTCGCCGCGAAGTACGGGCCACGGGCGCTGAGTGCCACCTCGCGCACCGACTCGCGCCACCGCTCCAGCTCCTCGCCCTGGAGCGCCGGCTGATCGTAGATCTGCGGCTTGGAGCCGCCCAACAGCGCGATGCGCGCCCCCGCGACCTTTTCGCCCGAGGCGAGCAGGGCCATCTGGTAGGCGGCCAGCTGCGGGTTTTCTGCGACGCTGGCCTTCGTGTAACCGCTCTTTCCGGTCTTCAGGTCAGTGACGCGAACGCCCTCGTCCACCTGCTCGAGCCGGTCCATACGGCCTCGGATGGTCACGCCCTCGACCTCAGCGGACACCGTCTGTTCCACTGTGACATCACCAGGAACGCCGACGACGTAGGACGCCAGGTTGTTCACGATGTCGCGCGCGTGCCGGTCGGCCACGCGCCCCGCCCACGTGTCCAGGTTGTAGCCCAGCTCCTCGATACGAGCCTCCAGCGCCGCGGTGAGTTCCTCGGGGGTCCCGTGCGGATGCTCCTCGGCGACCGCGTGGACGAGGGTGCCGAGGCTGGCGGCCGCGTTCGACGGCGCGTCGGCCCCGATCGTGGTGAGGAACCAGCGCAGCGGGCATGCCAGCGCGCGTTCGAATTGCGAGGGCGACAGGACGATCTGCCCGCGGTAGTCCTGTGAGCTGGTCGGCGTACCACCCGCGCCCAGCCACCGGTGCGGCTGCGCGGAAGAAATACCCTCGCGCGCCATGAGGGCCAGGAGCGTGGCGGCAAGCTGGGCGTCAGCCGGATCGTCGGTGTTGGCAGCGCGCGCACGCAGGTCCGCGATGTGCCCGGACAGGGAGAGCGGCGCCTCGACCGGATCCACCGGGACGATGTCGTTTTCCCTGTGCGTGCCCGCCAGGCGCGCCACCAGATCGAAAAACACCGAGGGCGCAGCGTCCTCCGAGCGCACCGCGCCGGCGTGCACGATGCTGCGCGAGCGCGTCACGGCCGCGACGAAGAGGCGATACTCGTCGTCCAGCACTGCACGCCGGGCCGAGCGCGTCGAGTCGATGAGCTCCTCGCGCCCATCCTCGCCCACGGCGACACGGCCCGCACCCACGTCCGCGAGCAGGTCGGCGCGCAAGATCCGGTCGCGCAGGCGCAGGTTCGGCCAGGCCCCGTCCTGCAGGCCCGCGAGGACGACGACCTGCCAGTGGCGGCCCATCGCCTGCGCCGGGGTGAGGACCTCGACACCGCCCGGGCGCACGCCCACGCGCGAAATCGTATCGATGGGGACCGAACCGGCCAGCAGCTCGGACGCGAAACCCACGGCGGAGCCGGCAGGGTTGCGCTGCTCCCACACGTCCGCGACGCGCAGGAGTGCCACGACGGCATCCAGCTGATCGTCGTACCAGCCCGACGAGTCGTCCGACGCGATGGCCCGCGAGCGCCACTCGCTGGCCACCCCGGATGCCTCCCAGAGGGACCACAGGCGCTCCTGGGGGCGCGCGCTGCCGCTCATCCCCAGCTCCCACAGGCGCGCGGCGGTCTCGAGGGGCCGCGCGAGCATTGCGGCTGCGCGGGCGCGCTTGCCGCCCGCCTGCTGGGCCTGTTCGAGGGCCGGCCTCCACGTCTGCGGATCACTGACGAGGTCGGCAGCCGTCAGCGGGATCAGCGCGGCCTCGTCAACCGCTTCCTCGGCGGCCTGGGCGCGCGCGGCGTTCAGGCGGCGCAGCAGACGGTGGATGGCGAGGGCGTCGGCGCGTACAAGGGGCGAGGGCAGGAGGCGCTCGGCGAGCTCGCGGCGCACGGCCACGTCCGTGTCACTCGTCCCCGTCGGCATGGTCACCAGGTCCAGGAGCAGGCGCGTCGTCGGCTGGGTCGCGAAGTCGAAAGCTCGGCTGCCGCCCGCGATGGGCACGCCACCGCGCGCCAGGTAGCGGCTGGTTTCGGCGACCATCGAGGAGCTGCGCACGATGACGACCTGGTCCGAAAAGTCGATGCCGTCGTGCAGGTGGTGAGACCTGAGGGCGCGCGCGATGAGGGCACCCATCTGCGAGGGCGTGGCACCCAGGTGAGTCACCAGACGGCCCGCAGGTGCGTCGTCTGCGACCCCAGCCTCGCGCCGGGCGGGTGAGCCGGACTGGGCGATGCGCGCGCAGGCCTGGCGCGCCAGCTCGCGCACGGCGCGGGACGTGTCGTAGACCTGGCCCAACTCCAAGATCTCGACGCCCAGGGCGCTCGCGAGCCTACGGTCCAGGTGCGGCTCGCCGCCGCGATACCCGGCCACGGCCACGTCGGAATCCGAGAAGGCGACGATGCGGGCACCAGCGTCGCGGCAGGCCTCCAGCAGCCTGAGCGTCGAGGGGGTGCAATCCTGCAGGTCATCGACGATCACCACGTCGGGCACCGGGCAGGGCGCCTGCACGCCACGGGAGGGCGCGTCTTTCTCCCACGCGTGGATCAGGTCGGCCGCGAGCGCCTGGATGCGCGACAAGTCCACGCGCAGGGTGCGCGGATACTCCGGGGAGCGCTCGGGGCCCTCCTCCAGCGCCGCGAGAATCGTGCCCGCGCCCTGCCACTCCGGGCGGTCGAACCGGGCCCCGGCCTCGGACAATTCGGACGCGCCCATCCCGGCCTCGCCCGCGCGGGCCACGAGGTTACGCAGCTCCGCGCGGAACGCCGGCATCGCGCGCATCTGCGGACCAATATCCTGCGGCCACGGGGCATCCACCGACTCCAGGGCCTCGGCGAGCATCTGGTCCTGGGCCGCGCCCGTCACCAGCTCGACCCCCTCCAACGGCACGTCGCGCTGGGTGCGCCACGTGGCCACCACCTGATAGGCGAAAGACGCGGGCGTGCGCACCGGGCGCACCGAATCCGGTCCAAGCGCCTGCGCACGCGGCGTCAACACGTCGGCGCGCGTGCGATCGGGAGCGAGAATCAGCGCAGAGCGGCCCCGGGATGCCGCCTGCTCGAACACAGCCAGGGCACACGTGCTCCGTCCCGACGACGGCGCACCGCGCGCAATCACGTCCCCCAAACGCGCCGCGTCCACGACCGCACGCTGGTTCGCGTTCAGCTCCGGCAGACGCCACCAATCGGCGCTGCGGCTGCGCAACCTGACCTGAATTTCGCTCATAACGCAATACTCGCAGACCCCACCCACATCTGCGGCACATATGATGGCCATGACGATATTTCCCAGCAAGGAGTCACCATGGAGATCTTCATCGGCATCCGCGGCAACACGCGCCTGCTCGGCTTCGACGTCGACATGAGCGAAAACGAGCTCATGGCCAAGCTCAACGAGGTCCTTCCCTCCACCCAGGGCGTCCTCGACCTCACCGACACCAAGGGCCAGCGCACCCTCGTGCCCGCCCACGCCATCGGCTTCGTGCAGATCCCCGCCGAGACCAAGCGTCGCGTCGGCTTCGCGATCCAGTAAAACGCGCCCAGACGAACGAGGCCGGGGAACCCGAGCGGACAGAAACCGCCCGAGGAACCCCGGCCTCGTCTATACCTGTGGCCTCAGGCCTTCAGGTGAATGTCCTTCATGCGCTCCCCGTGGCGCTTGATCACGTACTCCGTGATCTCGTCGACGTTCTCCGGGGACGCAGCCAGCGACGGGTAGGTGAACAGCGTCGCTCGCACGAGGCCGAGGGCCTCGCCCGCCACGCGGCGACCCCACAGGGATAGGCGCGCCGACAGCTGCTCGTCAGCCTCGATCTGCGGGCCCAGGTGCGCGCGCACCCAGTGCCCCTGCTCGAAGGGCCACACGTCCTCGATGCCCTCGAACAGGCCGTGCACCTGCGCGACGCGGATCAGCATGTCACCCAGCATGCCGCGGGTAATAAACGTCTTGACAGCGCGCTCCGCGAACGTCGTGGGACGCGTGCGCGCATCCAGGTCGTCGTACGCGCCCGAGAACGCGTCACCAGCCGCCAGCAGATCAAAGCCGCGGTGCGCACTCCACACCTCCAGCTGCTGGTAGAGCTTGAAGCACTGCGCGGCCATGCGCGCATGCTCCACGTGGGCCTCGAACGTGGGGGCCTGCTCGCCGTCCTTCGCCAGGCGCGTCATGAACGCGAGCGACGAATAGGCGAGAATTCCAAGGACTTCGGTGTCGTCGGCGGGGACGGAATCAAACTCGTGTGCCATGACTCCAGCATAGTGCCTGACAAGCCTCGCGGCCCGGCGCATGGGACCCTGTTCTTCCCGATTAGCGGCAGTCTCTGTGACCAGCCCCTCCCCCGCGAACACGTCACACACCATTACACTGAAAGGTGACCACCGGAAGACCGGTCGCATTCTTAAGACATAACACGTACGCGCGGACGAGTTTCCCCGCGCCAGATAATGCGCGATCGGCACCGACCCCGACCCCGGGAAAGCCCGGGAGACAAGGTAGATCGTGACCAACACGAGCACTGAGGCAACTGTGCCCACCACCGACGTTGACACCACCGAGAAGGCCGCCCCGGCCTCGTCCGTCGAATACTCCGCAGGCGTCGTCCGCCTCGGCAACATCAAGCCCGCAGCCCCCGAGGTCGAAGAGGCCACCCCGGACATCACCGGCAAGGGCGAGGACCTCGACAAGAAGTCCTTCGCGGACTTCGGCGTCACCGACCCGATCGTCGACGCCCTCGAAGACAAGGGCATCACGCACCCCTTCCCCATCCAGGCCCTGACGCTTGGCCCCGCGCTGGACCGCCACGACATCATCGGCCAGGCCAAGACCGGCACCGGCAAGACCCTCGGCTTCGGCATCCCCGTCCTCGAGGACGTCATCGCGCCCGACGAAGAGGGCTACGAGGACCTGCTCAACCCGAACAAGCCGCAGGCTCTGATTATCCTGCCGACCCGCGAGCTCACCAAGCAGGTCGCCCAGGACCTGCGCGAGGCCGCCAAGTACCTGTCGACCCGCATCGTTGAGATCTACGGCGGCGTTGCCTTCGAACCCCAGATCGAGGCTCTCGAGCGTGGCGCCGACATCGTCGTGGGCACGCCCGGCCGCCTCATCGACCTGCTGCGCAAGGGCCACCTGCACCTGTCCGGCGTCGAGACCGTCGTCCTCGACGAGGCCGACGAGATGCTCGACCTGGGCTTCCTGCCCGACGTCGAGACGCTGCTCAGCCGCGTCCCCGAGAACCGCCACACCATGCTGTTCTCCGCGACCATGCCCGGCCCCGTCGTGGCCCTCGCCCGCCGCTTCATGGTCCAGCCCACCCACATCCGCGCGCAGGACCCCGACGACCAGAACCAGACCGTCAACACGGTCAAGCAGGTCATCTACCGCGTTCATGCCATGAACAAGGTCGAGGTCGTCGCCCGCATCCTCCAGGCGGAGGGCCGCGGCCGCACCGTCATCTTCTGCCGCACCAAGCGCACCGCCGCCCGCCTGGGCGAGGACCTGACCGCCCGCGGCTTCGCCGTCGGCTCGCTGCACGGCGACCTGGGCCAGGGCGCCCGCGAGCAGGCTCTGCGTGCATTCCGTAACGGCAAGGTTGACGTCCTGGTCGCCACCGACGTCGCCGCGCGAGGCATCGACGTCGACGACGTCACCCACGTCATCAACTACCAGTGCCCCGAAGACGAGAAGATCTACATCCACCGCATCGGCCGCACGGGCCGCGCGGGCAACTCGGGCACGGCCGTCACCTTCGTCGACTGGGATGACACGCCGCGCTGGTCGCTCATCTCCAAGGCCCTGGGCCTGGGCGTGCCGGATCCGCTCGAGACCTACCACACCTCCCCCCACCTGTTCACCGACCTGGACATTCCCGAGGGCACGACGGGTCGCCTGCCGCGCGCCAAGCGCACGCGCGCCGGCCTGGACGCCGAGGTCCTCGAAGACCTGGGCGGCTCCGCTCCCCGCTCCGAGGGACGAGGCCGTGGTGGCCGTTCCGGGTCGCGTTCGGGTTCCGGTGGCTCGCGTGGCGGCTCACGTGGTGGCTCGCGTGGTGGCCGCGGTCGTTCGTCGCGTGGTGGTTCGGCTTCTTCCTCCGACGCGTCGCATTCGCGCGGGTCGCGTCGCGGCTCCCAGGACGGCGATCGCACGCTGAACGCTGGCAAGGGCGGCCGCTCCGACCGCGGCACGCGTGGCCGCGGCCGCGGCGAGCACTCACAGCATGCGGGTGAGGCGTCTGAGGGCGCGCCCCGCGCCCGCAAGCGCATCCGCCGCCGCAAGGGCGGCGAGTGAGGCGATAGAGCCGCTGCACAGCTGTGCACACGCCGGTCGTAGCGCTCACGCGGAGATATCACCGCGCTGATACGACATGAGGAGGGGTCCGAGCCGAAAGGCTTGGGCCCCTCCCCTGTTTCGGGCCTCAGGGTGCGGCAAGATTCAACCTGATCGGGAACATTCAACCCGTTAGGGAAGATTCAACCCGATCAGAAGGGGTTGAATCTTCCCGATCGGGTGCAACACCTCATCGGTTACAAGCTTGTACGCGGGTTTCCTCGCTGGCACTGCACATGCCGGCGTCCAACGACCCCAGGCCAGGCAGCGCTACACCCGTTACGTCGCGATACACCCGATCAGAAGGGGTGTAATGCCTACGGATCGGGTGCACCGCCTCATCGACAACAAGCGTGATAGCGGATAGCCTTGCCCAGCGCCGGCCACGCCGGCGTCCGACAGCCCCAGGCCACGCAGCACTGCACTAGATACGACAGCAATGCACTAGATAGGAGGGCATTGCACTACCTGCTATCTAGTGCAACACTGCGCTAACTAGTGCAATGCCAATGTCCAACAAGCCCCGTCGCGGTAAATGCGGCTCCACAACAGCTCCAACAAACATCCAACCAAGCCCCAGCAGACAGCCCTGCACCAGTTAAGGAGCATTACACCAGTTAGGGAGCATTACACCACCTCCGAGCTGGTGTAATACCCCGCTAAGTGGTGTAACACCACTTAGCGACAAGTAGTGGCGCGGAGACCTGCCTCGACTCGCCAATCAAAGCACAAGACGACACAGCTCAGCGGCGACTAAAGAGACGACTCACGACCGAGAAACACACGCCCGCCACAACACCACTGACAGCAGCACTCATCAGCTGCTTGGATACAGCACCACCCGAACCACACACACTTGCCTGCATTTCCTTGGCCTGCGAGGGGATAGCCACTCCATCAGCAGACTCTTGAGACGTACCAGTGGCCACCGACGACAACACTGAAGACAGTTCGACTCGGTCACTCTGAATATCAGAAGAGGACACCACCTCGCTAGCAGAAACTAACGCTTGAGAGTCTGGAGTAGCAGCACTAGAACACTCCAATTCGTCGTCGCCAGCTAACTCTGCGAACTTCCGAAGATAGCTCCCAACGGATGGCACAAACAAGCCACACACAAACATCATTGATAGAGAAGCAGCGTAGGCGACAGCTATTTCAAAAAGTATGATCCAACTTGATTCCTCAGGCAAACAACCATCGGCATAGCAGTGAGCTTGAAGTAAAGAATATGATTCGAGCACTTTAGGCATCAATATACCCATGATAACCAAAACTCCACCGACAGTGGTTTTCATTTCTGTTCGGCGTTCGTCATACGAAGTCAATACCAGCAGAAACCCAGCTCCCACATAAAAAAGCGCCCAGGTAAAAAATGGTTCATAACCCGATACTACACCTCCTCCAAGAGATCCAACAAAGAAGGCCATAGCATCGTTGTCAATAGTTTCAAATACTGCCAGAAATACAAATGCGAACACGGTAAACATTAGCAACTGCTCCAGCAGTATGATTCGTCGCCTCGACTCTCCTGCATGCAACACTCCTCGCCGAGCAAAGAACACGACAAACACAACGGAGACCACATACATAATTAAGGCTGTCCGATACACGCCATCCGCTAAATCAACTACGGTTTTCGCAAGACAACCCACAATAACGATCAGCAAAAAAATGCAGAGCGCACGATACGCGACTACAACGCGCCGTTGACACAGCCACCCAAGAATTCGTTTACCCATTCGCCCAGTGTACCGCCGCGAGCTTTACACCTAGCCCCGGTTACCGCCCCACGTCGGGCAGATCCGACTCCAGCAGGACCGGGTTCAGGCGCACCCACGCCACCGCCAGCTCCGTGATGTCGTCGACTGCCTGGTGGGACATGGAGCGACCCTTCAGGGAGGCGACGGCAGCCTCGGCCCGAGCCACGGAGGCAGGCGGCATCGGCAGGCCTGAACGCACGACACTGAGATACTGGTCCAGCAGCTTCCCAAAAGAGCGATCCCAGTTGATTCCACCGTTGTCGAACACCTCATGGCCGACGCGCCCCGCAATGCGAATGACCTCGCCTTGCAGCGTCTGACACTGACCACTGTCAGGCACAAGAAGATCCCACAGTTCCCCGTGCTGACGCAGTGCGGGCACGGACGGATCCAGCTCCAGCCGCTCCCCCACGACAGGCGCAGGCTTCGCCTCGCGCTGCTCCACCCCGAACAGGGCGCACAGCTCCGACAACGCGGCCGAGGCCTCGTCGACCCGCGACTGCGTGAGATGCTCCGGCAGCCCGTGCGTAACGAACGTGCAGCGCATCCGGTCCATGGCCCGCAGTGCGGTCGGCACACGCTCGCCGACGGGCGCCCCAACGGACAGAAGCAACCGAATCACCGCGAGCGCGCGTGGGGCGTCCAGGAAGTTGTGCCAGGACACCACGTTCTCGACAAGCGTCGCTTTCCCGTACACCCTCGAATCAGCAACAACCAGCGGATCCGCTCCCCACGACATCATCAGCGACACGTCGGCAACGGGAAAACGCTCGACGACGCCAAACAACGCCGTCTGGTCGGAGGTATCGCACGCATTGATGTCGCCTCCGCGAGCGATCAGCAACGGGATCTGGTCGAGGCATCGTGCCCAAACACGCGCGTGGATCGGGGTACGTTCGTACCGATCACGTGAGTTGATGTCCTCGCCCCGCGCGAGCAGAAAGTCCGTGATCTCCTCGGAGGCCGGAAAGTGCATGAGCCGCGACTCATAGGCAGAGCCCCGCAGGTACGCGCCGACCTCGCAGCGCTCGACCGCGCGCGCCACGGCCTCGACGTCCCCGGACGCGATGATCTGCTCGATGTCCGCGGGCAGGGTCTTGCGCAGGCGCATGCCTACTCTCCTCTCTGAGTTCCTGGGGCCAGTCTAACCGTGCCCCTACTCCCCCTCAGTCACCCCGACACCGTACTTCGCGCGCTCTACGAGGACGCGCTCGACGACGCGCGGCAGGCGGGTGGGGGTGTCGCGGTGGCGGCTCATGGTGAGGAACAGGCGGATGCGGGTCAGGGGCGAGACGCGCACGGACTCGGGCCAGCGCGCGGCCACGTACTGCACGGCGTCAGCGACCTCGAGGCGCCGCGTCGAGTTGCCGACGCGCACCCACAGCTCGGCCTCCCCCTTACCCTTGGGGCCCTTGAGGTACACGGGGCGCGTGGACGGCGGGATCGTCACCCGGCACACCTCCTGGCGCTCGTAGCCCTCCTGGGGGTCCGAGGCCTCGGCGAAGTCGAGGAGGGGCAGCGCAGCCGCGTTGGTGCCCAGGCGCTGGCCCCACAGGTCACGGATCCACAGCTCGAAGCGGTCAGCGTCGGGGGTCTTGAGGGTCGCGTAGTCGGGGCCCAGCCCAATAAGGCGACCGTCGTCATCCACGCCGATGAGGAGGGTGCCGCCGCCGGAGTTCATGAACGCGGCAACCGTCTTCGCGATGACGGTTTCCATGGCGTCGTCGCGCTTGCCAGCGCGCATGTTCCAGCGGGCGCTGGACTTGAATTCGAGGGAGTCGGATTCGCCGCGCTTGGCGACCTCGGCGATAGGCTCGAGGCCGGGGCGGGGGTGCAGGTACGCGACGATCAGGGAGACGACGACGACCACGACGAGGGCCACCGCCGCGGCCACGCCGATCATCGCGGGGCGCCACATGTCGGAGGAGGAGAAGATCCAGCCTGCGACCAGCAGGCCGCCCCAGAGGCCCCCGAGGCCGGTGAGGGTCGCCGAGGCCGTGGACATCGTCATGCGCGAGGCCAGGAGGCGCCGCACGACCATGCCGATCACCCAGGCAATCACAAGCAGCAGGACCTGAATGCCGATCCACCGCAGCAGGTCGGGGTTCTGGGGTGTGGCCCCGAAGCGGGGTCCCTCGGTGGTCATCTGCGCTCCTCACGGACAAGTCGGCGGCGGGATCGGATGCAACAACCCTATCCCACCGCCGACTACCGTTCAGCTCGTGATGCCCTCAGCGCAAGGACGTGTGCTTCTCGATTGAGCGGGAGGCCCACAGGCCCATGGCCAGTGCGAACAGGGGCACGAGGACGTAGGAGCCAATGCCGATGACGTTCGGGTGGCCGTCGGTTCCGATCGTAGCGCTGTACGAGGTCCACATGATCTCGGTACTGAAGTGTCCATCAGTCGTGACAGACAGCGGAAGGAAGAACGTGCCAACCGTAGAAAGCACCTGGTTGACGATGTACAGCAGGACAAAACCGATGATGGGCGCGCCGAAACCCATGTGATTGAAGCGTCCTTCCGCGCCGATCGTCATGGCGGCGCAGGCCTGCACGACCCACGACATCGCAAGGATGATCTGCGCGGCGATCATGAGGGCCACGGTGTAGGTAGGCATTCCGGCCACGACGGAACGAGGCCCGGCCGTGTACTCGGCGAGGCTAATGCCGTCGCTCCACGCGGCGGCCGTAGCGACGGCGAGCATTCCGCCGACGGCCAGGACGACGGCCAAGAGGCACTCGATCATGATGCGCGTGTTCTTCGCCCAGAAGATGACCTTTCCAGAGATCGGCAGGCTCATCGTGAAGTAGCCGCGCTGCCCGTACAAGGTCTTCCAGTAGTCGGCCAGGGCCGCGATCGCGCAGGCGACCGGCGTGAGCGCACACAGGGCGTAGGCGAGGACAGCGGTGGAGCCGCTGATCCCCGGCAGCCCCGCGGCAACGATTCCCGCAGCAACCGCGATCACAGCGATAAACGCCCCGAAGGAACGCCCGTCCGCGACGGCGCGCGACCGGATTTCGTAGGCAAGCAGTTTGGCGTACATCAGCGGTACTCCTTCCGGAAGATGGCGTCGAGGGAATCACCATGGGCAGCTCGCAGGTCGTCGGCGTCGCCCTGCAGAAGGACCTGTCCGTCCTTCATGAAGAGCGCGTAGTCGACGAAGTGCTCGATGTCGGAGATGAGGTGGGTGGACATGATGAGCAGCGAGGCGGGGTCGAATTCGCGCAGGATGCCGTCGAGGATGACGTCGCGCGTCGCCGGGTCGACGCCGCTGATGGGCTCGTCGAGCAGGTACACGCGGCCGCGCCGGGACATGATGAGGCTGATCTGGAGCTTCTCCCCCATGCCCTTGCTCATCTCGCAGAGGCGACGGTCGGTGGGCAGTCCGAAGAAGTTGATCATCGAGGCGGCCTTGTCGGCGTCGAAGTCGGCGAAGAACGTGGAGTAGACGCGGATCGCGTCCGCAGCGGTCCAGTCGGTGTTCAGGAAGTCGGCGTCGGGCAGGTAGGAGACGATCGCCTTGGTAGCAACGCCGGGCGCGTGCCCGTCGATGGTCACGGTGCCCTCGTAGTCGGAGAGGACACCGGCAAGGATCTTAAGCAGCGTGGTCTTGCCGCAGCCGTTGGGGCCCATGAGGCCCACGATGTGTCCGGATTCGAGGCTCAGGTTGTAGTCGCGCAGGGCGGGGGTCGAGCGGTAGCTCTTCGTCAGGCCGGTGACCTCGATGAGGCCGGGACCGGCCGCGCTCGCACCTGTGGGTTGGGTGGTCATGAGAGTTGTCCTCCTGGTTTACAGGTCCGCGTTCCAGCGTTCATCGACGAGGCCGTGGGCACCTTCTTGGTCGACGCCGAGGGCTCGGCAGGCGCGGATGAAGGCGTCAGCCGCAGCGCGCGCGTCCTCCTGGCGGAGGGCATGCAGCGCAGAGTCATCGGTGGCGACATATCGTCCGGCTGTCCGCTTGGGGACGGTGAGTCCTTCGTCGTCGAGGGCGGCGAGGGCTCGCTGGACGGTGTTGGGGTTGGTGCCGGCCTCGATGGCGAGGTCGCGGACGGAGGGGATCTTCTGGCCGGGCTTCCACGTGCCATCGGTGATACGGGCGCGGAAGTTGTCGGCCAGCTGGATCCAGATGGGGCGGGTGTCATCGATGCGCATCGACGCGTCCCTCCTGTCTTTCTGTATTAATACACTAATACAATGACACAGATGTCTAACTGTGTCAACCCACTAATACAGTTGGGTCGCATGGTGATACACCCACACGCCTTGACACAACAAGGGAGGCCCGGAACCGTGCGGTTCC
>KV835868.1:0-72155 GCA_001838165.1 Actinomyces sp. HMSC035G02 | reverse complement strand
GGCCCGGAACCGTGCGGTTCCGGGCCTCCCCTACGCGAATGCGTCAGTCGATCGGCTCACCCTCGATGTGCCAGACCTCGCGAGCGTAGTCGGAGATCGTGCGGTCCGAGGAGAAACGGCCGGAGCGGGAGATGTTCGCCCACACGCGGCGGTTCCAGGCCTTCTGGTCGCGGTAATCGGCGGCCATGCGGTCCTTGGTCTCGCGGTACGCGGCGAAGTCGCCCAGGACGTAGTACACGTCGGCCGGGTCATAGCCGCCCTCGAGGATCGAGTGGCGGATGTCGTGGAACCAGCCGGAGTTGGAGTCGTCGAGCGTGCCGTCGGTCAGGGCGTCGATGACGCGCTTGAGACCGGGGACGTTCTCGTAGTGCCAACGGGGGTCGTAGTGGCGACGCAGCTCGGGCAGCTCATCGTCGGTCGCGCCGAAGATGTAGGCATTCTCGTCGCCCACGGCCTCGAGAATCTCAACGTTCGCGCCGTCCAGGGTACCCAGGGTGAGGGCGCCGTTCATCATGAACTTCATGTTAGACGTGCCCGAGGCCTCCTTGCCGGCCATCGAGATCTGCTCGGAGACGTCGGCGGCGGGGATGATGTGCTCGGCGGGCGAGACGTTGTAGTTGTGGACGAAGACGACCTTGATGCGGCCGTTGATGTCCTCGTCGTTGTTCACCAGCTCCGCGATGGCGTTGATGAGCTTGATGATGGCCTTGGCGCGGATGTAGCCGGGGGCGGCCTTCGCACCGATGATGAACACGCGGTTGGGGGTGTCCAGCGTCGGGTCATCCTTCATGCGGAAGTACAGGTCCAGGACGTAGAAGGCGTTGAGCAGCTGGCGCTTGTACTCGTGCAGGCGCTTGATCTGAACATCGAAGATCGAGTCGGGATCGATCTCAACACCCTCACGATCCTTGACCCACGCGGCGAAGTCAACCTTGTTGGCGTGCTTGATCTCGGCCAGGCGCTCGAGCACCTCGTCGGTACCGACCTCGGTGAAGTCAGAGAGCACGGTGAGGTCGCGGACCCACGCGTCGGAGCCGGTGACCTCGTCGAGGAGGGCGGCCAGGCGGGGGTTGCACTGCTTGAGCCAGCGGCGCGGGGTCACGCCGTTGGTCTTGTTGTTGAAGCGCTCGGGCCAGATGGCGTACCACTCCTTGAGGGTGTCGCGCTTGATGATCTCCGTGTGGAGAGCGGCGACGCCGTTGATGGAGTAGGACGCGTAGCAGGCGATCCAGGCCATGCGCACGGTGTTGCCGGCGACGGGGGCCATGTAGTCGATGGTGCCCTGGTCGAGGCCACGCTCGGCCATGTCGATACGGAAGCGACGGTCGATCTCGCGGACGATCTCGGCGATGCGCGGGAACAGACGGTCGAAGATGTGGATATCCCAGGTCTCGAGGGCCTCGGCCAGAACCGTGTGGTTCGTGTAGGCGAAGGTCTTGGAGACGACCTTCCAGGCCTCTTCCCAGCCGAGGCCATGCTCGTCCATGAGGATGCGCATGAGCTCGGGGATGGCGAGAACCGGGTGGGTGTCGTTGAGCTGAACAGCGTTGTACTCGGCAAAGCCGTTCAGGTCGGTGCCGTGGTGACGCACGTAGTTCTCGACGATCTCCTGCAGGGAGGCGGAGCAGAAGAAGTACTGCTGGCGCACGCGCAGGACCTTGCCCTCGAACGTGGTGTCGTTGGGGTACAGGACACGGGAGATGTCCATGGTGCGCTCACGGTCGACGATGGCATCGGTGAAGCGCTGGGAGTTGAAGGCGTCGTAGTCGAATTCCTCGATGGGCTCGGCCTTCCACAGGCGCAGGGTGCCCACATTCTTGGTGCCGTAACCGGTGATCGCGATGTCGTAGGGAACGGCGCGCACGGTCAGGTCGGCGTAGGAGACGATGCGGGAGCGCTCTTCACGGCGGGTAACGAAGGGGTAGCCCTCTTCCATCCACGGGTCCGGGTGCTCGGTCTGGAAGCCGTTGTCGAAGAGCTGCTTGAACAGGCCGTAGCGGTACAGGATGCCGTAGCCACGCACGGGCAGGTCGAGGGTGGCGCAGGAGTCCAGGAAGCAGGCGGCGAGGCGGCCGAGGCCACCGTTACCGAGGGCGGCATCCGGCTCCTCTTCGAGGACCTGGCCGAGGTCAAGGCCATAGGCGGCAAGGGCTTCGCGAGCCTTCTCGACGAGGCCAAGGTTCGACAGGTTGTTGAGCAGAGCTCGGCCCATGAGGAACTCGGCGGAGAAGTAGTGTTCCTGACGGCCCTTGGCGTAACGCTCCGTGGTGGCAGCCCAGTTATCGGCGATCTGATCGACGATTGCGGCGGAGAGCCCCTGCCACACTTCCATCAGGGTCGAATCTTCAACGGGGCGTCCAGAGGTCGCGCGCACATGGGAGGGCAGCGACTGCGTCAGATCCAGCGTCATACGATTTCCTTTTGTGTAACTGCGCCGTGCCCGCCGCGGGGGCGAGCGCCCCAGGTCGGAGCTGGCTTCACCTCTAGAGGGTAGCGAGTATGTGGCCCAATTCCCTGCTCTGACACAGCACTGGGAGAAACCCCACCCCCAGCCACGTGACGGAATGCACCTGTCAATTCCCACCCATGACTAAAGGCCCAGATTGCCGCGCATTTGCGCTTCCCAAGCGATCCTCCACCTGCAGCAAGTCGCGAAATACTCCCTCAATGATTTTTCGCAAACGTGAGACACGGTCAGCGTTGATGGACTAAGGTTCTCATGTAACCAATGCTGACCGGGCTAACAACAGCCCACACGGCCAGTATTCTTGAGACTGAACCACCTTCAACACGAGGAATACGATGAAACTGACGCATAGGTTGACCATCGCGACGGCTCTGAGCGCCACGCTCGCGACCGCCCTGATCGCGGGCCCCGCCATGGCCGCGACCTCTCACGATAACCAGCCCCCGAGCCCCGGCACCGCCAACGGCGACAAGTCCACCTCGTGCCGCGCCGACTGGACCGCCGCCGCGATCCTCGACACGGACATCCTGGCCCACCACCCCGATCTGGTGAACCCCGCCGACATCACCCTTAACGCCGACGGCACCGTCAACAAGATCGCCACCGGCTCGAACAACGGCTACACCTCGAAGATCTCGACCAATTTCAACACCGAGACCTACAAGGCTCCGGGCATGTTCGAGGCCAACCACTGGATCGCCGGGTCCATGCAGAACTGGCGTTTCCCCGTGGCCACGAAGAACAAGCTGGCCGCCGGCACGACGATCACCGTCGACCTGCCGGACGACATGGCCAACACCTCCTTCATCGGCAAGCTTGAGACCCGCAATGGCCTCAACGCCTTCATGCAGTCGTGGGGCCCTCGCGAAGCCGAGTACACGTGGAATGACGGCGACTTCACGGCCACCCTGACTGACGCCGCGAAGAACATCTGGACCATCACGCTGAACAAGGGCCTCGACGCCAACACCGGCACTGTCTTCCAGTTCACGGGCACCTTCCCCGAGGGCGCCGAGTCCTCGCGCGCGTCCGCCAACCTGGTCGGCGCCCAGTACCCGGCCGACGGCCGGGTGTGCGGCGATCTGCCCACGCCGGAGACCCCCGAGCTCACCAAGTGCCAGGTCACAACCGTAGACCGCACCGTGTGGAGCCCCTACTCGCGCGACATCAATGAGCGCTCCAAGTACTCCGGCTCCTGGGGCTCCGATGAGCCCAAGTGGGGCGAGGCCAACGCTGACGGCTGGTTCGTCGCCACCGGCAGCGACCCGAAGGTCGGCGACTCGCGCACCCTGCGCCTGTACGGCGCGACCCACAAGGACATCACCAACGCGACGCTGACGATCAAGGCCGTCCAGGGCCTGAAGTTCGACGCATCCAAGATCAACACGATCTCCAACCCCGGCGCCGGAGCGCTCAAGGATAACGGCTTCACGAACACCGTCGAGGGCCTGGGCGATATCAAGGTCAGCGAGGACGGCAAGACCATCACCGTCACGATCAAGCACATGCCGGCCAACTCCGGCTTCTCCTTCAACATCAACGGCATCCTGACCGGCGAAACCCTCAAGGACTCCCCGGTCCTGGCTCCGATCGTCCTGCACAACTGGCTGACCGGCACGGACAGCGAGTGCAAGGTTCCCACCGAGGAGCCCACCACGCCGGCGCCGTCGGATTCCCCGACGCCCGAGCCGACGACCCCCGCTCCCGCCCCGTCCGCAACCCCGAGCGGCAACCTCGCCCGCACGGGCGCTGACACCCCGATGCTGGCCGGTGCGGCCATCATCGCTGGACTGGCCGGCCTGGGAGCTCTGGCTCTGCGCCGTCGCCAGCGCTGACGGATCATCCCCCGCAGGGCGCGTCCCTGCGGGGGGCACGCTCCGCAGGGACGCATCAACAGGAAAGTGGCACCGCTCTTGATGAGTGGTGCCACTTCCCATCACCGGTTCATCATGAGGGCTCAATTCATGGTGACTTTCGGTACTTCCATTGTGCATGTGATGCACGCGTCATTTCAAGGCGAAACGATGATTTTTCGGTGCAAATTCGCGGTTTCTAACTGCACGTTCGTGCACAAATAAGGGACTATCAGCGCAAACTAGACAAAACGTGGGCCCGCTCGAATCGAGCGGGCCCACGTTATTTGTCAGGCGAAGATGCCTCAGTGGCGCTTGCGAGCAACCACCAGGGTCACGCCACCGGCCAGCGCGATAACGCCAGCGCCAGCGGCGATCGAAGCGACGGAGCCGGTGTTGGCGAGCGTCGGGTTCGAGGCGGCGGGGGTGCCGGCCGGAGCGTTCGTGTTGCGGATGCCGCCACGAGCGGAGACGGGGGCCGGGCCGTTGCCGGTGGAGATCTGGCCGCGGGTGGTCACGCCGGTGGTGCCGACGGGGCCGGAAACGGCGCCAGCGCCACCCTGATCGGCAGCGGGGGCCGAAGAATCATTGGAAGCGGGCGGCATCTCAGCGGCGCCACCGGTGTTGTTGTCGTCAGCGCCGGTGTTGTCGTCCGAGCCCGTGTTGTCGCCGGCCGGGGTCGAGGGCTCGGGGGCCGGGGTCTCATCGGCGGGGGTGCCGGTGGAGGGCGCGTCAGCGGCCGGGGCCGAGGGCTCCGCAGTGACCGGGGCATCGGTGGCCGAGGTCGAGGGGTCGGTGACGGGCTCGGCGGCGAAAGCAACACCGGCCGAGGCGGCGATCAGACCGAGCGCCGCGGTCGCGGCGAACAGAGACGAGGTCGTCTTCTTCATTGTTTCTCCTGGAACGATTGTGGTGAGGGATGAATGCGTGACCCTGACCAGTGCGGGCCGTGCGCGTCACGGCGTTCTCACCCACCCTACAACACTTCCTGACCATTACGCACAGATTTTCGAAAATCACGCATCGGCGAGTCGCACTCCACTTTATCACGGGGCTTTGTTCGGCTCCGCCGCGCGCGAGAACAACCAGGTCAGGACAGCTTGGCGGTCGCAATGAACTGGAAGATTCCCTCCATGATGAGCTGCGTCGCAATGGCGGCCAGCAGCAGACCGGAGATCTTTGTCAGCAGCATGATGCCGCCGGGGCCAAGCGCCCTGGAGAGCATCAGCGAGAAGCGCATGGTCAGCCACATAACGATGTGCGCGAGGACGACCGCGACGATGACAGCGATCCACGAGCCCACGTTCGTGCCGGCCTGTCCGACGGCCACCATGACGGCGACGATCGAGCCGGGGCCGGCGAGCAGCGGCGTCCCCAGCGGGACGAGCGCGACGTTCACGCCCTCGTCCCCCGTGTCGGGAGAGGACGAATCCGTGCCCATGAGGAGCTCCATGGCGACCAGGAAGAGCAGGACGCCGCCAGAGAGCTGGAGGGCCTCCATCGAGATGTGGAGGAGGCGCAGGATCTGCCCGCCCAGGATCGCGAAGGTCAGGATGACGCCGAAGGAGACGGAGGTCGCCTGGATGGCGGCGCGCCGCTGCTTGGGCTGGGAGTATCGGGCGGTGAGGCCCAGGAAGACGGGCACGGTCCCGATGGGGTCCATGATGACCGTCAGCGTCGCGAAGGCAGTCGCAAAGAGCGTGACGTCGAAGAGGCTCACGGCACGATCACCTCGATGGTGCCCTGCGCGATGACCTCGGCGATCACCTGCGGGTCCGTCGTATTTTCGCCGATGCGGTTCGGCTTGCCCAACCCGTGGTAGTCGGAGGAGCCGAACATAGCCAGGCCCAACTCGCGGGCCATGCGCTCGACATCCAACCGGTCCTCGGGCGCGTGGTCCCGGTGGTCGCGCTCGATGCCGAAGAGGCCGGCCTCCGCCATGTCGGCGATAACGGCCTCGGGCAGCAGGCGCTGGCGCTTGCGAGCGCGGGGATGGGCGAGAACCGGCACTCCCCCGGCCTCGCGCACGCAGCGCACGGCCTCGACCGGGTCCGGCGCCCAGTGGTGCACGTAGTAGGGACCCGACGGGTGCAGGGCCGCAACGAAGGCGGCGCTGCGGTCGGGGAAGGCGCCGGCGGCGACGAGCGCGTCGGCGATGTGCGGGCGCCCCACGGGGCCGCCCTCGGGCGCGAAGGCGAGCACGTCCTCCCACGCGATCGGGTAGTCGGCCGACAGGTTCTCGACCATGCGCGCGGCACGCGTCTCGCGATCCTCGCGCGTGCGTCGGAAATTATCGACGAGGCCGGGGCTGGCCGGGTCGAAGAGGTACGCCAGGAGATGCACGGTGATCCCCGAGGACGAGCACGACATCTCGGCGCCCCGGATGAGGCTCACGCCGGTGTCTGCGACAGCGGCCGCGGCCTCGTCCCATCCGGCCGTCGTGTCGTGGTCCGTCAGCGCGATGGCGTCCAGCCCGGCCCCAGCGGCGATAGCCAGGAGCTGCGCGGGCGTATCTGTGCCGTCTGAATACGCGCTATGCGTGTGGGGGTCAATTCGCTTCACCATTTGAGACTACCCCATTAATCCGATCACACAACCGCGCGGGCGAACACCACCCGCGAGCGCCACGCGTCTCACCATAGAGCCCGTATTTGCTTGATTTTGACCTTGTTGTCTGCACGTTCTCCCGCCTCGACACCATCCTTTCTGACAAACCTCCCACCTGCAGCGGCGGGCTGCCCGCTGTAGGAAACTGGCTTCACACGGCCATTTGGCCTCCCTCAACACCGATTGGAGTACACGCGTGTCTGACAAGGATCAGACCCAGGTGTCCACCGCGACTGACGCGGGAGACGCCGGGTACAACAAGGCTCTGAAAAACCGACACATCCAGATGATCGCCATCGGAGGTTCGATCGGCACCGGCCTATTCCTGGGCGCGGGCGGCCGTCTGGCCCAGGGCGGCCCCGCTCTGGCTTTCGCCTACGCGGTGTGCGGCATCTTCGCGTTCCTGATGGTCCGCGCCCTCGGCGAGCTGGCGGTGCGCCGCCCCTCCTCGGGCGCGTTCGTGTCCTACGCCCGCGAGTTCCTCGGCGAAAAGGGCGCGTTCATCACCGGCTGGTTCTTCTTCCTGGACTGGGCGGTCACCGTCATGGCCGACATCACCGCCGTGGCGCTCTACATGCACTACTGGAACATGTTCAAGGTGGTCCCCCAGTGGGTTATCGCCCTCATCGCGCTGGGCCTCGTGTTCGTCCTGAATATGATGAGCGTCAAGGCCTTCGGCGAGGCTGAGTTCTGGTTCGCGATGATTAAGGTCGCGACGATCCTCATTTTCATGGGCGTCGCGATCTGGGCGATCATCACGCAAGCGCCCGTCGGCGATTACAGCGCGGGCATCCACAACATCTCCGAGTCCGGCGGCTGGTTCCCCGAGGGCCTGGCCCCCGTCTTTGCCCTGACGCTGGGCGTCGTCTTCGCCTTCGGCGGCACCGAGATGGTGGGCGTCGCGGCCGGCGAAGCCAAGGATGCTGCCAAGATCCTGCCCAAGGCCATCAACTCGATGGTCATCCGCATTTTCTTCTTCTACGTTGGCTCCGTCGTCCTCTTTGCCCTGGCGCTGCCCTACAACGCCTACTCGTCGAACGAGTCTCCCTTCACGACGTTCTTCTCCGGCCTCGGCGTGCCTCACGCGGGCGACATCATCCAGGTCGTCGTCCTGACCGCCGCCCTGTCCTCGCTCAACGCCGGCCTGTACGCGACCGGCCGCACGCTGCGCTCGATGGCGCTCGTTGGCGAGGGACCGCGCTACGCGGCTCGCCTCAACAAGAACCACGTCCCCTACGGCGGCATCATCATCACCGCGTCGCTGGGTCTGCTCGGCGTCCTGCTCAACGCCTTCGTCCCGGAGAACGCCTTCAACATCGTCATGGACCTGGCGGGCATCGGCATCGCCGGCACCTGGGCGATGATCCTCATCTCGCACCTGGCGTTCCTGCGCAAGGTCAAGCGCGGCGAGGAGCAGCGCCCCGAGTTCCGCATGCCCGGCGCCCCCTACACCAACTACCTGGCGCTGCTCTTCTTCGCGGTCGTCGTTGGCTCTAACGTGACCTCCGAGTCTGGTCGTTGGACCCTGGCCCTCTTCGGCGTGGTCGTCGTCCTCATGGTCGCCGGCTGGTACTACGTGCGCGGGCGCGTCGGCAACCTGACCGACGAGGCCGCCGCCTCGCTGCAGGGCGAGGAAACCCTGGTGGCGGGCGACTGAGAAAGGACGAACAGTGCGTCTTCACGTCACGTATGCCGGTGGCACCATCGGCATGGTCGACTCCCCCGAGGGTCTGCGTCCCGGCGCTGACCTGCAGGGTTGGTTCGGCTCCCAGCTCGAGGGCATCGAGCTGGCCTCGAACATCACGATGTCGACGCTGGACCCGCTCATCGACTCCTCGGAGGCTACCCCCGAGGACTGGCAGGCCATCATCGACGACATCAACGCGCACGCGGACGAGGCCGACGCCTTCTTAGTCCTGCACGGCACGGACACGATGGCCTACTCGGCCGCGGCCCTGTCCTACGCGCTGGCGAGCATGGGCAAGCCGGTCGTCCTGACCGGGTCCCAGTACCCGCTCGGCGTCGTCGGCTCGGACGCGTCGGCGAACGTCACGGGTGCGCTGCGCGCGGCAATTTCGCGCCACGCCCGCGGAGTCATGCTGTTCTTCGGGCACAAGCTCCTGGCCGGCAACCGCGCCACCAAGACCTCGTCGTGGGCGTTCCGCGGCTTCGAGTCGCCCTCTGTGTCCCCCATGGCTCGCACGGGCGCCCCGTGGCGCTGGTACGGCACACCGAGCGTGGGCACCGGCTGGCAGGATCCCAGCCCGTACAAGCGCCAGGATGTCGCCGTCATCGACGTGGTGCCCGGCATGAGCGCCGCGCGGCTGCGCGCCATGACGACGCCCCACCCGGACGCGGTCATTCTGCGCACCTTCGGCGTAGGCAACATCCCGGCCTCCGAGCCGGGGCTCGTGGACGTCCTGGCCGAGCTCGCGCAGGCCGAGGTGCCGATCATCGTCGCCTCCCAGTGCTACCAGTCCGAGGTCATGCTCGGCCACTACGAGGCCGGCAACGCCCTCGCACAGCTGGGCGCGATCGGCGCGCATGACATGACCCTCGAGGCCCTCTACGCCAAGACCGTCTTCCTGCTCTCGCAGGGCAAGCGCGGCGCGGACTTCAAGCGGTGGATGGACCTGTCCATCGCGGGAGAGCTCACCCTCCAGGACTGAGCCTCTTCCACCCGACACGACCCCGGCCTCGTTCCCGGCGCAGCGCGCGCCACAGGGACACGAGGCCGGGGTTTGTCATGACCATCCGGAAGCCGAGGAGGACCAACCGGCCGTAGAATAGTGACCATGAGTGAAGAAGCCTCCCAGTCCATGGCCGATCGCGGCGAAACCCGCTCCCGTCAGCCCCAGTCCTCCGCCTTCCGCGATTTCATCGGCTCCGGTTGGGGGCCTCGCCCCTCCGAACTGCCCGAGCGCGAGCGCGTCGCCGACTTCCTGAACGACCGCACCCTCAAGGCTGGTGCCCCCTTCCCGGGTGAGCGCCTCGTCGTGCCCGCAGGCCCCTACAAGGTCCGCTCCAACGACTGCGACTACCGTTTCCGCGCGCACTCCGCTTTCGCGCACCTGTCGGGCCTGGGCGGCGAGAAGGAGCCGGACACCGTCCTGGTGCTCGAGCCGAACGAGGACGGCACCCACACTCCCCTGCTCTTCTTCAAGCCCCGCGCCTCGCGTTCCTCCAAGGAGTTTTACGCGGACGCCCGCTACGGCGAATTTTGGGTGGGCGCGCGCCCCTCGCTCGAGGAGCTGAGCGCGCAGACCGGCCTGGAGACCCGACACATCGACACGCTGCGCGACGTGCTGGCAAAGGACGCCGGGACCGTGCAGCTGCGTATCGTGCGCGGCGTCGACGCGAACGTCGAGGCGATGGTCAACGAGGTGCGCACGCAGGCTTCGCTGCCCGCGGGAGAGGATGCGCGCAAGGAGGACGAGGCCCTCGAAGAACATCTCTCGGAGATCCGCCTGACCAAGGATGCCTTCGAGCTCGACGAGATGATCCGCGCGGTCGAGGTCACCAAGGCCGGCTTCGAGGACATCATCCGCGTCCTGCCCCGCGCCGTGGGTCACCGCCGCGGCGAGCGCGTCATCGAGGGCGCATTCCGAGCGGTCGCCCGAGAAGAGGGCAACGGCGAGGGATACGAGACCATCGCGGCCTCGGGCAACCACGCGAACACCCTGCACTGGATCGACAACGACGGCGAGGTGCGTGAGGGCGACCTGGTGCTCGTCGACGCCGGCGTCGAGGTCGACTCCCTCTACACCGCCGACATCACGCGTACGCTGCCCGTCAACGGTCGTTTCACCGAGGTCCAGGCCCGCGTCTACCAGGCTGTCCTCGACGCCTGCGAGGCTGCCCTGGCCCGCGCCAATGAGCCGGGCTGCCGCTTCAAGGACGTGCACGACGCCGCCATGAAAGTCATCGCCGCCCGCCTGTATGAGTGGGGCATCCTGCCCGTCACCCCCGAAGAGTCGCTGTCCCCCGAGGGCCAGCAGCACCGTCGCTGGATGCCGCACGGCACCAGCCACCACCTGGGCCTGGACGTGCACGACTGTGCGAAGGCGCGCGCGGAGCTCTACCAGGGCGCGCTGCTCGAGCCGGGCATGGTCTTCACGATCGAGCCGGGCCTGTACTTCCGCGCCGACGACCTGCTGATCCCCGAGGAGTACCGGGGCATCGGCGTGCGCATCGAAGACGACGTCGTCGTGAACGCCGACGGCACGGTCACGCGCATCTCCGAGGACATCCCGCGCACGATCGCCGACGTCGAGGAGTGGATCGCGCGCGTTCAGTCGCGCTAAGCCGCGCGCAGACGCTGAGGTTACGCCTCGGTCTGGTCCTTTTCGGGGGACGAGGCCGGGGCTTCCTCATGCGCGGTGGGCGCGCTATCGGGGTTGTTCGTTGCGGGCGAGGCAGCCTCGGGCGTGCTCGTGGGCGTGGGGGTCTGGGCAGACATGGCCTCGGGCGTCTCACGCCCGCCGGGCACCTCCCCGTCCTTGGTCGCCGCACCGAAGCGCGGGCGGCCGTCGGGGAAGAAGCCGACAGAATCCTTCTTCGGGCGCGCCTGCTCCGTACGCGGGCGGATGACGCGCGCGCGGTTACCGGGGGTGCGCTGCAGGATCTGATAGGCGCGGTCGATGTCGGCCGAGGCCAGGACCGCGTAGCGCTCCGCAACAACCTGCTGAGAGGACACGAGGTCGCGGCTGCGTCCGCGAATGATGAAGGACAGGGCTGACAGAGCCATGCCGATCAGGGCACCGACGATGATGCCGCCAGCGACCCACGAACCCGTTCCGCCCGCGCTCTGGCCAGCGGACATGAGCATGCCGCCCAGGGCTCCCCACAGGCCGCCGCTGGAGGCACCCGAGAGGGACGCGCGGGCAATCGTCAGGCGTCCTTTGACGCGCTCGACGAGGTGCAGGTCGGAGCCGACAATCGTGATCGCGGAAACATCGAAGCCGGCATCCGACAGGAAGTCGACACCGGCGCGGGCCTGCGCGTAGGTCTCGTACGAGGCGACCTCGGTGCCCGTGGGCATCTGCGGGTCCATCACGACAGCCATTTCTTCTCCTTCGTCCCCGGCCACGGTGGCATGGAACGCATTGTTCATGCGGCGACCGGCTCATCAGTACGCATGTGTGGTCACCAGCCTAAGATGTAAGGGTGAGCATTGCATCTATTGAGCTAGGCACCAAGGGCCGCCGCGTTTACATCGGAAAGCTCGCTGGCACTAGTGTTTTCGACCCTTTGGGCGACCAGGTCGGCAAGATTCACGATGTCGTTGTCATCTTTCGGCTGAAATCCGAAGCCAACGTCATCGGCTTCGTCGTCGAGGTCGGCCCGCGTAAGCGTGTCTTCCTGCCGCTCACTCGCGTGACCGCGATCGAGTCCGGTTCTGTCATCACGACGGGCCTTCTCAACATCCGTTCGTTCACGCAGCGCCCCATCGAGACGCTCGTGCTCTCCGAGCTCTTCGACCGCGTCGTCACGATGAACGACGGCTCGGGGCAGGTGCGTATCCTCGACGTCGCGATGCGCCAGCGCCGCCCCAAGGACTGGGTGATCTCCACCCTGCACGTCCAGCGCGTGCGCACTTCCTCCCTCGGTTTCACGCGCAGCGGCGAGACCCTCACCGTGGACGTGTCCGAGGTCTCCGGCCTGCTCAAGACCGACTCCAACCAGGCGGCGACCGCGCTCGTGCAGTACACGGAGGACATGCGCCCCGCGGACCTGGCGGACTTCATGCACACGCTGCCCCAGGACCGCAAGATGGCGGTCGCCATGCAGCTGACGGATGCGCGCCTCGCCGACGTGCTCGAGGAGCTGGGTAACGACGACCGTATCGCGATCGTCTCCGCGCTGGAAGCTGCCCGAGCCGCCGACGTCCTGGACGTCATGCAGCCCGACGACGCGGCTGACCTCGTCGCCGAGCTGCCCGACGCGCAGGCCCAGTCCCTGCTGGCCCTCATGGAGCCCGAAGAGGCCGAGGACGTGCGTCGACTCATGACCTACGACGAGTCGACGGCGGGTTCGCTCATGACCACCGAGCCCGTCATTTTCGGCCCCAACGCAACCGTCGCGCAGATGCTCGCGGCCGTACGACGCGAGGACATCCCGGCCTCGATCGCGACCGTCGCCTTCATCGCACGCCCTCCCCAGGAGACCCCAACCGGCCAGTACCTGGGCATGGTCCACATCCAGCGCGCGCTGCGCGAGCCCCCGCAGACGCTGCTCGGCACGATCCTGGACCGCGACATCGAGTCCGTGGACCCCAACGCGCACATCGCGACCGTGACGCGTCTGCTCGCGACCTACAACCTGACGGTCCTGCCCGTCGTCGACGAGGACGGCCACCTGCACGGCGCCGTCTCGGTCGATGACGTCCTCGACGAGCTTCTGCCCGAGGACTGGCGAGACTTCGACGACGACGTGACCGACCGCATGATGGCAAGGAGCATCGATGGCTGATCGCCTGGACAACCCGATCGACAAGCGTCAGTGGTTCTTCCGCCGCTCGTCGGGCAGCGGCGACGGCTTCGGCCGCTTCGCCGAGGCCACCGCCCGCTTCATGGGCTCCCCCAAGTTCGTCCTCTACATGACGATCTTCGTCATCGCGTGGATCGGCGCAAACCTGATGCTCGCCGGCATCAGCGAGAAAGCCGCCTGGGACCCCTACCCCTTCATCCTCCTGAACCTCGCGTTCTCAACCCAGGCCTCGTATTCGGCCCCGCTGATTATGCTCGCGCAGAACCGCCAGGACGCCCGCGACCGCGTCGTTGCCGAGCAGGACCGCCTTCGCGCGGAGCGTAACCTCGCCGACACCGAGTACCTCGCCCGCGAGATCGCCGGCCTGCGCCTGGCGCTTCAGGACGTCGCCACGCGCGACTTCGTGCGCTCCGAGCTGCGCGACATGCTGGAGGACCTGCGTGCGGAGATCGCCGCGGACGCGGCCAACGCCTCGTCGAACGAGGCGGAGGCTGAGGCCGAGGCCGACGGTGCCTTTCGTCCCCTAGAAGATGGGCACACCGGCCAGTAGAGTGGAGTCCATGCCAGTCACGCTTGATTCCGTCATGGAGGCTCTCGGCCAGGTCATCGACCCCGAGATCCGCCGCCCCATCACCGACCTCAACATGGTGACCCCCGACCTGGTCACGATCGACGGCTCCTCCGTCGCCGTCAAGGTCCTGCTCACCACCGCCGGATGCCCCCTGCGCACCCAGATCACCAAGGACGTCACCGAGCGCGTGAGCGCCATCGAGGGCGTCGAGAACGTCTCCGTCGAGATGGGTGTCATGGACGAGGCCCAGAAGAAGGCGCTGCGTGAGAAGCTCAACGGCGGTCGCCCCGAGCGCGAGATTCCCTTCTCCCGCCCCGACTCCCTCACGCGCGTCATCGCCGTCACCTCCGGTAAGGGCGGCGTCGGCAAGTCCTCCATGACCGCGAACCTGGCCGCCGCGCTGGCCGCGCAGGGCCTCAAGGTCGGCGTCATGGACGCGGACATCTACGGCTTCTCGATCCCGCGCATGCTCGGCGTGGACCACGACCCGCAGGTCATCGACGGCATGATGATCCCGCCCGTGGGCGCCGGTGGCGTCAAGGTCATCTCGATCGGCATGTTCGTGCCCGACGGCCAGGCCGTCATCTGGCGCGGCCCCATGCTCCACCGCGCCCTCCAGCAGTTCCTCGCGGACGTGTTCTGGGGCGACCTGGACGTCCTGCTCATCGACATGCCTCCGGGAACGGGCGACGTCGCGATTTCGATCGCGCAGCTGCTGCCCAACTCGGAGATCCTCGTCGTGACGACCCCGCAGGTCGCGGCCGCCGAGGTCGCTGAGCGCGCGGGCTCCATCGCCTCGCAGACGAACCAGAAGGTCATCGGCGTCGTCGAAAACATGTCGTTCCTGCCCCAGCCCGACGGCTCGCGCCTGGAGATCTTCGGCGCGGGCGGCGGCGAGTCCGTCTCGCAGCGCCTGACCGCGCAGCTGGGCTACTCCGTGCCGCTGCTGGCCCAGGTGCCCATCGACATCGCGCTGCGTGAGGGCGGCGACCGCGGCGAGCCCGTTTCCGTCGCTTCGGGCCCCGCCGCCGAGGAGCTCACGGCCCTCGCCAAGCAGCTCTCTTCGACGAACCGCGGCCTGGCGGGCCGCCCCCTCGGGGTCTCCCCCATCCAGCACTGAGCCCACGCGGCTTCGCCCCGGCCTCGCCCTTGCCGACGAGGCCGGGGTTTCATCTACCTGTCAGGTGAGGTTTTCGCGTGTTTTCGGAGCGCCAGCGCGCCCATGCGCATCCTCGCCGGTACCCTGATGCCTGGGGAGGCATCAACGCACGCGCGTACCTCCCCCAGGCGATCAAACACGAGTGAGGAAAAGGCGATGGCGGACAAGGCCCAGACGTGGGTGTACACCGAGGACTACGTGGCGGAAAGCGAAGCGCTGACCGCCGCACGCGCCGTCGCTACCGAAATGGGCGCTTCCCCCGTGTCCCCTGGCACCGGTGCCGCCCTGCGCATGCTGGCGGCCGTCTCCGGCGCTCGCGCGGTCCTGGAAGTGGGCACGGGCGCGGGCGTGTCCGGCCTGTGGCTGCTGGACGGCATGGCCGCCGACGGCGTCCTCACGACGATCGACTCCGAGTCTGAGCTGCTGGGCCACGCGCGCCGCAACTTCGCTGCCGCCGGCCTATCCTCGCATCGCACGCGCCTCATCGCCGGGCGCGCCCTCGATGTGCTGCCGCGCATGGCCGCTCGCGGCTACGACATGGTCGTCCTGGACGGCGACCTGGAGGAAACTCCTCAATACCTTGATCACGCGGTGCGCATCCTGCGTCCCGGTGGAACGATCGCTTTTGTGCACGCCCTGTGGCGCGACCAGGTGGCTGACCCCGCGCGCCGCGACGCGCTCACCGTCGTCGCCCGCGAGGTCGTCAACTACCTGCGCGATTCCGATGAGTTCGTGCCCGCGCTGCTGCCCGTCGGCGACGGCCTGGCGGTTGCCGTCAAGCGCTGAGCGCCCCATTCGCATCACAGAGAAGCGGCGGAACAGGAGATCCTGTTCCGCCGCTTCATCCCTATCTGTCAGATGGCCGCTCCGAGAGCTTCGGCGAGTTCCGCCGCCTCCTGCGCGCTCAGCTCGATGACGAGTCGCCCGCCCCCTTCCGTGGGGATACGCATGACGATACCGCGCCCTTCGGCGCTGACTTCGAGGGGTCCATCCCCCGTGCGAGGCTTCATTGCTGCCATGAGAGTACTCCTTCTCAGAGTTATGCCCGCGCCTCCTCAGGCGGGGTAACATACCTATTTTACCGGATAAGCGCCATTTTTCCTTAACACATCGCAAAGAGTAATCAAAGAAAAATAAGCCAATCGATTAATTTGGCCTGTAATAAGTGGAGTTTGACAGAACATAGCGCCCGCATAAAGGCTGCGAAACTACTAGGCACCCGTCGCTAGGCGCACGGCCTCCTCCGGGTCATCTACGACGCGGAGCAGGTCCACGTCACCGGGCGAGATCATCCCAGCGTCGACCATCGCGGAACGGATCCAATCGACCAGGCCCGACCAGTAGTCGGTCCCCACGAGAACCACCGGGAAGGAACGGATCTTCCCCGTCTGCACGAGGGTCGCGGACTCGAAGAGCTCATCCATGGTCCCAAAACCCCCGGGCATCACGATGAAGCCCTGCGAGTATTTGACGAACATGGTCTTACGGGCGAAGAAGTAGCGGAAGTTGACGCCAAGGTTCACCCACTGGTTCATACCCTGCTCGTGGGGCAGCTCGATCCCCAGGCCGATCGACGTGCCACCGGCCTTCCATGCGCCTCGGTTCGCTGCCTCCATCATGCCGGGGCCGCCGCCCGTGATGACCGCGTAGCCGCGATCCACGAGGAGCTCGCCGATGCGCTGCGCACACGCGTAGAGGGGATCGTCGGGACGGGTGCGAGCGGAACCGAACACCGAGATGGCGGGGCCGACCTCCGCGAGGGCCTCGAAGCCCTCAACGAACTCGGACTGGATGCGCAGGACCCGCCACGGGTCCTCGTGCTTCCAATCCGCGCTCTGGTCGGACTGGAGCAGCGATGCGTCCGAGGTCATGCGCGGGATTTGGTCGCCTCGCAGGACGACGGATCCGCGGCGGTAGGCGTGCGTCGGCTTGGTCATGGTCATGCCTCCCTGTGTGGTGCCGGCGTCGGTGCCGGCTGCGCGAGCACGAACGCGCGCAGCGTGTCGTGCACCTTCACGATATCGGATACGGGCGTATGTTCGTCGCGCGTGTGCGCCAGCAGCGGGTCGCCCGGCCCAAAGTTCATGGCGGGCACGCCGACCTGGGTGAAGCGTGCGACGTCGGTCCAGCCGACCTTCGCGCTGAGCCGCAGCTCCTCGCCCCGCGAGGCCGCGACCTGGCGCGCAACCGACAGGAAGCGCTGGGCGACGTCAGAGTCCGCTCCCGGCCTGGCCCCGTCGCACAGGTCGTCGACGTCGATCGTGGCACCCGTGCCCTCGAAGATGCCGCGCACCCACTCCAGGGCGTCGTCGGCGCGCTTCGATGGGGCGAAGCGGTAGTTGACGGTCATCGAGGCGGCCTCGGGGACCACGTTGTTGGCGATGCCGCCCTCGACGCGCACGACCGACAGGGATTCTCGGAATTCGAGGCCATCGACCGTCACGACGGGGTTGCCGTAGGCGGCGATGCGCTCGATGACGGGGGCCATCGCGTGGATCGCGTTGACGCCCATCCACGCGCGCGCCGAGTGTGAGGCCCGCCCCGGGAAGTGCGCGATCACGCGCAGCGTCCCGTTGCAGCCGCCCTCCACGTGGGCGGCGGTGGGCTCACCCAGCAGCGCCAGGTCGCCGGCGAGCCACTCGGGGTGATTGCGCTGGACGCGCCCCAGGCCATTGAGGTGGGAGGCGACCTCCTCGTGGTCGTAGAAGATCCAGGTGACGTCGGCGCTCAGCGCGGCCTCGTCGCCTCCAAGCACGCGTCCGCCGACCTCGCACGCGAGCGCGAGCGCCGCCGCGCACCCTCCGAGCATGTCGACCGACCCGCGCCCCCACAGAACCGTGGCCCCGTCGCGTTCCTCGAGGCGACCGGGAACGTTGTCAGCGATGGGAACGGTATCGAGGTGCCCGGCGAGAACCACGCGCTGGTCGAGGCCGAGACGGGTCCGCGCGCAGACGGCGTCACCATCGCGCAGGATCTCCAGGGACGGGACCGATCCGAATCCGGCACCGCGCAGGGCCGCCTCGACGGCGTCAGCCAGGGGCCCTTCGTCTCCCGACACCGAGGGAATGTCGATCATCTGGCGCGTGAGCTCGACCGGGTCCATCAGGTTCGTCAGCTGCATGGTTCCTCCTTCATGGATACCTCAAGGATAGCGGTGGGCACCCCCACCTGCGTCTTCCCACCACCTCCCGGGAACGCACCCCGGCCTCGTTCCTGATACACGCTTTTGCGCGGACCACCCAAGGTGTTACCCTCAGCACATGACACGCTGTGCAAGCCCGTTGCTGTTTGCGGGTATCGCTTCTTTCCTGTCCGCGCGAACCGGGGGCCGTTTTCGCCTGATCATCGGCTACGAGACCCCTGAGAATCAGGACGCGGCGCGCGACGGCGCGGCGATCATCGAAGCATCCGGCGGGCATGCCCTGCTCATGCCGCGTGCGCTCCCCGCTCCCCTGACGGCATTTTCGGTGCGCATGGTCATGGCGGACGGCGCCGTGTACGTTCGCGCGTCGGGCGAGGCGCTCATCCACCTGGGTGGGCGCGCGATCGACCGCTCGCGCGAGGGCGCGCTGGCCCCCGACGCTGAGCTGGCCCTCATCGACGAGGCCGTGGCCGCGTGCGGGGACGGCTCCTCCCTCCCCCGTTCGCAGGATGGCTGGGAGTCGGTGGGTGACGGAATGATCGGCGCGTACGTGGACCGCTGCGCCTCGCGCATCGCCTCGCTGGAGCCTTCCGGCGCACGCGTTGCCTCCGTGTCGGTCGACGAGGCCTCGGGGCTCCTGGCGACTCTCCTGGAGCGTCTGGGCGTGCCGGTCGTCAAGGAGGGCGCTGCGCTCTCCCTGAGCGTTTCGACGGATGGGCGCACCCTGAGCGCGTCAGTGTCCGAGGAGCAGGTCCGCGCCGCGTTGACGAGCGCGCTGAGCACCTCTCCCGCCGCGCCCACCGGCCCGGGCCTGTACTGCGTGGACCCGGCCTTCGTGCTCGACGCGGACGGCCTGTGCGCGGCGGCCACGCTGGCTGCGCTGGGAGCCTGAGACCTAACAGTTGTGCCCCGGGGACGCGTCCCCGGGGCACTTCTGTCTATACCGTCAGCTCACACGTCGAAGGGCGTGGAGATGACCATGCCGCCCGTCTCGATCTGGCCGGCCATGTCGGACAGGCCCAGCTTGAGCTCGGAGGACAGCATCGGCGTGTAGGCGCCGAAGCCCGTGAGGATCACGCCGCCCGAAGCCAGGGACACCGGCACGACGGATGCCTTCTCGCCAGCTGCTGCCTGGGCAATGAGCGTCTCCATCGCGGCCTTGTAATCCACGACGACGCCCGTCAGCACGGGAGCACCGATGGCGGAGCGGACCTCGTCGGAGATCTGGATGTAGCTGAACGCGTCCGCGAAGGACTGCGTGTCCACCTGCTGCGTCACCGTCGCCCCGGACTGGCCGGACATCGGCGCGGTCTCAGCGGACTGGGCCTCGTCGCGGGTCAGGCCCTTCAGATCGTCCTTCGTCAGGCCTGACCACACGAGGCGCACGATCGGGTTGGCGGCCTCGGTGACGGCGCGCGCGGCGCCCTCGTTGGCCTCACCGGCGAAGGGGGCGATGATGTCGGCGCCCTGAGAGATCGCGTCGGCGGTTGCCGTGCGCACCTCGTCGGCGCTGCCCGCGTACGTGCCGTCGCTCGTCACGGGGTTCCAGCCGAGCACAGTGATCGACGTGCCGTTGGCCAGGTTGTAGGCGTCCACGCCCTGGGAGAACGCGGACATCTGCGAGCTGGTGACGTTGTCGCGCTCTCCGCCGATGACGGCGAGCGTGCCCGTGGTCGTCATGCCCGCGGAGGCGTAGCCGGCCAGGTAGGCGGCCTGCGAGGCATCCACGTCGACGACCGAGCCGTTCTTCAGGGAGGTCGGGGCGCCCTTGGAGTCGACGAAGGAGGCACCCACGAGGGCGAAGCGCACCTTCGGGTTGGAGCGCGCGGCCTCGGAGACCGAGGTCGCCATGGTCGAGTCCGCGCCCACGATCAGCGTGCAGCCGGAGGCCACGAGCGAGGCCGGGGCCTCCTGTCCGCTGGCCGCCTCGAAAGCGACAGAAGCGTCATTCGCGGCACCCGCGAGGGCGGTCGCGACGGGGTCCGTGGCGGCGTCGCCGTGGGCTCCGGAGATGGCGGCGCAGACCTTCGCGGAGGCTGCGGGGGTGGCGGCGGGCGTGGTCGAGCACGCTCCAAGGGCCAAGGAGGCCGCGGTCGCGGTGGTTGCGAGGGCGGCGATGGTCCGCTTGTTCACGTGTGATGCCTTTCGTCGGGGCTTCTTGCTGCCCAACACGCTACCAGCCTCGCACCCCTGCGCGGCGGGCGGGGCGGCGCACCTCACCCGAGAGTGAACAGGGCACGGCGAGGCCGGACCCCCTCGCGGGAGCCCCGCTGGGGGATGCGTCAGACCGCGCGTCTCCGGCGCGTCAGAGCAGGTCGGAGCGGCCCCGGTCCGCGAGCTGGTCGACGACGGCCTTCACGGACTGCGCGCGGTCGCAGCGCGTCACGAGGATGGCATCGGGGGTCAGCGCGACGGCCACGTCGGGCACGCCGACGAGGGCGACGAGGGGTCCCTCACCGTCCTGCGCGAGGGACCCGAAGACTGCCGCGCCGTCGGATTCGACGCGAAGCGCCTCGCCCAGGTTGCCCGCCTCCGCGACGATGCCGGTGAGGGCCTCGAAGTCGCCCAGGTCCGTCCATCCCAGCTCGGCGTCGGCGGGAACGACGGCCACTCCCCCGTCGGCGGCGACGGGCTCGGCGATCGCGTGGTCGATGGCGATCTTCGTCAGGTGCGGCCAGTTGTCCGCCAGCACCTCGTCGAACTCGGGGGTGCCCCACGCGCGCGCGATGGTCTCCAGGCGCGCGTGCATGTCGGGCAGCAGGCGGGCCAGGTGACCGGCGAGCACGCCCGCCGACACGATGAACATGCCCGCGTTCCACAGGTATCCCTGCGACACGTAGCGGGCTGCCGTGTCGGCATCCGGCTTCTCCACGAACTCGGCGACCCGGCGGGCGCCGCGCTCAGCGTCGGCTTCCCCGGAGCCGTCAGCGAGGGCCGGACCGGGCGCGATGTACCCGTAGGCGGTCGAGGCCTCGGTGGGCGTCAGGCCGATCGTCACGACGTAGCCCGCGCGGGCGGCGCCGATCGCCGTCTCGACGGCGCTGCGCAGCAGTTCGGGGCGGGCGATCAGGTGGTCGGCCGCGAAAGAGCCGACGATCGCGTCGTCCCCGAAGCGCTCGCGCACGACGTAGGCGGCCAGGCCGATCGCGGCCATCGAATCGCGGCCCGACGGCTCAATGAGGAGCGTGCGATTATCCGACGAGGCGAACTCGGGCAGCTGGGCGAGCACGCCGTCGCGGTGCGCCTGGCCGGTCACGATGCTCACCGACGAGGCCGACTCCTCCAGGCGGTCAACCGTGCCCTGCAGGAGGGTGCGGCCCGTGCCCGCCAGGTCGAGGAGGAACTTGGGGCGGCGGCGGCGCGACAGCGGCCACAGGCGGGTGCCGGCACCGCCGGCGGGGATGATCACGTGGAGGTCACTCATGCCCCAAGTATCGCAGATACGACGAGGGGGCGAGGCATCAGCCTCGCCCCCTCGTGGAAAGCGCGTGCTACGCGAGCGTCACTCGGCGTCGCCCTCGGCGGCAGCCTCAGCCTCGCCCTCGGCGGCTTCCTCAGCCTCTTCAGCGGCGGCTTCCTGAACGGCAACGATGACCGTCTCGGGATCGAGCTCGACCTCAACGCCTGCGGGCAGCTTCAGGTCGGAGACGTGCACAGCGGAGCCGGCCTCGAGGCCCTCGATGGACACCTCGAGGTTCTCGGGGATGGAGGTGGCGGCGGCCTTCACCAGGATGGTGAACTCCTCGAGCGAGTGAACGGTGCCGGGGACAGCCTCGCCGACAACGACGACGGGGACCTCAACGTCGACCTTCTCGCCGGCCTTGACGGCCAGGAAGTCGGCGTGCAGGATGTCGCGGCGCACGGGGTGAACCTGAACGTCCTTGACGAGAGCCAGCTGGGTCTTGCCCTCGATCTTCAGCTCAACGAGCGCGTTCTTGGTGCCGCGAACGATGAGGAACAGGTCGTGGCCGGGAACGTCCAGGTGACGGGGCTCGGCGCCGTGGCCGTAGAGGACCGTGGGGACCTTGCCGGCACGGCGGGCGCGGCGGGCAGCACCCTTACCGAACTCGGAACGCTCTTCAGCAAGCAGGACGGGGTTGTCGCTCATGTGTCTTTCCTTCGTTTCTCAGGTCCGGCGTCGGTGTCGGCAGAGTGAAGGAAACGCGTGGCATTTCGATTCAGGCCCTGTCGATAACGGCGGATACGGATCCGCCCTCGCCGGAGCAACCCCAATAGGTTACCTCACAGCGAGGGCGGATGTGAAGCGGGAGCCGCTCAGTTAAAGAGCGATGTGACCGAACCGTCTTCGAAGACCTCCTGGATCGCGCGAGCCAGGAGCGGCGCGATGGAGAGGACGGTCAGCTGCTCGAAGCGCTTCTCAGCGGGGATCGGCAGCGTGTCGGTGACGACAACCTCGGCGGCGCCGGACTCGGAGAGACGCTTCGCGGCGGGGTCGGAGAGGATGCCGTGCGTGGCAACGACGATGACCTTCTTGGCACCGGCATTGTTGAGGACGTTGATCGCCTCGGTGATCGTGCCGGCGGTGTCGATCATGTCGTCCACCAGGACACATTCCTTGCCGGCGACCTCGCCGACGACGCGGTTCGCGACGGCGACGTTCGGGCGGGTGGTGTCGCGGGTCTTGTGGACGAAGGCCAGGGGCGCACCGCCCAGCTTCTTCGACCACTTCTCGGCGACGCGAATACGGCCCGCGTCGGGAGAGACGACGGCGGTGTTGGCCAGGTCAACGCGGCCGCGCACGTAGTCCACGAGGACCGGCATGGCGAAGAGGTGGTCGACCGGGCCGTCGAAGAAGCCCTGCTCCTGCGAGGCGTGCAGGTCGACGCTCATGATGCGGTCGGCACCGGCGGTGCGGTACAGGTCAGCCATGAGGCGAGCGGAGATGGGCTCGCGACCCTGGTGCTTCTTGTCCTGACGCGAGTAGGGGTAGAAGGGAGCGACCACGGTGATGCGCTTGGCGGAGGCGCGCTTGGCAGCATCAATCATGATGAGCTGCTCCATGATCCACTTGTTGATGTCGCCCTCGATGGACTGCAGGACGAACACGTCGGCGCCGCGAACGGACTCGTTGAAGCGCACGTAAATCTCGCCGGAGGCGAAGTCGTAGGCCGTCACCGGCGAGACCCCACATCCGATTTCCTCGCCCACGGCGTGAGCCAGGTCCATGTGAGCTCGTCCAGAAACGAGGACGAGGTTCTTCTCTCCGGTGGTCACCAGTCCGCTCATGCGGTTGTCTCTCCTTGTGTTGGATCAGGCGCGAGGCGCCGCGATCAATGTGCCGATGGTGCTATATGGCGTGACCATCGTATCGGCTGCGACGCAGCCCTGACCGACCCACGCGGTGGGAACCACAGCGCGATCCCCAATTTCCGCATCAATCAGCGTGGCGCTAGGACCGATTTCACAGCCGGTCCCAACGGTGGTTGTCCCCCGCAGACAGGTGCCGGGGTAGATGGTGGTATCGGCGCCGACGCTCACGTCGACGTCGATCCAGGTGGAGGCCGGGTCGACGATCGTCACGCCGGCGCGCATGTGGGCCTCGCAGATACGGCGGTTCATCTCGGCGCCAAGTTCGGCCAGCTGGACGCGGTCGTTCGCGCCCGCGCTCTGCCAGTGGTCGGTGAGCTCGAGGGCGCCAGCCGTGCGCCCGGCTGGGGCAGCAGCCGCGAGGACGTCGGTCAGGTAGACCTCGCCCTGATCATTGTCGGTGCCCAGGGAAGCCAGGGAGGTGCGCAGGAAGTCCGCGTCGAAGGCGTAGATGCCCGCGTTGATCTCGTTGATGGCGGCCTGCTCGGGCATGGCGTCGCGCTGCTCGACGATCGCGGTGACCGTGCCGGAGGCGTCGCGGATGATGCGACCGTAGCCGGTGGGATCCTCGACGCGCGAGGTCAGGACGGTGACCGCGTGGCCCGCGCCCTCGTGGGTGGCAACCAGCTCGGCCAGGGTGTCCGTGGACAGGAGGGGAACGTCGCCGTATGTGACGACGATGGTGCCGGAGACGGGCTCAACGGCCTGGTCCAGGGTCTCGAGGCCGCACTGGACGGCGCGGCCGGTGCCGGGGATCTCGTCCTGGTCGGCGATGATGGCGCTGGGCAGGACGCGCTCGATTTCGGCGGCGACGACATCGCGCTGATGACGGACGACGGCGACCAGGTGCTCGGGGTCGAGGCCGTGGGCGGCACGCAGGGCGTGTCCGATCATGGACAGGCCAGACAGGGGGTGGACGACCTTGGGGAGGGCAGATTTCATGCGCGTTCCCTGACCTGCGGCCAGGACGATGACGGCGGCGGGGCGAGACATGTTCCTCCTCGGGGGGTCTGCGGTCCCATCGGGACCGGTCGCTCCGCCCCTAGGATTCGAACCTAGACTAAAGGCACCAAAAACCTCTGTGCTGCCGTTACACCAAGGCGGAATGCGTCCACTGTGATGATACCTGCACCCCGCGCGCGCTTTCAAACGCGGCCACGCGCCCGCTGGGCGATCTTGACGCTGATCAGCCCAGGCCTCGTGTGATACTGGGGGCATGGCTGAGAAGAGGACACGAATGAGCGGCTTCGCACGCCGCGAGCAGCTGGTGGCCGTGGGGCGTTCCCTATTCGCCGAAAAGGGCTTCGGCGCGACCAGCGTCGAGGAGATCGCCGCCCGGGCAAAGGTCTCCAAGCCGGTCGTCTACGAGCACTTCGGAGGCAAGGAAGGCCTGTACGCGGTCGTCGTCGACCGCGAGGTGCAGGCGCTCATCTCCTCGCTCCAGTCGTCGCTGGAATCCTCCGAGCGCCCGCGCCTCATCCTGGAGAACGCAACCCTGGGCCTCCTCGACTACATCGAGCGCAACACGGACGGCTTCCGCGTGCTCGTGCGCGACGCCCCCTCGGACCGCACGGCTGGTTCCTTCTCCTCGGTCATGGGCGACGTAGCGACCAGCGTCGAACACATCATCGCCGAGCAGTTCAAGCGCTCGGACTTCGACACCACCTGGTCCCCCCTGTACGCACAGATGCTCGTCGGCCTCATCGCGCAGGTCGGCCAGTGGTGGCTGGACGACCGCCGCATGAAGAAGGACGAGGTCGCCGCCCACGTCGTCAACCTCATCTGGAACGGCCAGCGCGGCCTGCGCCCCCACCCCACGCTGCGGGTGCGCTCAGGCGACGGACGCTGAGTTTTTCGTTCACAACATACGACGAGGCCGTGGCGGGTAATCCCAGCCACGGCCTCGCGTGAGTGAAACTCAGCGCGCCTCGTAGGAGAGGCAGTCAGCGGTGCCCGCGCCGACCGAGATGGAGGCGGCGGTGCACTCGAGGGCCTCGTTGTGGGTGCAGTCGGCCTTCTGGCAGGCGCCGACGAAGGTGTCGGCCTTGGCGAGGCCGCCCTTGACGGTCAGCGGGATGAAGGTCGTGCAGGAGGTCGAGTAGCCGACGGTGATAGCGGTGGCTCCGCAGTTCTTCTCCTTGTTGTAGGAGCAGTCGGTGACGGAGCAGTCGAGGATGCGGGGCATATCTGCCATTGGAGTGTCCTTTTCAACGTGGCCCCGTGGGGCCGAAATGTAGCCGGTCGCGACCGGGTCGGCCGCGCTGTTGACTCCAGTGATACGCCTTTTCGCAACACATCCCAAACGTGCCGACTTTTCGTTGAAATTCCAAGGGTGTTCGCGCGCCTTTCGGGGGCTATTTTCGCATCCACACTATCACTAATTACGCAAATAAATGCGGCATTTCTTTTGCGTAATTCGGATAGGTGAGCCTGCGCTGCGCGGGTGTGGCAAACCTAGCCTGATCGGCTCTCACGCACGCAATCGCCCGCGCCACCAAGGGGCAGCGCGGGCGATTGTGGCTCAGAGCCAACGGTCAGGAAGCGATCACTTCGCCAACCAGAAACGGACCACGATCGTCGTGCCGTCATCGGCGGGGCGCGAGCGCTCCAGATCGGCGACGTAGTTATAGGAGCCGGAGAAGTCAGTCGACGTCGGCAGGTACTGGGGAAGGTCAGCGAGCGTCACGTTGTAGACGCGCTTGCCACCCTCGACGGAGTACTCCATGTCGGGCGTGATGGCCACGCCGTCCGCCTTGGAGACCCAGTAGCGGTCGATCGTGCCGTGAGCGCCGCGCTCGTCACGCTGGTACCAGTAGAGGCTGTAGTTCTCCGTCTCGGGGACGTCGCGCACGACCTGATCCCCCACCAGCACGTGGTTAACGATCTGAGCCTGCTCGGTGGCCACGGCCTCGTCGTCGCGCTTGTTATCGCGCAGCGTGATGCCGCGAGCGGACAGGGCATCCTGGCCGAGGCCAAAGTCCGCGCGAATCTCCTCGGCGTAGGGGCGCACGATGAGGTTGTCCGAGACGGTGACGTTACGAATGTCGCCCTTCATTTCCTGGAAGTCGATGGCGCCGCGCGTGTTTCCGTAGAAGTCGTTCGTGGTGCCGGAGCGCACGAGCTTGTTGTGCGAGATCGAGATGCCGCCATCCGTGTTGAGATCGAAGTTGTGACCGTCGAACACGGTGTTCAGGCGGATACCCGCACCGGAGAAGTTGTTGACAATGAGGTTGTCCTTGATGACGTGGGACTTGCCGCCGAAGAGGCCGATGGCGGAGGCACGCCAGCCCAGTTCGACAGTGTTGCCCACGAAGGAGTTGCGCTCGGCGATGCGTGCCTGGCTGTTGGTGGACTTGTCGATGCTCGACCACGAGGCCAGACCATCGTCACCGTTGCCGCGCACCGAGGAGTTGCGGACCGTGGAGTTCGCCGTGCCCTGCGCGAAGTTGACGCCGTCCGCGAAGTTATTGCGGATACGCGCGTTTTCAATGACCATGCCGTCGGTGTAGGTCATCTGGCTGGCATCCACGTAGTCACCCATCCAGAAGCCGCACTCGAAGTGCTCCACCCACACGTTGGCGACGCGAGTGTTCGCACCGGCAGAACCGGCGAAGCCCTTGTACTGCGCCTTCTCGTCGAAGCGAGACTTCAGGTTCGAGGACATGTAGAAGTCGGTCATGGTCACGCCGCCCACGCCGCGGTTGAAGACGAAGCCGCCGCCGCCTGCCTGATCGGAGGTGAAGCGCACGTTGGTATGCCACATGCCCGCGCCCTGGATGGTCAGGCCGGAGTGGTCCAGGCCGATCTTGCGACCGAACTCCCACGTGCCTGCGGGAATGTAGACGGTCTTGGAGGTGACCGCCGCCTGGTTCATCGCCCAGATGAGCGCGTCGGAGTCATCGACGCCGTCGTCGGGCCTGGCTCCCTGATAGTCGGCCACGCTCACGGCGCCTTCGGGACGCTCGATGGCGGGCGCAGCCTGCTCGAGCTCGATGAAGTCGATGCCGTAGGCATTCTGATCGTCGCCGACCTTGACGATCTGAATGTGATCATCCTTCTCGACCTGGCGGCCAAGCAGCGTGTGCACCTCGTCGAAACGGAAGCGTGCCTTCCTACCGTCTCCCGGCTCGTCGTACACGTGGTCGCCGCCGACGTACTGCCAGGCGGTCTCGGAGGAGAGGTCGAGGGTCGCAACCGTCTCATTGTTGACGCGTACGTCGACACGACCGGAGGTGTGATCCGGCAGGGTGAAGCGCAGGTCGAGGGCGTTGGCCGCGGTGCTTGCCGTGAAGTCCACGGAGGAGTTCTTGTCATTCAGGGCCACGTAGGACTGGCCCGAGGCCTCGATGGCCGTCGACTCGATGTCGTCGGAGCGCTCGAGTGTCGTCCCGTCGGAACGGCTCGCCTCCTCGGCCTCATATCGCGTGTAGGGAACGGTCGCGCCGTACTGCTCGTCGGCCGCGACCGCACTGGGGACCAGTGCGGGCACCAGCGCGATGACGCCGAGCAGGCCTGCTCCGGCGATAAATGGTCCGCGTTTCATGTAACTCTCAAGCCTCTTTTCATGCCCTGAAGCGCGCTCACGGCGCCGCTTCGCTCCTGGGTTCCACTTGTCGGAAGGAACACGAGCACATAGTAGCGGAATCTGACCGCTGTCAAAGAGTTGCCGAGAAATTTTCGCGGTGAAGAACCGCGGAATACTGCGGATTAGACCGACAGTCAATATTTGCACTGTAATTATAAATGTGAGATTCCGATGCGCTGGCAGGGATTGCTAATGAGGCGACGAGGACTCGGCCATTGCTGCGCTAGAGGCGCTTGCCGCCGTCAGCCACCACTCACAGATCCGCTCACTCGAGCAAATCAGCGGCCTCGAGCCAGGCCTCCTCCAGTTCGTCAATCTCGGCCAGGACGTCCTGGTGCTGCGCCGAGACCTTCGTCAGCTCGGAGACCGCCGATGGGTCCGTGGCCACCTGGATCGACAGCTTCTCCAGCTTCGCCTCCAGGGACGAGGCCTCGGCGCGCAGGCGCTCCAGCTTGCGTTCGATGCGGGCCACTTCCTTCTTGGCCGCGCGCCGCGCCGCAGCGTCACTCACGCCGCCGCGAGCGCTCCCCTGCCCCGCACTCTCCTCGCCCGAGGAGGCGTCCTGGGACTGCGCGGCGGGGCGGGAGGCGGAGCCGGCCTCGTCGGCGCGAGAGGACGAACCAAACGCCCCGAGGTTGCCGGAGGCGCGCATCTGCAAGTACTGCTCGACGCCACCGGGCAACGCGCGGATCTGGCCGTCGCCGAGGAGGGCGACCTGGTGGTCGGTGACGCGCTCGAGGAGGTAGCGGTCGTGGGAGACGACGACGAGGGTGCCCGGGAAGGTGTCGAGCAGGTCCTCCATGGACGCCAGGGTGTCGGTGTCGAGGTCGTTCGTGGGCTCGTCGAGGAGCAGCACGTTCGGCTGGCTCATGAGCAGGCGCATGAGCAGGAGGCGGCGGCGCTCGCCGCCCGAGATCTCGCTGATGCGCGTGTAGGCGCGGGCGCGCGTGAATCCCATGCGCTCCGTCATCTGGGAGGCGCTGACCTCCTTGCCGTCCACGACGACGGTCTGGGCGACGTCGGCGACGGCCTCGACGACGCGCATGTCGGCCAGGGCGTCGAGCTCGTGCGTGTCCTGGGAGAGGGTGGCGACCTGGACGGTCTTGCCGCGCTTGACGCGCCCCGAGGTGGGCTCGAGGTCGCCGCGCAGGAGGTTCAGGATCGTCGTCTTGCCGGCGCCGTTGACGCCGACGATGCCGACACGCTCGGCGGGGGCCAGGCGCCAGGTGACGCCCTCGAGGATGTCCAGGCGCGAGCCGTCGGGGCGCGTGAAGGACACGGAGACGTCCTCGAGGTCGATGACGTCCTTGCCCAGGCGCGTGGTTGCCATCTTCACCAGCTCGACGGTGTCGCGCGGGGGCGGCACGTCGGCGATGAGGGCCTCGGCGGCGGCGATGTGGAACTTTGGCTTCGAGGTGCGGGCCGGCGCCCCGCGGCGCAGCCACGCGAGCTCCTTGGTGAGCAGGTTGGCGCGCTTGGCGGCGGCCACGTCCGCCTGGCGCATGCGCTCGGCGCGGGCGAGGGTGTAGGCGGCGTAGGAGCCGTCGTAGATTTCGACGTGGCCGGCGATCTGCGGGCGGTCGCCACCCGGGTCGACGCCGGGGACGACCTCCCAGATGTGCTCGCACACGGCGTCGAGGAACCAGCGGTCGTGGGTGACGGCCAGGAGCGCGCCGGACGCGCCGGGGCGGGCGAAGCGGGCGTTCAGGTGCGCGGCCAACCAGGCCACGCCCTCGACGTCGAGGTGGTTGGTGGGCTCGTCCAGGCACACGATGTCGGCGGTGGCCGCGAGGACGCGGGCGAGCGCGACGCGGCGGCGCTGTCCACCCGACAGCGTGCCGACGAGGGCGGAAGGATTGATGTCGGCGAGGAGCCCCGCGTGAATGTCGCGCACGGCCGGGTCGGAGGCCCACTCGTACTCCTCCATGCCGGGGTGAACGGCCTGGATCACGGTGTCCTCGGGGTTGAGGGTGTCCGCCTGGGTGAGGACGGCGACGCGCACGCCGTCGCGGCGGGTCACCACTCCCCCGTCGGGCTCCTGCGTGCCGGCGACGATGCGCAGGAGCGTGGACTTTCCGGCGCCGTTGGGGCCGAGGATGCCGACGCGGCTGCCATCGTCGAGGCCGACCGTGACCCCTTCGAGGAGCTTGCGCGACCCCGCGAGGGCGCCGACGTTTTGGGTTCCGAGCAGGTGCGCCATCAGATGGCCTCCGTCGATTCGATGCGGGCGCCGCACGCGGGCCCGTGGGTGGGGATTGCGCGCGCGACCGTGGGCGCGTCGCTGAGGGTGGCCGCGAGCGCACGGGCGTGCTCGGCGTCGCGCGCGAGGGCCGCGACGGTCGGGCCGGATCCGGACAGCGTGACGGCCAGGGCCCCCACATCCTCGGCGGACGCGATCGTGTCGGCAAGCTCGGCGCGCAGGCGCAGGGCGGGCGCCTGCAGGTCATTGACGAGGCAGTGGCGCAGTTCTTCGGGTCCCCCGCACAGGGCGGCGACCTCCTCGGGCGCGGGTTCGGTCAGGGCGGGCGCACCCGCCGCGTCGAGACGGTCGAACTCGCGGAACACCTCGGGGGTGGACAGGCCCTCCCGAGACAGGAGCATGACCCAGTGGTGCTGGCCCTCCTCGTCCCCCTCACGCAGGACGCTCATGTGGTCACCGCGCCCGGTGCCCAGGGCGATGCCGCCCGCCAGGCACGCGGGGACGTCGGCGCCCAGCGAGCGGCCGATCGCCTGCAGCTGCTCGTCGCCCAGGCCCAGCTCCCACAGTTCATTGCAGGCCACCAGCGTGGCAGCCGCGTCGGCGGACCCGCCGGCCATGCCGCCGGCGACGGGGACGCGCTTGTCGACGCGGATGCTCAGGCCCGCGGCAGTGGCCGCCCAGGGGCCCGCGGCGGCGAGGCGTTGGAGGACACGCGCGGCGCGCACGGCCAAGTGGGTTGCCGGGTCCACGTCCGCCATGGCGCGGGTCGTGGCCTCGTCAACGCTGCCGTCGGGCAGGTACGCGATCGTCTCGACGCGCACGCCGGGCGTCTTGGAGGTGCGCACGGTGACGGTTTCGCGCAGGTTCAGGGCCTCGAAGACCGTGACGAGTGGGTGGTAGCCGTCGGGCGTGGGCGCGCCGACGCGCAGGGTCAGGTTGACTTTTCCGGGCGCACTGGCGCGCACTTCACGCATGGCGTTCCTTCTTCCTGCCGACTATGTTCCGAGAGCGACCATCAGCGGGCCGCGGTCGACGCCGCGAGAGTGCCGTTTGCGCGGGCCTCGATGACGGCGCATCCCAGCTCGACGAACTCGTCGATCGAGAGGGTCTCGCCGCGGCGCATCGGGTCGATGCCGGCGGCGGACAGGAGGGCCTCGGAGGCGTCGGGGCCGCCCGCCCAGTTCTTGAGGGCCGCACGCAGGGTCTTGCGACGCTGGCCGAAAGCCACGTCGGTGACCTCGAAGGTGGCGCGGCGCAGCTCATCGTCGCCGCGCGGGGTCTCAAGGCGCGTGAGACGCACGAGCGCGCTGTCGACGCCGGGCACGGGCCAGAACACGGAGCGGCCGATCGTGCCGGCGCGCTCGACCGAGCCGTACCAGGACGCCTTCACGGAGGGCACGCCGTAGGTGCGCGATCCGGGGCCGGCAGCCAGGCGGTCCGCGACCTCGGCCTGGACCATGACGACGACGCCCCGGATGGACGGGAACGCCTCGAGCATGTTGAGCAGAACCGGCACGGCCACGTTGTACGGCAGGTTCGCGACGAGCTTCGTGGGGGCGGGCCAGTCCACGCCGAAGTCGTCGACGCCGCTGATTTCGGTGGCGTCCATGGTGACGACGTGGAAGCGGTCGACGGCCTCGTTCATGCGAGCGCGCACAGTCTCGGGCAGGGCGGCGGCCAGGGGCGGGTCGATCTCGACGGCACGCACGCGCGCGCCGACTTCCAGGAGCGCCAGGGTCAGGGAGCCGAGGCCGGGGCCGACCTCGACGACCTCGTCGCCCTCTTCGACGCCACCGGCTGCGACGATCTTGCGCACCGTGCCCGCGTCGTGCACGAAGTTCTGGCCGAGCACCTTCGTGGGGCGGATACCGAGCGCCTCGGAGATGGCCTTGACTTCGAGGGGGCCGAGCAGGCCCGTCTCGGAGGGGACGGCACCCTCGGGCAGGGTCGGGTCGAGGCGGCTGCGCGTGTCGCGCTGGTTTCGTTGGGAGGATCGGCTCACGCTGGCAAGTCTAGTGCACGGGGCCGACGAGGCCGGGGCAAGCGGCGCTGTGAGGCTCGGAGCGTCACGGGGCGGGCGGAGGCGGCAGGACGACGCGCACCTCGTACTTGCTAGCCTGCTCACCCAGAACAGCGTTGACCTGGCTCTTCACGACGTCTTCCAAACGCCCCTGCGCCTTGTCAAGCAGCCCCTTGGAGACAGCCTCCTCCGCTGCGGCGGCTTCCCGATCCGCCAGGAATGTGGTGACGTCTCCGACCTTAATCTGGTTAACGATGGAGAAAGACTGGTCGTAGGTTTCGACGGAGGCGGGGTCGATGGAGGTGGAGAGAACTTCGACGGCAGGCACGGTCACCGTCACGACGTGCCCCACCTCGTCCACATCGACCTGAATCTGGCTCACATCGGCCACTCCGGCCTTCACCTCACCCGAATAGGTGATGAGGTAATGGGCACTCGTGCCCGGCACTTCCATGCCGAACACCTTGGTTCCCTCCTCAGAGTATTTCCCCACCTGGGTGAAGTTGTAGGACTCGGTCGCAAGTTCACCAATGTCGGCGAAAGAGTTTTTCACAAGGGTCGTGTCAACGGTAACGACTGGTTCCGCGCCCTGATCCCCGGACCCGATGCCGAATACCGGGGCAGCCTTCATGCCACCGACGAATCCTGCACCTGCGATCACCACAGACGCAACCAACTTAACAACGGTGGAATAACCCATGATGACCTCACTGACACAATCACGATGAATATTAGGTAACCTTCATGGGAATTGTATGGTACGTGTCAAGATGCCACAACCCCGACACCACGCGGATAGGTTACGCGCATCCGGATAGGTTGCACGCTTCCGGATAGGTTAACCACATCCGGATAGGTTAATAAGCTATCCGGATGCTCATAACCTATCCAGATGTTCGTTACCTATCCACATCTTCACAACCTATCCGCATACCAACGGCGAGCCAGACTGTCGCCTTCCCCAAGAATCTCGCACGTAATTTAATCTGTTCAGTTTTTAACCACGGCTCAAAACCGCATGTTTTCAACGATACGATTTCAAATCCTGAAAAACACGGCAGGGAATTACGTGCGAAATTGTGGCGGGAGCACGTGGCGGGCAGCTACCCATAGACACGAACAAAGGCCGGGCCCGACAACCTTCATTGTCAGACCCGGCCCTCAGCAGCTCTCAGGCTTAGTACCAGCCCACGGCGTTTGAGTGCGCCCAGGCGGAGCAGGGCGTGCCGTAGCGGCCCTTGATGTAGCCGATACCCCAGTTGATCTGGGTGATCGGGTTCGTGCGCCAGTCGGCACCGGCCGAGGCCATCTTGGAGCCCGGCAGCGCCTGCGGGATGCCGTAGGCGCCCGAGGAGGCGTTCTCGGCGTAGGGGTTCCACTGCGACTCGCGGTTCCACAGGAGGACCAGGCACTGATACTCGCTGTCGCCCCAGCCCTGCGCTGCGACGAGGGGCTTAGCTAGCGAACGCGGGTCCTCACCGGAGTAGGTGGTGGGGACGGCACCGGCGGCAGCAGCGGCGGCAGCAGCGGCGGCAGCCGTAGCAGCGTCCGCGTTCTTCGTGTCGGCTGCGATAGCGGCGATCTCTTCCTTCGTGGAGATCGTGCCGAGCTTCGCACGGTAGCGCACGGAGGTCGTGCCGTCCGCCTCAACCTTTTCCTCGAGGGTGGCCTTCGGGTCAATACCGGCGGCGACGAGGGCGGCCGGCGTGGCCTCCTTCGTTCCTTCGCTGCGCACCTGGGTGACGGGCTGGGACGTGGAGTGCTCGGTGATCGGCACGGAGGTCAGGACCTCGTCACCCTTCTTCTCCTGCCACACGGTCCACGTGGTCGCGCCGTTGACGCCGGCCGTCGTGACCTGGGACTCGCCGACGAAGAGGTCAGAGCTGGTCGTCGTCGTCTCACTGAAGGGGATCTCGACGGTCTCGGTGGCCTCACCGCGGGTCACGCGGCTGACGTTGATCGACAGCTCGCCGGCCTCGCCCGTCGTGACGTTCACGCGGTCGAGGGGGTGCACGGAGACGCCGGAGGCCTCGAGGATCGCGCGGGCGTCCTGCCCGGGACGTGCGGCGACCTCGCGCGTCGTGCCATCCACCGTGACGACGACGTTGCGAGCTCGGGACACGAGCGGGGTGAGCTCGTCACGCGACGAGGAACGGTCTGCGGCGAGGCTGACGGCCGAGCCCAGCGGAGCGGCGTCCGCGAGGATCGCATCGGCCGACGACGCCGTGGTCCACAGGGTACGGGTCTGGCCGTCGACGGTCACCGTGTACGGCTTGGAGGTGCGCACGACAATCGTGTCGCCGTCGCGCACGGCCTCGCCAGTGCCGGGCTGAACGAGGTCGTTGCTGCCCACGCTCACGCCGGCCGCATGCAGCGCGTCGCCGACGGTGTTACCCCAGGAGGTCACGGGGCGCGATACGCCGTTGACCTCAAGCATGACGGATGTATGCGAGGAGGCGACACCGACGCCGGCGACGCCGAAGACACCCGCCGAGGCGAGGGCTGCGACGCCGAGGACAATGCGCGGGGAAGGCGCGAAGGAACGCACGTGGGCGCCCAGGACGTGCAGGGCGCTCGCGGCGGACGCACTCAGGGAGGTGCTCAGGTGGTGGTTCACGATTCTCCAGTTACTCGCTATTGGTACTGCCGGTCAGCTTAACGTGCGCGCACGCGGGCGCGCCAGGGTCTGGCCGCGCCCGCGTGCAATGTCACGTCAGACGAGGCCCAGCTTGTAGGCGCAGCCCCACTGGCCCCAACCGGAGCGCTGCTGGAGCATGCGCGCACGCATGGTCTGTTCCTCCGCGGAGGCGTCGGAGGGCAGGCCGGAGCCGCCGACGGAACGCCACGTGGGCAGAGAGAACTGGTACATGCCGTAGTAGCCGTTGCCCGTGTTGATCGACGGGTTGCCGCCGGACTCGCACTGGGCGATCGCCGCCCAGATCGCAGCATCGTCGCCGGAGACCACTGCAGGAGCAGAGGCAGACGAACCAGACGAGGAGGAACCCGACGAACCAGACGAGGAGGACGAGCTGGACGACGTATCCTCAGCCTTCTTCGGCTTCGTGCCCTTGGCAACGATGCGCTTGGTGGGCTCGGTGCGGGTCGTGGACAGGACGGCGGAGACGGTGGCGTTGCCGTCGATGGTCTCCTGGTAGGTCTCGGTCACCTCGGAGCCGGCAGCGCCTTCCTGCACGGTCTTCTCGGTGCCCTCTTCGGCCTCGGCGTCCTCACGTTCTTCGGTCTCGTACGGGATCTCGGTCGTGGTGGACACGGTGCCGCGCGTGACGCGTGCGACGCGCAGGGTGGCCTCGCCGCCGTTGTGTTCCATGGTGACGCGGTCGATCGGACCGGCGGTGACGCCAGCCTTCTCGAGGATCGCGGTCGTGCCCTCGTCGGAGGAGACGACGACGTCCGTCGTGGTGCCGTCGGCGACGACATGGACGGTCTGGCCGGCCTCGGCGACGGGCATTTCGGCGCGGGTGTAGGAGCGGTCGGCAGCCATGGACGCGGCGGAGGCCGGCAGGGCCGAGAGCACGCCGGAAATCGACGAGGCCGTGGACCACGCAGTGGTCTGGTTGCCGTCGACCGTCACGTCGTACTCGGTCGCGGTGCGCACGACGACGGTGTCACCGCTCGCGACGGTCTGGTTGGAGGCGGGGGCGACGAGATCGTGGTCGCCGACGGTCACGCCCGCGCTGTGCAGAGCATCGCCCGCGGTCGTGAAGAAGCCGGATACATCGCGGGTCACGCCGTCAACTTCGACGGTGACGTGGCGATAGGAGGTGCCGATCGCAGTGGCCGCGGTGCCGGCAACCAGAAGGGCCGTCGCGGCTGCGACGGAAATGACTGTTGTACGAGAGGGCTGAAAGCTCACGTGTCTCCAGACTTTGTAGGTTTCGTTTCGGGGCCGCGCCGACGCATCCTTCGCTCACTGCGGGCACATCAGACGGGCAGGCCGATTCGAACTGACACACCCACCGTAACCAATTTGTTACCGTTGCGCGACCACTTTGACGCAATTCACCAGTCAGAGAACACGCGCAAAACGGCCGCGCAGGGCCGATAACCCGCGCTCATCACCGGAGAGATACCCTCACCAGGTGCCGTAGACCGCCTCGGTGTTCGCCCGCAGCTGGTCGCACGCCGCCGCCTCACTGACGCCCCACTGATCCGCGATGAAACGCACCGTGTGCGCCATGACGTAGGAGGCGTTGGGGCATCCGCGCCACGGCACGGGCGTCAGGTAGGGAGCATCGGTCTCGACCAGGACGAGCTCGCGCGGCAGAACCGCGAGCGCGGCGCGCAGGTCTGAGTTCGCGGGGTAGGTAATGGGGCCGGCGAAGGAGGCGTACCATCCGCGCTCGGCGAGGCGCTGCGCCATGGCCGCGTCTCCCGAGTAGCAGTGGAAGACGATGCGCTGGTCCGCGCTCGCGCGCTCGTCGAGAATCGCCAGGGTGTCCTCGTGGGCATCGCGGTCGTGGATCTGGAGGGGCAGGTCGGCGCGCTGCGCCATCTCGATGTGTGCGCGGAAGGATTCCTTCTGCGCCTCGCGGCCGGGTTCGGCCGTGCGGAAGTAGTCCAGGCCGCTCTCCCCTACCGCGACGACCATCGGGTCGTTCAGACGCTTCTCGACCTCGACCAGCGCCTCGACGAGGGGCACGTGGTAGTCGCGCACAGTGGGGACCAGCCCGTCGGGCGAGGGCTCGGCGCAGCCCGCGTGCAGGGCCGCGTCGTTGGGGTGGATCGCGATCGCGACGCGCACGCCCTCGTGGGCACGCGCCAGCTCGATCATCGGGTCGAAGTCGGGCAGCTCGCAGGCGCTCGAAATCATGCGGGTGACCCCCACCTCGCGGGCACGCTCCAGCTGGTCCGCAAGGCTGAGCGCCACGCCCTCGCGCCGGGGGATCTCGCCGACGTGGGTGGGCAGGTGCGTGTGGTTGTCCACCACGGGTGCCGCCAGGGGCGCGGGCGCGTCGGGCCAGGGACGAGGCTTACGCGGACTCATGCGGAGGCAGGATCCTTTCGGGGTTGCGAAGGGGACGTCAGCGGGCGAGCACGACGCCGCGGGAGACCTCTTCGGCGGCCTCGTCACCCAGGAGCTGGCGCACGAGTTCGATGCCGAGTTCGAGGGCGGTTCCGGCGCCTCGGCTGGTCGTGATGAACTCGTCGGCGACCACGGGGTTCTCGTGAACGATCGCGCCGCCCTCGGCGATGGCCTTGACGAACGCGGGGTTCGCGGTCGCGTGGCGGCCGTCGAGGATGCCCAGCTCGGACAGGATCGAGGGGGCCGCGCAGATCGCTGCGATGGGCTGGGACTCGTCGGAGCGGCGCAGCACCTCGGTCTGGATCGCGGGCGTGGCCTTCAGGTTCAGGGTGCCGGGCATGCCGCCGGGCAGGAAGAGGACGGTGTAGGTGGACAGGTCCACGTCCTCGAGCATGAGGTCAGCGACGACGCGAATGCCGTGCGAGCTGATCACGTGACGGGCGTCGGTCACGGAGATCAGGTCGGAGCGCACGCCGGCGCGGTACAGGACGTCGGCGACGGCAAGAGCCTCGACCTCTTCGAAGCCGTCGGCCAGCATGATGGCGACGGTGGCGTCGGTGGCAAGCTTCTCGGGAGTGGGCATGATTCCTCTTTCCTCGCGGCTACTGAAAGGAGCGTTACGTCCAGGTTAGCGCAGCCGCGCCCGCCCCGGAAGCGAGCCACGGCCTCGCCCCATCACGGACGAGGCCGCGCGGGTCACTCGGAGCGCAGGGCTTCGACCGGGTCCTGGCGCGAGGCGCGCGAGGCCGGGATGATGCCCGCGATGACGGTCAGGCCGACGGACACCGCGATGAGGGTCAGGGCCGTGAGCGGGGAGAGCTGAGCGATGTTGTCCACGTTGAAGGAGGAGTGAGCAATACCGTTGGCGACCGCACACAAACCGTAGGTCACGCCCACGCCCATGAGGCCGGCCAGCAGGCCTTCGATGACGGTCTCGGCGTTGAACACGCGGGACACGTCGCCCTTCGAGGCACCGATTGAGCGCAAGATACCGATCTCCTTGCGGCGCTCGAGCACCGAAATGTAGGTGATGATCGAAATCATGATCGAGGAAACCACCAACGAGATCGACACGAAGGCGATGAGCAGCCAGGAGATGATGTCGACGATCTTGGTCACCGAGCTCATGAGCGTGCCCATGACGTCGGAGTAGGTGATGACCTTGTCGGTCGCACCCGCCGCCTTATTGTCGGCGTTGTAGGCGTCCAGGGCGGCCTTCACCTTGTCCTTGTCCGCGAAGGACTTGGGGTAGATCGAAATGTTCGACGGGGACGCGATGTCCGCCCACCCCAGGTTCCTCAGGTTCGTCTCCAACGTCGGCACGTTCGTGGAGAACATGGTCGCCATGAGGGCCGCGAGGGACTTCTCGTCCAGGTTGGAGTGGAAAGCGTCGGCGAATGCCTGCGGGTCCATGGAGAAAGCGCTGGACATGTTGGTGGCGAACTGCTCCATGGTCGCGCCGATCTGGTCGCCGATCGCGGCCGACAGCTGCGTCATCATCGAGGTCATCGCGTTCGTCATGGCTTCCTGCATGACCTGACCGATGACGGCACTCACGCCCTGGGTAAGAGTGCGACCCAGCTGGGCGGCGATCTGCGCGGAGATCGCGTTCATGACCTGAGTGGAGACGTCGGTGCCGATCTGGGCCAGGGCCGGGTCATTGCCGAGCGCCTTCGTCAGGTTCGCGGCGAGCTTGTCGGAGTCAACGACCTTGTCCGAGGAGACGGCCGCTCGCAGCTGCTCGAGCACCTCGGGCTGAGAGAAGTACGCCGAGGCCAGGGTCGCGAAGTCCGTCGTGCCGCCCGCCTCGATCTGCTCGCGGGCGTAGTCCTGGAAGCCCTGGGCGATCTGGGAGGCTTGTGCGCTCAGGTAGTCGGCTGCACCGTCCTTGACGGCGCCGTCGGCCAGGGCGGAGCGGATGATCGTCTGGAAGTCGACGTTGGCCAGCTGCGGCAGGTCCTTGCTCAGCTCCCCGAAGTCGAGGCCGGACAGGTCGAAGGTCATGCCGGACTGGGCGCCGGACTGGGCGGCGAGGGCCGACAGGTCGATGTTCGACAGATCCATGCCCGACATGTCGAGGTTGGAAAAATCGAGGCCGGACAGGTCCATGCCGGAAAAGTCCAGGCCCGACAGGTCCATCTGCATCTTGCTGGGGTCGATCTGGAAGGCAGCGGAGAGCTTGGACTCGTCCACCGTGAACAGGGAGGACATGTCGAAGCCGCCGGACTGGCTCTTCTGGTTGTCAGCCAGCTCCTTGAAGGTCTTGCCGGTGAACACATCGACGTCGGGCTTGGCGCGTTGGGCCTTAACGATCGGGCTGGCCGCCGCCTCCTCGATGATCTGGTAGGTCAGGGCGGGCGTGTAGGCGATGCCCTGGCGCAGGGCACCGCCCTTGTCGGAGTTGGGCTTGACGATGCCGGAGATCGTCAGCTGCTGCCCGCCGTCCACGAGCTTCTTCATGTAGTCCGCGTCGGAGGAGCGGTCCGTCCAGACCTTGTAGGTGTCGTCCCACGTGTACTTGTCGAAGGCGTTGACGCGCCGGAAGGTCGTGCCCAGGATCGCGGAGTAGTCGTAGGTCGCGGTACTGGCCCCGGACTGCGCGCCCGACTGCGCCCCGGACTGCTTCTTATCCCCCAGGGCGCCCTGGTAGTACTGGCGCATGAGGTCGTCGAATTCCTTGTGGTCTTTGAGACCCAGGGTGTATTCGAAGAGGTTGGGGATGTTGCCATCCTCGTCCAAGACCAGGACAACCTGGTTCGCGCCACTCGGCCAGGAGCCGGCGACCACGTCGTACGCGGAGGTGTACAGCGAGGTCGTGGCGGGCATCTGGTAGAAGGGGTTGGTGACCATCATCGAGGAGAATGCCCCCGATCCGAAGCCTGTCTCCATCTGCTTCATCGACTGGTCGGGGCTGACCTGCACGGTCGCCTTGGACGTGTCGGACTGGTAGATCTGCGGGACGATGTCGTAGTCGTACTCGATCGCGTTGACCATCGTGTTGATGTCGCCGCCGTTGTTGTCCAGGTAGGTCTTGAGGGAGGCCAGGTCGTTGGTCTTCGCGTCGCGGATCGTGTCTGCGAAGGTGCGCAGCTTGGAGACGCCGACCTTGCCGTCGGGCGCAGGCTGGGAGTCTTTGGAGTCCGAGGCCGACACGGACAGCGCGGCTGTCATGTCGATGCCGGTTTTCTGGATCGTCAGCGGGTACGCGCCCAGCGTCTCCTCTTCGGTTTTTGCGATGTAGGCGTTGGTGCCGTTGGCCAGCGCGAGGATCGCGGCGATGCCGATGATGCCGATGGACCCCGCGAAGGAGGTCATGAGGGTGCGTCCCTTCTTCGTCATCAGGTTGTTGGCCGACAGCGACAGGGCCGTCAAAAAGCCCATCGAGGTGCGGCGCGCGGGCTTGGCTTCGCGCCGGTCTTGCGCGGTGGGCACGAAAGGATCGGAGTCAGCGACGATGCAGCCGTCGGCCAGCTCGACGATGCGGGTCGCGTACTCGTGGGCCAGCTCGGGGTTGTGCGTGACCATGATGACGAGGCGGTCGCGGGCCACGTCGCGCAGCAGGTCCATGACCTGCACGCTCGTCTTGGAGTCGAGGGCGCCGGTGGGCTCGTCGGCCAACAGGATCTCGGGATCGTTGATGAGGGCGCGCGCGATGGCTACGCGCTGCATCTGGCCGCCCGACATCTGCGAGGGCTTCTTGTTGACATGGTCTTTCAGGCCGACGCGTTCCAGGGCGTCGAGGGCCCGCTTGCGGCGCTCGGAGCGCGAGACGCCCGACAGGGTCAGGGCCAGCTCGACGTTCGCCAGGACGGACTGGTGCGGAATCAGGTTGTACGCCTGGAAGACGAAGCCGATGCGGTTGTTGCGGTAGGCGTCCCAGTCGCGGGCCTTGTAGTCCTTCGTCGAAATGCCGTCGATGACGAGGTCGCCGCTCTGGAAGCGGTCGAGGCCACCGATGACGTTGAGCATCGTCGTCTTGCCGGAGCCTGACTGGCCCAGCACGGCCACGAACTCGTTGTCGCGGAACGCCACGGAGACCTTGTTGAGCGCCACCTGCACGAGGTTGGCGGTCTGGTAGGCCTTGACGATCTCCTTGAGCTCTAGCACGCTTCATCCTCACATCTGCTGTTGAATCCTCATACAAGTCTAGGCGAGCGAGGATCACCCACGACCGCCGCTGTTCACTGACTGACCCCTGATCGTCCCCTGACAAGCCCCTGAACCCCCATGTCCCACGTCACATCGCGGTCCCCAAAACCCAGCCCCGGCCTCGTCCATCGGCTGCCTACCGGGGCGCGCGAGACCGAGCGGCTAGACTGATCCCATGACCGACCTCACCCAGATTCCTGTGCCCAACGAAGGGCCGATCACCGACAAAGTCAAGGAAATCTACGAGCGTTCCTTCCCGCCCGAGGAGCAGATCCCCCTTCCCGAGCTGCTGGCAAGCGCCCAGATGGACCAGGTCTCCTTCCTCGCATGGATCGACCGCTCCCTGCCTGCGGGCGAGGACGGGGCCGGCAACGTGGTCGCCCTGACCTTCTCCTTCGTCTTCCCCGACCTGTTCTACCTGGGCTTCCTCGCGGTGGACGGGCGCACGCGCAGCGCGGGATACGGCTCGCGCATCCTCACCCACTTCCGCGAGCGCTACGGCGACGTGCCACAGCTGCTCGAGATCGAGCCGGTCGTGCGCGAGGCCGGGAACTACCAGCAGCGCGTGCGCCGCCTGGCGTTCTACGAGCGCAACGGTTTTGAGGTTACGAACATGCTCACGCACGAGGCCGACCAGACCTACCGGGTCCTCGCGCGCGACGGGATCGTGAGCCCGCAGCGCCTGGAGGAGGCGCTTAACTCGGTCACCGACGACCCGGCGTACGCTTCACGGGTGACGACGGACTGACGCGCTGGCCTCCCTCGGTCGACGCGGGAGTGATGATCAGTGGTCGACGCCGCGGCTGGAGACCAGCAGGATTTCCTCGTTGTCGAGTCGGGCGAGGGCACCTTCCAGGGCCGCCGAGGAGAAGATTCCCTCGTCGCGGGCCTGCAGGAGGGCGTCGCGCTGGGCGTGGATGGCCTCCAGGGCGAGTTCACGGATCTGGTCGCGCGTGAAGGAGCGCTCAACCTCCTCCTCGCTCATGTCGACGGTGCCGTGGCCATCGTCGTCGCTGTCGCCAGCGGCATCCTGGAGGATGTCCGTGAGGACGCGGTCTGCAGCGTGCGCCGTCCGCACTTGCTCACCCATGGCCTCGTCAGTAAGTGCATGCCCCAGCCGGGAGAGTGTGCGCGAGACGCCGGCGGAGAGCAGGGTCTGCCCGTCGACCTCGTGAATCGCCTGGGCGAGGGCCGTGTCGACCAGCGCGGAGCCCATAACCTTCAGGAGCTTGGCGCGCTCCTCCTCGGAGATATCGCCCGTGGCCATCTTGGGCTTGACGATGCGGATGAGTCCGGGCAGGGTCAGGCCCTGGATGACGAGCGCACCAGCAGCGATGAACAGGGCGATCGTGAGCAGGAACGCGCGCATCGGCGCATGCGTCGAGATCGTCTGCGCAGCGGCCAGGGTGATCGCGCCGCGCATGCCCGCCCAGACGATGACACTGCCCTCGCGCGGGCCCAGCGGTTCGCTCTCGAAGTAGTCCAGGTCGGATCCGCGCATCGCGTTGCGGCGCGCGCGCCGCTTGAGGCGGCGACGATAGTGGTTAAGCGCGTCTTCCCAGCGTTCGGGACTCAGGTCGCGCGCCTGAAGCATGTCGGCGTCAACCTCACTCGCCTTGTGCATGCGCTTCTCAAAGCGCTCGATGCGCGCGGCCTCGGCCTCGTAGCGCCGCTGACGGCGCTTGTGTCGATGGTCCAGCCAGGTGAACATCAACGCGATGAAGACGGCTCGAATGACCATGATGAGCGCGCCCAGGGTGACGGCGAGGAAGGCGGCGAAGGCCAGGCCGCCGGAGAACGCGGCGGTCTCCTCGACGATCCCGAAGGCCTGGAGGCCCATCGTCAGGAAGATCCCGCTCTCCAGGACGAGGGTCATGGTCTGCCAGTTCTGCTGGGAGAATCGCCTGTTCATCGCGGAGATCGTGGCGGCGCGGCGGCGCGAGACAACCAGGCCGGCGACGACGGCGGCGACGAGGCCGGAACCTCCCAGGTGCTCAGCCGGGATCGAGGCGATGAAGGGCATCGCGAAGGAGAAGACCGTGTCGGCCGAGGGCTCCTTGATGAGGGCGCGCAGACGCACGCCGATCTCGCCGACAACCCAGCCGATGACGGCTGCGATACCGAGCGCGAGAGCGACCTTGCCGATGAGCAAGCCCGGGTTGAGGGCGTGTTCGTCGGCGGCCAGACCGGCGCTCATCGCGGCGGAAAGCAGGACCAGCGAGGTTGCGTCGTTGAAGAGCCCCTCACCTTCGAGGACCGTGATGATGCGGTGGGAGACGCCCGAGCGTTTCGCGATCGAGATGGCGACCGCGTCGGTCGGCGACAGGACCGCGCCCAGCGCGACACCCCAGGGCAGGGAGATCGCGGGGACCAGCCAGTTGATGACGAAGCCGACCGCGAAGGCGGACAGGAACACGAGGGGAATCGCGAGCATCGCGACGGCCTGCATCTCGCGCCGGAAGTCCATGGTCGGCATACGCACGGCCGCCGAGAACAGCAGGGGCGGCAGCACCATCTCGAGGATGATGTTCGGCTCAATCTCGATGGCCCCCACCTGCGGCAGGAACCCGATCACCAGGCCGACGACCAGCAGGATCAGGGGGGGCTGCCACGCGCACCTTGGGCGCGACGAATTGGCATGCCACGATGATGAGCATTCCGGCCACGGCAATAAGAAGGGGGTCCATAGGTCAATTGTATTGCGAGCAACCCCACCGGCGTCGTCGCCATCTCACCACGTCGGCTACCGGCGCCGCGAACTCGCGCGGCGTACCACGCCCCGCCCGCATGGCCTCGACACCATCCCCGAATGTCAAACAGACCCACACGAGCAGAGCACTGCTACCATTAACCCATAGGTTCAAGGAGGTTCAAATGACCGCTTACAACCACTCGTCGGGGTACACCTACGGTACCGATGCCGTCCCCACGTCCCCGCTCACACTCAAGGATCTACGCCAGATTGAGGCCGCCGCGCACGTCCAGCCCGGTGATGCAGAGCTGCTCGCACGAGCAGAACCCATCCTGGCGCCGCATGCCATGGAAATGGTCGACACGTGGCGCGGGATTCTGGCTCAAAAGACGTATCTGGCGGCACATTCCGCGCACCCGGACGGGCAGCCGAACCCCGAGTACGCGCAGGCCTCGAAGCCGCGCTTCGCCCAGTGGATCATCGACATGTGCACGCGCGAGCGTGACCAGGCGTGGCTGGACTACCAGTACCTGATCGGCGCACGTCACATGTCCGCAGCGAAGAACGCGGCGGATGGGGCGGACTCGACACCATTCGTGCCCCTGCGCTACGTGCTCGCCTTCATCGCGCCGACTGTGGAGGTCGGACACCGTCTCCTCGCGGAGGGCTTCGAGGGCGAAGAACTGAGCGCTGTCCGCGATGCCTGGACTCGCGCTGTGACTGTCGCCGTGACAGTGTGGGCGTATGCCTACCGAGATCACCCCGAGCAGTTCTGACCCGGCGCTCGCCACCTACGACTCCCCCATCGGCCGCCTCACGCTGGCCGCGCGGGGCGGTGCACTCGTCGGCCTGTGGGTGAGCGGGCAGCGCTTCTTCGGCTCTCCCTATGGCATCGACGAGGCCGCGGCCCGCTCCGCGCTCGACCTGACCTCGCCCGATTCTCGGGAGGCTGTCCGCGCGGCAGCTCAGTGGGACGAGGCCGACGCGCACGCTCTGGGCGCGGCGGCATCGTGGCTCGACGGATACTTCGCGGGCGAGTCCCTCTCCCCCGCTTGCGTCCCCCTCGCACCCGCGGGCACGGACTTCCAAAAGCGAGTGTGGGAGGCGATGGACGCTATCCCACACGGCGCGACGCGCACGTACGGGCACCTCGCGGCCACGCTGCGAGGCGCAGGCGTGCCCGCGCCGGCGCGCGCAGTCGGCGGAGCGGTGGGGCGTAACCCCTTGCTGATCATCCGCCCCTGCCACCGGGTTGTGGCGGCCAGCGGCCCCGGCGGATACGCGGCGGGAGCAGCTGCGAAAGCCTGGCTGCTGGCGCACGAGGCGACCATGGCCTCGTCGGCCAACTGACTCAGCCGTTCGCCCGGTCGGCCTCGATCGCCTGCTCGACCAGGGCCTCGTCAACGGGCAGAGCCTCGCGCGCGTACGCGGCGGCATCATCCTGGGTATCGGCGATCTGCTCGGCGATCGAGTCGGCCTCCCGGCGCAGCTCGGCACCGTCGACGACCGAGGCCTGCGCGAGGGTACGGGCCTGGGCGCGGTGCTCGTCCGTGTACTCCAGGTCATCGGCGTGCTTACGCACGAGGACGCGGATGAGCTTTCGGCGCAGGTTCTCCTCGCGCAGGACGGCGGAGCGCTCGCGCAGCCAGCCGACCGCGAGGACAACGAGGAGGGCAACGCCCAGCCAGCCGATGATCGGGTACATGCCGCCGATCAGCTTCTTGAAGCCCATGAGCGAGGCCGCGTAGCCCACCGCGACCACGCCGACGAGGACGATGCGCATACGCGTGGTCTGCCCGCCCGAGAAGCGGCGCGCCGTCGAGTAGAACAGCGAAAAGACCGTGTTGTAGATGAGCGCGAAAATGATCAGCGTGTAGACGAAGGCGAAAGCCGGGTGGATCGAGCGCGCGATCTCGAGGGCGGGAACGTTCACGTCCCAGATCCGGTCCACGTTCAGGTACAGGCACAGGGCGTCCGCGCCGATGACGAGGGCGATGATGGTGCCGCCAATGCGCCCGGCTCGGCGAGCCTCGCCGATGCGCAGCACCGAACCCCCCAGCACGAAGGCCATCGCGATGCCGTTGACGACGCACAGCGCGAAGTAGTTGATCGTGGAGAGCCACAGGTTGGGCAGCGCCGGGGTGACCTGGGTGGCGGCGGCGTTGAGCTCGGCGATGCCCGGGTGCGGGGTGGCGAGCGAGTAGATTGTGAGGATCGTGATGGCGACGATGATCATGGGCGTGAAGACGCCGATCACCTTCATGATCCGGTCGAAGTCCAGGAAGGCCGTCAGAACGACAAGCACCGCGCACAGGGCACTGCCCGCCCACGCAGGCAGGCCGAACTGCTGCTCGAGGTTCGCGCCCGCGCCCGCGAGCATCACGAATCCCATCGCGAACCCCGAGAAGACGAGCACGACGTCGATGACGCGGCGCAGCGCCGGGTGGGTGATGCGCTCGAAGACCTCGTCGTGGTGGCCGGATCGGTAGTAGGAGCCCAGCTGGAGCGCGACGACGCCGAAGACGACGTTGAGGATGCCCAGGACCGCGATGCCGATCAGGCCCTTCGCGCCAAAGGACAGGAAGTACTGGAGCAGGTCCTGGCCACTCGCCAGGCCCGCGCCGATGATGACTCCCACGTAGGCGAAGGCGACGGAGAGGTACTTCTTGGACATAGGGTCCTTCCGATTGCGAACGTTTCACGAGGCCGAGGCCTCGTTCCACGGTAGACGCTCACCCAGGAACGCACCCCGCTATGCGGCATTGTTCACGAAAAGGTAAAGGACCTTTTACTCTACTTTCCGTCGAGGAGCTGGATCGGCGGGCGCGGCGCCTGCATCGCGTTGATCGGGGCGTCCTTATCCGCGTAACCGAGCGCGAAACCGGTGATGAACCGATAGCCCTCGGGGATCTCAAACTCGGCGTCGACGGGCTCGCGCCACGTGGCGAGGATGCCGACCGGGCAGGAGTCGATGCCGCGCGACTTGGCGGACAGGAATAGGGTCTGGAGCATGAGGCCGGCGTCCATGGCGCTCCACGGGAGCATGTCCTCGTGGACGAAGACGAAGCCCATGACGGGCGCGTCGAAGGCCATCACGTTGCGGCGGTTCACGCGGTTGCGTCCCTCGATGTCGGCACGCTCGATGCCGTGGATACCGTAGAGGAGCTTCGCAACCTCGATCTGAGCGGGTCGCACCTCGTCCGGGTAACGCTTGCGCACCGGGAAGTCACCGTCCGGAACGGGAATCTCAACGTCCGGATCCTCAGCCTTGCGGGCATGGGCGGCAATCTCCTCGTCGAAGAGACTGCCGTAGTGCTGTCGTAGGCGAGCGGCGCGCTCGCCCGTGGCCAGGGCAACGCGGAAGGCGCGCGTGTTGGACCAGGACGGCGCGGTCGTCGCGTCGGCAAGAATCGCATCGAGGACCTCGGCGGGGACCTCCCGATCCGTAAAGGCGCGCGTGGAGCGGCGCGAGGCGGTCAGGGCGGAAAAGTCGTTCGTCTCAGCGGCGAGTGTCATGCGCCCAGGCTAACCCGGCTTCACTCCCCGATCCACCCGGCCCACCCACCGGACGACTGCCACTTTGCCGGCTAGTGATCCCCGTAGTGAGTGCGACATGAAATGATCTCGACTCGATCATCACGCACGCGATAGACAAGACGATTTGCCGCATCAATGCGGCGTGACCACCACCCCGAGTAACGCCCCTTCAACGGCTCAGCCTTACCAATTCCAGCATCTTGCCCGTTCCTGGCAATGTCACGTAGTAGTGCATTGATGCGCTTCAGTGTCTTTCGATCCTGAGTCTGCCACCACAGATAGTCCTCCCAGGCCTCGGAGGCCCAGACAAGGTCACGCATCCTCGATCAGCTCTCGCGAGATACCACGCCCAGCCTCCAGCTCCGCAATACCGCGGTCAAGATGAGCAAGGTTGGAACGCGAGTAGAATCCATCAACCTCCAAAACGAAGGGAATCCGCTGCTCCCGCGCCACCTTCTTCGCAAAGATCGTGAACGCGGTATTCATAGAGAGACCCATTTCTTTGCAGGCACGCTCCATCGCGGCCTTATCCTCAGCGTCGAGTCGAACAGTCACCGTAGCGGTCGCCATTTGATACCTCCATAATCGACATATAGATAGCTATATGCTATCAGATCGAAAGCATATCAAAGACTACGACAGCGCACTCCACCCAGAGAATGCAGAAAAACTGCCTTTACCGAGCCAGAGCTTGCTCGAAGGCGACCACATCCTCCTCGGGAGTGGCCCAGGAGGTGCCGATGCGCGCGAGGTAGCGGCCGTCGGGCAGGGTCTCCCAGATGCTGTAGCGCACCTTGTCCGACAGGCGCTCGTGCCCGGCCTGGTCGAGAGCCACGAAGGTCAGGTTGGTCGGCGAGTCCATGGTGACGACGTAGCCTGCGCGCTTGAGGGCCTCGCGGATGCGGGCGGTCGCCTTGACGGCAGGCTCGCCGATCGTCAGGTAAAGGCCGTCCTCGAAGAGCGCCTCGAACTGCACGCCCAGGAGGCGCCCCTTCGCCAGGAGCGCACCATGCTGCTTCATCTGGGTGACGAACTGACGGATCGATCCGCGCTCGGGGATCACCACGGCCTCGCCGAAGAGAGAGCCGCACTTGGTGCCACCGATGTAGAAGACGTCGGTCAGGCGCGCGAGGTCGGCCAGCGTCACGTCGTTGGCGGGCGAGGCCAGCGCGTATGCGAGGCGCGCTCCGTCGACGAAGAGCTTGAGGTCGCGCTCGCGACAGACGGCGGAGAGCTCCTCGAGCTCCTGCAGGGAGTAGAGGGTGCCGTACTCGGTGGGCTGCGAAATATAGACGAGGGCGGGGGCGATCATGTGGTCACGCGCGCCGTCGCCCTCCCACGCCGAGCAGATGCGTTCGACGTCGGCGGCATTGATCTTGCCTTCGACGGCGGGAGTGTCGAGGATCTTGTGGCCGCCGCGCTCGACGATGCCGGCCTCATGCATGTTGATGTGGCCGGTATTGGGGGCGATGACGCCCTGCCAGGGCAGGAGGATCGCGTCGATGACGGTCGCGTTCGTCTGCGTGCCGCCGACCAGGAAGTACACGTCGGCGTCAGGGGCCTGGCAGGCCTCGCGAATCAGGTCGCGGGCACGCTCGCAGTGCTCATCGGTGCCGTAGCCGCTCGACTGTTCCATGTTGGTGGCGACGAGGGCGTCGAGCACCCGGGCGTGCGCGCCTTCCTGGTAGTCACTGGAGAAGTTCGGCAGCGTGGCAGAAAAAGTCATTGGGCCATTATTCCACGCGCTTGACCAGATAATTCCCGTTTCCTCATGCAGATCTTTTCTCGCTGAATCTGAAGGACTATCCTGACTTTCGCCGGGCGATGCTGCCAGGCTTCCCGATACGAAAGTGAGGGCATCGCATGATGCCAACCACGCACGGAGAACAGGCGAGCACAATCAACCGCGACTCGCAGGCCTATTGGAACAAGCGGGCCGCGACATTCACACACAACGCAACCAGCGACTACGAGCGCTGGCTCCTGGATCTACTCGCGCTCGAGACGGGCGAGGAGATCCTCGACATGGGATGCGCGACGGGCACGCTCGCCGTCCCCCTCGCCCGCGCCGGGCACCGCGTCCACGGCTGCGACTTCGCCGAGGCGATGCTCGCGATCCTCGACGAGCGCGCGGCAGCAGAGAACCTGCCGATCACCTCCCACCTGCTCGCGTGGGAGGACGATTGGGAGGAAGCGGGCTTGGGTGAGAACAGCGTGGACGTCGCCTTCGCGTCACGCTCCCTCATGAGCGGGGACGTGTCCGCTTGCGTGCGCAAGCTCGATGCGGTGGCCCGATCACGCGCGGCGGTCGTCGTGCCCGACAGCCTGCTCCCCTCCCGCGACCCGCGCCTACTCACCTACCTGGGACGCTCGGCGAGGCACCCGCGCGTCATCCGCGAGGTAACCCGCGCGCTCGCATCCCTGGAACGTATCCCGGTTTTCGCGACTACGCGAACCTTCCGTCCGATGAGGTTTTCTTCCTTCGACGAGGCCCGCTCGGACCTTCGTCGCCTGGCCGGTCCGAAGCCCCTCACCGCGCGCGAGCAGCGGCTTTTCGACGCGTACGCGGCGCAACACTTCGTACACGAGGCTCCCGCTGATCCCTCTGAGGCGACAGAGGGACACTGGGTCCTGGACTACCCTCTGCCCGTCACCTGGGTGTTTATCGGCTGGCGCACCGTCCCCAGCGCGTGAGCGTAGGCGGCCCCGGCCTCGTCTTTCTTAGTCGGCGTCAGGGCGGCGCCTGCGCGCTTTGACCTCCGAGCGTCTCTTCTTGTCGGCGAGGCGGCGCAGCTTCGACCCTCGCGTCGGCTTCGTGGGGCGGCGAGGGATGGGCGGGACGAGGGCCGCGCGTAGAACTTCCGCGAGGCGTTCGCGCGCGGCGGCGCGGTTGCGACGCTGGGAACGGGTCTCGGCGGCGGTGATGGTCAGGACGGTCCCGGTGAGGTGATCCCCTAGCTCTCGCAGGGCTCGCTCGCGCTGCTCGTCATTCAAGGCTGTCGTCGTCGCCAGATCCAGGCCGAGTTGGACGCGCGAATCTGAGGTATTCACGCCCTGCCCGCCGGGGCCCGAGGCGTGCGAAAAGCGCTCGACCAGCTCCCCTGCGGGCACATGGAGGCCTCGCGGGCAGCCGGGCCCGGGAGGGATGCGCAGATCGTCCATGCGTTCCAGTGTGCACCACGCGCTGCGCCCCGGCCTCGTCAGGCGAGCAGGGAGGCGACGCGCGCTTTCAGGTCGGGCAGCACGTCGGCGGCGAACCAGGGGTTCTTCTTCATCCACATCTGATTGCGCGGCGAGGGGTGGACCAGCGGAAAGTAGGCGGGCAGGTAGCGCTTGTAGTCGCGCACGACGTCCGTCAGGGAGGCCGAGGACTTCAGGTCCAGGTAGCGCCTGGTGGCATACGCACCGACAAGGATCGTCATCTCAAGCTTCGGCATGAGTTCGAGCAGGCGCGGGTGCCACGTGTCGGCGAAGTCCTTGCGCGGAGGCAGGTCGCCGCTCTTTCCCGTGCCCGGGAAGTAGAAGTCCATGGGGACGATCGCGAGCTTCCCGGACTCATAGAAGGTGTCCCTATCGACACCCATCCAGTCGCGCAGACGGTCGCCACTGCGGTCGTTCCACACAATGCCGGTCTCTTCGGCGACGCGCCCGGGCGCCTGGCCGACGATCATGATGCGGCAGTCAGGTCCTGCAAAGAACAACGGGTCAATCCCACGCTTCGTAAACGAGGCGTTGGCCGGGTCTGCGGCGATCTCCTCGGCGATTGCACGGACGGCCGGGTCGGTGATCTCGGGTGTCATAAACCCAGGGTATGCCCACCCCGCGAGCGCGCGACCCCCGGCGACTGGCAGGTCACACGCCGGCGGGCTGTGGCAACCGGATCACCGGATCTCCGGACAGATACTCGGCGCTCCAAATTCCGCACGTAATTCCCCGCGCTCCCATTTCACCAATCCCCCAGAAACCCCGGAATTTCAACGATCACAATTCAAATTCTGAAAGATCGACGGGGGAATTACGTGCGGAATTGCGGGGAAGGACGTGCGAGGTTCAGGGGAAACGACAGGGGAAACGACAAGGGGACGGCGGGGGAACGATAAAGAAACGGCAAGGACGATGACGCGGGAATCACCACACCAATTGGTAGCGACGCAGCGGGCGGGCATACAGTGGAGCGCATGAGGACAGCTGAACGCATGACGACGAACGGGCTGAGGCGCTGCCAGTGACAACACGACTCGTACGGAAAACCAATAGGTTCCGCATCACCGCCATCATCGCACTGTGCCTGCTCGCCCTCGTGGGGGTCACGTCGTTCGCGCTCAATCGTTCAGGCAACGGACAGAAAGACCCCACGGCCATTGCCTATGAAGATTACGAAGAAGACGAAGACCCACTAGCCGAGGCCGTCACCTCCCTCATGGACACGGCCAAGTCTCTGCACGGCACGATCGACACGATCACCTACGAGCAGAGCTACGAGGGAACGACTTACACCAAGCAGGCCTACGTGTACGTTCCCGCGTCCTACGCCTCGGACACACCCGCGAACGTCCTCTATCTGACGCACGGCTGGTGGGGGAACGCCGCCGGCCTCGCCGATGGCGTCGCGCCGGTCGTCGACGAGCTGGAGACCGCCGGCAAGGCTGCACCGACGCTGGTGGTTTTCGCGACCTACTATCCGGATCGTTCGTTCGCGACGGATGACTACGAGGAGGACTACACCCTCAATCGCTTCTTCGCGACGAGCGAGATCGATACTCTGATCGACGCCGTTGAGTCTCGCTACACCACGTTCGCTCGCGGCGACACGTCCGACCAGTCGCTGCGAGCCTCGCGCAGGCACCGCGCATTCGGTGGTTTCTCAATGGGCGCGACGACCACGTGGGATGTTTTTGCCTTGCGTCTGCAGTACTTCTACGGGTACATGCCGATGGCCGGCGAGTCGTGGATCGGACGCGAGGAGGACGCGGATTCCCCGCGCATCGCCGAGCTGGTGACCGCCGGGGTCGAGCGCGCCCAGTACGGCCCACAGGACTTCCGCGTCCTCGCGTCGGTCGGCTCGGAGGACCCTGCCCTGTGGGACATGACCCCGCAGATTGATGAGCTCCGCGAAGACTATCCCGACCTCATGACCGAGGACAGCCTGCAGCTGTGGATCGACGACGGCGAAACCCACTCAATGACCTCGATCGCCAACCAGGTCGAGCACAACCTGCCGCTGCTCTTCCCAGGCAAGTAGAGCGCGCCACCCGCGCCACGTGATGGCATCGCACTGCGCCCCGGCCTCGTTCCTTTTCTCAGGGACGAGGCCGGGGCTGGCTGACAGATAAGCGCGGCCCTTATGCGCGGGGCTGGCGCTCCGCCCACTCGCCGAGGCTCACGCGCGGACCCGTGAAGAACGGGGTGTCCTCACGCACGTAGAGACGCGCCTCGGTGTAGCGCTGGGCGTGCATGACGCCCTCGAGGCGATCCAGGCTGTCGGCCTCGAACGCGAGCACCCACTCGTAGTCGGAGAAGCCGAAGGCCGACAGGGTCGAGCCCTTGACGTCCGGGTACTGCGCGAAGCCGTTGCGACCGTGTTCGGCCATGATGCGGGCACGCTCTTCGGGAGCCTTGAGATACCAGTCGTAGGAGCGCACGAAGGGGTAGACCATCGCCCAGTCACGGGGCGCGACGCCGCCGAAGCAGGCGGGAATGTGACGCTTGTTGAACTCGGCGGGGGTGTGCAGGCCCATGCAGGACCACACCGGGTCCAGGAACTTGCCGAGCGCACTGGCGCGCAGACGGTGGTAGGCGTCCTGAAGGACCTCGGGATCGTCGTCGAGCCACCACACCATCAGGTCCGCCTCGGCGCGGAAGCCGGACACGTCGTAGAAGCCGCGGATTTCCACGCCCGCGCCCTTCACGTAGTCCAGGGACTCGGCGATAATGCGGCCGCGCTCGCCGTCGTCGGCGGGCAGCGACTCCCCGAGCGCGAACACAGAGTAGAGGGCGTAGTGCTGCTTGTTGTTGACCTCGTCGAAGTCGACGTCCGTCGCGTCGCGCGGGTCGGTGACGTGGGCGTGAGCGGCGTGCGAGTGGGGCGTCGCCTCGGTGCCCGCGTGGCGGGCCTGGTGGCGCGCGGCGTGCTCACCGACGCGATCCGGCACTCCTGCGGGATGTCCCGGGTTGTCCGGGTTCTGCTCGGGCGGCACGACGGCATGGGGATGCGGGGTAGACATGGAGTCCTCCTGGGTTGGGGCTGGTTGACCGGCGGCTCGGGCGGGCGCGCCGGAAGAATGAGGGGCGGTGCCGGGGTGGGCGCTCGCGGCGGCGGGCGAGGGGTGCCCGGGGTGCGCCGGGGAGAGGCAGCAGTCGCTCGGGCAGACGGTGTGGAAGGGTCCGGTGCCCGTAACCGTCACGCGCGCGGGATTCTCGCCTCGCGCATGAGCGGCGCGCTCTTCGAGCACGTCGACCAGGGAGGACACGAAGGCCGGATCCGTCGCGACCGTGTCGGCGCGCTCGTAGGGAATACCCAGGCGCGCGGCGGTCTCCTTCGCCTCGGTGTCGAGGTCGTAAACGACCTCCATGTGGTCGCAGATGAACCCGATGGGGACGACGACGGCGCCGGTCAGCGGCGTTGTGTCGGCCGCGATCTCCTCGAGGAAGTCGTTGATATCGGGTTCGAGCCAGCGGGCCTGCGGGGGCCCGGACCGCGAGCAATAGACGAGGTCGTAGCCCAGATCCGCGCGGCCGAGGACGCGGCGCAGCTCCGGCATGATCGCCTCAATGAGGGCGTGGTGCTGGGCGACGTAGCTGATCTCGGTTGTGGGGGTTCCCGCGGGCGACGAGGCCTCGCTCCCCTGCTGCTCGGCGCGACCGCCCGAGGCCGCCACGGCCTCGTCGATCGAGGGACGGAAGGGGAAGGGCGAGGACCCAGCTTCCATGCTCACGGGGATGGAGTGGGTGACGAAGATCAGACGGATCCCGTCCACGTCGACGCCGCGTGCCGCGAGGGCCTCCCACGCGCGCCGGACGGATACAATCTGCGCGCTCGCCATGCCGGGGGTCGAGTAGTAGGGGCGGACCTTGTCCAGGATGATGTCGGCGTCGGGGTTGTCGGCGCTATCCTCGGCGCCCAGGACGATGGCACCCCACTTCTCGCGCAGCGCCGCCGCGGCCTCGGCGAGGTCTTCGCGGTACTGGCGACACCCCGAGTACGAGGCGTAGGCCGAGGTGGGCAGGACGAGGATGCGTCGGGCGCCCGCCTGGGCGAGCTCGTCGAGGCCTTCGGCGACGAAGGGGTGCCAGTTGCGGTTTCCCCAACCGACGGGAATGCCGTGCCCACGCCTGGCGAGCTCGGCAGACAAGTCCGCGATCAGTCGCTGGTTGCAGGCGTTGATGGGCGAGACGCCGCCGAAGCGCTTGTAGTGCGCGGCGACCTGAAGCAGGCGCTCGTCGGGGATTCCGCGACCGCGCGTCGCATTGCGCATGAACGGCAGGACGTCGTCCGGACCGTCCGGGCCACCGTAGGACAGCAGCATGATCGCGTCGTAGGTTTCCAGACCTGGCACTTTCGCTCCTCCTTCACGCCTAGCGTGGACAGTGTAGGGCTGCTTCCCTCCCCCATGCAGCGACAGATTGTCAGAAAAACGCAGCAAATCAGCAGTTTTCCCCTTCGCACAGCGCCACCTTGCACACGCAAGTTAACACTGTTAACCTTACCTGCGACACAAAGTTAACAGCGTTAACCGATGGGAGAGAAACCGTGTCACACCCACATGCCCAGCCCTGGACGCCCGGGGAATCCGCAAGAGCTACGGCACTCACGAGGTGCTGCGCGGGGTCGACCTGCGCGTCGAACCCGGGCAGATCCTCGGTCTGCTCGGACGAAATGGGGCCGGCAAGTCCACGCTCATCACGATCCTGTGCGGCCTGCGCCGAGCCGACTCGGGGACCGCATCCATCTGCGGCCACCGCCCCGCGTCCCCCGAGGCCGCACGGTCAATCGGGTACGCGCCGCAAGAGCTGGGCATCTACCCAGATCTGAGCGTCGCCCAGAATCTCGCGGCTTTCGGCGAACTGCACGGACTCGGCCGACGCGAGGCCGCCTCGCGCGCGGGTGAGGTGATGGACCTCCTCGGGCTAGCGGAGAAGCGAGGGCAGCGCGCCTCGCACCTGTCGGGCGGACAGCAGCGCAGGCTCCACGCGGGCATGGCGATCATGCACCGTCCGCGCCTGGTGTTCATGGACGAGCCGACCGTCGGCGCGGACGTGGAGGCGCGCAGCCAGATCCTGCGCGCGGTCCGCCAGCTCGCCGACGAAGGCGCGGCCGTCGTCTACACCTCGCACTACCTGGCGGAATTCGAGGAGCTTGGCTCCGACATCGCGATCCTGAACGAGGGGCGCATCGTCGCGAGCGGCACCCTCGAGGAGATTATTTCCAGTCACGGGCGCGCCGAGGTCACCCTCGAGTTCGATCGCCCCGTCGCCTCGATCGACGGATGGAACGCCGACGGGAGAGCCCTCCGGCACATCGGGGACGAGGCGGACCCGGGTTCGCGGATCGGCGAAGCCCTGGCCTCGCCCACCCTCCAAGGCACGCGCCTGACCGACGTGCGCATCACGCAGGCGAGCCTGCACAACGCGTATCTGCAGATCATCAAGGAGAGTGACCATGTCGCAGCTTAAGCAACTCGGGGCTATGACCCGCCTGAACATCCGCCTGCAGCTCACCGACCCCGCGCCCACGCTCATCCTGACGGTGATACCCCTCGTCCTGATCCCCTTCATGATGCCGGCGTTCAAGTCGATGCTCCTGGCCGACGGCTACACCGGCGTCACGGGCGCAGAACAGGCGGTCCCATCGATCGCGATCCTCTTCTCGTTCCTGGCCGTACAGAACATCATCAGTTCGTTCTTCAACGAGCGCTCATGGGGCACGTGGGAGCGCCTCGAGGCCTCCCCCACCTCGCGCGCATCCATCCTGACGGGCAAGGCGCTGGTCGCCTTCCTCATGCAGACCGCCCAAATCGCGGTTGTCCTCGCGCTCGGCGCTCTCATCTTCGGGTATCGGCCGACCGGTTCTCTCGTCGCACTGGCCGCGATTCTCCTCAGTTTCTCGGCGGTTCTGTCAGCGCTCGGTGTCGCGCTCGCGCTGTGGTCGCGCAGCCGCGACGCGGCCCTGTCACTGTCGAACATCATCGGCATGCTGGCGGCCGGCATCGGCGGCTCTTTCTCAACGGTCTCCTCGTTCCCGGATTGGGCACAGCACGCCGCGCGTCTGTCCCCCGCCTACTGGGCGATCACCGCGATTCACGAGGTGAGCCTGGACGGCGCGAGCCTTGCCGACGTCGCGACGCCGATCGGCGTCCTGTGGGGTTTCTTCGCGGTGATCGCGGGGCTGGCACTGGTACAGTTCCGGTATCACAGGGAGTAATGACCACCGAAGCGGAGAGTCCATGCCTCAATCGAAGCAGCGCGCGCTATCGCGAGAGATCATCTTGTCGACCGCGCTCGACTTGGTTGACGAGGAGGGGCTCTCCGCTTTGTCTCTGCGGTCTTTGGGAAAGCACCTCGGCGTCTCCCAGGCCGCTTTTTATCGCCATTTCCCCGACAAGGCCGCCCTCCTGGAGGGCATCGCCGAGCAGGTCTGGCGCCTCACGTTCGAGGCCTTCCTGGGCCGCGTGGACGACGGGGCGGTTGACGGGGAATCGACGCCCGCGCTCGAGGCATCGGCACCGACCGACGGAGCCCCGGCCTCGCCCCTGCTGACCTACATGCGCGCCTACGCGCACTGCCTGGCCTCCACGCTGCGTTCCCACCCGGGCGCGGTCATGCTGCTGCTCACGCACCCGATGTCAACGCCCGAGCAACTCTCGCTCCTGGCGCGCGTGTTCGTGACGCTCGCCCGGCACGGTTTCACGCCGAACGCGGACATGCTGGGGCTGGTCAACGCCGTGTCGATCTACACGACGGCGTTCGTCGCCGCCGAGGTCGTTCCGCCCGTGGGCGGCTCCCCCGAGCAGCCCGCCGACCTGTCGGCCGCGAGCGCCGCACTCGACCCCGAGGACGCGCAGGCGCTGCGCCCGCTCATCGAGGATCTCCTGGACGGCCGCTACGACTTCAACGCCCAGTTTGAGCGGGGCCTGGAGGCGATCCTGCGCGGCTGGGCCTAGCTGATCAGTTTTTCTACCTCGCGCACGATGCGCGCGCCGCCGCCGAGCGAGGACAGCTCCGCACGCACCCCTCGGATCCCCGAGGTCAGGGCGGGCTCATCGACGAGGGTGCGGGCGGCGCGTGCGATAAGCGTCGGCTTGGAAGCGCGTACGGTCAGGCCGCAGCGCGCGTTTTCCACGGCCTCGGCGTTGAATTGGCGCTCAAAGACGCGCCCCGGGACGATCACCTGGGGGACCTCATAGGATAGAGAGTCCATCATCGAGTTTTGCCCGCCATGGTGCACGAAAACGCGGGCGCGCGGCAGGAGCTCAGCGAAGTCACAGCGGGGCGTGCAGGTCACCTCGTGATCCCCCACTGCGTGGACGGCCTCGGACACGCCCGCGACGTACACGTCGCAGCTCGCCGCCTCGGCGAGTTCTCGCCCGGCGCGCACGGCCACGCCCGCGGGGACGCTGCCCGCGCCGAGGTAGATGAGGGCGCAATCACGAGGCGTCGGCACCAGTGCGGGCGGCTCGTCGAGGAACCCGCAGTAGACGGCCCGCTCCTCTGGGTGCGGTTCCAGGGTCGGGCAGCTCGGGATGAAGCGGCGCCGCATCCCCTCGAGGATCGTCAGAGACGAGGCCGGGGCGGGCATCCCCATCTCGCGCAGCAGGCGTCGAATTCCCGCGGATTTACGCGGGTTGGAAGCGTAGGAGGCGGTCGTCGGCTGCGAGGCGCTGCCCACGCATGGGATTCCCTCGACGCGGGCGGCGATGACGGCGGCAAGGCTGAATTCGGAGTAGACGACGTCGGGGCGCGCGGCTCGCATGTGGGCGCGGAGGATATCGACGGCCGCGCGCGTGTAGCGCTCGTCGAGGGCACCGGTTAGCCAGAGGACCTCCTCGAAGCTGTGCACGGGCTTGCGGCCCATGAGCCCGAGGCGCGAGGCCAGGGGGAAGGTGTGGCGCGCAATGGCCTCGGGCAAACCGAGGGGCGAGGGCACCGGAATCTCGAGCGTCGGAGCGACGGGATCGGCGCAGTTGCCGTCGTCTCCCCACGCGAGCGTAACCTCGTGGCCGGCGTCCTGGAAGGCGCGGGCGACGCGCTGCGCGCGCGACCACGGCCCGCCCATCCGCGAGCGGGCGACCATGGGAACGACGAGAACCTTCACGATCCAAGGGTACGGCACTCGCAACGCGGCGCATCCACGCACCGGTGCTAGGCTCCTCAAGGCAGACACATGCCAGCTGCCCTCCGGGGCGCTACAGTTCCAGCCTCATGTACACGAGTTCTTGGTAGCCCGCAGACGCGGACCGGTACCCCCGGGGATTGCGCCCGTATTCCTCGAACCCTGCGCGGCGGTAAAGGGACACCGCTCGTTCGTTGTCCGCCACCACTTCGAGCTCAAGCTGGGTGTAGCCCGCCCCGCGCGCACAGTCGACGCTCGCATCCATCAACGCCCGACCAATCCCCATCCCCCAGTACTCCTTGAGGATGCTGATCCCAAAACGCGCCCGGTGCGCTACCTTGCGCCGACTGCGCACTGCTGACACTCCTGCGCTTCCAACGATGTGCCCGTCGATCACGGCGACGAGTTCAACCTCATTGCTGCTGCGTTCCGTTTCCTCCAGGGAGCGGGCCTCTTGTTCATCGCCGACGCTCTGCTCGTCCGGGTAGGACAGCAGGTAGTCAGTTTGCGCATGCGTGCGTTGCATGGTCTCGCGCAGCGCGCGGGCGTCTGAGGCGACGGCGTTCCTCACGAGGAGCTCCACCCCGCCCTTCAACACCACCGTCTTGGCGTACCTCATCGTCGAACTCCTCATCTTCCTAGGAATGAGCCGAATTATGGTCGACGTGGACAGTCCACGAACCCGAACGAGGACTCCCCTGACGCTCGAGGACGCCTTCTTCCTTGAGCTGCGCGACGATGCGCTCAGCGCTTCGCTTCGAGCATCCGAGGTGCTGCGCGAGCTGGGCGACGGTTGACCGCGTGTTGTCACGGAAGAAAGCGAGCGCGCGGGCGCGCTCCGCGTCCGCTGCATTCTCTGGCCGCGCGTACGGAAGTATGGCTTCCCTGATTGCTTCGAGCATGAACTCCACAAAACTCTCACACGAACCAGTCGCACCCGAGCGGGCCAAGGCCTCGTAATAGTCTGCCTGCCGCCTCCTGATCGCGGATTCAACGGGCAGCCAGGCCAGAACCGGACGCCACCGGGAGAGGAGCAAGGTCTGCCAGAGCCTCCCCGTCCGGCCATTCCCATCAGAGAAGGGATGGCAAAACTCGAACTCGAAGTGGAAGACACACGAGGCGAGCAGCGGGTGCATGCGTGTTGTGCGCAGCCACTCGAAGAGGCCGCCCATGACCTCGGGGACGTACGCAGCAGGAGTTCCAGCATGGATCAGGGTATCTCCGTTGAAGACGCCGACATTACCGGAGCGAAAGCGCCCTGCGTCGGGGACGACGCCGTCCATCATCACGCGGTGAACGCGCAGCAAATCCTCCAACAAATGAGGATCAAGCTCAGGAATAAGGTCGTAGGCGGCGCGCGCGTTTTCGACTTCGAGGATGTCGCGCCGGTCTCCGAGAACCCGCTTGCCGTCAATGATCGCGCTCACCGCGCGCTCATCAAGCTTGTTGCCTTCGATGACGAGGGAGGAATAAATCGTCTGGATCCGTAGCTCGCGACGCAGCGTCGGGCTGGTCGACAGGGGGGCTTGAGGCGACAACATACCGACGAGCTCAGCGATCTCCATGCACAGCGCATCGATCGCGTCAGTGCGTTCAAATGACGGTTCGTAGGCCATGACCACCTCCTATTACCGCCACAATTATACCGCCACTGGCGGTAATCAAGGAGCGGCACCCACAATCAGCATCACCCACCAGGGCCAACACCATTGCACATTGACACCAGGAAGAACTAGAATACGTTGTATTCAGCTCCAGGAGGTCACCATGCCCACCATGACCATGCGCCTTGACGAAACGGACGCCGAAGTCGTGCGCAAGTACGCCGAATTTGAGGGAAAAACGATCTCCAACTTCGTTCGAGACGCCGTCTTCGAGAAGATCGAGGACCAGCAGGACCTCGCAACTCTGCGCGAAGCAGTCGCAGCAGACAACGGCGTTCGCTACACCCACGAGCAGGTACTCGCGCAGCTGGGCCTGTAAATGTCCTACCACGTCGAGTACAGCGACACAGCCCTCAAGCAACTGAAGAAAATGGACCGATTCGACGCGCGACTCATTACGTCATGGATCGGCAAAAATCTCGAGGGCTGCTCCGACCCCCGCATCCACGGCAAAGGCCTCACTGCCAACCGATCAGGCGAGTGGCGCTACCGCATCGGCAACTACCGCACCCTGTGCATCATCGAGGATGACCGCCTCATCATCGAAGTGTTTTCCGTCGGACACCGCTGACACATCTACCAGTGATCACGCGGCCACACCGGCATCATCCAGCATCACCGCCAGATTTATACCGCCACTGGCGGTAATCGCGTGACTCTCAACGAGAGCTGACCGATAAACGGCAGGAGGCCTCGCGTGAATCGACGAGGCCTGCGCCCAGAGTGCGTGAAACGCTCAGTTGGTCCCGTGGAACGCCCAGGCGCGACCGCGCACGCCGCGCGCGATGTAGCTGACGCCCGCCAGGGTCAGGGCGAGGCCGAGGCCCGTGTAGAAGAAGGCGATGAACCAGTCGGGGAAGAGTCCCGCGGCGCGCATGCCAATACCAAACGACATCATGATCGCCATCATGAGGTAGCTCTTGCGATCGAAGAAGCGCACGATGTGATGGCGCTCCCCCTCCAGGTCGGCGATGCGCTGGGCGTTCTTCTGAACGAGCTTGCTGAACATGGGGTGGAAGGCGCAGAAGATGGCGACCGCACCGCCCGCGAGCGCAAGGAGGATAAGGGCCGCGAGATCGCGCACGTCGATGGCCGCGCGCACTCCGAGGATCGCGACGTTCAGTCCGGCGAGCAGCCAGACGATGCCGGCGACGGCGATCAGGGGCTGCTTCTTGATGCGGAATCGGCTCATTTCTTAGTGTCCTTTTCTTCTGCGGTGTCGTCATACAGGGCGGCGTCGAGGAGGGCGAACAGCGTCTCACATTCGTCGCCCTCCGCGAGGGAGGTGAAGACGGCGCGCAGCACGTAGCGACACAGGGCCTCGGCGCTCATGGGGCCGACGAGCCGGGAGCGATCCACTGCCTCGTCCGCGTCGAGGACGCGCGCGAGTCCGCGCTCAATGTGGGCGAGCATGGGGGCGCGTGCCGCCTCGAGGGCTTCCTGTTCTGCACTGGGTAGGCGACGCATCTCGGCGAACCAGTCGACGCTCATGTCAGCGCGCGCGGCGCACAGGGCCTCGCGGAATCGCCGCACGTAGGAGGTGAAACGTTCGCCGGGGCGCACGGCGCACAGCTCGTCCGAGAGATTCTCGTCGAAGAAGCGGGTGAGCACGGCGGCCGTCAGGTCCGCCTTGGTCGGGAAGTAGCCGTAGACCGAGCCGACCGCAATGCCGCACGCGGTGGCGACCTTGCGCACGGAGAGCGCGGAGATGCCGTCGCGCGAGGCAATGGCGTAGGCCTGGCTGACCAGCTTCTCCGGGTCGATCACTTGTTTGGGCACGGCTTCCTACTGTCTTGCGAGCTGCGACAATCCTTAATGAACAGTGTTCAGTATAGGCCTGAGCAGGCCCATGTCAACGAAATGAGAGACCTGCCATGAAGTCGCTTCACGCCGCCCACCTGGAAGAACGCGCGCCCAGGAACAAGGACGAGGAGGCCTGCGCGCGCCGCGAGCGGATCATCGAAGCGGCCTACCGCATCGGCGAACGAGGCGGACTGGCCGCCATTTCAGCGCGTGGCGTCGCGAGGGATGCCGAGGTCTCGGTGGGCTACCTCTACAAGCTCTTCCCCTCGAAGAGCGACATCATGGTCGCCGCCGCGCAACGCTATTTCGAGCGCTCGCTCTCGCGCGAACTCTGCCGCGTCGAGGCCGGGGAGCCCTACGTGGAGTATTGCCGCAGAGTCTGGGAGCAGGTGCAATCCTCTTTCGAGGAGTTTCACCACGAATGGCTGCGCGATCGCGAGGATCTGCCCAAGCAGGACCTGGCGGCCGCACACGGCGCAATGACCTCAGTACTGACACACGCGGGCGCTCAACTTGAGGGAGTCATCGAACAGGACAATCGCATCGACTGGACATCACTGCCCGAGGGAACCATGGCCTCGTCCATCGCCCAGTTCACAATGCGCGCCATGATGGACTCACTCAAGAGCGGCGAGGGGGACGCCACCCTCCTCCTGGCACTCCTGAAGAAGGGCCTTTACTCCCCCACCGAGACACACTGACACGAGACCCCACGAGCCGTGAACAAGGGGATCTTGTTGTTCACGAGGATTTTTCTAGCATCGATCGTGACGACGAATCTCACCGGGAGGTTCGCACAGACACGATGGGATGGTGTAGCCATGATCGGCGTCGCCTCGACGGCAATCAGTCTCGCGCTGGTGTTCTACACGATCGGCGTGTTCGCAGAGCGCCGCTCCGGCACGCTCAAGACGAGCCACCTGGTGTTCTTCTACCTGGGTCTGGCGTGCGACACGGCGGGCACGGCGGTCATGTCAATCATTGCGCGAGGCGAATCCGCCAACCCCGCGCACGCGGCGACGGGTCTGCTGGCGATCATCCTGATGATCATTCACGCCGCGTGGGCGAGCGTCGTCCTCGCGCGCAAGAACCGCGCAGCGATGGAGAGCTTCCACCGCTTCAGCGTGGCCGTGTGGACGATCTGGCTGATCCCCTATTTCTGCGGCATGCTCATGGGCAACCCCGCAATCGACTTGCCCGCGAACGCCGCCTTCGGCGCGGCACTCATCGGGGCGGGCGCGATCGGCCTGACCCTCTACCTGCGCGGGGATACCCGGCGGGCGTGAGCACGATGGAGGCCCGGGCTACATCCGCTCACAACACTCACAAAGCTCGATCAACCTCAGGTAGAGACCGGACATACTCATCACCCAATACGACCACGACACCATCTCCACCCATTGACACTTTCTCGTCCTCAATCAGACCTTGAAACCCCTCTATCGAATGGAAGAACTCAGATACACGGCGGAAGCAACCATCGTCATTTCTCTCCCGGGCATTACTGCCCTGATCACCGAATCCAACTCCCATATTTCCGAGATCGGCAATCACATCACGAAGACCACGCACTAAGCCCACGGATACACCTTCACCAATTCGAACAAGGTCACAATCAACATTGTTGACGCTTTCGCACCTCACTCCGTTGCGGGAAAGCCGTTGCACCATCGGCATGTAATGCGCATAAATGGCCCCATCTAACTGAATAGTCAGTTCCCCCTCGCCAGCATCTTCAGGATCCACGTCGCACAACTTCCAGGAACTCCCCTTCGACATCACGCCACCCGTGAAACTTGATGCAACCACATGCTTCTCCAACTCATATCCCGTCCTCACGCACAAGGGCTGTCCTGTAGCAGTTAGAGTTGTCACGGAAGCGAGCATCAACTGACCCTTTGCATCCCTCAAACGATCATTTCCAACCCTCGCCCCTGACGTTCCCTTCGCCTCCACAAGCGCATATGGATCCCCTTTATCATCGATCGCAACATAGTCGGGCTTGCGCTTACCACTAACTCCCTGAAGATTGAAATGCTTACTATCTCCCGCATGAAGCAATTGACAGTTAGCCTTAGTCCCATTCAAGAACTTATCAAACACAAGGCGCGCGCCAATCATGCCCAAATAGAATGACACAGCCCCTTTATAGCTAGCTTCGGCATAACGATAGTCATCGGTCGCCAAAAAGCGCTTCCGCACCCAATCAGGATCCAGAGCAAATCGCGGAATTGAGCGGTAGAATAATTGTCCCTCCTTCGAGGTGACGACATGCCCCTCAAAATGACCGTTATCGAGTGAGTATCTTTCAAGATCCGCCATGGAGCAATTAACAGGCACAAAACTACGCCCTTTACTCTTCCGCGCATTATAGTCATCATGCGAACGGTACCGATAAACTGGAACGGTAGGCATATTCCCCCCTCTATCTCGACTGTACTTCCAGAACCACCTGAACACCCTCATTGCACCTGCAATATCGAGAGCTAACACAGAGCATAGACAGCACTTGTTCACTTGCAATGCCTGACGAACCATTTCACGCACATACAAACGCGTTCGCGGCCAGGACTGTCACGCGCCTGACCATCCACTTCGCCCATATCGACATAACCAGCCGACGGTCGCTGTCGCCGCGCTCACGCACAGACGAGACGCTAGGAGCGCGCACCCACCAACGGAAACCAAGATCTTCACAGGAGAAGCACTGCTATATTCAACTCCAGTCAATGATGATCGATGAGAGAGTCTCCACGTGTCCAAAATACTCAGGGACGCTCTGCCCATCGCGTTTATCGTCGTGGTCTACACCGGCGAACCCGAGGGAACCCTGTTCGACTATCACGCCCTCACCTTGATTCCTGCGCTGATGTGGATTTTTCTACTGGTCGCCCTCGGCGGCGCGAATACAGCCAGCGTATTCGGGCCTGTACGTACGGAGCGCACGCGCGATTAGATTCTCTTCGCCCGCACTTCCTTGAGGATGCCCTTCCTGAACTGGGACCACGAGCCGAAGAACTTCTCATCGGTAGCGGTGGACGCTTTGTCGGCGTACTTGAGGGCGCTCAGTTCCATCGTGTAGATGTAGTCCGCGATCTGGCTGAGCCTGTAGTCCGAGGAAGAGGCCAGCCTGTAGACCACCGCGTCTTTCGAGAGGGCGTAGTCGACGGCCTTGTGGATCGCCTGCGCGACCGACTTCCGCCCGTCGTCGAAATAGATCTTGACGACATCGAAATCCCGGAAGTTCGTTAGCTTGTCGAATAGGAAGTTGATGAGATGCTTGCGCATCGCGGCAGTGACTCCGTCGAGATCGCCGTACTCCTTCGTCTTGAGTGTGATGCACGTGTAGCGCACCGACACGTGGCGGAAGAAGACTCTGAACGACGAGAGGAGACACCTCCTGTCGATGAGGCCCATATTCTCGTAGCCGTCTTGGCCGTTCAGCAGCGGGGAGGCACAGAACGGGATGTCGGGCAGCCCCTTCTCGGCGAGCGAACGCTCGTACAGGTGAATACTCTTGAATACGTCCTCGCCCTGCTCGTGGAGCACGAGTGTGAGGAGATAGTACCTGTTCCTCAGGTCGTCGCTCCCGGATTCGTCTATGAACAAGCTGAGCTCGCACAATTCGCCCACTAACACAAAGAAAGCCGGGGAAAACGTCCCCGACACTTGGAAGCCCTCCTATTGGAGAACCAATTATTCTATACCATAGAAATTATTACACAGCAAGGAGGCTTTGCTTTAGGCGGTTGTCTTCTATTCGACGAGGTCTATCGACTTTGGTTACTACCAAGATCACTCGTCGAGAGCCTCTCGCAGCTCTTCTTCTGAGTAGCCGAAGGTATAGTCCTCGTCCATGCCGTTACTCATCCAGATATTAGCTGCATCGTAAACATTTAGACGTTCACTATCATCGGTATCTTCATCCTCATCGTCATATGGGCCGCCACAGCTGGGGCAGTACCAGTCGCTATAGCTATAACGTTTGCACATTTCCTCTCCACATACTGGACATACATCGGTTTCGTAATATTCCGAAGAAGAGTTTACGTCATTGTTGCCACCAGTAAAGGCGTTCAACATCGCTCCAAATAAGCCCATAGCAGTTCCTTTCAATAAAGCCATACGGGCAAGATCCCATGAGTTTATATTGTGGGTTACATACCTGGCGGTGTCAATGGGTGGTAGCAATGAGTTGGTTGAATGCTTCTGTGGGGTTGCGGTAGCCGAGGGTTGCTCTGGGGCAGTTGCCCAGCTCGTAGGCGATGGCGTCGAGGTAGGGTTGGTGGCTGGTGATGGGGGTTCCTGTGGGCAGGTAGCGGCGGATGAGTTGGTTGGTATTGTCGTTGGTTCTTCTATCCCGGGGGCTGTGGGGGTGAGCAACAAGCACATCCACGCCAGTGCCTGGGGTGAGGGGCTGGTGGCGGGTCATTTCTGGGTCTTGGTCCCGTGTCAGTGTTCGCATCGCACCCTCGGGTAGAACATGAATGCGGCGTGTGAGCGCTTCACAGACCTGGTCGGCCCTGCGCCTGAGAGGCAGGGCCACGATGATCAGGTAGCGGGTGGCGCACTCGACGAGAGTCGCGCACGCATTGGCCCCATCTTTTCCGATGATGAGGTCCCCTTCCCAGTTGCCAGGGATCATCCGGTCGGCAATGTCGGGGCGCTTCAATCGATTCATCGCATGCCGACAATGGGTGTTTTGCGCCCGCCTGAAGAGCCCGTAAAACCGACACCACACATCCTGAGATACGCGCCTAACAGAGCAGCACCAGTTCGCTTGTTTCCATCCAGGAAGGGATGCCCCGAAATGATCCCAACAGCGTACCGACACGTTTTCTCGACTGCACTTGGGTAGAGCTCCTCGCCCCCAAAAGTCTGGAAGGGCTGGGCGAGAGCCGAGGCCAGCATCCCCTCGTCACGCACACCGTCTAAGCCACCGAAGCGAGCAATCGCAGCCGAATGGATGGCGCATACGTCATCCTGAGAAAACGCGAAAGCGTTCACTTCGCGAGCTCTTCAAACACGTCCGCGTAGGCATCCATGAAGTCAACAGCGACATCGACAGCACTCTCAGACTGCTGCGCCGGTTGAATGACTACCCACGGCCTGTTGTTCTTGAGGATCGTGACAGGCTTCCCCGTCCTATTCACCTCTGCTGTCACTCGCGAAAAATTGTTCTTCGCCTCGGCAAGCCCCATCGTCAGTGTCGACATACTACCCCTTTCAGTCTTAGCCATAATTATGGCCAGAATTCGACCTCAGATCAAGGCCGATGCCGCAGCCGTCTATGCGCGCTGGGGAATTAGCCTCTCGACGCAATCAACATGTTCCTCGCGAAGTCGATCGAAGTCGGAGGCCTCCCCTTCGACATGCGACCCAAGACTCCCACGTTCGATGGTCTCGAGCGCTACGCCTATCGCCCCACGATGGACTCAAACGGCATTGCACAGCAGGTGTGAGACCTCCAAACCGCCTGAAGATTTGTCGGGGCAGGGCGGGGTAGAGCGGTCATTGCAAACCCTCCCCTAACCTCTATAGCGTGAACAGTTGGATTACTTCTTTAACGAGTTTCGCTGTTCTCGCTGTGATTGCTGCTTCGTCCCAATCGTTTCTTGAAGCAATATCGGAGTTGATATTCAAGCCGTTGAGGTAGCCAACAGAGTTGCCATCTTTATCCTTCCTGAGCTTCTTTTCCTGGAAGGAAAGATTGCTCAAGGTTGAGTTGTAACCAGTCAAAGTTAGGTTGCCGAGCTCATGGACATGATCGTTCTGAATCTGGGCGGCGAGCGCCTTGTCTCCACCGGCAATCATGGTGACCCAAGCGTCAGGTAGGTTCTTCCCCTGGGGAAGAACGTGTTCGATAGTCCAAACGTATGTACCAGAAGGAACGCGCTCCCAAAGGCCCTTCATCTCCTTGGTAACCGACGGCGTAGCCAAGCTCGTCAAAATGAACCTAGCCGTGTCAGGATTGGATTCATAAAGCGGGCCAGCAAGCATCTCAGCAAATCGATTATCGTCTGCCGAGACCGCCAGAAGCTTGGCGCGCACGAACTGCACGAGATCGTCACCAGTTTTCTTTTCATCTTCGATGCCCTCAACGATGTTGATGAAGATCCTGGTAAGGTCGCGCGTTGGAGGAGCGTCGGTAAGGTTACGCCTTACGAAGAACTTGACCAAAAGATCATTTACCTGGACCAGATGCTGATCCGTGAGCGAAAGGCTGTCCGCTCTCCGCATCAAGTGGAGCAGGAGCACATACGAGGGAACGCCCTGAATCCTTGAAAGGTTCATAAGCGACTCTTCCAAGTCGCCAGAGATGCCATCCGTGTCCACAAGCGCGATCTTCGTGTACTCCTCCGCGTTCTTGAGCAACCAATCGAGCATGCCGGCTGCATCGTTCTTAATCTGCTTCTCGTAGATGTGGAGGAGGTTTGACCTGGTTGCTACGGCTCCGAGAGGGTACTGAGCGGTTCCGGTGATGAACGGCTTGTTCACCTCTCGCCTGAACGCAGCGTATGCCTGTCTGAAGAAGCGCTCCTGAGTCTTGTAGTCCTCTCCAAGCAGGGAGAGCATGCGCTGCCACTGGTTGAAGTGGTCGTCCAGGTCCTCCTCGGTTGCGTCCTTAAAGCTGGAGAGCAGGGTGTTCTTGATGAGGTCAACCGCGCTCAAGGCCTGGCCCCTATTGTTAAGGGACTCGAACAGGGTATAGGCCTCGGATGCGTTGGAAACGCTGATCTGGACTATCACTGCGGAAAGCACTTTGTCGAGGAAGTTGCTGAAGGCCTCGTAGGCGTTGTTCGGGTGGGTTCTCTCAGGCGCTTCGACCATGGCCTCTAGTCGGGACTCGAAGTATGCGTATGCCTTATAGATCTTCCTGTTGCCTGCGTACTTGGGCCTCTTGTCCTTAATTTGATTGGAGACCCGCTCTCCCATGAGAGCCCTGTAGTCTTGGAGGTTCTGGCCTTGGACCTGGGGAACCACGCGCGTCTGCCCCTTGGACTTCTTCATGATGAGGCGGTTCTTGAGGTTGATGAGTTCGACGTTGACCTCATCTTCGTCCTCCTCGGCATCATCTTTGTGCTTGCTGAGCTGGTCGTACAGTGCAGCAAGCAGCAAACTGACGGTGGTGAGCCTCTGCTGGCCGTCGATAAGCTCGCATTGGGTCACGCCCTTTTCCGCATTGTAGCCATGGTCGATGACGATGATAGAGCCGAGGAAATAACCCTTGTCATTGTCGGAAATGTCGTCGAAGAGGTTCTCCCAGTCGCGCTTGGCCCAGGTGTACTCGCGCTGGTAGCGAGGCACATTAAACATGAGGGGTGAGTCCGTAGAGAATAGCTCGCCGATAGTCGGTTTGATTACGTCGTTGATCAACGAGATCACTCCAATTGGCCTGGTCTGGTTTTGTGGACCAGGTGTGTTGAGGGTTGTTGGTTGTTATTGGTGGTGTTGTGCCCATTGGCGTGCGTATTGGTTGGGTGAGAGCCAGCCCAGCGCGCTGTGGGGGTACTCTTCATTGTAGCGGCGCGACCAGGCGCTGATCAGGGCGCGCGCGTGATCGAGGTCCTCGAACATGTTGTCCTCGAGGAGTTCGTCGCGCATGCGGTTGTGCAAGGACTCCACGAATCCGTTATGCCACGGCTGGCCCGGGGGTATGAATGCTTGGAGCGTGTCGTGCTCGCTGTCCCAGCGTCCCACGCCTGCGGCGATGAATTCGAGCCCGTTATCGGCGCGCAGCACCTGGGGTGCCCCATGGGTTAGGACAGCCAGGTCAAGCATTTCGATCACGTCGACGGCTCCCATGCGCCGCTCAACGCGCAAAGCCAGGTGCTGGCGCGTGAACTCATCAACGACGATACAGACCTTCAAGACACGCCCCTTCCAGTCCGAGTCGAACTGGAAATCAATGGCCCACACCTGCCCAGGAGCGCTAGCCCTGGCAGGTGCTGTAGGTGCGGCGCGGTGCGGGGCTTGTGGGCTTTGCGCGGACACCCGCGCAAGACGCTGAGAAAACCCCTGGCCGATCAGGCGGCTTTGCCGTGAGTCGCATACGAAACGAAACTCAGCGGCACGTTGCAGCACTTAAAAGCGCAGGTCAAAGCCCTATCTTCCTACTCCCACTCGGTGGTTATAGTTTTGCCGTCTCGTCACTCCAGTTGCACCCAGTTTTCGGCGGCATCTCGAAGTGAGTGCCGCCAAGTAACACTATGTCGCGTTTCATCGGCTTCGGGGACAAAAGCTGGGACAACTTCAAAAACCATTTTCAAACTCAGAGTATTGAGTTTTTATTTTTGTCCCAAGGGGCACGGAGAGCCGCCTTCGGAGGCTCGATATCGCCGAAAAACGCCCGCTTTGAAACTCAACCGCCTTTGAGCCTGCAAACCACCAGCTTCAACAGTAAGTGAGTCGACGCGGGTGGCTTACGAGCCGTTCACAAAACCGCAGGCCACAGGTCTTTGTCAACGATAAGCAAAGTGAATAGTCTCAGGTGGCTTGCCCATGAGTTGGCGTAAGCCTGTTTAGCAAAAGGCTAATCGGACACGACAGGCCGCCCGCATGGCGACGGCGTTTCCCGTGCGGGCACAAACAGCCCTGCGTGCCCTGTCGCGCGATATCCCAATGCGACGTTCAGAACCCTACCCGCCAAGCAGCCACCTCGCGAAATTCAGCACGAGCACGCCCTCCCGGGTATGGGGCTCATGCCTCGTGCGAGTGATGAGAATCTTCGGGAATGCATCCCCGATGGATAGAATCGGCGCAATCTCCCTCTCGAGCGTCGAATCGGCGCCGATATCGTCGCTCACATACACTTTCCTTCCCGGTTTCGAAACTTGGAAGGCAGTATGCGCAAGGATGCGTCGAGGTGCGATCCCAGTCGTACCATGCCAGCAGAGATGTCGAGGCACATTCGTTCATGCTGCAATGCGGGCATCGGAGATGAAAAACAGCCCGTCGGGTAGTCATGGGCGTGCGGGAGCCCGCATCAGTAACCTGCCTCCTCGGTTGTCCCTTCTTTGCATGGTCGTCTACATAAAGGAGGAACCAGCCATGCAGATCAGCATGCTTGCCCTTCTTGGGTCACGGACCGGGGAGGCGAGGGCCTCCGTCGGGACCGCCCCGAGCAACCGGCATATCCAAGGAATGACAAGGCTCGATCGCTGTGCTGGTCAGGATGCCGAAGCGGGCCGTCCGCCAATCGGAATGCGGGTCAGGATGCTGCAACGTGATTCCAGCTGCAGGATACGGCTCCTTTGCGGTTGCCGCAAAACCTGCTGGCAACATTCTTACTATCCGAATGATGTACGCATCCCTTGGGATCGTTTCGCCTGACCAGGGCCATCTTCAGCGCCTCATCGGCCAGCTCGGCAGGCGCCTCTTCCACGCGTAATAGCCCTGGCGGGTCACCTATGCAACCAAAGATACAAAAGGAATCGAATGGCCAGAGAGGATTGCCCTTACCGATGCTCGATTCTTGACAGGCGGTCAAGTCCTGTGGAGTGGTGTAATCGTTTT
>KV835867.1 GCA_001838165.1 Actinomyces sp. HMSC035G02 | reverse complement strand
GTGTGGGATCTGTCTGGCCTGACCCTGGCGAAGGATGAGGTGAAGAAGATCGCGATCACGGTTGAGATCACTGGTGAGGGTGCGGGCAAGCTGGTCACCAACGTTGCTCGTATTACGCACCAGGATCAGCCGGGTGATGACCCGACGAACAATGAGTCGTCGGCGTCGTTCAAGGGTGGTTTCAACCTGGGTGGCACGATCTATCGTGACTCGGACGGCTCCTACTCCAAGAGTGATTCTGAGCAGCGCTTTAAGGG
>KV835866.1 GCA_001838165.1 Actinomyces sp. HMSC035G02 | reverse complement strand
ACCCGGTCACCCACACTCAACTCGGAAGAGCCAGTTAAACAGACCTTTCGAGTGTGCACGAAGTGATTGCGCCAACAACGAAGCCCCAACCTGCTCGCTAACTCATGGGCAAGCCACCTGAGACTACTCATTTCCCCTACTAGCAATGAAGGCCTGCAACCTGCAGTTTTGCAAACTGCTTGAAAGGCGCCTGCGTTGATTCACTTCCTATTGCAGCTGGCGGCTCGCACACGAAAAGGCACTTGAGTTTCAAAGCGGGCGTTTTCGTCGATATCGAACCTCTAAAGGCTGTCCGCCGTGCCCTTTGGGACAAAAACGAAAACTCAAAGCCCCGAGTTTGGAATGAGTTTTTGAGATTGCCCCGGCTTTTGTCCCCGAAGCCGATGAAACACGACATAGTGTTACTTGGCGGCACTCGGTTTGAGACGGCATCGAAAACTGAGGACAACTGGAATGTCGGGACAGTAAAACTGAAGCCATCGAGTGGGAGTAGGCCGATAGGGTTCTGACCTGCGATTTTGAGTGCCGCACTGTGCCGCTGAGTTTCGTTTCGTACGAGAGTCATGACAAAGCCACCAGCGACGGAGATGAGTAAAAGCGATTAAAGAGCCTCCGTTCCCTGCGTTGGGACGGAGGCTCTTTCTTTGCCGTTTTACTCCCTTGTCTCCGTTCGGGGATTATTTCTTGCTCATTTAGGGCTATTCGCGCTGAAAGATTTTGACTAGCTTGGTGTCCTTTATTTCGTAGACAATGTCTGCGACGTTCTCGACCAGCCTCTTATCGTGGGAGACGAACACTATCGTTCCGGCATAGGCGCTCATCATCTGCTCGAGGGCTTCGGCGCTCTTGATGTCCAGGTAATTTCCAGGCTCGTCCATGAGCAAGATGTTGTATCTGCCCAGCAGCATCTTCGCGAGTAGCAGCTTGATGACTTCGCCTCCCGAGAGAACGCCAACGTCCTTTGTCAGGTCGCGCGGTCCGATTCCCATAGAGGCGAGGATGCCTCGAATTTCGGTCATGCTGTACTCGCAACCATCCTGCATGAACGAGATCGCAGACTGACGGGCGTCGAACTTGTAGCCTGTTTGCTCGAAGTAACCGATCTCTGCCTTGGGAGAGATGTTGATACCGTCGGCGCGTCGAGCGATTGCCTTCAGCAGGCTGGTCTTTCCTGTACCGTTGCCACCGGTGATGGCCACTTTGGCACCGAGCGGTATCTCGAATTTCGCGTGGTCATAGAGCATGCAGTTGCCGAAGCTCAAGCTGAAATCGTCTGCCGAGATGGGAAATTTACTATGCAGTTCCAGGGCCTTGCTCTGGCGGAACCGCACGGCGCGAATGCTATCTGGGGCCTCAATCCCTTCGAGCGCTTCGAGGCGCTTCTCCATGTCCTTAGCCGCCTGGTACATCCTCTTCTGTTTGGTGCCGGTTGCTTTCTGATGCCCCAATCGACCTGCATACTCGTTGCTTTTTTTCGCAGCCTTCCGCTTGGCGTCGACCTGCCGTGCTTTTTTCCGTTGTTTTTCGATGGCGGCTTCGAGGCGATCGCGCTCGCGCATCGCCTCTTCGTATCGAGTCGCCTGAGCTTTGCGCTCTTCTTCTTTCTGTCGCAGATAGTCGGAGTAGTCACCCCAGAATTCGGAAATACCGCCGTCTTTGAGCTCCCAGATCTTGTCTACCACCTGGTCGAGAAAATGACGGTCATGGCTCACGATGAGCAGAGCCCCATCAAATGCCTTGAGTTGTCCGACGAGAAGGCGGATGCCGTCTTGGTCGAGGTGGCTCGTAGGCTCGTCGGCGAAGATCGCGCTTGCATGCTGGGAGAGTGCAGAGGCAATCTTGGCGCGTGTTTCCTCCCCGCCGCTCATCGTCTCCTGCGCCACTCCGGCGACGTTGAGACGGGAGAGCATCTCACCACTGTCCTGAGCCGCATCAAGGTCGAGTTCATCGAGTTGGCCGATGAGGGCAATGCTGCCGAAGCGCCTGACGTCGGCGTCCGCAATGGTAAGATTGCCGCTCAGAATTTTAAGCAGGCTGGTTTTGCCTGCGCCATTGTCTCCCACCAAGCCGATGCGATCGTAGGAGTAGATTTCCAACTCTTCGATATCTAGGATATCGCGGCCGGCATATTCCAAAAAGATGTCTTTAGCTTTGACTATGAGTTCCATAGGTTGAACCGCCTTTTGTGTATTAGCGTTTTACTGGAAGCGCAGCCATGCCAAAAAAGATTGCTCACGTCGATTTTTCGCCTTTGCCCAATTGCCGGCGCGAGCGTTTTGACCTTGCGCAAGCCGGCAAATCCGAAAATGATAGTTGGCGACGAATAAGGAGCGCGATGCGGAATGTCGGTGCAATACCTCGTCGTCGCAAGGGCTTGAAGGCTGACGCTTGAACCGATGGCTGCTGCCTCTTTTTTTCGAATACTTGGGCTATTGAATCTGCCCGGTATCTCTTTTCCCCGCGTTTCGGACGCTCGGAGCAAGCAGCATAGCCATCGCAAGCAGTACCATGGTCGCTCCAGAGCCGACGAACCATAACGGAGCTCCAAGCAGATCCGCAAAAACGGAGGGGGCTGCGAGGCCCATGGGCATGGCCCACGCCATGATGGTTCCGTAGAGGCCGAAAACGCGGCCTAGGTACTCAGGAGGTATCTGCTCCTGCATAAGGGCAGTCTGGGTTCCCGCGTACAACGGGGAGCATGCGCCCATAAGAAAGCTCACCGGCAGGAAAGCAGCGAACAATGACGGGCCGAGCGATCCGGATACGATTGCGGCAATGCCGAAGCCGGCAATCGCGGCGACCATGGTGAACGACCTATTGCGGAACCCTCCCGTGGCCGCCAAAATGCCGGACCCAGCCAGCATGCCTGCAGAAAAAAGGATTTCCACCAAAGCGGCATCCCCCGTGCTACCGCCAAAATGCCCCAAGGTCATTATTGGGAACAATGCCGCGAGCGGAGAGAACGCGAAAGCGAAGACGAACCCGCACCAAAGAAGGGCGAACAGCCCCCTGTACTCCCTAATCAGCTTGTAGCCGTCCGAAATCTCAGAGAAGAGCTCTCGAACCTTATTGGAAAAGGACAAGCTGCGGTCGGCTTCATCGAGGCCCCCTGCGTCTATCTGTGCGGCGAGGACGGCTAAAGAAGCGAAAAGCGCTCCCAGCACGTCGAGGACAATCATAGCGGTAATGCCCGCCACGGGATAAATCACTGCTGCAAGCGCGGCGCCAAGAATGTATCCGCCGGACTGAATCGCCTGAGTCACCCCCGATAGGCGAACGAGATGCTCTGGCGGGGCGAGATGGGGCGTGAGAGATTGGGAGGCTGGCGTGTAGAACGAAGTACCAACTGCACGGAGAAACAGGGCGATGAGAATTAGCCATGCAGGTAAGCTGCCGGCCAACGAGGCAATCGCCAAGGCGGCACCCACCGCGGCAATGAAGAGGTCGGCGCCGATGAGGACACGTTTCAAAGGCAGTCTGTCGACAACGGCGCCCGCAAGGATTCCGAACAAAGCAATCGGCAGAAAGCCTGCCAGCGATGCTAAGGAGAGGAGAGAAGACGACCCTGTCGTGAGGGCGAGATGCCAAATAAGACCCATTTGGAGAATCGAACTCGTCAATGTCGAAACGAGCTCCCCGCCCCATACGAAACAAAGCTTGAATTGCCATGAATGGCACAGCAGAACAGACCTGCCCCGAGAGGTTTCAAATATCATGGTTATGTCCAATCGTGAAATGGCGTGCAGAAAAACAGCGCGACGCCACAACAGCGCCGCTTTCTAGGCGCTCATCCACGTGCGGAAAAGACCAACCACGACACCCCTCCTTTGTTAATTCGGTCTGGCAAACCATGTAATATTAACGAGGCTTGAGTTTGCCTGTCAAGTAGCGTCCCGCATAGTGGTGTAACCGTGGGT
>KV835865.1 GCA_001838165.1 Actinomyces sp. HMSC035G02 | reverse complement strand
ACACACTATCGAGTTCACAAACAACACCCACACGATCAAGCACACACGAATACCTCGCATGTTTTCGAAAGGCGTTCCGCGCCATGTTTCCGCGACCCGAGCTTCTCGCTTCGTTCACTGCCGTTCGGCGCAACAAGGAAAACAATACGCACTTCTTCGAGTGCCGTCAAGTTAAGCAACTTCGTGTCGCCATGCGACACTTTTTCGCAGGATTACGCCAGTTTCCTTCAGCACAGGGCATCCACGGAGCCCAAAACCAGCGATTTTCATGCTCCAGACCACAAGGATTTGGGTGAAATGTGCGCCAGCACTCGCAAGATTCACGAGTAACCCAACGAAGAGTCGCCTGCCGTCTGCGTCTGAACTGCCGACATGGCCGAAGCTATCACGTTTTTAGTAAACTCTTTACCTTTCATTGACCGAGGGGCTATACTCGGGACCATCAGCGCGGCCTCGCCGCGTCCACGAACATCCATCAACGCTAGGAACAACGATGAATGGAACCCTGCGCCCGGCCTTTGATCTCGCCGGAACTCTTGGCACGATTTCTGACTTCATGTATACGTACGTGCTCGTCGCTCTCCTGATCGGCGCCGGCCTGTACTTCTTCATCCGCACGCGCGCTCTTCCGCTGCGTCTGTTTAAGGAAGCGATCCGCGTCGTGACCGAGCCTCCCCACGAGGAAGGCGAGGTTTCTTCGTTCCGCGCTCTGATGGTCTCCACGGCCTCGCGTGTCGGCGTCGGCAACATCGCCGGCGTCGCGACCGCCGTTGCCACGGGTGGCGCCGGTGCCGTCTTCTGGATGTGGGTCATCGCGACCCTCGGCGGCGCCTCTGCCTTTATTGAGTCGACACTCGCGCAGATCTATAAGAAGCAGGGCCCGCACCACTCCTACGGTGGTCCCGCCTACTACATCCAGATGGCCCTCAAGCAGAACTGGCTTGCCACGCTCTTCGCGTCGATTCTCATTCTGACCTACATGGGTGGCTTCAACCTGCTCGCCTCCTTCAACGTCGCTGATGCATTCACTGAGTACAGCTGGGCGAACGAGTGGACCCCGTGGATCGTCGGTATCATCCTCGCTGTTCTCATGGCCGGCTCCATCTTCGGCGGCACGCGTCGCCTCACCGAGGTGACCGGCCTGCTCGTTCCCGTCATGGCGATCATCTACCTGGGCGTCGGCTTCGTCGTCATCGTGCTGAACTACCAGCACATCCCCGCGATGTTCTCCGCGATCTTCCGTGGCGCTTTCGACTTCCCGGCCATCTTCGGTGGCTTCGCCGGCTCGGCCATGATGCAGGGCATCAAGCGTGGCCTGTACTCGAACGAGGCCGGTGTCGGCTCCGCTCCGAACGCCGCGGCCTCCGCCTCCGTGTCGCACCCCGCCAAGCAGGGCCTCGTCCAGATGCTCTCCGTCTTCATCGACACCATGGTCATCTGTACTCTCACCGCATTCGTGATTCTCTCCTCGGGCGTCGGCGATGACGGTGGGGTGAAGGGCGCTCCCCTCGTGAAGGACGCGATGGCCACGGTGCTCGGTCAGCCGGTCGCGCAGGTCTTCATCTCGGTTGCCCTGTTCCTCTTCGCCTTCACCACGCTGGTCGGCAACTTCTACTACGCCGAGGTCAACTTCCGCTTCCTCATGCGCAACAAGCACATGAAGCACTGGATGCTCTCGATCTTCCGCGCCGTCGCCGCGCTGCTCGTCTTCGCAGGCGCGCTCCTCAAGTTCGAGGTCGCGTGGAACCTGGGCGATATCCTGATGGGCCTCATGGCGCTCATCAACCTGCCCGTCATCGTCATCCTCGGCAACCAGGCCATCCGCTGCGCGAACGACTACGTCGCCCAGCGCAAGGCCGGCCTCGAGCCGCACTTCACGGCGTCCTCGATCGGCCTGAACCCCGACGAGCTGGACTTCTGGAAGGACGACGCTCCCGTCGCCGCCGAGAAGACCAACGCGTAAGGGTCCTCTCCCCCAGCAAACTTGCCCCGGCCTCGTCTCAACGGACGAGGCCGGGGCTTCGTTATGCGCGACGGCGCGGCGGTCGGATGCTACGCCGGCGCGTGAGCGAAGCGCACTCTGATCTGCACTACCCCGGTGTACCCGCACGCGGACAGGGCGCGAGCCACTGCGTCGGCAGCCCACCCGAGCATCTCAGGGCCCCCGTGCGGGGCGCGCAGCGTGGCAGTCGCTCCGGTGCCGGATGCCGTGGAGGACTCCACAGAGAGCCCCATCTGCACCCACGAGACCACGGCCTCGTCGAAGCCCATGCAGGACAGAACCTGTCCCTCGTATCGCACGCCCGCCTCCACGTAGATGAGTGGACCGGGGATCACCAGAGACGAATCGAGCGAGCCGATCGGCAGGCTCCCGTCCTCCCACGGGCAGTTCGCGGTGGAGCGCGCGTAGCCCGGCAGCAGCTCACACTCGAAGACGCACTCATCAACGCTCACATCGGCGACGAGCTCGAGGGTGTCCACGGAGGCGATCACGGCCCCCACGAACGGGATGCGCCTGCCCGTTTCCCCAAGCCACGTGTCGACGAGGGCGTGGCACATCGCCGGGACGGCGGCGTCCGTGGCAGAATCCCCTGCTACAACGGACGCCCTCGGCCCATCAACACCCCTGCCTCGGGGCGGAGCCTCGAGGTCACCCACGAAGAAATCAAAGGCATAGAGCCCGTGATGGGCGCGATTGTCGTCGAAGTCGGCGAATCCCAGCCCCGTACCAACGAGCACGGAGAGGAAGGCGGCGTAGAGGCACTCCCTGTCCTGCGCAAAGAGGTCCGCCGCGTGAGGCGCGCGCGGGGACATCTGGCCGACCAGCCACGCCTGCAACGCCACGTAGCGCTCACGTGTCACGCAATCGTCGCTTCCCATGGGAACCTCCTTGTTCCGCCGACAGTCATTCCACCATCGTACGCGGCTATCACGGCACGAGGAAGCCCCGGCCTCGTCCGGGTGACAGACGAGGCCGGGGCGAAGGTCGAGGCGCAGCGCTCAGCGGGTGGCGAGCAGCGCCTCCTCAGCCTCCTTGGTCCACAGGCCGGCGGCGTCAAGCTTCGCGGCAACCGTCGGCAGCTTCTCGGCGAGCTCGGACACGGGGGTCAGGCCCAGGTCGTGCATCATCGGGAAGACCATGATCTTGCCGCCCGAGGTACGGTCCATCACCGCGTTGATGGCGTCACCGAAGCCCGCCATGCCGGTGATCGCCCACAGGGAGATCGTGGTGTCGATGATGCCGGCTTCGATCTTGCGCAGGACCGTGCGCATGTCGGAGACGTCCGAGCCGGAGGTGCCCAGCATGAAGATCCGGCGTTCGATGATGCCCTGCAGGTCGAAGTCGCCGAAGGTGCCGGCCGGGATACCGGCGAACGCGTTCAGGATGCCGCCCTCGGCAAGCAGGTCGACAGCCTGGGAGACCAGCGCCGGGACGGGCACGAGGCACGTCGCGTAGGTGTAGCCGTACTCCAGGGGCGTCGAGGAGGTGTTGACGATGTCCAGCGGCACGCCGTTCTTCTCGGCGGTCGGGCCGACAACCTTAGTCAGGTTGGCCAGGCGCTCGTCCGACAGGTCCGTACCAACGACGCTGAGGCCGGGAACACCCGAGGTGACGGCGCGCATCGTGTGCATGACGCCCATCGGGCCCGCGGCGCCGACGAAGACGCACTTGTCGTTCTCGCGCAGGTCGCCGTTGGCGGGGATCCAGGCGTAGCCCTCGCGCGGATCCGAGCCGGTCGTGCCGCAGAAGCGGGTGAAGTCGTAGTGGACGCGGCCGATGTCGAGGGACACCTTGCGCGAGATCTTCTCGCCGCCCAGGACGACACACATGGTGCCGCGGGTACCGATCAGGAGCGCAGCCTTCTCGATCGCGTCGGCGTCCGCGCCGAAGAACACGACGTCGTCGAACTCACCCTGGACGCCCTCAAGCTCCTCGGCGGCAACGCGCACGACCTCGGCGGGCTTGTGCTCGGCGGTCAGGGCGTCGATATCGCCCTCGCCGACGACCAGCAGGCGGCCACCGTCGGCGACGTGGTTGCGCTCGGCCCACGCGTAGGAGCCCTCGACGGTTGCCCAGGGCTCGATGAGGCCAACGGCCGCGGCCGACGGGCCCTCCGACACGTGGATGAGGAACTCTTCCCCATCCGGGGACACGACGCAGCGCTCGTCGACGACGACGAACTCCTCGAGGGCGCCGTCGAAGTTGTAGCCGAAGGCTCCGTTGGACTTCGCGGTGCGCAGGTGCTTCCAGTCGGCCTGGACCAGCAGACGGTCGCCGACCTTGAAGTGCGTGACCTTCTCGCCGACCTGCACGACGCGGACGACGGGCTCGTGGCCGGGCGTCACGGCCTCCTGGTTCGGGTGGTAGGACGGAATGTCCTTGAGGGCGTCCAGATCGATACCCGCCACCACGTCCGACTTGCGCGGGTGGCCATCGAACTGGTGGAGCAGCTTCGTATCAGAGAAGCAAATGCCGCAGGCTTCGACCTCGAGCATGATCTGCGTCGGGCCAACGGGGTCAACGGGCTTCGCCGGGTTAACGACGAACTCTTCCTTGCCGACGATCTGAATCGCGTACTGGGTGGAGGGAATCTGGGTCATGACTGACTCTTTCGCTGGAAAAACAACTGAACGTGGGAAGAAAGGACGAGGCCGGGGAGCTCCGGAGAAACCCGCACGCGTCCCCGGCCTCGTGACACTGTCAGGAGAGCATCACCTGGCCGCCCGTAACGGGCACGGCCTGGCCGGTCTCGTATTCCTGCTCGACGATGTAGAAGATCGCGCGCAGAACGTCGATGCCCTGGGCGCCGCGGCGCATGGGGACCTTCGCCTCGTAGAACTCCTTGACGTCGGCGACCGTCTTGGCGCCGGGGACCTTGCCGGAGTTCAGGTACTGGACGAAGAGGCCGCGGTCCGGGTCGGACCAGAGCGGGCCGTCGTAGAAGTTGCCGGGGCAGATCGCGTTGACCTTCACGCCGTGAGCAACCATCTCGAGGGCGAAGGACTGGACCAGGCCGATACCGCCGAACTTCGAGCCCGCGTAGGCGGCGTTCTTGTTCGAGCCGACGAGGCCGGACTTGGAGTTGATCTGGATGATGTCGGTCAGCCACTCGGGGGCGGTCGAGTGCTGGCGGGCCAGGAGCTGTCCCAGGTGCTTGGTGACCAGGAAGAAGGCCACGTAGTTGATGTCCGTGGACAGGCGGAACGCGGACGCATCCTGCTCAAGGACAGAGCCCGCGCGCACAATGCCCGCGTTGGAGACGACCAGGTCGAGGCCGCCGGTGACTCGCTCGATCTCGGCGGCCATCGCGGCGACGGATTCCTCGTCGGCGACGTTGACCGTGATCGGGTGGGCGACGCCTTCACCACCGAGCTCGGCAGCCTTGGCGGCCGCGCCCTCGCCGTTCAGGTCAGCGACGTACACGAAGCAGCCGGCGTCCACCAGGCCGCGCGCGATCTCCGCGCCGAAGCCCTGGGCGCCGCCCGTCACGAGGGCGACGCGGCCGTTGATGGCGCGCTCACCCGTGGCGGTGGCGCGGACCTCGAAGGTCTCCTCGCCGGCGCGCACGACGACGGGAAGCTCCGTCTCCTTCAGGGAGCAGGGGCAGACCTCGGTGAGCGGGCCGTCGAAGGTGACGGTCGGCTCGGCCGAGCTGGGGGCCACGATGACCGGGCGGCCGAGGGCCTTGAGGAAGAGCCCGCGTACCTCGGGAGCGTTACTCATGATGTCTCTCTTTCTTGACGATACTCGTCAGTTAATCGATGTGGCTCGGGCGGCAACAGCGGCGGCGTCCTCGCCGTCGGCAATCGCGCGACCCAGGGGTGCGTACTGGCTGATGCGCTCGGCGAGGGCCTCGGGGGTCAGGCGACCCGTGCGGCCGAGCAGGTGCAGGGAGGGATCCACGGAGGACAGGGCCTCGTGCGCGACGAGCGCCCACGTGGCCTCGTTGAGATCCGCGAACTCGGGGCGGCGCAGCTCCTCGCAGGTGAAGCGCTGGCGCGGCTGATTGATGTCCACACCCGAGATCTCAAGCATGCCGTGGGCGGCCGCGAGTGCGTGGATACGCTCGAGCTGCTCGGGGGTGTTACGCGGGGGCATGTAGGTGACGGCGCGCAGGCCGATCGACTCCATGTACTCGAAGAGCTCGTCGAGGAAGTCATCCTCGAACTTCTCGGCCTTCTTGTCGCCGGTCGGCGAGGCCGACACGTCTCCCAGGTAGGCGTAGGTGGCGATCGCGCCGACAGAGTCGGCGAACTCGACGACCTCGGCCGCGCTCGGCAGCTCGTCGGTGGGCTGGATGTAGATGCGATCCAGGTAGTTGGCCTTCAGGACGCCCAGCAGGTCGTACATGAGGTGCGGGTTGTCGGCGTCGGACAGGACGCGCGCGAGCGACTCGGGGATCTCGACGCCCATCGAGTCCAGGCCCTGGACCAGGGCGGGACCGCGGCCGAAACCGCGGATGAGGGCCGAGGCCATGGCGGCCAGCAGGTGGCGCTCGGTGATCCCGCCGCCATTGGCGTACTGGGAGATGCCGACCATGTCGGTCTGCGGGTCGAAGGGCTCCAGGCCCAGGTCGGTGAGGATCTTGTTGGCGCGCTCGGCCATCGCGAGGGTGCGCTCCAGGCGTGCGGCGCGCTTAGGAGCAAGCCACTCGGCGACCTTCTCGCGGGCCGGGGCAGGCACGCCCTGAACCGTCATGTAGGCGACGCCCTCGGAATCCGGGTTGTTGAGCTTGCGCTGCGCGAGCGGCGTGCCCTCGCCGAAGCGGGCGCGGATCTCGAAGCCGGTAACGGAACCCATGCCCAGGATGCGGGTCGCCTCGCTCATCTCAGCGGCGGCACCGATCGAGTCGTGGTCGACCGAGCCGACGACGCGCAGGCCGTTGCGACGCGCCAGCAGGGCGGCGTGCGTGGGCGTGTAGGGGCTGAACGAGAAGCACGTGTGGATGTGGTTGTTCGACTCGGGCACCCAGCTGGGGAAGTGCTCGTCGGCCACGCCGGCGCGCAGCGCCTCGATGCGCTGGGCCGGGGTTGCTGCCGGGTCGTTGGTGATGTCCATAGGTTCTGCCATCTCTTCGTTGGGTGGAGAAAAACGGTAATGAAACAAGTATGTGGGCGAGGCCGGGGCACGGTGAGGAGGAGTGTAGCCCCGGCCTCGCGGGCTCGCGTCAGGGAGTGCGAGCCAAGGACGGGGGCGGGCCGGAAAGGGGAACGGCCCGCCCCCAGCGCCTCAGAGTCCCGCGCGGTTCAGGCGCGCGATCTCGGCCTCGGTCGCGTGCTTCGTGGTGGGCACGTGGCCGGGCAGCGGGAGGATGCGCTCGTGAATCGCGTCAAGGATCCAGGAGACCTGCGGGAAGAAGTACGACTCCATCTCGGGTCCGGGCGTGATGCCGTTGCGCGAGGCGACGACGGCGATCGGCGCGTCGAGCGCGTCGAAGGCCAGGGTCTGCACGTTGGCGGCAACCGTGTTGAGGAAAGAGCCGCGCTCGACGGCGTCCGAGGTGAGGACCAGGCGACCGGTCTTCTTCACAGAGGCGATGAGCTTGTCGTAGTTGAGCGGTGCGACGAAGCGCAGGTCGATGACCTCGGCGCTCAGGCCGTACTTCTCAGCCAGGACGTCAGCGGCCTCGAGGGCCTTGTACACGGTCGCGCCGTAGGCAGCGATCGTGATGTCGGTGCCCTCGCGGCGGATCGCCGGCTCGCCCTCTTCGGTCTCGTAGTAGCCCTCGGGCACGCCGCCGGGCTCGAAGTCCTCGCCCTTGTCGTAGAGCTTCTGGCTTTCGAGGAACACGACCGGGTCGGTGCCGGCGAGTGCCAGGTTGAGCATGCCCTTGGCGTCGGTCGGGGTGGTCGGGAAGTAGACCTTCAGGCCCGGGATGTGAGCGACGAGCGCGCTCCAGTCCTGGGAGTGCTGAGCGCCGTACTTCGCGCCCACGGACACGCGCAGGACGAGAGGCATCTTGAGCAGGCCGGCACTCATCGACTGCCACTTGGCCATCTGGTTGAAGACCTCGTCACCGGCGCGGCCCAGGAAGTCGCAGTACATGAGCTCGACGACCGCGCGGCCACCGGCCATCGCGTAGCCGACGCCGGCGCCCACGATCGAGGCCTCGGCGATGGGCGAGTTGAACAGGCGACGGTAAGGCAGGGCCTCGGTCAGGCCACGGTAGACGGCGAAGGCGCCGCCCCAGTCGCGGTTTTCCTCGCCCCAAGCGGCCATCGTCGGGTCGGTCTTGAAGCGGTGCAGCATGGCCTCGAACAGGCCGTCACGGAACTGGTACATGCGCATCTTGGAGACGGGCTTGCCGTTCTCGTCGACGGAGGTACGCACCTTCTTGGCCAGTGCCTTGACGCGCGGGTTGTCCTCGAGGTCGATCTCGGGGGTCGCATCGTCGAAGGCCTCGACCTTCTCGTTGGAGAACATGACGGAGTCGATGTAGCCGTCGGCGACGCGCGGCGTGGCCTCGTCGTCGATCGAGAGCTTGAGGACCTTGACGAGCTTCTCGGTCAGCGAGGCCGTGTAGCCGTCGATCTCGTCCTGCGTGGTCAGGCCGTTGGAGATCAGCAGGTTGCTGTACTCCTTGATGCAGTCCACCTGCTCCCACAGCTCGACCTCTTCCTTCGTGCGGTACGAGGAGGCATCCGACGGCGAGTGGCCGGAGAAGCGGTAGGTGATGGTGTCCATGAGGACGGGGCCGCGGCCCTCCTCGAGGATCTTCTTCTTGCGGGTGGTCGCGTCCGCGACGGCCAGCGGGTTGAGGCCGTCGACGCGCTCGGCGTGCATGGCCTCGGGGTTGAGGGCCGCACCCACGCGGGCGAGGATCTCGTAGCCCATGGTCTCGCCAAAGGTCTGGCCGCCCATGCCGTAGAAGTTGTTGAAGAAGTTGAACAGGATCGGCGGGTTGCCACCGTCCTCCTCGCGCCACAGCGAGCGGAACTGGTCCATAGATGCGAAGTTCATGGCCTCCCACACGGGGCCACAGGCCATGGCGGCGTCACCGATGTTGGAGATGACGATGCCGGGCTTGCGGTTGATGCGCTTGAAGAGTGCCGCGCCGTTCGCGATCGGCGCGGATCCGCCGACGATCGCGTTGTTCGGGTAGGAGCCAAAGGGCAGGAAGAAGGTGTGCATCGAGCCGCCCAGGCCGCGGTTGAAGCCGGACTTGCGGGCGAAGATCTCAGCGAGAGCGCCGAAGAGGATGAAGTTCTCGGTGAGGTCCTTCGTGTCCTTGTAGTCGATCTTCTCGGCGTAGGACAGGGTCTCGCCGCCGAGGAAGTCCTTCATGATGGACTCAAGCTGAGCCTCGTCCATCTGGTGCATGGCCGAGTAGCACTTGGCGAGGATCTCACCGTGGGAGCGGTGGGAACCGAAGATGAAGTCCTCCGGCTTCAGCACGAAGCTCTGGCCGACGTAGGCGCTCTCCTGGCCGATGCCGAGGTGGGCGGGGCCGCGGTGGTTGTACTCGACGCCCTGCCAGGCGCCGGTCTTCTTGATGGAGTCGAGCATCGACTCGAAGGTGCGCACGACGATCATGTCGTGGAGCATCTGGACCATGCCCTTTTCGCCGTAGCGGGCGATCTCGGTGTCGCGGTCGAAGGTGTACTGGTTGACGGGCACCTCGGGGAACTTCACGTATCCGGGGCGACGCACCTCGTTGGGGTCGATGATGAGAGACTGAGTCATTTTTCTACTCTTCCTTGACGTAGGGGATGTTCGTTAGAGCTTGACGGCCCACGCGGCTTCGCGGATGACCTCGGAGACCGTGGGGTGCGGGAAGACGACCTGGCGCAGGTCCTCGACGGTCAGTTCCATCTCGAGGACGGCCTGAGCGCCCCAGATCATCTCGGCTGCGTACGCACCCAGGACGTGGATGCCCAGCACCTGGTGGGTCTTCGGATCAACGAGGATCTTCGCCTCGCCGGGGGCCTTGAAGCCGTTCTCCGCGATAAAGCGGCCGGACATGAGGGCGGGCACCTTGGCGACGAGGACGTCGCGGCCTTCGCGCTTGGCGGCGGACTCGGTCAGACCGACGCCGGCGGCCTCGGGGATCGAGAAGACGGCCCACGGGACGGTGTGCCAGCGCATGACCTCACCGCGCTTCTTCGCGGTCGGGTCGAGGATGTTCGCCGAGGCGATCTCCGCCATGCGGTAGGCGGCGTGCGCCAGGAGGGAACGTCCGGTGACGTCGCCAATGGCCCACACGTTGGGCAGGTTGGTGCGCATCGTGTCGTCGACAACGATGCCGCGGTTGATCTCGAGGCCGGCCTCTTCGGCGCCCCAGCCCACCGTCGCGGGACGGCGGCCGACAGCCATGAGGACCACGTCGGCCTCGACGCTCAGCTTCTCCTCGCCCTTGGAGTAGTGGACGGTGCCTCCGTCGAGGGACTCGACGCGGCAGCCCAGCTCGAAGGTCACGTCCTTCATCGCGGCGCGGGCCTTGGCGGCCAGGTCGTCGTCCATGAAGGGCAGGATCTCGGGGGCCATCTCGATGACGGTCACCTGGGAGCCGAGGGTGGAGTACAGGGATGCGAACTCGACGCCGATGACGCCGCCGCCGATGATCGCCAGGCGGGCCGGGACCTCGGGCAGCGAGAGGATGCCCGTGGAATCGACCAGCGCGGGGTTGTCCTGGGTGCCGGGCAGCGGGGGCATGGCCGGCACGGAGCCCGTGGCGATGATGACGTGGTCCGAGGTGTAGGTCGTGCCCTCGACGGTCACGCGACCGGGGGCGTCGAGGTGGCCTCGTCCGTTGATGACGGTCACGCCCGCCTTGCGCTCGGTGGCTGCGACGCCGGCGACCAGGCCCTTGACAACCTGATCCTTCCAGGCCTGCATCTGCGTCCAGTTGACGGCCACGCCCTCGGCGTCCACACCGAACTGGCTGGCTTCCTTGGCGTGCAGGTAGTTCTTCGCGCCGTTGAGCAGAGTCTTGGTGGGGATGCAGCCCACGTTCAGGCAGGTGCCGCCCAGGTACTGCTCCTCAACGAGGGCGACCTTCTTGCCCGCGTGTCCGAGGCGCTCGGCAGCCAGGTAGCCGCCGGGGCCCGCACCGAGGACGATGACGTCAAAATGCGTGTCACTCATGAGTTTTCCTCTTTCCTCAGGCCAGAACGGTCACGTCGATGTTTTCGATGGCGGCGACCAGGTCGCGCAGGAAGCGCGCACCGTCCGCGCCGTCGATGACCTGGTGGTCGATCGTCAGCGACAGGTTGAGGCGCTGCTCCACGCCGATCGAGCCGTCCGCGGCCACGGTCGGGCGCGGGGTGATCGCGCCGACGCCCAGGATGGCCGTCTGGGGCAGGTTGATGACGGGGGTGAAGGTCTCGATACCGAAGGAACCGATGTTGGAGACCGTGAAGGTGCCGCCGCTCAGGAAGTCGGGCGACAGGGAGCCGTCGATCGCGCCGCCGGCGAGGCGCTTGGCCTCGTCGGAGAACGCCTTGAGGCCCAGGGCCTGCGCGGAGCGGATGACGGGGACGAGGAGGCCGCGCGGGGTGTCGCACGCGAAGCCGAGGTGGACCTGCTCGAACTCGGTGAGGACACCGTCCTCCAGGTGAGCGTTGAACACGGGGTACTTCAGCAGGGTGCGCGACACCGCGAAGCAGACCAGGTCGTTGAGCGTGATCTTGTTCAGGCCCAGGGACTCGTCGGCGTTCTTGACCTTCTTGCGCATCGCGAGGATGCCGGCGGCGTTGGCCGTCGTGTTGAGGGTCAGCTGCGCGGTGGAGGTCAGGGACTCCATCATGCGCTTGGCGACGACCTTGCGCACGCCCTTGAGCGGGGCGGAGGTCGAGGCGCCGGGGAAGTCAGCGGCCGCGGCGGGGGCGGCGACAGCGGCGGCGGGCGCGGCCTCGGCGGTGCGGCCAGCGTCGGCGACAGACACGCGGCCACCGATGCCGGTGCCTTCGGCTGCACTCACGCCGGCGGCGCGCGCGGCGGAGGTCAGGACGGGGCCGGCGGCGATCGCGGCGGCGACGTCACGCTCGATGACGCGACCGTGGGGACCGGAGCCCTCGGCGATGGCCGAAGCGTCGACGCCGTTCGAAGCGGCGAGGGCGCGGGCGCGCGGGGAGACGGCGCCGGTGGCGCGCTCGGTCGCGAAGGCGGGGGCAGCGGCCTCGGGGGCGGCGGCCTGCTCGGCGGGGGCATCGGCCTCGGCGGGGGCAGCATCGCCACCGGGAACGAGGCCGGAGATGTCCTCCCCGGGCTCACCGACGATGATGAGCGGATCCTTCACGGGGACCTCGTCGCCTTCCTCCCACAGGAGCTTCAGGACGGTACCCTCGGCGGTCGAGGGCACCTCCATGGTCGACTTGTCGGTCTCGATGGACGCGAGCGTCTGGTCGACGGAGACGGTGTCGCCTTCTGCGATCATCCACTCGACGATGATGCATGACTCAACAGAGTTGCCCAGCTGGGGCATCACCACGATGGTGGCCATGTAATTCCTCCTAGACGATGCGCAGCTTCGTGCGCTCGGCCAATTCCTTGATGGATTCTTCGGGGATCTCATCGTCGGTGATGATTCCGGTGACCTCGTCGATCCCCATGAAGCTGACAAAGCCGGCTTCCCCATACTTGGAGGAGTCAGCGAGCAGCCACGTCTCTTGTGCGCGGGTGCGCATAATGGAGCCGACCTGTCCACCTTCTACGAGCTGGGTGGTCAGGCCGCGATCAACGCTGAACCCGTCGGTTCCAAGGAACGCGACACGTGCGTTGAAGTCATTGATGGCGCGCTCGGCGACCGGTCCCACGAGGGATTCGGACTCGGCGCGGAAGTGCCCACCCGTCAGCGTGATGTTGAGGTTCGGGTTGGAGCGGGCGTTGGCGAAGACGAGCACGGAGTTGGTGAGAACCTGGACTCCGCGCTTGCCGGTGAGGTACTTGACGATAAGGGCGCAGGTGGTGCCGGCCTCGATCATGATGCGATCGTCGTCGTGAATCATGTCGGCGGCGGCGCGAGCGATACGCTCCTTGATCTCAACACGATCGTTCTGGCGCAGGTGAATGTTGCGGAAGGTGGTGGGACGTGCCCCTCCGTGCGTGCGCACGAGGTAGCCCTGCTCGTCGAGAGACTTGAGCGATGCACGCACGGTCACGGGCGAAACTCCCAGATCGGAAGCAAGCTGCGCGACGCTCACCTCACCCTCCCGGGCAAGGCGATCCAGGATGTAGTTCGTGCGTTCTTCTGCACGTCCCATGGGGCACCTCTTTGCGGAATCAGCGACATTCTTTGTCGCTTTATCTTTCGTTAAGAAAAGAATAGTCACTAAAACGAAAGTATGCAACATCACGAGAAGAACATTCACGCGTGTGCACACGGGGCGCACAAACGTTCAGAGCAACGCCGCCCATTTTTCAGAATTCAATGATATTGCAAGGATAAACGCGCTGGTGGGCGGCTCCCTCGAGCCGCCCACCAGCTATGAAACTCTCATCCCCACGCCGGAGCCACCATCCAGTTGAAACGAAAACGAAACGAAAGCGTTCGTCACCGATGCTACAAGGCGTGCCCTGGAGCGGAAAATGGGTTTTACTCCCCGGGTTGGCGAACGCCGACCGTCAGGAGCAGGTTGCCATACAGGCGCTGCTCGCCCGTCGCAACGATGATGCCGACGTTCTCGTCGCGCGCGGCATCGTAGAAGTCCCAGCGCGAAATCTCGCCGAACTCCACGCCGGGCAGAGCAGCGCGGAACTCGTCGTGGATCGGAATCTCCACCGGATCAGCGTCGGGGGCGGGGGTCATGATCTCTGCGCGCTCGATCGGAATCGTGCGCTTGAGGACATCGAGAACCTGGCTGACGTCCAGGAGACCCGGAGCGAGGTTGAGCGAAATGAGTTCGCAGCGCGGGTTCACACCCGTGGTGTGCGGGTAGTTCGCGTCCGCCAGCAGAATCTTCGAGCCGTGGCCGGCGGCCGCGAGTGCGCGCAGGAACTGCGGGTGCGTCATAGGTCCATAGAGCATGAACGTGCCTTTCTTACAGGTGTGAACTGGCCCGGATGACCAGCTCGGGGTCGAGGACGATGTCCTGAGAGGGACCGCCGCCCATGAGTGAGCGCACGAGGCGCACTGCGGTGCGTCCCAGGCGGTCGAACGGCTGGTGGATTGTTGTGAGGGGAGGTGCGTAGGAGTCCGCACCGTCGATGTCGTCGAAGCCGACGACCCGCACGTCGCGAGGCACCACTCCCCCGCGCTCGTAGATGTAGCGCATGGCGCCGAGTGCCAGCTGGTCGTTTGCGGTCTGGATGCCCTGGGGCAGACGACCGGCCGCGCGCATGACGTCGTAGCCGTCGCGCGAGTCCCACGAGTCCGGTTGAAGGACGACGGGCTCGATGTCGTAGGTCTGACACGCCTGCTCGTAGCCAAGCCTGCGCATCTGCGCGTCCGACCATCCGGCCGGGCCCGAGATGTGGACGACGTCGGTGAGGCCCTGGGCAAGCAGGTGCTCGGTGGCCAGGCGCGCCCCACGCACGTTATCGACAGCGACGGTCGAGATGCCGTCCAGTCCTTTTTCACTCGTCAGAACGAGGACGGTCGGGAAGCGCTTACCCGATTCGATCGCGACGTCGATCGTCGGGTCCTGGCCGCCCAGGATGATGACGCCATCGACGTCGAAAGGGGCGAAGTCGTTGCGCAACTGACCGTCGGGCCCGTACGCGTAGGACAGGGACACGTGGTACCCGGCCTGCGACGAGGCGTTGAGGATCGACAGCAGCACGCGCCCGTGCCCGTGGAACATGGGTGCCGCCAAGACGACGTGAAGGACGTTCGTGCGCTTGGCCGCGAGCGCGCGCGCCGCGTAGTTGGGCACGTAGCCCAGCTCCTCGACGAGTTTCGCAATGCGCGCACGCGTCTTTTCGGAGACCTCGGGGTCCCCGCGCACGACCCGAGAGACCGTGTTGGTCGAAACGCCTGCGCGCCGCGCGATGTCGGCGAGGGAGACCTTCTTAGCTGCGGGTCGGGACGTGGACATGGGTCGCTGCGCTGGCTGCGATGACGGAGGCGCGGTCTGCCTGCGCGAGAGCGCCGATGGTTTCAAGCTGGGCGAGGAGCGAACCGAAGGTCGAGGCCTCGATGGGACCGCGAACGACGGTAACTCCGGAGATCTGCGCGGTCAGGTCGCACAGGAGTCGGTTGCGCGCGCCGCCGCCAACGAGGTTGAGCTGGTCGGGGGCCTTCCCCGTGGCCTCGGTCAGTTCGCCAATCGCACGGGCGTAGCGGCGGGCGAAGGACTCGATGATGACGCGCACGTAGCCTGCCATGGAGTCGGGACGGGCCGCGCCCTGGGCGTCCAGGGCCTCGTCAATCTTGCGCTGCATGTCGCCGGGGGTGGCGAAAGCTTCCTCGTCGGGGTCAAACACACCGGAGGCAGCGGGCAGTTCGCGCGCCTGGGCGACCAACTCGTCGGTGTCGGTGGGCGTGCCCTCGCGCTCCCACTGGCGCTGGATCTCCTGGAGAATCCACATGCCCGTGATGTTGAAGAGGGGACGCACTCCCCCGTCGGTGCGGCCCTCGTTCGTGATACCGAGGTCGAAGGCCGCGTCGCTCATGAGGGGCTTGTCTTCGATGGCGCCGAGGACAGACCACGAGCCGCAGGACAGGAAGTAGGCGCGCTTGCCTTCCTCGATGGGCAGGCCGTGGACGGCGCACGCGGAGTCGTGGGCACCGCCGCGCACAACGGTGAGGGTTTCGAGGCCGGGGACAGTGCAGCGGCCGACGACGGTACGATCGGCAGACAGGTCACCGAACCAGCCGCGCGGGATACCGAGACGGTTGAAGACCTCGTCATTGAAGTCGCCGCCGCCCGGGGTGAGCAGGCCGGAAGTCGAGGCGATCGTACGCGACCAACCGACGACGCCGGTCAGTCGATACGCGAAGTAGTCGGGCAGGAAGAGGGCCGCTGCGACGCGCTGCGCGTCGGCGGGATTCTCCTGCAGGTAGGCGAAGAGCTGGTTCGCCGTGTTGATGGTGGCCGGCTGGTTGCCGGTCAGGTCGAAGAACTCGCGGTCGCCGATGCGATCACGGAATGCGTCAAGGGTGCGGGAGGTGCGCTCGTCGCGGTAGGCGATGACGTCGCCGACGAGCTCGCCGTTCTCGTCGAGGGGAGCCCAGTCCACGCCCCATGTGTCAATGGAGACCGCGCGGGCGTCCGGGAACTGTTCGAGGGCCTTCTTCAGGCCGGTGATCGTCTCGGCCTCCATCGTGGCCACGTCCCACGTGAGGGTGCCGTCTTCGCGGCGGCGGGCCTCGTGCTTAAAGCGGTGAATATCGGTGACGTCGAGGCGTCCGTCGTGCAGCGTTCCGGCGAGGACTCGTCCGGATGCGGATCCAAGGTCAACAGCAAGTACGGTGGTCATTGAAGGTCTCCTGCTCAAAACGCCCTCGCGCGGCGCGTCCCGTCGTTGGGTTCTCGTGCGGCTTTCCTCATCGGCGAGGCCGGGGCCGGATCCCGGTGGTGGTGCCCCGCGTGGGGGGCGAGCCCGGTCGGGCTCGGGGAGAGAGGACACCCGAGCCCGACCGGGAGTTGCATCAGCGGTACATCGGACCGAAGGTGTCGCAGGCGCGGAAGTCCGCGGCCTCGAGGGACTCGGTGCCGAACAGCGACCACGCCTTGGGACGGAAGATCCGCTCCTCGGGGACGTTGTGCATGTTGACCGGGATGCGCAGCATCGAGGCCAGCGTGATGAGCTGACCGCCGATGTGGCCATAGGAGATCGCGCCGTGGTTAGCGCCCCAGTTGTTCATCACGTCGTAGACGCTCTTGAACGCGCCCTCACCCGTCAGGTTCGGGACGAACCAGGTGGTGGGCCACTCGATGTTGGTGCGCTCTTCGATGGTGAAGGCGACCTCGTCGGGCAGCTCGACCGTGTAGCCCTCGGCGATCTGCAGGACCGGTCCGAGGCCGCGCACCAGGTTGAGGCGGCACATCGTCACGGGCATCTCGCCGGAGGTGCGGAAGTGGGTCGAGAAGCCGCCGCCACGGAAGTAGCCGGTCGAGGCCGGGTGGAAGGTCGTGGCCTCGAGCGTGGCGTCGCGGTCTTCCTCGGTCAGCTCGTACCAGGGCTTGATGACGTTCTTGCCGTCGCGCACAGCCTTGCCGGCGCCGTCCAGCGTGGTCGAGCCGGAGTTACGCAGGTCGAGCAGACCGGCGGCAGCGCGGCCCTCGGGCTTCCAACCGGTGGCCTTCTCGATGGACTCGGGGCTCCAGTAGGTGCGCACGTCGGAGAAGATCTGCGGCGTGTTGGTCAGCAGGTAGCCGAACAGCATCGAGGCACCGTTAAGCGAGTCGTTCTCGGTGGCCACGACGGAAGGCTGGCGAATGCCGGTCCAGTCGAAGTTCGTGTTGAGGATGGTCTCCAGAACGTCGCCGTTCGGGAAGTGGTCCGTCCACTGGCGCTGGCCCTGGAAGCCTGCCGCGATGGCGCCGTGGCCGCCAGCCTCTTCCTCGAAGCCCAGCTCGGCCAGGCGGGGGTTGCCGTGCATGAGGTCGCGGGCGATGAGCGTCATCTTGGTGACGAACTTCCACCAGTCCTCGTGCTTCTCCGGGTACTGCCACTCCGGCGGGTTCCAATCCTTGCCCTGCTTGAAGTTCTCGCGGATCCACTGGTACGCCTTCTCGTACTCCTCGGGATCGTAGATGCCCTCATCGATGCGGCGGGTGAACTCGGACATGTCGATGTATTCGTTACGCATGCCGAGGTAGGAGCCGAAGAAGTCGGGGTTCACGACAGAGCCAGCAATACCCATGGAGACGGAGCCCATGGACAGGTAGGCCTCGCCCTTCATCTGAGCGACGGCCAGACCGGCTGTCGCGTAGTCGAGGAGGCGGGTGCGCACGTCCTCGGGGATGGAGGTGTCGTCAGCGTCCTGCACGTGCTCGCCGTAGATGCCGAAGGCGGGGATACCGATCTGAGCGTGGCCTGCCAGGGCGGCGGCAAGGTACACGGCGCCGGGGCGCTCGGTGCCGTTGAAGCCCCAGATGGCGTGCGGCATCGCGGGATCCATGTCGGTGGTCTCGGTGCCGTAGCACCAGCAGGGGGTGACCGTCACGGTCAGGCCGACGTTGTTCTCGCGGAACTTGGCGGCGCAGGCCTGGGCCTCGTGAACGCGGCCGATCGTGGTGTCAGCGATGACGACCTCGACGGGGGCGCCGTCCGGGTAGCGCAGGTTGGAGGTGAAAAGCTCGGCGACGGACTTCGCCATGTTCATGGTCTGCTCTTCGAGCGACTCACGAACGCCCTTGCGGCGGCCGTCAATAGTGGGGCGGATTCCGATGCGGGGGTGGTTTGTCATTATTCCTTCATCCCTCATGGTGACGTCGATGTCGGAGCGCGGGGGCGCTCGCCCCCTCGGATCCTTTGAACAAAAAAGTGCCGGGTCCGCGGGTCCCGCCCCACCAAAGTGGAGCGGGACCCGCGGCGGGCCACCGGTTCAGTTTGTCACTTCCCCAGCCCCGGCCTCGTGCCCGATGGAGCTATCGGCTCACTCGTACAGGTTCGCCTTGATCTCGGGGCTGTCGATGTTGGTCTTGTCGTACCAGGCGAAGCCCGAGTTGATGGTCTTTGGCAGCTCGGCGCCGTTCAGCGCGGCAACCGCAGCCTTGACCGTGTAGTAGCCGATCTTGACGGGCGACTGGGTCACGGCGCCTGCCTCGGTGCCGGCCTTGATGGCGTCGATCTGGGTCTTGCCCGAGTCGAAGCCGACGACGGTGACGTCCTTGCCGGACTCAGCAACACCCTGGACGATGCCGGAGGCGGCGGCCTCGTTGGAGCCGTACATGCCGACGATGTCGGAGTTGGCCTGGATGATGGACAGCGAGGTGTCGGCGGCCTTGGTGACCTCACCGGCGATCTGCTCGTCGAGGAGCTTCAGGTCCGCGGGAGCGTTGGCCTTGAAGTACTCCTTGAAGCCCTCGCAGCGCTGCTTGCCCGTGGTGGAGGTCGAGTCGTGGCAGACCATGCCGACGGAGCCCTTCTTGCCCTTGAGGAGCTCGATCATGTGCTTGGCAGCTTCCTCGGCGGCCTTCGTGTTGTCCGTCTGGACGGTGGTCACCGGGATGTCGGACTCAACACCGGAGTCGAAGGCGACGACCGGGATGCCCTTGTCATGGATCTCTTTGAGCAGGTCGGCGGCAGCCTTTGAGTCGAGGGCGGCGAAGCCGATGGCAGCCGGGCCGGAGTCCAGAGCGGACTTCAGCTGGTCGGTCTGCTCGGTCACCTTGGTCTCGTCCTGCGGGCCAACGAAGTTCACCTTGTAGCCCAGCTCCTCGCCAGCCTGCTCGGCGCCTTCCTTCACAGCCTGCCAGAAGCGGTGCTGGAAGCCCTTGGAGACCAGGTAGATGGTCTTGGTGCCATCGCCCTTGACCGCGGCCTTCTCCCAGTCCTGCATGTCACCGGAGGTGTCAACCTTGGAGGCGCCGGAGGAGTCGCTCTTGGTGGTGCTGGTGTCGGAGGAGGAGCCTCCGCTCGCATCCGTCGAGGTCGTGCAGGCAGCCAGGCCCAGGGCCATGGAGCCGACGGCGGCGGCGGCGAAGATACGTCCGATGGGGCGCATTGGTTTTCCTTTCGTGGGGGGCGGGAGTGTTCCCGCCTTTCTGGGGGGGGGTGAACCAGCGTTGGTTCACCGGGTGTAATTGGGATGGATGAAGGATCAGGCTGCGTTTTCGCGGATGCGACGCAGGTTGTCGATAACGACCGCCAGGAGCAGGACGATACCGGTGACGACGAACTGCCATTCGGCGGCGATACCCATCATCGTCAGGCCCTTCTTCAGGGTCTCCATGAGGATCGCGCCGACCAGAGCGCCGGGGATCGAGGCGCGGCCACCCGACAGGGAGGTACCGCCGATGACGGCTGCGGCGATGACGTTGAGCTCCATGCCCACGCCCTCAGCGGGCTGGACGAGGCCACCACGGGCCGAGTACAGGATGGCGCCGATGGCCATGAACGCGCCCGCGACCACGTAGATGATGATCTTCCACAGGCGAACGTTGACGCCGGAGAGGCGGGTGGCCTCTTCGTTGGAGCCGATCGCGAGGGCGTAGCGGCCCAGCAGGGTCTTGTTCATGAGGAAGGTCGCCAGGATCGTGAGGACCACGAAGATGATGACGGCGTTGGCGACGTAGGGGATGGGCGTGCCGGAGGCAATGTACTTGTAGCCGGGGTTGGCGATGGAGATCGAGGCCTTGTCGGAGATGATCAGCGCGAGGCCTCGGGCGACCATCATCATCGCGAGCGTTGCGATGAAGGGCGGCAGGCCCAGGATCGACACGTTGAGGCCGTTGACCAGGCCGATCGCCATACCGACCAGCAGCGTCAGAACGAGGCCGAGGCCGAGCGGCAGGTTCATCTTGTCGCCCGCGAGGAAGATACCGGCCATGACGGCCACGAGGCTGAGGCCCGTACCGACGGAGAGGTCAATGCCGGAGGTCGCGATGACGAACGTCGCACCGAGCGCCATGACGCCGATGTAGGCCGACTGCAGGACGATGCCCAGGTAGACCTCGCGAGTCACGAACGCGAAGTTGGGCACTGCAAAGCTAAAGAATGCCAGAACGACCAGCAGCGCCAGCGTCACGAGCAGCAGCTGCATGTTGTTCTTCATGAAGGTCTTGAAAGACGACGGCGCCTCCAGGCCCTTGTTATCGACGACGGCGGTGCTCACGCGTGTACTCCGTTCGCTTCTTCCTGGCCGACGGTGGCCAGTTCCATGATGTTTTCTTGGGTGGCTTCCTCATTGTCGAGGGTGCCGATGATGCGGCCGTGGGCCATGACGGCGATGCGGTTCGCCAGGCGCAGGACCTCAGGCAGCTCCGAGGAGATCACAATGATCGCCTTTCCCTGCTGTGCCAGGTTTTCGAGCAGCGTGTAGATCTCGTCCTTCGCACCCACGTCGATGCCGCGGGTCGGCTCGTCGAAGATCAGGATGTCGGTATCGCGCTCCAGCCACTTGGCCACGACGACCTTCTGCTGGTTACCGCCCGAGAGGCTACGGACCTCGACGTCGACGCTGGGGGTACGCGTGCGCAGCTTCGCCACGTAATCCTTGGCGGCATGACGCAGCTTCTTGGTGGCAACGACCGATGCGTTCGTGAAATGGTCCATGGCGGCCAAGCCCGTGTTGAAGGACAGGTCCTTGTCAAGGAGCAGGCCGTACTGCTTGCGGTCCTCGGAAAGGTAGCCGATGCCGTTCTTCACGGCGTCGTTCGCGCCCTTGATCGAGACCTTCTTGCCGTGGACGTAGATGTCGCCCGCGGTGTGGGGGTCAGCGCCGAACAGAGCTCGGGCGACCTCGGTACGGCCAGCGCCGACCAGGCCCGCGAAACCGAAGATTTCGCCCTTCTTGACCTCGAAGGACACGTCGTGGACGGCCTTGACGGTCGAGAGGTGCTCGACGCGCAGGACGGCCTCGTCGGAGAGCGGCTTGGTGGTGGGGCGCGCGTCCGCGGGGACCTCGCGACCGACCATCATCTTGACGACCTCGCGCATCGGAGTGGTGGCCGTGTCCACCGTGCCGATGTACTTGCCATCGCGCAGGACCGAGATGCGGTCGGTGAGCTCGGTGAGCTCGGGCATGCGGTGCGTGATGAAGATCAGGCCGGTCGTCGGGCACACGAAGTCGCGCACCAGCTCGAAGAGAGACTCGGTCTCAGTCGTGGTCAGCGGAGCCGTGGGCTCGTCCATGACCAGGATCTTCGAATCGAAGGACAGCGCGCGCGCAATTTCCACCATCTGCAGGCGCGCAACCGGTAGGTCGCGGCAGTAGGCGGTGGGATCGATGTTCATGTTGAGGCGCTCGAAAAGCTCGCGCGCATCACGAACCATCTTGCGGTCGTCGATGTAGCCAAACTTGGACGTGCCGGGTCGACCGATGTACAGGTTCTGGGCGACGGTCAGGTCAGGAACGATGTTGAGTTCCTGGTGGATGATCGACAGGCCGAGGTCACGTGCGTGCTCCGGCGACTGAATGTCGACCTTCTCCCCCTGCAGCCAGATCTCGCCGCCCGGGTCGGACTTGTGGATACCGGTGAGCACCTTCATGAGCGTGGACTTGCCCGCTCCGTTCTCACCGCAGAGACCCAAGACTTCACCGGGTCGAAGGTCGAGGTCCACGTCGGACAGCGCCTTCACGCCGGGGAATGTCTTTGAGATCCCCTTTAGCTCTAGTAAGTTCGTCACTTCTCACCCCTTGGGTACCAGTAACTTCTCTGTTTCTGGAGTTTGCTCCTCCGGCATCGTTAACGCTAACGGTCACTGTTCCGGAGAATCGCCCTCTTCGGCGTCCCCTTAAGAGTAGAGCATCACAGTGGCCCGCGCGACCCAAATGTCTTTGCGCGTAATCAAATCGTAACCGAATGTCAGGACGATTCAGTCTGACATTTCCGCATGATCGCGCAGATTTTCAAGGACGTTAGACGCGACAGTATCCAACCAATCCTGCTCGACCACGCACGCCGCGATCAGCACTTTTCCGCGTGTCGGATCGTGAGGAATCCCCTCTCGTTCCCACTCGGAAAATCCCTCACCTCGTACAGTTGTCGGAAAAGTTCCGTGAACGTTCACGACGCGCCACCACGGGACTCCACCGCCCCAGTCGTGCATAATCCGCCCCACGACGCGCGGACCGGTACCGACCGCACGGGCGATCATGCCATAGGTGGCCACTCTCCCCTCGGGAATTTCCTCCACGACCCGCAGGACTGCCTCGACGAGTTCTTCCCTCACAGCTCGATCATCCTCTCCACGGCCCACAGGACTTCACGTGGATCGATCGGTACCACGGCGAGGTCCGTGTCCGCCAGCGGCTCGGGTTCGTGGCCAGGTGACTCAGAGAGCTCCGCTTCTGCAACCTGCTGCTCATCACAGCCGGATACAACCGCTTCCTCCGCCGCACTACGCCTTCTCCTCAGGCTGCGGCGCCTGCTCGGGCGGCCCCGGCCTCGTCGAGAAGCATGCTCCTCCTGCCCCTCATCAAGCTGCAGCGAGAACGCATCGCCCACCTGATAGGTCACGCCAGAACAATCCAGGACGCGCAGATGCGCACACGGCTCTTTCCACGCACTCTCAGCACGGAAAGCCAAGAAGGCAAAGGCGTGGAAGTCCGCAGCATTCAAGGCGTCGGCGACGGTCGACCCCGCAGGAGCCACACAGGAGATGTCGCGCATCGCACGGAAGGTATTCCAGAGGGGCTTGGCTCCCAGCTCCATCGTCTCGGCGGGCAGCCAACGTAGGCCGTCGACTTTGCCCGTGCGCGGGCCGAGGCGCGTGAAGCCTCGGACGAAGCCGATGACCTCGCTGGGGAGGATCTCGTCAACCTTGACGACGCGCGTACGATGCAGCTCCACGAGCGCACGGTCTCCACTCAGCCACACGCGCATGAGACGAGGCTTCTGCGCGGCCTTCGAGTGCAGGGCCCACACATCGAGGCGCATCGTCGCCCACGAGGTCGGGGCCAGCTCGCGCCTCGGCTGAACTGCGTCCGCGGGCGCGTTCAGCATCGCCAGGTAGGCGCGCTTGTCGAGCATCACCTTTCCCAGCTGAGCATCATGGAAGCGCCGAGGGAAGGAAGCTCCCTGTTCCGGGCTTCCCCAGATGCTCGCAGCCGTCACGAGGCGATCCTCATCGCCTTGCCCGCGCGGTTGCGCGTTCCATTCCTGCCAGCGCGTCCCAAACTCAGCGTAGCGCCGCCGCATACGCTCCTCGCGCTCGACTGCGCTCTCCCTGGGAGCGACGGGACCACGCTTCTTCTTGCGCGGCCGCCTCCCAAATTTGACGATCGCCTCGAGGATCGTGGCCGCAACGAAGGCGATGATCAGAATGTGGTAGACGTGATCAGCAATCGCCTGCATCCACTCGCTCCTCCCGATCAACAAAAAGCCCCGAGTTCACGAGAACTCGGGGCATCTGCTCCTGCGACTGGATTCGAACCAGTAACCGTCCGGTTATCCGCATGGACCTGCGACGTGCCCTGACCGCCTGCCACGGCTACCTGTTCCCGGGGCAAGACGGCGGGCACCTGTCCGCTGGGTACGTATCGAAGCGACTCGCTCGGGCGCTCCCTGCTGGCTGGACCGGGCACACCCTCCGGCACCGCTGTGGCACCGCCATGTATGCCGGTACTCGTGACCTCCTGGCCGTCGGGGCCGTCCTTGGACACGCGAGGCCAGAGACAACCCGGCGTTACGTGCGTCTGCCCGACGACGCACTCATTAGCGCCGTGAAAGCCGCCGCATAAACACGAAGGCAGCCCCGCTACCCAAATTGAGGGTGCGGGGCTGCCTTCATCTTCTACGGATGGACGAGGGAGGGATACGAGGCCATCAGCCCCGTCGCTCCCTTCGCGAGCGCTTGGCGCGCCTGCGAGTCGTTGACAATGATGTGTGCGATCGTCGGCTTGCCTGATGCGTTCAGGCGGTTCCATACGTCCGCGCCGGCGCTCCATTCCATCCCGATGACATCCCACTGGGAGAGGTCCGAGGTCGCGACCTCGTTCGGGTAGAGCATCGCCATGACCTTGTAGCCACGGGTCTTCGCGCGCTTCGCGCCGGTGCCCTTCGCGAAGACCTTCCACAAGACCCTGCGCTCAGGATGGCCACCGAACGTCGTGTCCAAGTAATCGAACAGCTGCTCTTCGGCCGCCAGGTCACCCGGATTGCGCTGGTCCTCCGAAGACGTGGTCTTGTGGTCGATCGCGAGCACGATGTCATCCGGCACCTGATCGATAATGTCCGTCAGGCGCACGAAGCCACCCGAGGCCTGGCGGAGCGTGCGCAGCGTCGACCACGGGGTGTTCCAAATCTGGTAGTCGGTGCCCGGCACCGTCCTCGACGTCTTCCAATCGTGGATAGCGACGAACTCGCCCGAGGAACATCTCCTCACGGACAGCTCGAGCGCTTTAAACCCGGCACGCAACGAGGCAGTGAGGCCTGCCTGCGTGAACTCCGGGAATTCGGTCCCGCCCATCCGATGACTGATGTAGAACGGGCGCCGCGACAGGAAGGCCGTCACCACGTCTTCGCCTGCAGGAATCACCGGCGTCGCCGGCGCACGCCTCGATAGGCTCACATCCCCGCCTGCGCGCCGGCGCACGCGCACGACGCCCGCCCTGTCACCGCCTGCGCGCCGGCGCTCGTAAACGACGAGGTCAGGCATGCGCAATCACCTGCACTGCAAGACCGTTAGAGCCCTGCGGGTTCGGATACGTGACAACGAGGTCCGCAGGCTGCGAGCCCGTGCGACGCGCCAACGTCACCGTCTGATAGTTGAGACCCTCCTGCGACGCGAAGGCGAGCTTTTCCCAGCCCGCAGAGACAGTCACCTGCTCCGAGGACTCAACTGCACTCGTCCGCTCGAACGCGAAGCCCAGCACGACGCCAGCACCCGCGAGCGCGGGAGCCGTGCAGGTCGTCGTCTCGGTCGGCGGAGCCTGGCGCTTCTTGACGTCGCCAGCCTTGATCGTGGAGGCTCCCCGGATCGAAGCGGCAGCCCAGCCGATCTCCGCATTCTGGCTCAGCGTCAGCGTGACAGTGGGCGCCCATGGGCCGGTAATAACGACGGCGCGCATCGTGCCGACCCAGTACGGGGCGACAATCTGGTCCCATCCCTGCGGGACGGTCAGGTTCGCCGGCGTGCCCTGTGCTTTCTCGTTCAGGCCGATCACGATCTTGTCGCCGGCCTTGCCATCGACCTTGATCGTGACGGTCTGGCCGACGACCTGACCGGCTGCGCTGGCGACGAGCGTCGGGCCAGCTGCGGGGGCAGGCCCGGGAGTCGGGGACGGAGCAGGGGCAACGCCAGAGACGAGGAAATAGAGCGTGCCGTCCGGGAGGGACTGTGCTTCGGCCTCCGTGGAGCAGACGGTGATGCCGACACGCTTCATGGCTTCGGTGAGTTCGGCCTTGGTGGCCAGGCCCGTGAGATCACTCGTATGGGCGACGCCAGCAACGTCGGCCTTGGTGGCCAGGCCCGTGAGTTCGGCCTTGGTGGCCAGGCCCGTGAGATCACTCGTGCGGGCGACGCCCGCAACGTCACTCTTGGTGGCGTAGCCTGCGAGGTCGGCGCGGCTCGGGAGTTCAGCGACCTGCTGGCGTGTGGCGTAGCCTGCTAGGTCGGCGCGTGTGGCAAGGGGTGCCAGGTCGGTGCGCTTGACGTATTCGCCTAGGTCGACCTTTCCGCCTGCGGAGGCTCGGGCGAGGTCTTCCTTCGTCGCGAGCGGCTCAATGGCCTTCGCGATCGCTTTGTCTGTGCCTTGCTTCGTGTAGAGCTTTGGCTTTGCCATTGTCAGCCTCCAAAAGTGATTGTGTCCCCGTCGTCAGAGACGACGCCGCTGATAGTCGCTGTGTCCCCGTCGCCCGAGACATTCACGTCTGGGGTCCCGGTCTGAGGTGCCGGTGTTGGCGTCGCCTCACCGGAGAACACACTGGCAAGCGTGTAGGCCATGCCAGGCTTCAGCGTGACTGTCGCTTCGCGCAGTGTCCGGCCGGGGACGCTGAGGCGCAGGTGGACCTGCGTCGGTTCCGTGAGATCGAGGGGCAGCATGATCTGTCCGCGCGGGTTCGCGGCCCGCGAGACAGGGCCGACTGCCATCATGGACGTGGCCTCCCCCGTCTGCGTCTTCAAGGTCGCCGTGATGTAGGCGAGGTGCTCAGGTGAGCCGTCGAGGCGCGTGACGTTCCCACTCACGATCGTTCCTCCCATTTATCTACCTTCTCCTGTAGTCTGTCGAGGCGCTCATGCAGTCTCGCGTGGGCGTCATGCGCGTGTTCGTCAATGGTGCGCTGCGAGGACTCGCGTGCTGTCCGCTCGTCGTGGAGCTCGGCGGCCATCTTGGAGCCGCGGTCGTCGATTCGTCCGACGCGCGCCTGCACAGAGCTGAGGCTCTCGCTGTGCGCGTTGAGAGTGGCCTCCATACGGGCACCCTGATCGAGGAGGCCCGTCACCTGCTTTGACAGAGCGCCGATCTGGTCCGACACGACCCAAACAGTCTCAATCGCCTTGTCTAGGTCGTCTCTGACATTCGTATCGTGATTGTTCTTGATTTCCGCGTCCGCGCTCTTCGCCGCATCACGGGCCTCAGACGCGGTCTCCGAGATATGCGCGAGCCGCGCGTCGAACATACGGCCGACGTACCGTAGGCCCGCGACGACTGTCGCGGCGGCAGCGCCAATGATGGCAACCACCGCCGCGACAATTGCTGCGACGACCTTCGGGTCGGCGATAATGTCAATCACGCGTACTGTCCGACGTGCCCGTCAGCTCATCGAGGGGCTGACCGCCCGGAGTCGCGGCGCCCACCCAATCAAGGATGCTCGCACCGTTAATGCGGACGGCTGACAGCATCGTGTACACCGACCAGGCGACGCCGAGGAACACGGACATCTGCGTGACGAGCAGACGCCACGTCGCCGGGTACGATCCGGAGACCCACACGGCCGCAGTCGTAACGAGAGCGACCGCGACGAGGAGCACCACACGGCGGCGGCGCGTCCACCACGGCTTGTCCAGCGCCGCCTGAACCATCGGCCACACAAAGCCGACAATGACCGTCGTGATGAAGGGGTCCGATTGAAGCCCCATCAACAGCTTATCCATCTCTCATTCCCCCTTCTCCGCGCCCGCGAGCGCCGCGTTGATGGCCGCGTTGGTGACGGCCCCGTAGTATTCGTCGACCTCGACGCCGACCGCGCTTTGCAGCTGGCCGACCACGCGGTCATGGGCTGTGTCAGAGTCATCGCCCCAGATGCCGTCCGGCTCCGTGCCGATGACGGACTGGACGTATTCAATGCCGAACGGGAACTGCCTGCCGCCCCAGCTGGAGGCGGCAACCACGGCGTAGATCCGCTTCGTGGTATCGGGGCCGACAACGTTATCGGCTGTCGCGCCGACTGCAGTCTGCAGGGCCGTGACGTCGGTGTAGCCCGCAGCGGTGGTCGCACCACCGTAGGACGGTCGGATGACGGCACAAACGGAGTCCCAGCCTCGGGTGCGTCGCCACACTCCGCCGCCGTTACCCTGCGAGCCCGCAGCGCCGGATGACGTGTTGAATTCGATTGTCTGCAGCCAGCCACCGTAATTGGCCTCCACGATTCCGACGTGGTCGGCGACGTTATCGCCGTCCCAGTCGAAACAGACCAGGTCTCCGGGCGCGGCCTGAGTCATCGGGGACACGAGGCGTCCCTCGCGGGCGGCGGCAGCGATCCCATAAGGGACGTAAGCAAAGTCCCCGCCGGGCAGGACGGACTTGTCCTCATTGTCGGTAGCACACCACGACGCACCCATAGCGCAGAAAGGCACGCCAGACGTGCCGTAATACGCGCCATGCTTCTTGGCGTACCAGCGGCCATACTTCGACCCCTCCTCGGGATCGTCCCAGCGCGTGTATCCAATTTCCCCTGCCGCCCAGCCGAGGACATCCTGTGCGGTCATACTCATCGCGCGGCCTCCATCTGCTCGTAGGGGATGTAGATCGGAGCGACGACGTCGGGCGGCGTATCCGTCGCCGGCGTCATCGACGCCATGAGTTCCTCAATGCTCGGTTCCATATGTCTCTCCTTAGTTGGGTAGACGAAACCCCTCGGACGGGATTGTCCGAGGGGCGAGTTCAGTTGTCGGCTGTCAGTAGCCGATGGCGGTCCAGGAGTATGCGTGACGCCCAGGGGTCGTGACTCCCGGGAGCATCGCGCGGAATCCGTTCTTGCTCATCGAGTCAAGGCAGAATTGCTGCGCATTCTTGAAATTCCACTGCGCCGAGCCGGTTCCATACAGCGGCGTCAAGGTGACAGACACACAGTCATTCGGGAATGGCGTCTGGAAGGTAATGGTGTCGAGATAGAGATTTCCGAACTGCACCTCCGTCCCGGAGGTCGCGACCTTGCCTGCCTTGATGAGGCCATTGCGCACGCCGACGCTCAGGCCGGAGCCGACCGGCACGTCCCCGACCGCCGACAGCTCCATCTGCAAATTCGACTCACCCGACCAGCGGCGCCCATCCCACACCCTCACGGCGTTAAGGTCGGTCCTCCACACGTAAACAGGCTGGGCCGCCGATGCCACCAGGCCAGCAGCCGCGAGCGCGGACACGTACTGCGCCGCCGCCGTTTCGGAGGCACACGACTTGTAGGAGGGAATGGACAAGGACAGGGCCAACAGGTCCTGTCGCTGTGCGGGGTCGGTAGGTGAGGGGACGCGGTGTCCCCGCTGGTCGAGGTAGCTCATGAGGTGTCCTATCGGGAGGTGTAGGTGATGCGGATCGAGAGGCTGTCTCCGGAGGCCTGGACGCCGCCGTATGTCTGTCCGACGAGGGCGAGGCCAGTCCCCGGAGTCAGGAGCTGGGAGGCAATGCGCGTGATGTCGACGGTCAGGGAGGTTGCCCCCACCTGGACGGGGGCGCTGATCGTCGCGCCCGTCGTGACTGGTCCGGTGTCCGAGTAGGTGGCGGGCGCGATCTGCGCTGACCATGCGGCTGACGTCGGATGCGGACGGAGCGTCAGCGTGGCGGCCGTGATCGTGATGCGTCCGAGCGCCTCGGCTTGCCGGCCGAACGTTGCGAGGCCTGTGAGGCGGTGGCCACCGGCGGTTCCCTGCCAGGCCCCGCCGCCGCCGTGCCGGGTCCAAGAGGTTCCATCCCAGGTGCCCGCCCACTGTGGAATCAACGTTGCTTCGCGCACGATCTTCGGCGGAGCTGGCAGCTCTTTCCACTGGGGAAGCGGGTTCTCGGGCTTAGGTGCGGGCCCCAGCGCGTGCAATGCTCGCCCTGTGTCTGGGTCGAGCAGCACGTGCGCGGTCTCGACTCCGGTCCAGTTGACGGCCGTCGCTGAAATCTGGATCGGCGGCCCGCCGTACAGGCTGACGTTGAGGGCACGGCCGCCCTCGATGAGGCTGACCACGCGCGCGATCGCCGTCGGTGACCTGTCCGACCCATAGCGGGGAGGCAGATCATCGGGCACCGTCGAAATCAGGTCCATCACGGGGCTGCTCACACGCTCACCTCCACATCGGTCTTCTGTGTGCCCCTGTAGGTGAGCGGCACCTCGTATGCCGAGACGGTGCCCCACATCGTTTTCGTGGTTGCAGCGTCCACGGGCCGCGTCACAATCTCGACGTGTGCGTCCAGGCGGATGCGCGGGTCCGGGGCATGCTGCACGGGGACCTTGATTTTCTTCCTGACCGAGTCTGCAAGCATTGCCTCGGCTGTGCGCTTAGCCTGCTCGTAGCTCGTGATTAGCGGCGATGAGAAGAACCTTGGCACGGTGCCGTAGGGGCCATCGACGCGCATCGGTCCCGTCAGTTGATCGGCGATCGCTTGGAACGAGGGGGCACCCTCGTCGGAGGTTTGTTGCCCCCGAGCGACCACGCGGTTGTAGACTTTGTCGCGGCTCACCGAGGCTGCCACCCCGACGACTGTGCCGTCCTCCCCATCCGAGAGGAGCAGCGCCGGCCGCGAGGTGGGCGGCGCAGTCGGCGGGGACAGATACATGATTCCGTCCCCGCCCTCGCGCACTGTCGCAGGCCAGGCTTTCGCGATCTCGTAGACCGCATCGATGCGGCTCTCGCCCCAGGACATCGACGGGCAGGGCCTATCGCCGAGCGCCGGATCGATGATCACGCCGATACGCGCACCGACCAGGCGGCGAAGCTCCGACGCGAGAGTGCCCGCCGGGTCGGGCGCCATTGGCTCCGTCAGCCTGTCTTCCTCGAGGCGCTGCATCAGGCTCTTGCCCGTCACTCGCACCGTGGATGGCCCCGGCTCCACCGAGGTAATGAGGAACCGGCCTAGCTGAACCGTCCACCAGCCTGCATCGACGAGCGACCCGACCGTCATACTCACATGGAGCACCTGCCCGTAGCAGCCGAGCGGGTGCTCTGGGTCCACGGGGTCCCAGTCTCGCCAGTCCTCCCCCTGCACAGCTCCCACACGGGGCACCGTCAGGGACAGGGTGCCCTGCACCTGCTGACCAGCGTCCCACGACACCGACCCATCTTCGACAGGCACCTCCCCCAGGTACTGCGACCCCAGCCACGACTCCACGGTGACAGACACCGAGTAGCCCGAGGTCAGCAGGTCCTCCGGAATCTGCTCGACGTCGGCCGGCATGCTCATGCGTCCTCCTGCCAGATAGTCCTGTCGAACTGATCCCACGGCCACCGACGAGCATCCAGGCCACTCCACGTCAGCCGTCGCTTATCGAAGTCGTTCCACGTCGACAACGTCAGCGTTGTGTTCGGCTGCGGCAGATCGACGATCGTGCCCTTGAGCTGCCAGATGCGCTCGGCGACGTCGAGACGCGGCGCACGCTCCATCGATACCGATGTCACCGACATGAGCGTCACTGGATCGACATCGCACGTCCCACGCTTGCACTGCACGCAGTGACGCGGGTTGTGGAAAAGCGCCACCGGCGTCTGAGACGCCAGAAGCGTCTTCATGGCCGCCGTGTCCTGCAGGTTCGTGCGAACAGTGAGAGACACCGTGCCGCGCCCCATCGTGGGAGCATAGACCACCAGGGGGGTCGCGCGGCCCGGCACCTCATGCTCAGTCACCCGCGGTTTCAGTTCACGCTGGTCAGTGCCCTGCCACAGGACATTCACAGGCTTCGCGCCCGCCGTGTCAGTCATCAGCGACAGGCCACCCCATGAGCGGACCACCGGCTCCGATTCGACCGTTAGGCCCCTCGACGTCGTCAGCCTGTACCTGATCGGCGTGTTGATCGGTGCGAGCGGGTCCCCAATGATGCGCTGCAAGCCCTTGGAGGACCATACTCCCCCGCGAGGAATCCACGTGAAACCCGTGTCCGTGACGCCCTCGACATAGCAGGCCGCCCCGGCGGGAACGCACGCCGGGGGAATCACGATCTGGACCCTGGGCGCCTGCCCACCCGCCACAATCGCGACAGGCAGCGACGACATATCGACGTCCGCCTCGACCTCCCGCGACGTCGAAACGCCGCGAGCGCCGGTCCACTGGTGCGTGAGCGCCCTCGAGGAATAGCCGATGCGACTCGGTGGGGTGTCTCCGTCGAAGAAATCCCCCGCTGCTGCCTCGAGTGCCTCGCCTGGGGTGGGGGCCGTGACGATGAGAACGTCATCGACGTACACCCAACCCGGCAGAGTGCCGCGCTCGGCCGCCGAGGTCGTGCGGGCCTCGAACCGAAGCTGCACGGCCGTCGCCCCAGATGGGGCCGTGAACGCCCAGACGGGGCGAACCCCATCCGCGCTGGCGGCCAACAGCGCCGGAGTCTTCTCCGTGACGCTGCGGCCGCCCACGGTCCACTCCGGGGAGACAGCAGCCGCGAGGCCAGGACTCGTGCGCACAAGCGCCGAGATCGCGACGGTCTGCCCTCCGGCGACAGTGACTGCCGTTGGCGCGGCAGCCGGCCCCTGCGTGCCGGGCGGCACGTCGATCGCCAGATACTGCGGAGACTGGCGAGCGTGCCCGCCCCACGAGTCAGTATCTGCGCCGATCCTCACCGTGGCCGGATCGATCTTCGCCCATTCCCGCAGTAGATACGCGAACGACGGATTGCGGCAAAGATTCTCACGAGCCACTACCTGCTCCTTCCAGCGAGTTGCTTACGGCGAACCAGGACGCCGGTGCTGATCGACTCCACATGCGCACGGAACGAATGGCCATCGTCCAGCACAAGGTTGAGCTGCGCGCCATCGAGCGACGGCACCGCGTTTGCTCCACTCGCCGCGAGCGCACTGACATCTGCCCACTGACGGGCCGTGAGGATCGCCTCCCGCGTCCCCGTCTGGTTGACGGCCGCCGTGACTCCCGAGGGCAGCCACCCGCCCCGGTCATACTTGCGCGCTCCCCCGTAGCGTCCGACGGTCGGTGAACCCCAGATGCCGGTGTGCCTGGCGTTGAGGCCGGGCTTTGGCTCCTCGATCATCTGGCCACCACCGGCGTAGATCGCGACGTGGTGGGCGGGCGCTCCCCAGAAAAGCAAGTCGCCGGGGGCGGCCTGCGTCCACGGGATCATGGTGGAGCCGGACTGGTACCCAGCTGCCGTGAGGCGCGGCCACCCCAGACCGAGCTGCTGGGCTGCCCAATACACGAGGCCCGAACAGTCCAGGCCGGGCGGGATGGCTGAGCCGCCCCACACGTAGGGGACCTGCATTTGGACGGCTCGCATTGCGGCGCCCACGAGTCCGGCCGATGAGGATTCCTCGGCCTTCTTCTTGAAGAACGATCCGACTCCTGCGAGGAGGGATTCGACGCCGCCTGCGCCGAGCTCGCCGATGACTCCGGGGGCGATGCCCTTCATGAGTCCTCGGACGGGTTCGGTGATGAGCTGCGCGATGGAGCCGAGCGGGTCGCGGAAGAACTCGCTCACGCCGCGTGCTGCGTCGGCGAACCATCCGGCGATGCCGCCGCCGGCGAAGTGGGCGATGCCTCCTCCGGAGAATCCGGTGGGGGCCTTGCCGGGGCTGCCACCGGGGCGGCGCTTCGAGGCGGCGTAGTTCGCGGCAATGATCCTACTCGGGCCGATCTGGCGGACGAGCTCGGGGACGAGGATCGCCTCTCCCGGGGAGAGCATCGCCGGGATCGTGTCGTGCCCGGGACTGTAGCCGGGGACGATACCGCCGCCGGCGTACTCGGCGATCCTGGGGACCGTCGGCAGGGTGAGTGAGAGCCCGATCTTCGAGGCAACCGTTTCCACCATGGATTTCAGGCCATTGGTGTAGACGGTGTCGATGATGAAATTCACTGGCTTTGCCGCGACGCTCTTCACCTTGTTCCACACGGACTCGATGGCTGAGCGCATGCCATCGAAGGTGGACGAGACGCCGCTCGACATGGACGAGAACACGTTCGTGACGCTGTCGTAGACCCACTGGACGGCTGCGCTCGCCGTGGACTTGATGGACTCCCAGACGCCCGAGACGGTGGAGGAGATGCCGTTCCAGATCGAGGAGACGACGCCAGCGACCGTCGTGAACACCGTCGAGACGATGTTCCACACGGTGTTGATGTACCAGGTGACGCCTGCGACGATGAGATTCCACGCGGCCGTCACTCCTGTGGAGATCGCCGTCCACACTCCCTCGAGGAATGAGACAATGCCGCCGAACACCTCTGTGGCTATTCCGGCGATCCACTGCCACGTGTTAGCGATCTGCTCGAATACGGGCTTGATGACGCTGTCGTAAGCCCAGGTGAATGCCTCGCAGATCGCGTCCCACACGGGCTTGATGACGTTGTCATACGCCCACGTGAAAACTGCTACCCACGCCTGTATGTAGAGCTTGATCGGGGTCAGGACGATGCCGACGATGATCGCGAACGCGGTCTTAAAGGTCGTGACGATGCCGTCCCAGACAGCCGTGATAGCATCCCATGCCGTCTGCAGGGGCTGCACAACGTAGGTCGAGAAGAACCCCGAGACTCCGTCCCAGGTGCCCGTCCACCACGAGGAGATCGACTCCATGGCGGACGACCACGCGGAGCTGATCCAGTCCACGAAGCTGTAAAAAGCTTCAGTGATCGCCGCCCACGCCTTCCGGCCTGTCTCCGTCTGCGTGAAGAAGTAAACGAGGCCCGCGACGAGTGCGGAGATCGCCGTGACGATCGCGCCGATCGGGTTCATGTTCATGACGAAGTTGAACGCGACCTGCGCGGCCTTCGCGAGGTTCGTCGCTTTGACGAACTGCAGCAGTCCGCCGGCCGCCTTCACGGCGTTCACGGCACCCATGGCCGCGCTCATGCCCTTGAAGGCGGTCGTACCAGCGACTACCGCCGTGACGAGCGGAGCGACGATGTCAGTGTTCTTGCCAACCCAGTCGAACACGCTCTTGAGCGCCTCAGCGGTTCGCTGAATCACCGATGGGCCATCCCCGCCGAACGCACTGACCATGTCCCACACGCTCTGGGCGAGCGGCGCGAACGCGGACGCGAGGTTCGTTGCCGCGTCCCAGCCGGACTTGAGCATCTCCCAGGCGGCCATTCCAGCATCACGCAGGTTGAACAGGAAGTCGACGAGACCAGAATCCTCTTCGAGGCCGAAGATCGGCCCCGAGAAGTTCCCATTGGCGAGGACATCCCAGATTCCCTGGATCGAGGGCACGCCCACGTCCTTGATCCAGGCGAACCCAGCACCGAGCGTGTCCGACATCCAACTCATGAAGTCGGTCAGCTGCGGCTTCGCGAGGTCGATCATGTCCTTGAAGCCACCGACAATCGTCGCCTGCAGGTTGCCGGCGGCATTCTCGATGCGCGACACGTCCGACGCGGCCGCGACCGCGACGTCATCAAAGCCCAACTGCAGAAGCGCCTGATTGAACTCTTCCGCAGAGATTTGGCCTTCCGACATGGCCTCACGGAAGTTCCCCGTGTAGGCGCCCATATCGGACAGAGCCTGCTGAATCTTTCCGCTCGCGCCCGGAACGGCGTTGGCGATTTGATTCCAGTCCTGGGTCTGTAACTTCCCAGCACCGTTCACCTGGACGAGTGCCAGGCCCAGGCTCTTGTACGTGTCGGCCGTTCCACCAGACACCGCGTTGAGGTTACCGGCGGCCTCGGCAAGACGGTCGAAGCCATCGACCGAGTTTGCGGCGAGCTGGCTCGTGATGCCCTGAATGTCCGCGAGGTCGTACACGGTGCGGTCGGCGTACTCCTGAGCGGATGCCCCGAGGCGCTCAATCGTCGAATCATCGACGCCGGCGAATCGCAGTGTGTCCGCGAATTTGTTGGTTGCGTCTGAGGCCGCGATTGCCTCGGACGCGAACCCGCCGATACCGACAGCTGCCCCCAGCAGCGCGAGAGGCCCTAGCGCCGAGGTCACGAGTCCCCCGAGCGACGTCACGCCCGAGCCAACGAGGCCGAGCGAGGAATCAACCTCGTGAGCTTCACGCTCGACGTTGTCGGCCTCTCGCACCCAGCCCTTCAGCGACGTCGTGAAGCGCTCCCAGTTGGACGGGGCCTTCGAGATACGCTGGTCAAGCGCCTCTGTTGCCGCCTTCGCGCTGTCGGACGCTGCCTTCTCCTTGCGGAGCGAGTCCGCGTGGTTAGCGGACGCCTGGTCTGCCCTCTTATTCGCTGCCGCCGACGCTTCTCGCGCCGAGGCCAGCGCCGACTCCGCGCGAGCGACAGCCGACGCATCAGCGGATGAGCTGGACCGCGCGGCCGCGAGCGCACGCTCGGCACGCTCCACCGCAGAGGCGGCAGTCTCCTCCTCGGCGCGGGCTTTCGCGAGCGCCGAGGAGGACTTCTCCACCTTGGCGTGCGCTTCCTGCAGGGCATCCCCAGCCTGCGCGGCCTCCTGACGAAGGCGCGCCGTTGACTTGCCCAGAGGATCGGCGATCGCGTTAACGAGGTCCTTGCCCGACGCGGAGACCTGCTCTTTGAACTTCTCCGCGTATTTCTTGCCCGCATCGCCAGCCACCTGCGGGAGCTGCGTGGCCGTCGCATTCTCGATGCTCTTGAAGAACCCTCGCATCGAGGGGACCACATCGACATAGACAGTGCCTGCCTGATATACGCCAGCCACGCAGACCTCCTACAGGTAGATATTCAGGTTTCTTGCGGACTCCACCCCGGCATGAGAGCCGCGAGCGCCTGGTGGGCGCTGCGGTCTCGGACGCTCGTGCGTGCGTCTTCAAGCGCGATCGCGGTGAGGCTCTCGGGTCGTGGGTAGGTTTCTTTGCCTCCGAAGGCCGAGACGAGCAGGTCGAAGATGTCCTGCATGACCCGCACCTCGGGGGTCTGGGTTCGGAGCTGCGCCTCGGTATCGTCGTCGTCGGGGGCTTCGGCGATCGCCATTGCCGTTTCGATTGCGACCTCGGGGTCGTTGAGTATCGCTGCGACGGTTCGGCTCGTTGATGGCAGCTCGTCGATCAGAGTCAGGAGGAATCGGTATCGGCGAGCGCGGAACAGGGCGTATGTGTCCCAGCCCTGCTCCGCGAGGTCCGCGACGACTTGCCCCTCGTACCGTGTTAAGCGGTCGTAGAGGCGTGCCCTTCCCCCAGGGAGCCGAGCGAGGCCTCGTAGTGCTCGGATGCCTTTCGCATGAGGAGCAGCATCTGGCGCAGGCTCAGATGCTTGGTGACGAATGCGGCGTCTTCCTCCGAGAGCCACTTGGAGATGACCTCGGTGGCGCGCTTGCCGCCGCTGAGGTCTTGGAGGAGGTCTTCGCCGGCCTCGGGGCTCAGGCCCAGGGGGTCCGGGAAGGTTATGACTCGGTTGTTGATCCCGAAGGTGAATGGGGTGACCTCTGCTGCGCCGTCGAGGTTGTTGAGGGCTGCGAGGGTGAGGGTCGGGGTGATCTTGTCTGCCATTGATGTTCTCCTTGTTTGGTCGGTCAGTTGTTGCGCTGGGTGCTGGCGGGCGGGGCGGGCAGCGTCGGCGTGGGGTCTTCCTTCTGTGCGGGCTTGGCTTCGGCCCATCCCTGTGCGCGCAGAGTGTTCGCGTCGGCTGCGTCGTCGGTGACTCGCGTGAGCACGAGGTCTTCCCCGCCGTCCGTCTTGATCGTCTTCGTGAAGGTCAGCTGATCCATGGTTGTCCTATCGACTGTGTTCTCCTGGGGGTGGTAGCGGGCAGAGGCCGGAGGGAGAACATCCCCGGCCCCCGCCCGCAGTCTGTGTCAGACGCTGAAACCGGTGATGTCACGGTGCTTGAGCATCGCCGAGCCGCCGTAGTAATTACGGCAGGCGGTACCTGCGGCCTCGTCGGCGAATGCCTTGAATTCGAGGTCGCCAGTAATCGCGTCCGTCGCCTTGAGCCCGATCGTCGGCATTGAGACGAGCTTGGCGCGCGTGAAACACCAGCCCATCAGCCACTCGTCATCAGCAGGGCCGTCGGCTGCGACGATCAGCAGACGCTTCTCCGGGATGGAGGGAAGAAGCGGGTCATCGAAGACGACTTCTCCCGTGGTCGCGTTCGCCTTGACCTGCGAGAGGTCAATGCCGTGCGTCAGGCTCAGCATCTCCTTGCGGAACAGCTCGAAGATGTTGAGCTTGATCGTCTTGGTTGCCTTGGTCAGGTCAGAGCGCACAGGCTCTGCGTAACCCAGGCCATCGACGTCGTCGACGGACACGTCAGGCGTGATCTCCCCGCCATCGGTCGTGAAGATTCCCAGCGGAGTCCAGTCCGCGGAGAGTTCCTTCATCGCACCACTTGCTCCCGTCAGCGCGTCCGGGACAGCGGTCGTGAGCGGTGCGACGAAGGCCAGAACGTTGAGCGCCTTGCGCACGTTCTTTGCCTTGTTGTGCTTCTTCTTCAGCGCTTCAATGGTCGTCGTGTCGGCCATATCGGTTTCCCTTCCAGATCAGATATTGGTTAGTCGGTGGGACGTTGAGTGACTTCCACGCTGAGGCCCACCACCTCAACGACGCCGTATGCGGCGCGCACCCCCAGGCGGGACGGCACAGAAACCTCATCCACCCACCCAGACGCACCCACCACAGGACGAACTGACAGAGCATCCACAACCTCATCCGCGAGCGCCTCCGCGCCGACGACGCCCGGCCCTGTGGGGGTCTTGGCGTACACGTCGACAACGACGGAGGTAATACGCTCGAAATCGAGGTCCTGGGATTGGGTCGCGTAGACATGCACGAGCGGCATCGGCCATGTGTCCGGGAGGCTACCCTCCTGGATCACCCGAACTGTCTTAGCGCCCGTTGCTGAGGTGATCGCGTCTCGTAGCACCTGGACGGGGTCCTTGTACTTCATGACCGGCCTCCTCGTCGTGCGCGCTTGGAGCCCGCAAGCTTGCCGAGCGTGTGGCGTCCGGGGACGCGGCGCCCGTCTCTGGCGAAGTGCCCGAACTCGACAGGCACGGCGTGTGGGGCATCGTTGACGACGCGGCCGACAGCCCTGCGAGACGAGCCGTTTCGGCGCGTCTTCACAGTTGCCGTCACAGCCTCGACCCTGTACGCGTCGGTGAGTACGCGGTCCCTTTTCGGGGCCGCTGCTGCCGCCGCCGCACGCAGCGATTCGGCTTCACTGACCATTGCTTCACTGATCGACGCGGACTGTAGAAGCGCCTCGATCGCGGCCGAGCTGACCACGAACTTGACTGCCACGTGTCACCTCCGAGAGATCACGACAGCCGTGCCGCGCGGCCACGGCGAGGATGGCTCCTCGACTCTCCACGTCCCGCCGAGAGGGTGCTCAGCCGGGACACGGATGGCATCCCCGACGCTCAGCGTTATTCCCCTCGGGAGGTAGAGCGTCGCAGTCTCGTCGGCCCGCTCAGAGGCTGCCTGATCGAGCAAGCCCGGCACAGTGAACTGTCCCGGCGCGATCAGGCACCCCCCGATGAGGCGCGGCTTCGATTCCTCGACGAGGTAGCCGTCCCCGTCACGATGGACGGTCCCTTCTACCTGAATCGGGGTCTTCCATTCCTCCATCACGTCAGGCCCCTCCCATCACCCAGACATGCCCGGCACGTCGCGGCCTGTACGCATCCGCGAGCGCCTGGTCGTCTGGGGAGAGGATGGCTTGGCCGCCTACGGCCCATGTGGCGTACTGGCGGGTCTGCGTGAATGGTCCCGTCGTCTCGGTCATTTGGGTTGCCCCTTGAGCGGCGGCGTCGGGGATGAGGAGGATACGTCGCACGCTGTCTGCGAGCTGTAGTCGAACCGCTGCGGGGACCTCTGAGAGGCCCGCCTCGTAGGTGACGACCACGAACTCGTTCGCGGGTGCGCTGACTTGGATAAAGCCGTGCCTGACGTTGTAGGGGATCGCCTGCCCGTCGTCTGTCGTGACAGCCTCGACGGAGACGAGCGGCGCCCGTGTGGGGACGACTCGTCCGCCCGCGTCGACCTTCAGGCGGTGCGTGTACTGCTCGACGGTGAACGTCTGGCGTGCGCGCTGTCGGAAGGCCTCGGCGAGCTTGTCAGCGATGAACGTTGCCCGCGCCGACTCCGAGTCTGTGAGGGGACGGCCGAGAGCGGCCTCGATGTCCTCGACAGTTACCAGCGGAACAGGCATCGTCCCCCCTACTTCTTGGACTTCTTCGAGGTCTCCTCAGCAGTGTCGCCCTCGTCGGCCGGCACGTCTTCACTGGAAGGCGAGGCCTCATCGGAGGTGGTCTCCTCGAGGATGCCTGCCGTGATCATTGCCGTGGCGACCTCGTCCGCGAGCTCGAACTCGATCCCGTTGTCTCCCTTGACCCGCATCATGCCGCCTTGAAGACCTGGATCGCCTTGGGACGCAGGACCGCGCCGCCGTAGACGTGCAGACCGCGAACACGGTCCGCGAAGGTCTGCTCGGCACGCATCGACTCGGTCTTCTCGACCTGGGACACGTAGGCCACGGACGGCTTGTGGAACGCGACGGCCATCGGCTTCGTGTTATCGAGCCAGGGGCTCGTGACCACGTCGAAGCCCAGGAGACGACCGATCGTCGCCTCGCGGAGGCCGTCCGTCATGTTCGACTTGTCGAAGCTGGTGAGCTTCGAACCGTCGGAGAGGAGGAACTCCTCGAACGCCGCGTTGATCAGGAGGACGCGGTCCATGGCGGGGACCTTCTCGGCCGAGAGCTTGCCGCGCAGCTTCAGGATCGCGGCGTATGCCGTCTCCCAGTTCGTCGGGTTCGCGATGCCTGTCACCGCCGTGCCCCGGGAGGTAAGCATTGCGGTCAGGAAGGTCTCCGCGTCTTCAACGAGTGCCGCCGCCGCCGACTTGGTGTAGGCGTCGAGAGACTGGTTCGCCTGCGCGGCGTCGATGTCATCAACCAGGAAGTCGAAGCTCTTCTCCTGGTCAATGGTGATCTCAATGCCCGTGGACTCCACGGCATCGGGGACGGTCGTGCGCGGCACCTTAGCGCCGCCGGACGCAGTCACCGCGCCGGTCTTGTAGTCCTTCACCTTCACATCGACGATGCCGGGGATGTGAATCTTCGAGCCCGCGGTGAAGTCCTTCTCGTACTCGCGGTTGGCCATCCCGACGAGCACCGTGTCACGGCGGAAGTTCTCGAGGATGCTGGCCGACCACAGTTCCGGAATGAAATGCGTGAGAGTCATTGTGTGTCCTTTCTCGGCTCGCTTATGCGATGCCCATGATGTTGTTCAGTTGCCCGTCCTGACGGGCCTTGATGATCTCTGCGGGAGACATCTTCTTGAGGTCATCCCTGGTGAGCTGCCTGGCAGCCCTGATCTCGTCACCACGAACCCCCGCATCAGCCGCGGGAGCACCCTTGGGTACCTGCGCACCTCGCCACGCCAGGAGACGCTCAGCAGACGCCCTCAGCTCGTCCTCTGACGAGCCAGACAGCAGGTCCGCGTCCACGCCCGTTGCTGCCGCGACCTTAGCTCGCATCGCCTCGGCCTCCATCGCTGCAGCTCGCGCCTCAGCCTTCGCTGCCGCTTCCTGAGCCTTCTGCAGCTCGGACTTGCCCTGCTCCTGAGCCTCGTCATAGAGGCGCGCCTTTTCGGCGTTTTCCTTCATCCGAGACTCATTCTTGCGGGACAGCTCCTTCCACTTCCGGGCCTCGGCCTCCCAGTCAACCTGCTGGGCCGTAGCCTCAGCGGCGGCTGCGGGGGTTTCCTGTGCGGCCGGCGCGTCCCCTCCCGTTTCTGCGGACGGGGCATCGACGAAGCGAAGGTAAGGACGGTGCGTCAGGTGGTTCTTCATGGTGGTTCCTCCCATTCCGGGTAGACGAAAGCCCCCACGCCGTTACGGCTGGGGGCTGGTTGGGTATCAAAAAACCGACCCAGGCATTACGTCCGAGGTCGGCTAGTTTGAGCATTATGTGAAAAGGACACCTGGGCTGCCCGAAGGGGCTGCCGGGATGTCCTCACCGCTAGGGTAGCACACTCACGGAATGTGGACAATATTCCCTGCGTGATCTATGACAATCACTTGGGTAAGATGACGACCCTGCATACCTTGCCGGACATCCCCGATCGATTCCTTATCGTCGAGTTCGCTACGGCGCAGATCGAGGACCAGGCGTTCAGCCTGTTTCCCCGCTCGCTTCATCTGCGAATCGACGGTGTTCTTGCCTTGCCCCGTAGGCGCTTTGAACTCCCAGACCTGCTGATTCATTTCCACGTCTGGGTTCTTCACACCTTCTTCGCGCGAATCTATGCGGAACAGCACGTCCACTCCCTCTTCCGCGAGGCGCAGCGCCGTGAGCACCTCATGCTCACTGGGCGCGTCTCTGACCGACGCTGCCGGGATGAACACCCGCCCGTCCCCATGCCCCGGATACAGGAATTCTCCGGGAATCCCCGTCACGTCCCCACCCTCATACTGAAGCGTCTTATGCCATTTTTCGGCAGGAACGCTCATCAGGCGCTTTAAACGATCAGAGTCATCCGGCGGTTGTGCCGTGGTCTTCTTCGGGGGCTTGGGCGGCTTAGGCGGCTCGGCCTCCCCCGCCTTGGTCTTAGGCTTGGCCTTGGGCTGCGCCCACGACAGCGTTGGCCCATACTCGCCGTGTTCACTGACCGTCAGGAGCTTCCGATAATCCGGCGTGCGCCCACCCCGGTCAGAGACACCGAGGCGGTCCGCCGTGATCTGGTGGACTTGTTCGAGCAGGCCCTCATCAATCACCTGATTGACCGCCAGGCCCGGAGGAAGAGGTTGCACATCGCAGTCACACCCCGGGTGAATCGGCAGCAGGTCACCACGGTAATAGCGCTGCGTTGACGCGACCACGCAGAGGGCGCAATTCTCGCGCCCCGTGAGCACACGCCGATAGAACTGCCCCTCCTCGGGGTAGCCCCGCATCGACTGACGGGAGGCATGCACCTTCGCCAGCTGCATGTCCCCGCCGATCAGCTGCGTGAGCCGCAGCCGCCCCTCAGCCGCAGCCTGCGGCAGCGGCTTGCCAGCCGCGAGCGCGGTGTACACGTCAACGGCTGGGCGACGGTAGACGACGCGGGGGTCGACGCCGCGAGCGCCGCGTATCTCGTCCTGGTCGATGGGTGGGAGGACGACCTTCCAGCCGAGCTCGCGGGCGCATTGCGCGAGGTACGCCCGGGTCAGATCGGCTATGCGGAGCTGGCCTGCGGTCACTCTGGGGGTGATCGCTTGGATCATGTCCTCGACGGCGCTGGCCCTGTAGTGCGGGAGTGAATCCCAGTAGGCTTGTCCGAAGGCGGTGATCTGCTGTCGGATTGCGTGGACCTGGCTGTCATAGGCCTCAGTGAGGCGGTTGAGCGAGTCCAGGTCCGGCATCGTTACTTCTCCTCGAGTGTCGCTGACTGTGTCTCTGGGAGCCTGAGTGCGACGGGGACGGCGCCCGTGAATCGGATTCCGTCGAGGCCGACGACCTCCGACGCTGATTCAGGAGCGACGCCGGCGCGGATCGCCGTGCCGAGGGCGTCAAACCTGAGTTTCAGGTCTGCCGGGTCCCCCCCCGCACTCGGCGTTGCGGCCTCGTCTGTCAGCTGCGGCTGCGGCTTGTCTTGGAGGGCGAACGCCAGTGCGAGTTGCTCCTCAGCCCGGCGCTGCTTGTCCTGTGCGATCTGCTCGGGGCTGTAGCCGAGGATGTTGCGCTGGATGGTTTCGAGCGCCTCGCCAGCGCTGCGTGCCTGCACGGCGGCGGCGTACTTCTCCGTGAGGGAGACTGCATGAGGCGGCACGAACAGGACCTCCACGGTCTCGGCCTCGTCTAGCGCGTATCCCTCGACCGCGAGCGCCTTGACGATGAGGTACGCGAGCGCTGGCTTGAAGCGCTCGATCCGGTCGCCTGCCTTGGAGAGGAGTGCCTTCTGCGGCTGTTCAGCTCCCGCCGCCGACTGGTTCGCGGAGTCCGGGAGCATGATTGAGAGTGGTGTTGCCGTCTCGGCGGCCAATTCGCGCCAGTCGTCCTTCGTGGCGTTCAAGATTTCCGTGATCTGCGTCTGGGATGACTCCCAGATTTCCACACCCGGGGGCAGCTCCCACAGGGCTGCGGGCGAGGGCTCAAAGATCGCCTGGTAGTCGATCGCGTTCCCGGACTCATCCTCGGCGGGCAGGCCAGCCGATCCCTCAGCAGACTTCAGCGCGCGCTGACGGAACGCCTGCATCGAGATAATGACCAGGCGCTGCAGCGTCTGCCAGTTGATTCGGTCGATCAGGTCAAGCACGTGCTCGAACTCGCCCATCCCGAACCTGTTCTCGAGGACCACGACCGGGGGCGCTCCCTCGAAGGGCTGGACGCCACCGAGGTCGAGACGCCAGTCCCCGGACACCCGAGAGATCAGCTGCCGCGACTTGTCGTAGGCCGATCGCGTGTAGGACATGCGCAGGCCCGGGGTCCACATCACGAGGTGGTCGAGGCCGGCCGCTTGGTCGCGCCAAACCTTCACGGCCGCGAGCGCGCGCCAGGGCCGGACAGGGTCAGGCTCGACGTACATGTGTTCGGGCCGCTCGTAGGTGACACACGCTCGGCCGTCTTCGTCCTGGGTGACCAGGAGGTAGCCGCGGCCGAGCGTAGCTGCGTCCCAGATCGCGTCCGAGAAGACCACTTTGAGGCGGTTGTCGCGCCAGATGCGCGCCGCTGCCTGCGCGGCAGGGCTGTCCTCACTGGCTCCGACCGTCACCCCGTTAGGGATGAGACGATCCACGAGCGCGGACACGACGAGCTTGCCCGGGTTGGTGCGCGCACGCCGCTGGAACTTCAGCCACGCCTTCGCGAGATTCGGTCCCATCTCTGGCAAGGGGGATGACCCATTGGTGTATGAACGCAGGAGGTCCGTTCGCGGACGCTCCTTGTCCATCTTTGCAGTGAGGTAGGCGAGCCATTCCTCGGGCGTTTTCGTCATGAGGTGGGGCCTCCTCCCCCAGTGCGTGTTAGTAGAGCCGCCTCGGTGCGCGGCGGCTGGTTTGCTTGGCTGCACCCTTGCCGACGGCGTCGAGTCCGGCCGTGTAGGCGAACATGGCGCCCCAGGCGGCGTCAATCTTCGAGTAGTCCTGATCGTCCGCCGGCTTCACAAGGACGTACCCCGATTGCCTGGGCGACTTGCGGGCGTTGAGCAGGTGAGCCGTCATTGTCGGGTCACCGTCGTAGGTAATTAGACCCTGGTGGATCGCGGACAAGAGTTGCGCGAAGTTCTCGCAGGTCTTGGCAACGTTTCGCTGCGGGTACCGGATCGGCTCGGACGCGCTGATCTTGGCTCGCAGGCGGCGCGAGTAGCGCGCCTCCCAGCCCTTCACGTCCTGAGCCCATCCCGCCGACGGGTCCGCATAGAACCCCACGACGTTGAATCGCTCGAAGGCCTCACGGACAGTCTGTTCCACTTCGAGGCGGGGCGGCTGCCAGCCTTCGCCTGCGGGGCCGTCTGGCTGGCTCCAAATCCCGACCTTGAACAGGTGACGCTGCGTCACCGAGTAGCCGATCAGGACCGTGGCATCTGCAATGCCGATCTTCCGGCCTTCGGAGCCGTCGAAGCCGAGCGTGATCGGCTCGGTGGAGCTGATCTGCTTCGTGTGGTCTTCGATAGCTCGCAGCTCGGGCATCGTGAGCCATGCGTCCGACGCCGAGGTGATTTGGTTGAGGAAGTCCGAGCACATCCCCGCGGGATCGTTGTCCGGGTGCCAGAAGCTGTCCGCTATTCGCTCCAAGTCCACCCAGCCGGGTTCGCACTCGGGTTCGTGGATTGCGCATCCGCGCGGGTCGGCTGCCGAGTCTCCGTAGGCGATGCGCAAGCCGTTGAGGAGCGATTCACGGTCGGAGATGTCGGTGTCGAGCGGGGCCTCGCGGTGGTCGTAGTACAGACCCCGAGCGGCTTCAGGCTTGACCTTGCCTGCCTGGATCAGCTCGTAGAATCGCGCCGTCGTTTCCGCGACCGAGCGCTCACCGATCGTGTAGGCGTTGGGGGTCTCAATCGTTAAGCCCCCGAGTTTGTCGGCATTCGAGCGTAAGGTCTTCGCCAGCTTCGGGCCACCGTTCGACGGCAGCCACGTCTCTGTCTGGTCCATGACCGCCATCACCGCTTTCGCCCCTTTGACGGACGTCGCGGACGACGTGCGCTTTTCGATGCGGCCGCGACGCAGAGCCACGAACGAATCCATGGGGTCGAGACCATACTCCGATTCAGCCGGAGAACCGCGCAGCATTTCCAGGAGCGGGTCCCAGGTGTTCGCCGTCTGGTCATCCGTCGTCGCCGTGACCTGCACGATAGGGGTACGCCGCGTCGACCACGGCACACCGACCGGCTGGCCGTCCGAATCCCACCCGTCGCACAGCACAGGCCCCATAGCCTCAGCACAGCAGATCGCTGCGAGAAAAGGACTCTTGCCCCACCCACGCGGCCGCGAAAGCACCGCGCGCTGCTTGACTCGACGGCCCGTGTCCGGGTCCAGCTCATACAGCCTCGCGAGGAACTCAATCTGCTCCTGCGTCGGCACGAAGGGAACCTGCTCCTCGCTTTCGTCGTCACGGTCCGGCATGAGGAGAAACTCCATCATCCAGTCCGCAACGTCGTATCCGAGCGTCGGGAACTCGTCGTCCTCGTCGATCGGCATCCAGGGCACGCTACACCGCCCTCAGCTTCTTCTGCCGTCTGCGCGCACGCGCAGAAACGGGCACCACATCATCAATGGCACTGTCGGCGTCATCTTCGAGGGTATCGGCCACCGCGAACTGAATCCGGAGCCTGGCACGGTCCTCGGGCGTGGCCCCAAACTTCGCGACACGCAGCCGAAGTTCGGCAGCAACTCGGTGATCGCCCTTCCAGTACAGCGCGTGCAGGTACGCGGTGTCGAGCAAGAAAGACCAGTCGGTCTCCGTGTACTCCGCGCTGAGCGGGGATTCCCCCCACATCTTCCACCAGCGGCGAGTCACCGTCGGCCACGTGAAGCGCTTCTTCCTCGGCTTGCCATTCTCGTCGAGGACAACTTGCTCGATGACCGGCAGCGACGGCTGCTCGACCGGCTGCGCCGTGATGATGCGCAGGACTTGGGGGTCTTTGTTCCGGCGAGCTCGCGAGCCCTTCGGCTTCGGCGCGGGGCCACGACCAGCCATAACCACCCCCGCCTATCCGCAGAATACCAACAAATTATCCGTTACAATAGGAGACGTGAGGACATGCGAACACTGCTCGGCTCCGCTCAGACACTGGGCGCGCGCCGACGCGCGCTTTTGCTCGACCCGATGCCGAGTCGCTCACCACCGCGCCGCACAGACACATGCCTCACAAGTGCTGCCCGCCGAGCTCATCAGCCGACCCCGATGGGTCAACCACCTCAACAAGCGCCCTGTGTGCTCGCGTACCGGCCGTTGGGCTTCAGTGACCGACCCGAGCACGTGGAGCACTCACGCGGCCGCGAGCGCGACTGGCGCTCCCCTGGGGTTCGTCCTCGGGGACGGCATCGGCTGTATCGACCTCGACGGGTGCCTCGACGAGCATGGCATCCCCAACGAGGCCGCTCGCACTCTTCTCGCGTACTACGAAGGCTCCTACGTTGAAGTCTCGCCATCGGGGCATGGGCTGCACATCTGGGGGACGGCCGCCCCCCAGCGTGGCTTCAAGCGCATGTGGCGTGGACAGCGGATCGAGTTCTATTCGCAGGGGCGATACATCACCGTCACGGAGAATGTGTACCAGGACGGCACCCTAGCACCCCTCTAAATTCCCCCAATCCCTCACCCCGCCGCCCGGCGTTTGCGTTGCTAGTTCAACGCTTGTGGGCAGTTGATATTTCCCCAGACCCGTACAAACAAAAACCGACAGCTCTTGACGGTGTTTCAGTTGGGCGGGGAGGGGGTCCCTGGTGGGGGCCTAGTCGATGAGGCCGGGATGCTTGCGCTTGCGCGGGGCGTTTCGTGCCCGCTCTGCGGCTAATGCGGCCGCGGCTTCTCGCTGAGTCTTTCGCTTGTGATGCCACGAGCACAACCACTGCAAGTTCGTCGCTCGATGATCGTCACCAGGCTCGACGTGGTCACACTCGGCACCAGCTGCAGCGCAGCGCGTCCCGTCATGCAGGAGCGCTTCGCACCTGCCGCCTGCGCGGGCTCGGACGAAGGCGCGGCGCTCGTCCCAGTCAGGCGGGAGCCGCGACGCGCGATCGCTCGATGACCACGCCATGAGGGTTAAAGGACAAAAAGAGTTGGTGGAGGGTTA
>KV835864.1 GCA_001838165.1 Actinomyces sp. HMSC035G02 | reverse complement strand
TGGCAACGATGCCGCACCCACTACGCCGCGAATCTCATGTCCGTCACCCCCAAAGCGCTATGGCCCGCCGTCAAAGCGATGCTGCACTCGGTGTACGACCAACCCGACGCCGCCTCAGTCAACGCTCAATACGACCGGCTCTTGGACTACGTGAACGACAAGCTCCCCGCCGTGTGTGACCACCTCGATCAAGCCAGGGCAGACGTCCTCGCCTTCGCGTCCTTCCCCACCGGGGTATGGACCCAGATCTGGTCCAACAACCCCAATGAGCGCCTCAACCGCGAAATCCGCCGACGCACCGACTCCGTGGGGATCTTCCCCAACCGCCAGGCCATCATCCGCCTGGTCGGAGCCGTCCTCGCCGAACAAAACGACGAATGGGCCGAAGGCCGACGCTACCTCAGCCTCGACATCCTCACCAAATCACGACTCACACCCCAACCCACCCAGCAGGAGGAACCCCCACTCCAACTCAGCGCATAACCCACCCCGAAGGACACAAAACGATTACACCACTCCACAGGACTTGACC
>KV835863.1 GCA_001838165.1 Actinomyces sp. HMSC035G02 | reverse complement strand
GGCTCTTCGCATTTGAGGGTGTAGGTGTTGTGGGCGGGGTTGGGCGTGTCGTGGCTGGGTAGGGGTCGAGGTCTTCCGATGATGGGGGTTCCTACACCGTCCATCTGAAAGACCTCGACATGGCCAATACTATCTTTGATCGCCCTGATCTGAGCGTGTTCACGCGCCTGGATGACCTGGGCCTAGAAGTGACGGGCCAGCGCGTTGAGGCAGACCATGCAGTGTTGGCGT
>KV835862.1 GCA_001838165.1 Actinomyces sp. HMSC035G02 | reverse complement strand
GTTTGAGTGTCCTGCCCAGCGTGATGAGCTCGGTTAGGCCCCTCGGTACGCGTGTGGAGGTCAGTGTATTGATTTCGGCTTGCATCAGGGCCTTACCGCGGATTTTGTTGGGATCACGATAGGCGCCAGGTGATGTTCTGGTAGACGCTCCATGTGACTTCGAGGGCGACGTGGTAATCGCTGGCGAACAGGTCGAGGATCTGGTGCTGCTGGCGTGGGGTGAGCAGGCAGGATCTGGTGTGTAACATCCTGCGGGCCTTGTATAGGGGGTCGGTGGCACGCCCGCGCCGGTGGTGGAGTTCTTGCTGAATGCGTCTGCGGCACTCATCCAAGGCGTTGCCAGCCAGGTGCACGACATGGAAGGGGTCCATGACTGCCCTCGCGCCGGGGAGTTCTTCAGCGGCTGCGCTTTTGAACCCGGTGAATCCATCCATCGCGACGATCTCAATGCGTTCGCGCCACGTGTCAGGGCGGGAGGCCAGCCAGGTTTTGAAAACCTGCTTGGAGCGGCCCGGGACCATGTCCAGGAGCCGGGAGGGACCGCGACGGTCTCGTACGGGAGTGACGTCCAAGATGACGGTGACGTATTTGTCGCCGTAG
>KV835861.1 GCA_001838165.1 Actinomyces sp. HMSC035G02 | reverse complement strand
AATTTCGATGTCCAAGAAACGGGGCGCAGTTCAATCCAGGGACGAGGCCGGGGCTGTTTTATGCATTCGGGTGCGGACGACTGTCGTTGAGTGTCGGTGAATTGTCTGTGTGCGCCCTGCACTTTCGCACGTAATTCGATGATGAAATATTCAATCATGTGTTGGAAAATGGCGGAATTTCAACGATCTGATTTCAAACTATGAAATAGGTTAGGGGGAATTACGTGCGACTTTTGGGGTTGGGGGAGTGGGGGGCTGGCTCACGCGGATCCGGATAGGTTACGACGATGTGGATAGGTTATTGACATCTGGATAGGTTAATAACCTATCCAGATCTGCATAACCTATCCGGATCCGCATAACCTATCCGGATCTGCATAACCTATCCGGATCTGCATAACCTATCCGCGAGCGCGGCGGTGGAGAGAGACACAGCCCAGCGAGAACTCCCAGCGCGCACCTGTGGTGGGATCCATGAGTGAGCAAGGGCCCGGAGGCGCCCGAAACAGTAGTTATCGGCTAGTATCGATGGCGACACGACAGCCAGTCGTGCCCCAAATACTCAAGGAGTGACAAGTGGCTAAGGGACCCTCCCGCCTCGACAACGTGATCAGCCTGGCCAAGCGCCGCGGCTTCGTCTTCCCCTGCGGTGACATCTACGGTGGCACCCGCTCCGCGTGGGACTACGGCCCGCTCGGCGTGGAACTGAAGGAAAACATCAAGCGCGCCTGGTGGAACGCCATGGTCCGCCGCCGCGCCGACGTCGTCGGCCTGGACTCCTCCGTCATTCTCCCGCGCGAAGTGTGGGTCGCCTCCGGCCACGTCAAGGCCTTCACCGACCCGCTCATCGAGTGCCTCAACTGCCACAAGCGCGCCCGTCAGGATCAGCTCATCGAAGAGCTCGCCGAAAAGAAGGGCGTCGAAGAGTCCTCGCTGTCCAACGCCGACATCGCCTGCCCGAACTGTGGCGTGCGCGGCCAGTGGACCGAGCCCCGCGCCTTCTCCGGCCTGCTCAAGACCTACCTGGGCCCCGTCGACGACGAGGCCGGCCTGCACTACCTGCGCCCCGAGACCGCCCAGGGCATCTTCGTCAACTACGCGAACGTCATGAACGCCGCGCGCAAGAAGCCGCCGTTCGGCATCGGCCAGATCGGCAAGTCCTTCCGCAACGAGATTACGCCCGGCAACTTCATCTTCCGTACCCGCGAGTTCGAGCAGATGGAACTCGAGTTCTTCTGCGAGCCCGGCACCGATGAGGAATGGCACCAGTACTGGATCGACTACCGCAAGGCCTGGTACGTGGACCTCGGCATCGACCCGGAGAACCTGCGCGAGTACGAGCACCCGCAGGAGAAGCTCTCGCACTACTCCAAGCGCACCGTCGACCTGGAATACCGCTTCGGCTTCCAGGGCAGCGAGTGGGGCGAGCTCGAAGGCATCGCCAACCGCACCGACTACGACCTGACCGTCCACTCCGAGGCCTCCGGCGCGAAGCTCGACTACTTCGACCCGAACACCAAGGAACGCTGGACCCCCTACGTCATCGAGCCCTCGGCGGGCCTGACCCGTTCCCTCATGGCCTTCCTGATCGAGGCCTACCACGAGGACGAGGCCCCCAACGCCAAGGGCGGTGTCGACAAGCGCGTCGTGCTCAAGCTGGACCCGCGCCTGGCCCCCGTCAAGGCCGCCGTCCTGCCCCTGTCCCGCAAGCCCGAACTGACCGGCCCCGCCCAGGAGCTGGCTGACGAGCTGCGCGGCATCTGGAACGTCGACTACGACGACGCCGGCGCCGTTGGCCGCCGCTACCGTCGCCAGGACGAGATCGGTACGCCCTTCTGCATCACCTACGACTTCGACTCGATCGAGGACCACGCCGTCACCATCCGCGAGCGTGACACGATGGAGCAGGTGCGCATCCCGCTCGACAAGGTCAAGTCGTACCTGATCGAACGCCTGGGCTGCTGACTTGCAGATAGCCTCAACATCCGCAGCGGCCCCTCTTCGCGTGGGGCCGCTGCGCCTGTGGACACCCGTCGTCCTGGCTCCCATGGCCGGGGTGACGGATGTGCCCTTCCGACGCCTGTGCCGCATCATGGGCGAGTCGGGCCTGCCCGACCACCTGCGGCCCGTCGGCATCCCCTCCTGGGCCGCCGAATCCGGGCAGGCGGCCACGGCCTCGTCCCCGACAAGCCCGGGTGAGACCCTCGCCGAGCCGCGCCACGTCGCCATCCCGCACGTGGACGCGCCCGCCGGCCTGTACGTCACCGAGATGGTGACCAGCCGCGCGCTCGTCGAGGAAAACGAACGCACCCTGGAGATGGTGCGCCCCGACCCCGCCGAGCGCGTGCGAAGCCTGCAGCTGTACGGCGTCAACCCGGCCGTCATGGCGCGCGCGACGACCATGCTCATCGAGCGCGACCTGACCGACCACATCGACCTGAACTTTGGGTGCCCGGTCCCCAAGGTGACGAAGAAGGGTGGGGGAGCGGCCCTGCCCTGGAAGCGCGACCTGTTCACGGACCTCGTGGGCGCCGTCGTGCGCGCTTCAAACGAGGCCGGGGAGCGCGCGGGGCGAGAGATCCCCGTGACCGTCAAGATCCGTATCGGCATCGACTCCGAACACGAGACCGCGACCGACGCGGCGCTCGCTGCGCAAAAGCTCGGCGCTGCCGCGCTCACCCTGCACGCGCGCACCCAGAACCAGCACTACGCGGGTCAGGCCCACTGGGACGAGATCGCACGCCTGAAGGACCTGCTCGACATCCCCGTCTTCGGTAACGGCGACGTCTTCGAGGCCGCCGATGCCCTGGATATGCTAGAGCACACCGGCTGCGACGGCATCAGCGTCGGGCGCGGTGCCCAAGGGCGCCCCTGGATTTTCCGCGACATCGTCGCCGCCTACCACGGTGGAACCATCCCGCCAGGCCCCAGCCTCGCCGAGGTCGTCTCCGTGATCGAACGTCATGCCGCCTGGTGCGTCGTCGACCAGGGCGACGAGGGGCGCGCGCTGCGCGAAATGCGCAAGCACATCGGCTGGTACCTGCGCGGATTCGCCGTCGGAGGCCCCCAACGGCACGCACTGTCGATGGTTTCCACCCTCCAGGAGCTCCACGAGCGCCTCGCGGACCTCGACCTCGACCAGGCATTCCCGCCCGCCGCACGCGGACCGCGCGGCCGAGCCGGCGGCGAAAAGACACCCCACCTGCCCGACGGCTGGCTGGACCACCCCTACCTCACGCAGAGCGAACGAGATCGCCTGCACCTGGCAGAAATCGGATACTAAGCGAAGGAATCATGCCTCACCCATCTGCGCCCGACCCCGACCCTGCGCCCGGACTCGTCACCATCGGGAAAGCCGCCAAGAAGGCGAGCCTCGGGGGACGTACCCAGGTCATCGTCCCCGTTAGCGGGGACGCGACAGCCCTGAGCGGGCAGGTCGAGGCGCTGGCCTCGTGCCGGGCGGACATCGTCGAGTGGAGGGCCGACACCTTCCTGTCCTCCCTTGTTGGGGCACATTTCGTGTCCGCCTTGGACGTGGAGGAAGACCTGGTGCGCATGGCCCGCTACGTCGCGGATTCCTCTCCGCTGCCGGTTTTGGCGACCATCCGCACGTCGGTCGAGGGTGGCGAGGCCTACCTGGACGACGAGGAATACTGCGCCCTCGTGCGTTCGCTTGCGTCCTTCGCGGGTGGTGTGGACGTGGAGATCTCGCGCGACGGATCCTCCGCGCTCATCGACGAGGTGCACGAGGCCGGGGCGATTGTCGTCGCCTCCTTCCACGATTTTGAGGGCACGCCCGGCGACGAGCAGCTTGCCGAGGTCCTTGCAGCCATGAACTACGCGGGCGCCGACGTCCTGAAGTTCGCGTGCATGGCGAACAGCGCCACGGATGCGGCCCGTGTGCTCGCCGCGCAGGCGTGGGCGCGCGAGGCCTACGACCGTCCCGTCATCGGAATCGCCATGGGCCCCAACGGTGCGCCCACGCGCCTGGTGGGCTCTGCCCTCGGTTCTGCGGCCACCTTCGCCACCCTGCCCGGGTGGGAAGGCAGCGCCCCCGGACAGTTCACCGTCGAGCAGGTGCGCGCGGTCCTCGACATTGTCGAGGCCTCGGAGGACTAAGCCCGATCGCGGGTGTCAACGCGGCCCCGAAGCAAGCGACGAAATAGAGGGGCGCTGGAGTGTTCTCCAGCGCCCCTCGCGCTCCATCGTGTGGCTATTGCCTGTGGAAGCGTGGGCTCGTTCCCAAGTGGATGGGGTAGGTGTTGTCTTTGTTGGTGATCTGTGATTCGTCGAGGCCGCGGTAGGCGTAGGAATTGTCGTAGGCGATCTCAGAAGGATCGACGAGGCCGTCGGCGTACTGCTGCACCTCTGCAGGGGTGGGGCTGGTACCGCCGCCCTTGTCGGCCAGGGGGTTTTCATCGGGGTACTGGCTCGGGTCGGTGTTGAGCATTCCACCGAGGTTTGCTGCTCCGTATCCGCCGTACTGATTCCAACCGTTTTCGTGACCAACAGCTGTGTTAACGAGCAGCTGTAGGAGCTGGTTTGCGGTGGCGTTGGGCCACTGTGCGCGCGCTTGGGCGAGAGCTCCAGCAACGATTGGCGCAGAATATGAGGTGCCCTGGGTGCTGCCGATTTTTCCGTCAGATATGTTCCGCTCCGTGAATGGTCCACCTACCGCGGTGGTTGTGACGCCCTGGCCCCACGATGAATAGGAGGCGAATTTGCCGTCGGTGTCGATTGCAGAAACACCGACAACGCCAGACCACCTGGACAGGTGGTTTTCGTTTTCGTCTGCTCCTCCGTTTCCAACCGATGCTGTAATAATGACTCCCTGGCTCATGGCCCGGGCTATGGCCCACTTCAGATCAGCTCTGCGCATTGAACTTGAAGCTGAAAAGTTGACGATGGATGCGCCATCGTTGATAGCTTGATTCACCAACGAGGATAAATCTGTCGGCAGGGCCCCTGCCTTCATTGGGCAGTCTTTGCCTGCATAACTTGTTGAGTCAATGGACTGATATGCCAATAGCGTGGCATCGGGGACGATGCCATAATCTTGGGAAACTAGGAGAGAAGCGACACCCGTTCCATGGCTAGCGCTTTCGTTGCTGCCGTTGATAGCACAGGGACTTTTGTCGACAACGTTGGCACCAGCTAGTTCGGGGACGGAGGTATCCACTTTTCCGTCGATAATGGCGATGGTGACGCCTTTTCCCGTGTAGCCCTTGGCTCGGGCAGCGTCCAGGTGATAGTACGAGAAATAGGCCTGGTCGGCGGCCGTGATCTGGCGGTCGTCCGCGCGCGTAGGGGTGGCTACCAATGCGCTACCTGCCAAAGCAAGCGCGCATCCGGATGCTACTGCAGCACGCCGTGAGCCTCTCCTCAGAGCATTGGTGAGCGCTGTGCGTCGTACCGTCACCATTGGTTGGGATCCCATCCGTCGTTGCGGCGGCGTGCAGGCGTAATGTCTTTGTCTGTGCCATATGTCTGGGACAACGGATTGACGTATCCCAGTGGCAGCGCGTCTTCATCCTCATCCTCGACGCGGAAGGCCTCGTACTTGCGGCGACGCTGCTTCTTGTCTTCCTTCGCGCCGCCGGCACCAGCGCCGGAGGCACCCATGAATCCGCCCCGCTGGCCGGCGGCACCCTGGCCTGCAGCACCAGCTGCTTTGCCGGAACCAGGTGGTGTGTAGGTGCCCATGCCCGTTCCACTATACGACCCTGTGCGCAAAGTGGATGCCCCTGCTGTTGCGCCGCCGCGACCGAGAGCTCCGGCCCCAGCGGTTCCTAGCGACCCGGTTCCTCCGCCACCCATTCGTCCAAGCGCTCCCATGCCAGTAGAACCCATGCGAGCAGCTCCCCGTAGGCCAAGAGCTCCAGCCCCCATCACACCGATGCCGCCGAGGCGGCCTGCTGTTTGTGATTCCGCAGCACGAGAAGCATTCAAACCCCACAGCGGGTGATCGCGGTCGATCGGAGGAGCCGGTGTATGCCCGCCAATGACACCGTTTGCGTGACGGTCGCCGTTCACGTGCGTGTGCAGCAGGTCCATGTCCATGAGATCCTGCGGGTCAGAGATGGGATTCGTTCTCGATCCAGCCTCTCCTTCAGGGAAATAACGGCTCGGCAGGCGCGGCGACTGCATGACGCGCTGGTTCACACCCTCACCGTCGTTATATCCTCCCGGATAAAGACCCGAGTCTGAACCCCTTAGATCGGCGTTGCCGAATGCATCCGAACGCGAACGTCCGTAGGCACCGCCCTCATACGGGGAGATGGTGATGTGCCCTTTTTTGAGGGCATCCGCTGAGTCCTTTGGGATTTCAGGAATTGGGGTCCACCCTTCGCGATTTTCTGGATTCGATGTATCTGGTCCTTCTGACGTGTGATCCTTGAGGCGTGTACTCAGGTTGTTCATCGTGGACTCAAAGTGCTCGATGATTTCGGTCGACTTCGCCTCCCGCTGCGCGTTGGCCTGAGCTTCGACAGCGTCGACGTACGCGGCACCAGTGACAGCAAGGGAGTTCACGAGCTGCCCCGGAAGACCGAAGTTGGAGGCGACAGGGATTGTCACCGTAGCAACGTCGCGCATAGCTTCGGTCATCGGATCTAACAATGTGGGCGAGAGCTGGCGGGCTTCCTCTGCTGCCAGCATGATCGCGCGGCGCGCCTCAACGTAGTAGGACATGCCTGTCAGGTAGTAGTTCGCTTGGCCGTTGAAGCGCTGGAGGGCACGCACGGCCTCGGCGCTCATTGCATCGCCGGCCTGGCCCGTGAAACCCTGGTGGTCCTTGAAATGCTCGACCTTTTCCTGAGCCTTGCGGATGGCCTTGACGACGGTCGAGTGCTCGTCGTCCCAGCCGTAGAGCTTTTCGTTCTCCGGCGCGCTATCAGCAAACTGCATCAAGCGCTCGTACATCGGTGAAGACACCATCTGCTATTCCTCCCTCAAGGCACGTTCTTAGATATCGCTCTGGGCACCGTAAGTCGGCGTAGTCTGTGCCTCACCGGACGCGCCCTGTTCGCCTTCAGCTTCGCCGCTCTGGGCTGCCTCGTCCTTCGGCTTATTCGCACTCGTCAATTTGTCGATGGTCTCCTGCGAATAAACCTGATGTGCGCTCTCCCCCTGGTTCAAGGAGAGCAACGCAGTTCCGACGGCGGCCATCGCAGCACGGGCATCTTCCTCGGTGCCGGTAAAGTCGGAGACGGCCTGGGCAACCTTCGTGTCCAGGTCATTCAAGAACTGCGCTTCGTTCGTCATATTCGTTGCGAACGACGACAGGAACGAGCGAACTGCCTCGCCCATAACCTGGGCAGCGCTCTCAGTCGTCCAATGCCCAAACAACTGTGCCGCAGCCAAGAGCGTGGCTGACATGGCGGAGGTGGTTAGTTCGCCCCCCCCGGCGCTCATATCGTCACTCACCTGCGCGTGGCGCTCTGAGTCGAATGCAACGTCTGGCATCGCTTCGCTTTCCTTTGAGAAGAAAACCCCGCACTCCCTTCGGCGAGGTAACCGACTGGTCAACAGTCTATCCGTCCCGATAAAGCGCGTGCAACCAAGCGTGGGTGAAGAACAAAGGATGTCGGATACCGAGGGAGACACTAAAGATGGTGGGCGGGCCAATTGGCCCGCCCACCACAGCTATGTCAGCGATGCTCGGAGAGCTCATGCCTCCTTGGGGGACACAGTCACGACCGTGTCGGTGATACCCACAGGGCCGGGGGCGGCCGGGGTGATCTCGCCGAACTTCTTCTTGTTCGTCACGACCATCGGGGTGATCGTGTCGTAGCCGGCCTCGCGGATGACATCCCAGTCAATCTCAGCCAGGACGTCGCCACGCTTGACGACATCGCCCTTGGCGACGCGCGGCGTGAAGCCCTTCCCCTCCAGCTTCACGGTGTCCATGCCGATGTGGATGAGCACCTGGATGCCAGAAGCGGACTTGAGGCCGTAGGCGTGGCCCGTCGGGAAGGCCACGGAAACCTTGCCGTCGCACGGGGCAACAACCACGGCGCCAGCGGCCGGGGAGACGGCGATGCCGGGGCCGAGAGCGCCGGCGGCAAAGGCCTCGTCGGCAACGTCCGACAGCGCAACCGTCGTACCCGCCATGGGGGAGGTGAGCGTCAGGTCAGCCTTCGCCTCGTCGCTGAACTCGGGAGCGGCCTCGGCCACCGCAGCGGCGGCAGGAGCAGCGGCCGGAGCGGCAGCGGGGGTGGGGGCGTCGTCTTCGAGGAGGGACTTCTTGGCGCGAGCCTCAGCCTTCTGCTCCTTCGTACGGTAGTCGAAGAAGACAACCATGAGGAATGCGGTGAAGAATGCGGCGGCAATACCAAGGCCGTAGACGGCCATAGGGGAGAAGACCGGGATCGTCAGCAGCGACGTGAACACGAAGGTGTTTGTGGTGGCGCCGCCACCGATACCGATGACCAGACCGCCGACGACGCAGCCCGTGAGCATGAGCGGGTAGATGCGCTTGAAACGCAGGTGGATGCCGTACAGGGACGGCTCGGAGATGCCACCGAAGAGGCCGGCCGCCAGGGCGCCGGACGCGGTCTGACGCATGTCGGTGTCGCGGTCGCGGATCGACAGGAAGAGAACGCCGGCGGTGGCGCCGAAGCAGGCGAAGTTCCATGCGCCCATGGGGCCCTGGATGAAGTCCGAACCCGTCGAGGCGATGTTCGCCAGCTGCAGGGCGTTGAGCGGCCAGTGCAGGCCGAGGGGCACGAGGAAGGGGTAGATGATCGGGATGATGATCGCGAAGAGGATGGGTGCGTGGCCGTTGAGCCAGGCCAGGCCGCCGCCCAGGCCGTTACCGATCCAGATCGACAGAGGGCCGATCAGGAAGGCGGTGAGCGGCATGATGATGATGAAGGAGAGGAAGGGGACGAACACCATCTGGACGTTCGAGGGGATGACCTTCTTCAGGAACTTGTAGACCAGCGCTAGGATCGGCACCATCAGCAGCGGCACGAAGACCTGGCCGCCGTAGTCGGACAGCTGCAGGGGCAGAGTACCGATCAGCGGAACATTCTCGATGTGGGCGGTGCACTGCAGCAGGTCGTCGCGGCCTTCGACGAGCTGGAAGCAGGTGGTGCTCGCGAACTTGTCCGTGTTGCTCAGGCCCGTGAAGTTCGGGGTGAGCAGCGACAGAATGACGGCCGTGCCGACCCAGGGATCGATGTCCAACTTCTTGGAGGCGTTGTAGGCCACCATCGCGGGCAGGAAGTAGAAGACCGCGCGCCACATGGAGTTCACGTAACCCAGCCACGGGGGGATGATCTTCGCGTGCGTATCAACGACGCCAAAGGCTTCGAGAACCGCGAGGAACGCCAGGATCAGGGAGGCGCCGAGGAGGACGGGCAGCAGCGGGCGGAACGAGTCCGACAGGTACTCGAAGAATGCGTCAACGATGGCGTTCTTGCCGCGCGCCTTCGCGCGGGCGGCGGCCTTGACGTCGTCGTTCGAGGCTGCGGCGCCCGACTTCATCGACGGCAGGTTGTTGATCTCGTTGAAGACCGACTGCACGGCACCGCCGATAACGATCTGGTAGCGATCACCGGACTGCGGGACGGCACCGAGGACGCCGTCAATGGCCTCGACTCGGTCCTTGTCGACGACCGAAGCGTCGTTGAGTTCGAAGCGCAGACGCGTCGCGCAGTGGGTGAAGTGGGTGATGTTGCCGGGGCCACCGACCGCATCGAGGATTTCCTGTGCCGTGTTGGACACTCGGGACTCCTTCCGTGGATGAGGATTCGACGCTGAATGCGACACTTGACAATTAGCATGTTTGAACAAATGCTGAAAGATCCGACGTGGTATCTCACAGTATTTTGTCGGTAATTTGTGGTGCTTTGACAGTAACGAGGCACGGGCTCGTTCTGCGCAGGCGTTTCCCTAGTAACATGGGCCCGTGAATGAGTTTTCCTTGGCGATCCCCGGTGTTGATGGTGGCGACGCACGCCGTCCGTACGCGTCCGCCGATTCCGAGCGCTGGGTGCCCGAGGACCACAAGTCCTCCGAGCGCACCGAGTTTGAGCGCGACCGCGCGCGCATCCTCCACTCCTCGGCGCTGCGTCGCCTCGGCGAAAAGACGCAGGTGCTGGGTCCGATCTCGGACGACTTCGTGCGCACCCGCCTCACGCACTCCCTCGAGGTTGCGCAGGTCGGCCGTGAGCTCGGCAAGGAACTGGGGGCCGACCCGGACGTCGTGGACGCCGCGTGTCTGTCCCACGACCTCGGGCATCCTCCCTTCGGGCATAACGGCGAGCGCGCCCTGGATGCGGCGGCCGCCTCGATCGGCGGGTTCGAGGGCAACGCCCAGACCCTGCGCGTCGTCACACGCCTGGAGCCCAAGGTCATCGGCGCGGGCGGCGTTCCGGCGGGCCTGAATCTGACGCGGGCGACCTTGGACGCGATCTGCAAGTATCCGTGGGTCAAGGCCGGCGGCCCGGACCTGGCCAAGTCGACACGTAAGTACTCCGTGTACCCCGACGATGCGCCTGTGTTCGCGTGGATGCGCCAGGGCGCGCCGGCCGGCAGGCGGTGTCTCGAGGCACAGATCATGGACCTCTCGGACGACATCGCCTACTCGGTGCACGACGTGGAGGATGCGGTCGCGACCCGCAAGCTGGATCCCGCGGACCTCTTCGATGACGCGCACTGCTCGGCGGTCGTGGCCTCGACCCTGGACTGGTACGGGCCCTCCGTGGCGCGCTCGGACCTGGAGGAGGCCCTTGAGCGCATCGTCTCCATGCCCGTGTGGCTGCGCTCCTTTGACGGTTCCTACGCCTCCCTCGCGCACCTGAAGGACGCGACGAGCGAGCTGATCGGTCGCTTCTGCTCGGCGACCGTGGCCGCCACTCGAGAGGCCTTCGGGCATGAGCCGCTGGGCCGCTACCGCGCCGACCTCGTCGTGCCGCGCGAGGTTCGCGCCGAGATCCAGATCCTCAAGGGCATGGCCGTCCACTACGTCATGAGTCCGCGCGAGACCGAGCCCGTGTACTACCAGCAGCGCACGCTCCTGGCCGACCTCGTCGACGCCCTCTACGAGGCCGGGGCGAACGCCCTAGAACCCGTGTTCGCCGCGCAATGGCGGGCCGCCTCCGACGACGGTGTGCGCCTGCGCGCGGTCATCGACCAGGTCGCCTCGCTCACCGACGTGTCGGCCTCTGCGTGGCACGCCCGCTGGTGCGGCATGCTGTCTTCGCAGCTCTGAGCATGATCGGACGCAGACGTGGGCGGGCATCGGTAGACTGAGATCATGGCGGGTCTGATTCGTAAGGACGACATCGAAGCGGTACGTAACGCAGTGAAGATCGACGAGATCATCGGCGAACACGTAGCGCTTCGACCCGCAGGCATCGGCTCCCTGAAGGGCCTGTGCCCCTTCCACGATGAGCGCACCCCCTCCTTCAACGTGCGCCCCCACCTGGGCATGTTCCACTGCTTCGGATGCGGTGAGAGCGGCGACGTCATCTCTTTCGTGCAAAAGATCGACCACCTGCCTTTCACCGAGGCGGTGGAGATGCTGGCGGCGAAGGCCGGGATCACCCTCCACTACGAAGAGGGCGGGGCGCGCGTGCGCACCGAGGAGCCGGGCAAGCGCCAGCGCCTCCTGGATGCCCACCGCGTCGCCGAAGAGTTCTACCAGCAGCAGCTGGCTTCCCCCGAGGCGCATAAGGGCCGCACGTTCCTTGCCGAGCGCGGCTTCACGCAGGCGATGTGCGCGCATTTCGGGGTCGGCTACGCCCCGGCCTCGTGGGATTCCCTGACGCGCCACCTGCGCTCCAAGGGCTTCACGGACCAGGAGATCCAGATTTCGGGCCTGGGTTCGCAGGGTAATCGCGGCGTGTACGACCGTTTCCGTGGCCGCCTCGTGTGGCCGATCCGCGATATCACGGGCGCGACGGTCGGTTTCGGCGCGCGTCGCCTGGACGACAGTGACAAGGAGTCGCCCAAGTATCTCAACACCCCCGAGACGCCGATCTACAAGAAGTCGCAGCTGCTGTACGGCCTGGACCTGGCGAAGAAGACGATCGCGACGGAGCACAAGGTCGTCATCGTCGAGGGATACACGGACGTCATGGCCGCGCACGTCGCGGGCGTGACGAACGCTGTGGCCACGTGTGGCACCGCCTTCGGCTCCGAGCACGTGAAGATCATTCGCCGCCTGCTCGGCGACCACGCGGATCCGGCTGCCGGCGTGCTCCTGTCCACGGGGCGCGCGCACGGCTCGGAGGTCATCTTCACCTTTGACGGCGACAGTGCCGGGCAGAAGGCCGCGCTGCGCGCCTACGGCGAGGACCAGAACTTCGCGGCCCAGACCTTCGTGGCGGTGGCACCGGGGGGCCAGGACCCCTGCGACCTGCGACTGTCCCAGGGCGATCAGGCGATCGTTGACCTGGTGAACTCGCGCATCCCGCTCTTTGAGTTCGCGATCCGCTCGGTTCTGTCGCAGATGGACCTGCGCAGCGCCGAGGGCCGCGTGCAGGGTCTGCGCGCCTCGTCCGGCATCGTCGCGCACATCAAGGATCGCGCCCTGCGGGCCGAGTACACGCGCCAGCTGGCCGGCTGGCTCGGCATGGACATCCCCACGGTCGAGCAGGCGATCCGCGCGGCCGGCCGCGTCGAGGTCATCTCGCACGAGGCGCGCCCGGGCGAGATCGAGATGGCGGGCGCGGGCCGCCCCGGCCCCACCACCCCCGAGCGCCGAGGCCCCGAGGACCCGGTGAGTCGCATCGAGCGCCAGGCTCTCGAGGCCGTCCTCCAGCACCCGCTGTACGCGGTGGGATCGGGCTTCGAGGAGCTTGACGGGCAGTCCTTCACCGTGCCCACGCACCGCGCCGTCCACGACGCGATCCGCGCGGTCGGCGGGCTCGACGCCTTCACGCAGATGATGCGCCAGGCCGAGGCCCACTTCGGCCCGGGTGAGAACGCGACGCTCGCGGCCTCGCGCCATTTCGTCCAGGTGGTCCTGGAGACCGCCGGCGAGTTCATTGGCCCCGCTGTCACCCAGCTGGCCGTCGCGCCCCTGCCCGTCGCGGGCGAGGCCGACGTGCGCTCGTACTGCCGTGGCGTTGTCGCCGCGATGGTGCGCATGGACCTGACCCGCAAGCTCGGCGAGGCCCGCGCGGCCCTGTCGCGCTTGAGCGAGGACGATCCCACCTACTCCGACATGTTCCGGGAGCTCATGCGCCTGGAGCAACGCCGGCAAAACTACACCGAAAGGGACTAACCGATGGCTGAAGTTGAGAGCTTTACCCTGGACCACACGGCAGTGAAGGCGCCCTACGTGCGCCTCATTAACGTGGAGGCCGGCCCGAAGGGCGACCAGATTTCGAACTTTGACGTGCGCCTCCTCCAGCCCAACGCCGGGGAGATCCCGACCTCGGGCCTGCACACGATCGAGCACCTGCTGGCCTCCCTGCTGCGCGACCGCATCGACGGCGTCATCGACTGCTCGCCCTTCGGCTGCCGCACGGGCTTCCACCTCATCATGTGGGGCACGCCCTCGGTGCGCGAGGTGACCGAGGCGCTGGCCTCCTCCCTCCACGCGATCGCCGAGGAGGTCACCTGGGAGGACGTGCCCGGCACCGACGCGTACTCGTGCGGCAACTACCGCGACCACTCGCTGTTCAGCGCCCGCGAGTGGAGCCGCGCGATCCTCGAGCAGGGCTTCTCCCTTGACGCCTTCGAGCGCGTCGACGTGATCCACTGATTCCGGGCGTTCGTCTGAACACGGAAGCGGGACCCATCCGGTGAGGATGGGTCCCGTTGTCGTCGCAGGACACGTTGGTGAGGGGGAGCGTGCCCCGAGGGGGAGCCCCGGCCTCGTTTCAGTCGAGACCGACTGCGTCGCGCACGCGGGCCTCCAGGGCGTCCGCCTCGCGCTGTCCGTCGGCGTCCAGCGGACCGTCGGCCGTCAGCACGGAGAAAAGCCCGTCCTCGCCGCGGCGCACCCACGCCGTCACCGTCGTCCCGTTGCCGATCTCCACCTGGGAGTGCAGGACGATCGAGCGGTTCACGAACTCGCTCGTATGACGCATGAAGTCCTCCGGATCGCCCTTCCCGCGCCCCGCCAGGGCCGGGCGGGACGGGTCCACCCACTCCAGGGCGAAAAGCGAGCCCTCGGCCTCCCAGCGCGCCCGTGCCACGTCGTACCAGGGGAACACCTCGGGGGTAGGCTCCCCGTCCGTTGACGAGGCCTCGGCACCGAACACGTACAGGCCCGACTTCGCGGCCACCATCCATCGCCCGTCCTCGAGCTCCAGGCCGGGGGAGCGGCGCTCGCGGGAGGGCAGGGCGGAGGCAAGGGCGTCAGGCAGAGTCGTCATGCGTTGATCGTATCCTTTCGGGTCGGTGTGTGCGGTGACAGGTTGCAGGAATCGGGACTGCGATGGGCCGGGTACGACGGGGTGAGAACGTCCACAGGGAGCGGGGGAGTGGGTCACATGCCGAAATCAATCGGCCACAATGCGGACGGCGGGCATATTCTGGCTTCATATTTGTGAAAGACCACGACAGGAGACCCCATGGCATCGACGCAGCACACCCCCACGGAACTTGAGGCTGCCGGCGACCTGGTACTTCCCGCCGCCGACGAGCTGGCCGGTCGTTTCCCCCTGACCCACAACCCTCACCCGGCGACGCCGGAAGAGTACAACGAGATCATGTCGACCCTGGCCTTCGGCAAGAAGTTCACGGACCACATGGCCCACATGCGCTGGACCCGCGAGGGCGGCTGGGACGACCGCGGCGTCATCCCCTACGGCCCCCTTGAGCTGACCCCCGGTGCCTCCGTCTTCCACTACTGCCAGTCCGTGTTCGAGGGCATCAAGGCCTACAAGCGCGAGGATGGCTCCGTGTGGACCTTCCGCCCCGGCTACAACGCCGCGCGCCTGAACCACTCGGCCCGTCGCCTGGCCTTGCCCGAGCTGAGCCGCGAGGACTTCGTGGCCTCCCTCGTGGACTACGTGCGCGCTGATGTCAAGTGGGTTCCCGAGGTCGATGGCTCGTCGCTGTACCTGCGTCCCTTCATGTTCGCCTCCGAGGAGTTCGTGGGCGTCCACCCCGCTGGTGTCGTCGACTACTACGTCATCGGCTCGCCGTCGGGCCCCTACTTCAAGGGCGGCCTGTCGGGCGTGGCCATCTGGGTGGAGCGCGAATACCACCGCGCCGGCCCCGGCGGCACCGGCAGCGCCAAGGCGGGCGGCAACTACGCGGCCTCCCTGCTGCCTCAGATCCAGGCCGAGGCCAAGGGCTTCTCCCAGGTCTGCTTCCTGGACACCTACGAGGGCAAGTACCTCGAGGAGCTGGGCGGCATGAACATGTTCGTCGTCATGGCCGACGGCACGATCCGCACCCCCGAGCTCACCGGCGTCATCCTCGAAGGTGGCACGCGCAGCGCGATCCTGCGCATGCTGCGTGACCAGGGCGTGGACGTGCGCGAGGAGAAGATCGCCCTGTCCGAGGTTGTGGACGGCATCCGCTCGGGCGCGGTCGCCGAGGTCTTCGCCTGTGGCACGGCCGCCGTGGTCACCCCGATCACGCGGCTGGCTGGCGATGACTTTGACGTGGAGATCGAGGTGGGGGACAAGACCCGCGAGATCCACAAGCACCTCACCGACATCCAGTGGGGCCGCGCCGAGGATCCCTACGGCTGGACGTACCGCCTGGTCTGAGCGCGATCGCTTGAGGGAGCCACGGCCTCGTCGATTGATACGAGGCCGTGGCTTCTTTACGTGGTCAATGGGGGAATTGCGCGACACGAGAGTTCGACATGCTGGTGATGCGCCGTCAGAGGGCTTCGTGGCGTGCAAAACCACCACTGTGGCAGCGGCTAGGAGGGTTCAGGGCAATCGGGCGTCAGCAAATGGATAGGAAACGACGATCTGGATAGGTTATTGCGTTCTGGTGGGCAATGTCAGGACGAAATCCCGGCAGAGCTGCCGCTATGCACAAGTCGCACGTAATTCGATTATATGAAAATTCAACAATATCTAGAAACGTTGCAATTCCAACGGCGTCAATTTAAATTTTGAAGGAGTCGTAGGGGAATTACGTGCGAAATTGTGGGTGGTCGAGAAAGCTGGCCGGAAGTTGGTCGAAACGGCGACTCTTTCGTGTGTGGCCGCGCCCCTGTCGGCAATGCCGTGGGGCCTCTGTCCCAGTGGTGCTGTCAATGACGTGTAGTGCCCCGTCGGCCTGACAATTGGTCCAAAGTGACACTGGTGTCAGAACCTAACTAAGGCTATCCTTGGTTGTGTACTCGTGTGTGTCATGTTGATAGGAGCACAATGAAACGCGCGATCGTGGTCGTCTGCTCGTGGGCAGCGGCTCTCTGCCTGGCCGCCGCCTACCTGGCGATCGGCTGGGGCATCGATGATATTGCGGGACGTAGCGCCTGGTCGACCTGGTGGATCGGCGTGCTGGGTGCCCTGGGATCCGGTGTGTGCGCGTGGGCGGTCAGCGCCCTGGGAGCCGCCCAGATGAACCAGATGGAACCCGCGCTGCGCCACTCGATGATCCGACAGGTCTTCGCCCTGGGTCCCTCGCAGCGCACCAACGAGCGTGCGGGCCGCGTCGTCAACTCCGCCACCGACGGCGTCGAGCGCGTCGCCGCCTACAAGGGCATCTTCTTGGCCCCCATGATCGCGTCGCTGACGACTCCGATCCTCGTCGTCATTCTCGTTGCCATGACGATTGACCCGGCCTCGGGTGGATTCCTCGCGATCGCGATCCCGCTGGTCCCGATCTGCGTCATGGGCTTCCGCAAGGCCTTCAAGCCGGTGTCCTCGCGCTACCGCCACGCCTCGCGCCAGCTCGCCGCCAAGGAGCTCGACGCCATCCAGGGCCTGGGCGACCTGGCCCTCATGAACGCCGGCAAGGACATGGGCAAGCGTCTGGCCGAGGCCGCCGAAGAGGTCCGCTCGAAGGTCATGAGCTACCTGGCCGGCAACCAGCTGATCCTCCTCGTCATCGACTCCGTCTTCTCCCTCGGCATGATCACCGGCGCGATCGCGCTGGCCCTCATTCGCTACCAGCAGGGCGCGATCAGTGTCGGCGAGGGAATCTCCCTCGTGCTGCTCTCCTCGATCATGCTCGACCCGCTGGACCGCATCGGCCAGTTCTTCTACATCGGCATGGGTGGCATCGCGGCCAACAAGGAGATCAAGAAGTTCATCAAGCAGACCCCGCCCGTCGTGGACGCCAAGGGTGTCAAGGCCCCGGCCATCCCGCCCCAGCGCGGCGAGATCCGCCTCAGCGGCGTCTCCTTCTCCTACACCAAGGACACGCCGGTCCTGCAGGGCGCGAACCTGACCCTCACCCAGGGAGAGCACGTCGCGCTCGCAGGCCCCTCGGGCGCCGGCAAGTCCACGATCTCGGCGCTGCTGCAGGGCTTCCTGCGCCCGACGCGAGGCCGCGTGAGCCTCAACGGCGTCGACCTGGCCAGCGCGCCCCTGTCGTGGGTGCGAGCCCAGACCGCCGTCGTCGAGCAGAGCACCTACCTGTTCTCCGGCACGCTGCGAGACAACCTGCTCCTGGCCTCTCCCGCGGCCACGGACGACCAGCTGATCGAGGCCCTGCGTGCCGCCCACCTGGGGGAGTTCGTCGACACCCTACCCGGTGGCCTTGACGCCCGCGTGGGTGCCCGAGGCCTGGCCGTGTCCGGCGGAGAGGCCCAACGCATCGCGATCGCCCGCGCCTTCCTGAAGAATGCGTCGATCATGATCCTGGATGAGCCCACCGCCCACGTCGACCTGGCCTCCGAGCGCGAGATCCTCGCGTCCCTCGAGACTGTGTGCGCCGGGCGCACGACCCTGACGATCTCCCACCGAGACGCCACCATCAAGGGCGCCGACCGCGTCGCGACCCTGCAGGAAGGAACGATCCGATGACCCGCAGGCAACTGTCTCTTCGACTCCTGTCGATCACGCGGCGCGTCCTGCCGCCCCTCGCGGCCTCCATCGCAGCCCGCATCGTCTTCCTGATGATCGGCATCGCCCTGTTCGCCCTGGGCGGCTGGGCCGTTGCCGGCCTGGCGTCGGGGAAGAGCGCCTGGAGCATCGCCCTCGTCATTGTTTGTGCGATTGGCCTGAGTCTGCTCAAGGGCCTGGCCCGCTACCTCGAGCAGTTCGCCGGTCACTTCGTGGCCTTCCACTCCCTGGCGATGCTGCGCAACTACTTCTACGACCAGCTCGAGCCCCAGGCTCCCGCGGGCACGGATCGCCTGGATTCGGGCGACATCATGAACCGCGTGACGAAGGATATCGACCGCGTCGAGGTCTTCTTCGCCCACACGCTCGCCCCCGTCACGACGGCCATCATCGTCCCGATCCTGTCGGTCGTGTGGATGGGCAGCGCCGTGTCTTGGACGCTGGCCGCCGTGCTGGCTCCCTTCCTGCTGATCGTCGGCGCGGTCATTCCCTTCCTGGGCTCCGGCTCGACCGCGCGTGCGGCGCGTGAGCTGCGCGAGGCCCGCGGTGCGATCGCCGCCCACGTGACCGACTCGGTGCAGGGTGTGCGTGAGGTCCTCGCCTTTGGGGCTCAGGAGCGCCGCGAGGCCGAGATGAGCGCCATCGAAAAGCGCATCTCCTCGGGGCTGGGCACCCAGGGCCGCTGGATCGCGCTGCGCCGAGGCCTCAACCAGGCCGCCGTCGCCCTCGGCGTCGTCACGGTCGCCATGGTCGCGGGCTCGAACGTGCTCGCAGAGACGCTGACGCTGCCCCAGGCGGGCCTCGCCCTCGGCATCGCCATGGGCTCCTTCGGCCCGGTCCTCGCGGTCGAGGAGTTCGCCGCGGACCTGGATCAGGCCTTCGCGTCGGCCGCCCGCGTCTTCGCGATCACCGACCGCGCGCCCGTCGTCGCCGATCCGGCCGACCCCAAGCCGCTGACCCCGGGCGACATCGAGTTCACCGACGTCACCTTCGCCTACCCGACGGACGAGGACGCGCCCGCGCCCGCCCCCACGGTCCTGGGTGGAGTCAGCATCCACATCCCCGCCGGAAAGCGCACCGCCATCGTGGGCGCCTCCGGATCGGGAAAGTCGACGCTGGCCTCGCTGCTGACCCGCACGTGGGACCCGGCCTCGGGCACAGTCACCATCGGCGGAACGAACGTGGCCGACGCGTCCCTGCGCGACCTGCGAGCGACGGTCGCCTCCGCGCCCCAGCGCCCCTACCTGTTCAACGACACGCTGCGCGCCAACCTGCTGCTCGCCGCGCCCGACGCGAGCGAGGCGGACCTGGAGCGTGCGTTGGAGGCCGTGGACCTCACCGACTGGCTGGCCACGGAAAAGGACGGCCTCGATACCGCTGTCGGCGACATGGGCGAGCGCCTCTCGGGGGGCCAGCGTCAGCGCCTGGCCCTTGCCCGCGCGCTCCTGCGAGACGCCCCGATCTACGTCTTCGACGAGGCCACGAGCCAGGTCGATCCGGCCACCGAGGCGCGCGTGCGTGAGGGCATCGCGCGCGTCGCGAAGGGCCGCACCATCGTCGAGATCGCTCACCGCATCAGCGCCGTGCGCGACGCTGACCAGATCATCGTCATGGACGCGGGCCGCGTCGTGGAGACCGGCACCTACGCCGAGCTGCACGCACGCGGAGGTGCGCTCGCCGCCCTTGAGGCGCGCGAAACCACCGATCAGCCCAGCGCCTGACAGACGCGAGCGCGCGGGGGATGGGGCCACGGCCTCGTCCCTCGCGTGTTTATGCGCCCGATACCGATAGGATTCGACCTATGGAAAGACTGATCGGCTGGACGAAAGCTGACGCGTGGGGCTCCACGAACGCGATCCCCGAGTTCCTGGGGGCCGCCGCCGGGGACGACCCGGTGTCCGAGGTGTGGTTCGGCGCCCACCCGGATGGACCGACGCTGCTGACGGGCGGGCAGACCCTCGCCGAGCACATCGGCGAGGACCCCAAGCGAGCCCTCGGCGGCGGACTGCTCTACGCGTTTGGCCCCACCCTGCCGTACCTGGCGAAGATCATCGCCCCGGCGCAGACCCTGAGCCTGCAGGTGCATCCGACGAAGGAGATCGCGCGCGAGGGCTACCTGCGCGAGGAGGTCCTGGGCATCGAGCGCACGGATACGCGCCGCGTCTACCGGGACATGAACCACAAGCCGGAGATGATCTACGCGCTGACCGAGTTCAGCGCGCTCGTCGGCTTCCGCGTGCCGCGTAAGGCCCGCCAGCTCCTCGTCGGCCTGGAGGGTGAGCTCGCGGACCGCCTGCGTTACCGCCTCAAGCTGTCCACCGTGCGCGGGGGCCTGCGTTCCCTGGCCACCTGGCTCTTCGACGAGGACTCCCCGGCGACCCCCGAGCGCGTCGAAGAGTTCGTGGCCGCGTGCCGCTCCCGCCTCGCGTCGGGCACGTCCCCCTCGCCGCGCACCGATGAGCTTGTGAGCGTCCTGGGGGAGAAGCACCCGGGCGACCCGGGCATCATCGTCGCCTTCCTCATGAACCCGGTGTCCCTGCGCCCAGGCGAGGCCGTCTACATTCCACCGCGCCAGATCCACGCCTACCAGTCGGGCCTGGGCATCGAGGTCATGGCCTCCTCCGACAACGTCGTGCGCGCGGGCCTCACCGGAAAGTACGTGGACTCCGCCCAACTCGTGGAAATCACCGAGTTTTCGGCGCTGCCGCCCGTGCGGGTGGCCCCCGAGCATCCATCGGCGACAACGGACCGTTTCCTGGCACCCGCCCAGGAGTTCGAGCTGTCGGTGACGACGCTCGCGCCCGGCAAACACACGTCCCGCGTGGACGAGGTCGCCGTGCCCGGTGAGGGCCCGCGCATCGTCATCGCGACCTCCGGGTCGGTCACCCTGCACGTGAGCGAGGAGCAGGGCGGGGACAGCGTGGAACTGAGCCGTGGCCAGGCAGTGTTCGTCTCGGCCGCTGAGCGTCGCATGTGGGCGTACGGCACCGGCTCGTTTGTGCAGGTCGCGGCCCCCTGACCGGGGTGCGTCGCGCGCCGTGACGAGGCCGTGAATGGGCGCGTTGTCAAGTCGTCCCACGTGGTGGTCTTGGTTCCTGGAAAAGCCTTGTAGCTGCGGCTTTTTCCTCTAAAATAGGAGCCGGGCCTCATCTCCGCTCGCTGCGACGAGGCCCGATTGTCAATCGCAGTGTGGGTACCGCGTGGGGGTGCCCGCACTGCGATTCTGTTTGCGCCTTAGAAGACGCCGGAGACCCAGTCGGCCAGGGTCTTGCATGTGGAGGCCAGCTCGCCCTCGTGGGCGTTGTAGCCGGCGACGATGTCCTCGGTGTCGACGTCCTCGTTGTTGACTGCCCACACGGTCGCGGTCTCGCGCGTGACCTCCGGGTGGAATTGGACGCCCAGGGCGGTGCCGTAGGAGAAGATCTGCGTGTACTTGTCCGAGCGCGCCCACTCGCGCGCGCCCCGGGGGAGTTCCACGATGGCGTCACCATGGTCGGCGAACACCGTGTGGGTCGAGGCTAGGGCCATGCGCAGGGGGACGGCTCCGCCGCCGCCCGCCTGGTCGTTCGTGCCCCAGGCCAGGGAGATGACGCCGTATTCGGGGCCCGCCGGGTCAGCGACGCTGACGCGCCCGCCGAAGGTCGCGGCGATTAGCTGGGCGCCCAGGCAGATGCCGAGCACACGGATGTTGGCGCGCACGCAGCGGCGCAGCAACTCGCGTTCGGCCTCCAGCCACGGCCAGGCCTCGTCGTCGTAGGCGTTCGCCCGGCCACCCAGCAGGATGAGGGCGCCCGGCAGGGGAGCGGCCGCCAGGTCCTGGAGGCGCTGCGGGTCCTCCCAGGCGCGCACAACCTCGTGACCGCCGAGGAAGGCGGACAACTGACCCACCGGAACGATCGGGTCGTTTTGAATCACGAGGATGTTCATACATCAATTGTAGTCGCGATCACGCGCCGGTACCTATCGGCCCTTAAAGAACGTGAACAGCTGGCGCTCGCGGATCATCAGGGAGGCGACTACGACACCGATGAGCGTCCACGACACGGCACAGACACCCTCGGTGGCGACCAGACGCATGAGATCGGAGCGATCCCCGGGCGCCGCTCCGCTCAGGATCGTGAGGCATATGCCGGTGGTGAGGATGCATGCGCCACCCACCCACGCCACGGCCTCGAACAGTTGGAGGACCGTCGTATCCGACCTGTGGAGCCCAGCGTGCAGAGCCGAGGCGATCTCCAGGCGACGCCACCACGTGGCGGCAGCCCCGACGGCGGCACCGATTGCGCTCGCGGCGATCCACGCCCACCAGGTCGGCCTCTGTCGCAGTCGCCCCGCCGCGTCGAAGGAGGTCCCGCGCGAAGGGTTCATAGCCAGGACCTGGGCGTTCTGGTCGTCGCTTCCAACGAGGGTTGAGCGCACTAGGGCATCGACGTCGTCGCTGTGCGGCCAGGATTCGTACCAGCACTCATCGAAGGTCCCCATCGCTGGCACGGGGGCCAGAGCCGCGTAGGCGTAACCGGGACGACGCCCGTCGTTCTCATCCCACGGGTAAGTGCCCGCGACCTCGGCCTGCCCGTGTCCGAGGGGAAGAACTGCTCCTTGAGTGGTGCCGAGGTCCTCGGCTACCTGCTCAGGGAGCACAATGCCCGTCGGATCGGCTGTTGTTGTCCCCAGGAGAGAGACGGTTCCGGGCGTGACCTCGTACAGGGGCAGCGACGAGGCCGGAAGGGCGAGCGGGGATAACCCAGATTCGACCGAGCGAACGGCTCCTGCGCGAACCCCGGGGATTCGCGACAGGGCATCGCAGGTAGCCCCGTCGATGCTGCCTTGCGCTTGGAGGACGCGCACCGATCCCAGATGGACACGAAAAGAGGCTGCCTCAATGCTGACGGAACGAAGCGAGAACGCATCGGCGCAGATGATGCCTCCGACCAGGGCAGTGGCCAGGATAGTGAGTATCCCGACGCGGGCCGTCCCACTCAGGCAGTCCCTCCACGCTTCGGACAGGAGTGCGCGCCACGAGAGTGTGTTCATTGCTGCTTCTCCTCATCCTGGAAGTTGGCGAGGTCAATGATGGCGTCGCACTGCGCGCGAATCGACGGATCGTGCGTCGCGATCACGACGCTGACCCCCTCCTCGCGCAGAGAGCCGAGCGTAGAGGCGATGTCGCGCGCCGTGGATTGATCAAGCTGCGCGGTCGGTTCATCCACCAGGAGAAGAGTGGGTGCGCAAGCGAGCCCGCGCGCGAGGAGCACACGCTGAGCTTCGCCGCCCGACAGGTCCCGAAATGGGCGGGTCGCCAGATGCGCCAGGTTGAAAGCATCGAGGAGCCGGTTCGCCTCCACATCGGCCTGCGCCCGGCTCATGCCACGGGCCAACAGGGGCAGCGCGACGTGGTCAATCGCGCTGCGCGCTCGGACGCCGAATGGGTTCTGGAAGACCCACGCAATACGGGGCTTCTGCTCACCAGACGGACGGGGGACGGTGATCGTTCCCTCGGCCGGAGTCTCCCATCCCGCTATCAGCGACAGCAGTGTTGACTTGCCAGAACCGGACGGGCCGATGATGGCGGTGAGGGCACCGTCCTCGCAGCGGGCGCTCAGATGGCGAAAGAGCCACGGAGTTTCGGCGAACTTGTGCCCGACGTTGTCTAGCTCGACGGACATGAGCGTCCCTCGACGGCGGTGTCGACGGCGGAGAGAGGGGTCGTTGACAGGACGTAGGTTCGGCCAAGCTGGGAAGAAACGATAGAGACGGGAACCGGCGTGCCGCTTGCAAAGACGCACGCGTTCGTCGCGTCTCCGACTACTGAGGCCGGCGGGACGACCGCGACGGTGATGGGGGCGGCAAGCTTCCAGGAGACGGGCAGCTGAACGGGTCCATCGCCGCTCGGGGTGGAACGGACGAAAGCCTCGTATTCGCGCGAGGAGAGGATCGTCGCCGTCAGGGTGGGATCGGTGATCACGCCATCAGAGGGAACCGGGTAGTCCGTGTCCCCCAGTGTGATGACGTGGTCCGCAGGATAGGCGTCCGGTGGGACGGAGAGGCGCAAGGCGTCGCGGGAGTCCTCAAGGGGGAGGAGAACCGTCTGCGTATCGACGCTGTCACCCAGGTGAACGGGGACCGATGAGGGGGTGACGGTCGGCGCGGGAATCCACAGGACGTGAGAGGCCTCGATACGGGAGGGGACACCTCCAGCTCCGTCGCTCACGCCCATTGCCGAGGCCAGGGCCGCGCGCGTGGAGGCCGTCACCCGCTGAGATTCCGCGGGAGCCCCATATCCGAGCCGCGCAAGCTCAGTGTTCAGGGCACCGATATCAGGTCCCGTGGCTCCGTCCACCACGTCCTGATAGAGAGGAGTGGACAGGGCTAAGGCAAGAAGGGGCAGCCCGTCGATCTCGCAGGGAATGGAACCCGACGTGATGGGAGTTCCCGGTGCTGCCTGGAGGGCCGTGATGCGCCCGACGATGGGGGAGGTGAGTTCGTGAGGCGAGGCCGGGGGAATCGTGAGGGTGAGGGAGCGCGTATCGGTGAATTCGCGGGTGGTGACGGGGACCGTCGATGGAGCAGATGATGTTGCCAGCGAGGCCGGCGTGGGCGGCGAGGCAATGAGAATACCCGCGCTGACCCCACCCGCACCGGCGATGAGAGCGACAAACGCGGTGAGGGCGAGCCAGCGGCGAGAAGATGCCATCTCAACTCCTGAGGGTGGTTGTGGTCATTTGCTCGGGTCTTCGAGGCATCGGTGCAAAATGTTGGGCCCCTGGGATGGGTCGATGAAAGGCAGTGCGCTGTCGAGAGGCGTTCCGCTCTCGACAGCGCGCGCGAATTCTTGGACCGTGAACGACGGCTCAACCGCCTTATTACGGATCAAACACTGCGTGAACAGCTCGTTGAAATCCCGGTGATCCGGGTTGACTCGCATGTCGAACTCGAGCGCCTCGATGATCGGCTCACCGGCATCGATGGAACAGGCGTGGATGAATTCTTCTTGCTGTTCCTGAGATATGGAGGAGCCAACCGGCTGATCGGGGACGCTCAGCGTGCCGCTCGGGCCGTACGATGCGCCGGTGACGCCCTTGTCCGTCAGACAGCTCAGCACGCGCTGACGCATGTCCTGGAGTTCTGCCTCGCTGATGGAAGAGTCGGCGAGGACAGATTGGACAAACTCGTTGGACGCCCACTCACTGCGCGCCTGCGCGATGTCGGCCGCCCACGGCCCCTCCGCCGCGGGCGTGGTCTGTTGGCAGCCGCATGCTGTAGCGGCAAGGGTCAGAGCAGTTGCAAACATAACGCCGCGCGAACGGATGGAGTGCGTGCCCTCCCTGTTGTTTGCTCCCATGATGTTCTCCCTCGAACAGCCTCGACAATGGGTGCTTACTTCCAGAATAACGAAGAAAGGGCTCCGTTTTCCGCATGACGGAGAAGTGAATTGAGATGGGGATGATCAGATGGCCCCAAACGCGCCGCAGCCCCCAATCCCGGAACCCGACGCGGCGTGCGATCCCCACCGCAGCAGGCCGACCCGGAAGCGGGGGCTGCAACACACAATCCATTGTGTGACGCCAAACTCAAAAAACAAGGAGCTTTGGCTGAGAAAACCCTGGGAAAAACGCGCGGGGTGGATCCTCATCCACCCCGCGCGCCCCAGGCCAGTAGTCAGGCGATCACTTCGATGCGAGACGAGCGCCCTCGGCAAGAGCCTCCAGCTTCGCCCACGCGATCGACGGGTAGATACGGCCGCCCAGGCCGCAGTCCGTCGACGCCACGACACGCTCGTCGCCCACAATGTCCGCGAACTGGCGGATACGCTGAGCCACCAGCTCCGGGTGCTCCACAACGTTCGTCGAATGCGACACGATGCCCGGGATCAGGTACTTGCCCTCAGGCAGTTCGATGTCGCGCCAGATAGTCCACTCGTGCGCGTGGCGAGCATTCGCCGCCTCGAACGTCAGGCCGTTCGCGTTGACCAGCAGGGCCAGATCCACGATGTCCTTGAACGGGATATCCGTCGTGTGCGGGCCGTGCCACGAACCCCAGCACACGTGGAAACGCACCAGAGAAGGGTCAATGCCCTCCAGTGCGTGGTTCAGCGCATCAATACGCACGCGCGAGAACGCGCGGTAATCCTCAACGGATGGCTCCGGGTTCATCTGATCCCAGCCCTCCGCGATATCCGGCGCGTCAATCTGCACCGTCAGGCCCGCGTCCGTAATGCGCTTGTACTCCTCGCGCAGCACATCCGCGCACGCCCACACCACGGCCTCGTCGTCCTCGTAGAACGCGTTGCCCACGCGAGCCGCCGAACCCGGCGAAATCGCCGCCACGAAACCATCCGACACGGGCTTGCCGACAGCCTCCAGCGCGTGCTTCGTGCCCGCAATATCGCGCTCCACGGCCTCGGCACCGATATAGGTGAGCTCGTCCACGATCGCCGGGAACACGACCTTGTTGTCGCTCACGATCTGAATACCCGACTCCGGGTCACCGTACGCGTCCGCGAAACGCTGCCAGTCGCGGCGCTCAGCGAACGACGAGAAAGCCAGGCGACCATCGCGGCCGGCCGGGGGACGCAGCTCAAAGCCGCCCGAGTTCTCAAACGACAGACCGCCGAAACGCGAGAAGGAATACGTCCACCACGCGCCGTAATCAACCGTGTCGAGCATCGCGTGGCCGTACTCGCCATCGTTGACGATATCCAGGCCAATTTCAGCCTGACGCTTCACAACGCCGTCAACCTGATCCTGCAGCAGCGATGTGAAATCAGCGTCGCTCAGCTCTCCCTTGCGGTGCGCGGCGTTCGCCTTGAGCAGCTCGGGGGTACGGGGCAGGGAACCAACATGAGTGGTGCGAATGGTCATCGCAGTCCTTTCTCTTCACTGTGCCCTCAGCCTACGTTTCGCGCCTCGAGAACGAGGGGGAATGTCCACAGCGTGACCAATGCGATCAACCACTCATCGGGCAAGACGCTAATTCACGCACGCGCCCCTTGCGTTTTCCTTGGAATCACGCCCGGAAGCGTCCACCCACTGACACGGTGATCCGCTCGCCGCAGCTCCCGAAATACCGCGCGAAAATCACCCGCACCCAGCCCGGGCCTCGTCCATGAGACGAAACCCGCACGGAAACGCAGCGCTCACGCTCCTACTGTTGAGTCATTACAAGGCAAAAGAAAGGCACATCATGAGTCGCCCGCTGCGCTCGGCAACATCCACCCAAGGCCGCAACATGGCCGGAGCACGCGCCCTGTGGCGCGCCACCGGCATGACGGACGGCGACTTCGGCAAGCCGATCATCGCCATCGCCAACTCCTTCACCCAGTTCGTCCCCGGCCACGTGCACCTGAAGAACATGGGCGACCTCGTCGCCGGAGCCATTGAAGCAGCTGGCGGCGTCGCCAAGGAATTCAACACGATCGCCGTCGACGACGGCATCGCCATGGGCCACGACGGCATGCTCTACTCCCTGCCTAGCCGCGACCTCATCGCCGACTGCGTCGAAACCATGGTCAACGCACACCGCGCCGACGCCCTCGTGTGCATCTCCAACTGCGACAAGATCACCCCCGGCATGCTCCTGGCCGCCATGCGCCTGAACATCCCCACCATCTTCGTCTCCGGCGGCCCCATGGAATCCGGTGCCGCCGTCGACGGCGTCGTCGAGCACCGCCTCGACCTCATCGACGCGATGGTCATGGCCGTCGACGACTCCGTCAGCGACAACCAGCTCGCCAGCATCGAAGCCAACGCGTGCCCCACCTGCGGCTCCTGCGCCGGCATGTTCACCGCGAACTCCATGAACTGCCTCAACGAGGCCATCGGCCTGGCCCTGCCCGGCAACGGCACCACCCTGGCCACCCAGATCGAACGCAAGAAGCTCTTCACCGAGGCCGGCACGCGCATCGTCGACATGTGCCGCGCCTACTACGACAACGAGGACGACTCGGTCCTGCCGCGTTCCATCGCCACCAAGGCAGCCTTCGAGAACGCCATGAGCCTGGACGTGGCCATGGGCGGCTCCACCAACACCGTCCTGCACATCCTCGCCATCGCCAACGAGGCCGGCGTCGACTTCACGCTCGACGACATCGACGCGATCTCGCGCCGCGTGCCCTGCCTGTGCAAGGTGGCCCCCAACTCCACGACCTACCACATCGAGCACGTCCACCGCGCCGGCGGCATCCCCGCCCTGCTCGGCGAGCTCGACCGCGCCGGCCTGCTCAACCGCGACGTGCACTCCGTCCACTCCGATAGCCTCTCCGACTGGCTGGGCGCGTGGGACGTGCGCAGCGGGAGCGCCACCGACGAGGCCAAGCACCGCTTCCTCGCGGCCCCCGGCGGCGTGCGCACCACCCAGGCTTTCTCGACCGCCAACCTCTTCGAGTCCCTCGACACCGACTCCGAGGCCGGCTGCATCCGCTCCGTTGAGCACGCCTACACGAAGGACGGCGGCCTGGCCGTTCTCTACGGCAACATCGCCGCCAACGGCGCGATCATCAAGTCCGCCGGCATCGACGAGTCCCTCTTCCACTTCGTCGGTAAGGCCTTCGTCGTCGAATCCCAGGAGGAAGCCGTCGAGGCCATCCTCAGCAAGCAAGTCAAGGAAGGCGACGTCGTCGTCATCTTGTACGAGGGCCCCAAGGGCGGCCCCGGCATGCAGGAAATGCTCTACCCGACCTCCTACCTCAAGGGCCTGGGCCTGGGCAAGAAGTGTGCCCTCATCACCGACGGCCGCTTCTCCGGCGGCACGTCCGGCATCTCCCTCGGACACATCTCGCCCGAGGCCGCGGCCGGCGGCGCAATCGGCCTCGTGCGCACCGGCGACGAGATCGAAATCGACGTCAACAACCGCGTCCTGCGTGCCAACGTGAGCGACGAGGAACTCGAGCGCCGCCGCGCTGAAAAGGGCGCCGCGCCGTGGAAGCCCTCCAAGCCTCGCCCCCGCCTGGTCTCCGACGCCCTGCGCGTCTACGGCATGCTCGCCGCCTCCGCCGACAAGGGCGGCGTGCGCGTCCTGCCCGACTGGGCGTGAGCGAAGCGCCTACAATCGTGGGCATGCATGGAGAGTACAAAGTCCCCGGTGGAAAGCTCGTCGTCGTCGACACCGACGTGGAGGAGGATCGCCTCGCGCGCGTGAGCGTGTCCGGCGACTTCTTCCTCGACCCCGACGACGCGCTCACCCGGATCACCGCGTCCCTCGAAGGGGCCCTGGCCTCGTCGAGCGCAAAGGATCTGGCCGCGCGCGTGGAGGCCGCCCTCCACGAAGGCGACACGCTCATGGGCGTGACCCCCGAGGCCGTCGGCATCGCCGTACGCCGCGCGCTGGGTGCCGCCCTGTCGTGGGACGACATCGACTTCGACGTCATCCACGGCCCCGTCGTCGATCCGATGATCAACGTCGCCATGGACGAAACCCTGGTCGAAGACGTGGCCGCGGGGCGCCGCAAGCCCTTCATGCGCCTGTGGGAGTGGAACGGCCCCCAGGTCGTCATCGGCTCCTTCCAGTCCTACCAGAACGAAATCCAGCAGGACGGGGTCGAGCGCTACGGCATCACCGTGTCGCGGCGCGTCACCGGCGGCGGCGCCATGTTCATGGAGCCCGGCAACTGCATCACCTACTCGCTCGTCATCCCCACCGCCCTCGTGGAGGGAATGAGCTTCGAGCAGGCCTACCCGTACCTCGATCAGTGGGTCATGGAGGTCCTCGAAAAGCTGGGCATCAAGGCCAAGTACGTGCCGCTCAACGACATCGCCTCCGAGTTCGGCAAGATTGGCGGCGCCGCACAGAAGCGCTGGGCCAACGGCTACATGGTTCACCACGTGACCATGGCCTACGACATCGACGCCATCAAGATGAACGAAGTCCTGCGCATCGGCATGGAGAAGATCCGCGACAAGGGCACCCGCAGCGCCGTCAAGCGCGTGGACCCCATGCGCTCCCAGACCGGCCTTCCCCGCGAGGAGATCCTGCAGGTGTTCTTCGACCACTTCAAGGAGAAGTACAACGCGAGCGTCGGCACCATCACCGATGAGGACCTCGAGGTCGCGCGCAAGCGCTGCGAGACGAAATTCGCGCGCGAGGAGTGGGTGCACCGCATCCCCTGAGCGCGCTTCGCCCGCCTGGCGCGAGCCGGACGTTCCCGGGCCCGCTTCGGCCCTCGTTCATCGACGAGGCCGGGGCGGGCTTCCGCTTAGAAGAGCTGGAGTGCGCGCACCCCGTGGATGATGAGCTCGACGCCGATGACGAGGATCAGGAAGCCCATGATGCGCACGATCGCGCCGACGCCGGTGGCGCCCAGCTTGTCGATCCAGGGTGTGCCGTAGCGCAGTAGCAGCGCGATGATGGCCGCTGTTACCGCGATTCCCAGGACGATGCCGACATGAAAACCGATGGCCGTGTTGCGGGCGGCCAGCGCGATGACCACGCCGATTGAGCCGGGCCCCGCGATGAGGGGGAGTGCCATGGGGGAGAAGGACACGTCCGGCTTGGCCGTCGCATGCTGAGCCTCCTCGTGGGTGGCACGGCGCTTGTTTTCCAGCATCGAGAAACCCGAGTGCGCGACGACCAGGCCGCCGGCAATCTGTAGAGAGGGCAGGTCGAAGCCGAAGAAATGCATGATGAGCGAGCCGCTGACCGCGAACACCGTCAGGATGGCGAACACGTAGATGCCTGTCTTCCACGCCTGCGAGCGCACCGCAGCCGGAGCATTGTCGGCGGTGAGTCCTGCGAACGCTGCGAGACCCCCGATCGGATTGGTGATCGGGGCGAGCGCCAGGATCGCGGCGGACATTCCAGCGAGAACAGTCATCATGCGGACAATCCTAGTCGGTGCTGTGCTCGCGCGAAGGAGCGGTCCGCTCAGACGCGGCGTTCCCCGAAGATAGCGGTCCCCAGGCGCACAATTGTCGCCCCCTCCGCGATAGCCCACTCCAGGTCGCGGCTCATGCCCATCGACAGCGCAAGGTCAGACTCTTCGATGCCCAGGCGCGCGGCGGCCTCGTCCCTGATGCCGCGCAGCTGCGCGTACGCGGCACGCACGTCGGCCTCGACGGGGGAGTTCAGGCCCACCGTCATGAAGCCCGCGAGCTGCAGGTGGGCCGAGGCCTCGACCGCGTCGATCAGCTCGGAGACGTCGGTGGGGGCGCAGCCGTGCTTCGTGGCCTCGCCCGAGACGTTCACCTCGACGAACACGGGGAGCGTGCCGGTCGCGCGTGCGTCGATTTTCGAGGCCAGGGCGGGGGAGTCTAGCGACTCGATCGCGTCCACGCAGGACAGCGCGTGGTTGATCTTGTTGGACTGCAGAGGCCCGATCAGGTGGATGCGCGCGCCGGGCACCTCTCGGATCGCGTCCGCCGTCGCGCGTGCCTCCTGGACGCGGTTGTGGCCGAGCAGGATGGGCAGGCCCGCCTCGCTCAGGGCGGCGGCGGCTTCACGGCATTCCTCGGGCGTGCGCGTCTTGACCGCCAGCTCCAGGTGCACCGAATCGGTGCGGCCACACGCGGAGGTCGCGCGGTCGATCCGGTCGCGGGCGGCGGCGATTGCCTCGGGAATACTCATGCCCTCATGGTACGCGCGGAGAAACTTTCAGGGGCCAATCAGGGGTCACTCAGGGGAACCTGAGACGCGAGGTGTGGCAGACTAGAATGTTCACAGATCAAGGAAAGGACACGCAATGCGTACCCTGCTCAACATCATCTGGTTCCTCTTCGGAGGCCTGCCGCTCTTCCTCGGCTACCTCCTCGCGGGTGTCGTCGCCTGCATCTTCGTCGTCACGATCCCCGCGGGCGTGGCCTGCTTCCGCATCGCCGGATACGTGCTGTGGCCCTTCGGTAAGCGCGTCATTGACAAGCCGGGCGTGGGCGCGGGCTCTGGCCTCATGAACATCGTGTGGTTCCTGGTCGCGGGCCTGTGGCTCGCCATTGGCCACATCACCACCGCCGCCGCGCAGGCCGTCACTATCGTCGGCATCCCGCTGGCCATCGCCAACCTCAAGATGATCCCGATCACCTGCTTCCCCTTCGGCAAGGCCGTCATCGACGACCCGACCGCATCCATCCTCTGACGCGTCCTACACTGGGGTCATGGCTCGTAAACACAACAAAGAACACGGCGGCGGCCCCACCCACGCCATTGAGGCGCTCACGGCGGCCGGCGTTGCTTTTACCATCCACGAGTACGAGCACGACCCGGCCGCCCGGGCATTCGGCGAAGAAACCGTTGAAAAACTGGGCATTGACCCCACCCAGGCCTTCAAGACGCTCATGGTGCGCCTGGAGCCCACCGGCGAGTTCGTCGTCGGTTGCGTGCCCGCGCTGGCACACCTATCCATGAAGCTCATCGCCAAGGCCGCCGGCGCGAAAAGCGCCGCCATGGCCGACCCTGCTGTCGCACAGCGCCGCACCGGCTACGTCGTGGGCGGCATCAGCCCGCTCGGGCAGACCACTGCGCACCGGCTGTTCATCGACTCGGCGTGCCTGGACCACGAGACCATGATCGTCTCGGGTGGGCGCCGAGGCCTCAGCGTCGAACTGAGCCCCCTCGACCTCGTCGAGCTGACGGATGCTGAGGTCACGGACCTGGCACAGGTCTGACCCCGGCCTCGACCCTGGCGAGCCTGTGGTGTGTGGACGGCAAGCCCCCATTCTGTGTTCTTGCCCGCCCCGGCCTCGTCCTGTTTCCTTAGTCGTCCTGCGCTCATGCCTGGTATTCATCCCAACCGCCGATACTCCCGCGCCCCCCAAATTTCGCACGTAATTCCCTCAGCCCTCCTTCAGCTTTTGAAGATTGGTCGTTGAAATTCTGCGGTTTGTGAGCTCTCAATGCCGATCCGAATAACGAATTACGTGCGGAAATGAGGGGGTGGAAGCGGGATGCCCGGGAGCAAGTGGGATGCCCGGGTCGTGGGATACTTGCGCCCTTACCGTGACTGCGTTTTCCCGCTGTGTCATCATCAAACACGATGACTATGACTGAACTAAGCCGCCGTGGGCGCGCCGCCTACTGGGTGGTTGCCGCCCTCGCGTGGGCGGGCGTCGCCGCCACCCTCATCATTACGGCCTTCGATGGCTACGCTGCGCCGACCTACGTCGAGGAGGGCCTCTTCGCGGGTGCCCCCCACGGCCGGGCGGGCGCCCCCGAGCGTCTCATCAATTGCCTGTCCTACTTCACCGAGCTGTCCAACATCATGGTCGCGATCATCTCGACCCTCCTCGCGCGCCGAGGCCGCGTCGGGGCGTGGGGGAGGGCCACGCACCTGTGCGCGCTCATGATGATCACCGTGACCGCCATCGTCTACGCGACGCTCATCGGCCCCTACGAGGTCCTCTCCGGCTACGCGCTCGTCACCAACCCGCTGCAGCACATCGTCGTCCCCGCTGCCTTCGTGGGGACGGCCGCGCTCGCGGGACCGCGCGGTGGCATCACGTGGGCGACGCTGGGGCGCGCCCTGCTGATCCCGGTCGCGTGGGTGGCGTACACGCTCGTGCGAGGCACCTTCACGCACCAGTACCCCTACGGCTTCGTGAACGTGTGGCGCCTCGGTTACGCGCAGGTCGCCATCAACATCGTGGCGATCCTGATCGGCGCCCTGCTCTTCATGGCGCTCTTCGCGGGCGCTGACTGGCTGATTCGCAAGGCATCCCGGCGCTGACGGTCTGCGCATCTCCCGGACACGGTCTCGTCCGAGGCCGCTAGAGTGAGTCTATGAGCAACGAACCCGGGCTTGTTCCTGAACTTACCGTCACCGATTACGAGGAATCTCGTCGTTTTTGGTGCGACCTCGTCGGTTTTTCCCTTCGCTATGAGCGGCCTGAGGAAGGATTCGGTTACCTTGTCCTGGGTAACGCCCACCTGATGCTCGACCAGATCAACCAAGGTAGGACGTGGGCGACAGGACCTCTTGAGTTCCCCCTTGGTCGGGGTATCAACTTCGAGGTTCAGGTCGACAATCTGGACGGCACGTTACAGCGCATCACAGAGGCAGGATGGCCGATCTTCGTCGAACCCGAAGAGAAGTGGTACCGGGCGGGCGATGTAGAGATCGGCGTCCGGCAGTTCCTAGTCCAGGATCCCGACGGATACCTTGTGCGGCTCCAGCAGGAAATCGGCGAGAGGCCCGCGCGGCAAGGATAATTCGGACGGCGCTGAGCACGACTTTCGGCGTCGCTCCCACCCGACTCATCCGAATTGCCACATCAACGAGGCCGTGGTGGCCCGTGACGTCCCAGCTGCGCCTCGAAGATGGAGGGACTTAGCACGCCCCGACGGTGATCGTGGCCAGGGCGACGCGGTTCGCCTCGTCCGAGGCGGGCACATCCACGAGGGCGACGATGCGCCAGTCCATGTCCTCCTCCGAGTCGAACAGGGTCTGCGTGGCCAGCCAGAAGATGCCGGGCGCAGCCTGATCCACCGCGTCCGCGATCGCCTCGATGCGCGCCACCTGGGCGCGCTCGAAATCAGAGGAAACCACAGCGGGGGCCAGCTCCAGTACGTCCTCGCGGGTCGGGGCCTCATTCAACGAACACAGCGACAGGGCGCGCGCCCGCTGATCAATGCTGATCCACTCGTGCTCCGCCCAGTAGCGCTCGAGCACCGCGTCCCACTCGTCCTCGCCCCACGGTGCGACCACCGGGGTGCGCGAGGCCTCGTCCAGGCGCGCCAAGGCCTCGACGTTGTCGCGGCTCATCGCCTCCACGCGCTCGAACAGGGCACCACGGATTGCCGTGCGGAACGCGTGACGGTTCGCGCTGAAGGGAACGGTCCCGTCCTCCCGTGCGCCAAACGCGAGTTCCGCGCCCTCCGTGCCGTCGCCCTCGGACGCGGGGGAGAGGGCCTGGCCCGTGGACATGGCCTCCCACTCGTCCAGCAGCGAGGAGTCCACCGCGCGGATCAGCGCCGACAGCCACGCAATGATCGAGCGCAGCTCGTCCGTCATCAGCTCGTCCGGCACGATCTGGCGCAGCGCTCGGTACGCGTCCGTCAGGTAGCGCAGCACGATGCCCTCGGAGCGACCCACGTCGTAGCGGCCCACAATCCCCGTGAACGTCAGCGCGTTCTCGATCATCTCGCGCACGACCGACTTTGGGGAAATCTCCTGATCCTCGATCCACGGGTTCGCGTGTAGGTAGACCGCGAATGCGTCCCCCAGCAGATCGGCAAGCGGGCGCGGCCACGTGACCTCCTCGAGGGCGGCCATGCGCTCGTCGTACTCCATGCCCTGCGCCTTCATCGCTGCCACGGCCTCGGCGCGCGCGGCCTTCTCCTGCGCGAACAGGAGCGGGCGCGGATCCTCCAGGACGGACTCGATGACCGAGACGACGTCCAGGGCGAAGGTCGGGGAGTCGGGGTCGAGGAGCTCGAGCGCCGCCAGCGCGAAGGGGGAGAGCGGCTGGTTGAGCGCGAAGTCGTCCGGCAAGTCCGTGGCCGCGCGCAGGCGGGGCTCACCCGACGCCGAGGCCTTGGCAGAAGACACATGCTCGACGACGCCCGCCTGCTTCATCGACGTGTAGATCTCGCCTAGGCGGCGCAGGTGCGGGTTGCGATCCGTGGGCGGATCGTCGTTGTTGCGCGCCAGCCACACGAGGTGCTCGCCCGGGTCGCGCCCGGCCGCGGGCGCTCCGGCCAGCACGTTGAGGACCATCGCGTGCGTCATCTCGAAACGGCTCGTGAGCTGCTCGGGAGCCGCGTCCACGAGGCGCTCGAACGTCGAGCGCGTCCATGAGATCTCGCCCTCGCCCGGGCCCTTGCGCTTCTTCGCGGACTTCTTCGCGGCTCGCTTGGCCTCGCGCGCGTCGCGGGCCGCCTCCTGCGCGGCGCTCAGGCGTGCGCGCTCACGGGCGGCATCGACCTCGTGCTCGGGGGCCAGGACGCGCACGAAACCGACCGTGTCGAAGCCGGCGCGACCCGCTCGGCCCGCGATCTGGTGGAACTCTCGCGCGCTTACGTGGCGCATGCGGCGACCGTCGTACTTGACGAGCGACGTCATCAGCACCGTGCGGATCGGCACGTTGATGCCGACCCCCAGGGTGTCCGTGCCGCACACGATCGGCAGCAGGCCCGCCTGGGTGAGGCGCTCGACGAGGCGGCGGTAGCGCGGCAGCATGCCCGCGTGATGCACGCCGATGCCCTGCGCGAGCAGCGACTTGAGGGTCTGCCCGAAGCCCTTCGTAAACGACACGCCCGCCAGCTGCGCGGCGATCGCCTTCTTCTGCTCGGGAGAAATCAGCGAGGAACGATCGAAAGACTGCGCGGTGGCGACCGCGTCGCGTTGGGAGAAGTGCACGATGTAGACGGGCCAGCGGCCCTCGCCCAGCAGCCGCTCGACCGTGTCGGGCAGGCGGTCCACGACGTACTCGAACTCGAGGGGCACGGGGCGCTCTGCATCGTCGATGAGGGAGACGTCGCGCCCGGTGCGTTCCTTCCATGCGCGCTCGAAACGCGTCGTGTCGCCCAGCGTCGCGCTCATCGCGACCACTTGCGGGGTCCGCAGCTCCAGGAGCGGCACCTGCCACGCCCAGCCGCGCTGACGGTCCCCGTAGAAGTGGAACTCGTCCATGACGATCATGTCCGCGTCCAGCGTGGGCCCCTCGCGCAGCGACTGATTGGCCAGGATCTCGGCGGTGCAGCATATGATGGGCGCGTCGGCGTTGAGGGACACGTCGCCGGTCACCATGCCGACGTTGTCCGCGCCGAACAGGGACACGAGATCAAAGAACTTCTCCGACACCAGGGCCTTCAGGGGCGCCGTGTAGTAGGAGCGGCCCCCGTGTGCCATCGACGTGAAGTGCGCGGCGAGCGCGATCATCGACTTGCCCGACCCCGTGGGGGTCGCAGCGATCACGTGGTTGCCCGCCAGGATCTCCACCAGGGCCTCCTCCTGGTGGGGGTAGAGCGGACGCCCGGTGCCCTCGGCCCAGGACACGAAGGCCTCGTACAGGGCATCGTCGTCGCCCAGGCGGCCCTCGTCCTCCAGGTCGTCCAGGATCTCGTTCAAAGTCGCGCTCATGCCCCCATTGTCCCAGAGTGCGCCCACGTCTGCGTCCCCGCGCCGTCGGGTCCTTCCCGCAGCTCATCGACGAGGCCGGGGCGGAGTCCGTGCTCACGGGTGGCCATGCGCGTGGCGAGACGTCGCCTGCCAGGCGCGAAGCCCTGTGGCAAGATGAACGGGTCCCATTACAACGCGCGGGCGCGTCCCGCGAAGCGCGCGAGGCGCGGCGACCCGTCCACGGCCTCGCCCATTGACACCCCGGGAGGTTCCTGTGGAACAGATAGCTGTGATCGAAAAGGAGATCGCTGACTGGATCACGATGCACCTGACGATCGTCATCCTGATCGGCGTGGGCCTGGTCCTGACGGTCGTTTCCCGCGGCGTGCAGCTGCGCCTGTTCCCGGAGATGGTGCGCACGGTCCTCGGCTCGCGCAAGGGCGCCGACGGCGGCATCTCCTCCTTCCAGGCCTTCGCGATCTCGCTGGCCGCGCGCGTGGGTATCGGTAACGTGTTCGGCGTGGCCGCGGCGCTCATGTTCGGCGGTCCGGGCGCGATCTTCTGGATGTGGGTCGTGGCCCTGGTCGGCATGGCGACCGCGTTCTTCGAGGCGACGCTGGCCCAGATCTTCAAGGTCAAGCACTCCGACGGCTCTTTCCGCGGCGGCCCGGCCTACTACATCAAGCGCGGCATGAAGAACCGCTTCCTCGCCAACGTTTTCGCCGTGATCACCGTCGTCACCTGCGGCATCGTCATCACCTCCGTGCAGTCCAACGCCATCGCGGGCACCCTCACGAGCGCCTTTGGTGAGGCCGCCAAGCAGCCCCTGCCCGGCGCGGGTGGCTTCTCGGCCGCGCAGCTCACCGTCGCAGGCCTCATCTTCGTCTTCTCCGCGATGGTCATCTTCGGCGGCATTCGCACGGTCGCCCGCGTGACCGAGTGGATGGCCCCGATCATGGCGACCGTCTACGTCATCATGGTCGCCATCGTCTGCCTCATGAACATCACGCAGTTCGGCACCGTGCTCGGCCAGATCTTCACCTCCGCCTTCTCCATGGACGCCACCGTCGGCGGCCTGGGCGGCGGCATCATCGCCGCGATGATCAACGGCACCAAGCGCGGCCTCTTCTCCAACGAGGCCGGCCAGGGCACCGCTCCCAACGCCGCCGCGACCGCGACTGTCTCCCACCCGGTGCGCCAGGGCCTCATCCAGTCCCTGGGCGTCTTCATCGACACGATCGTCGTGTGCACGGCGACCGCCTTCGTCATCCTCATTGCGGGCGAGAAGGTGTGGGGTGGCGCGGACGTGAACCCCTCGAACCTGACGACCCTGGCCGTCGCCCACGAGCTGGGTGCCTGGACGATCGTGCCCATGGCGATCCTGATCTTTGTCCTGGCCTACTCCTCGATCATCGCCGCCTACGTCTACTCCGACACGAACATGTCCTTCGTCTTCGGCGACGCCCGCTGGGCGAGCTGGACCGTGCGCGTCGTGTGCGTGGCCTCGGCGACGATCGGCGCTCTGCTGACCCTGGACGTCGTGTGGAACGCCGTCGACATCGCGATGGCGGTCATGACGATCACGAACCTGGTGGCCCTGGTCTTCCTGGCCCGCTGGGTGCTGGGTGCGCTACGCGATTACGAGACGCAGCGTCGAAACGGCATTGCCGACCCCGTCTTTGTGGGCGAGAAGAACCCGCTGCTGCCCGGCAACGTTCCCGGCAGCGTGTGGAAGCGCCCCAAGCAGAAGAAGAAGTAACACCTGCCGATCACCTTGCCGGGTGCGCCGGGCACATCTCGTGCCGCGCACCCGGCGTCGTGTCTGTCGGCGCTGCTCGGCGCGGCGCGCGTGCGGCTGCGTTAGGCTACCGCCATGAGAATCGCACGTTTTTCCGATGGTACGAACCCTGTGTACGGTGCCCTCGAGGAGGGCTCGACGAGGATCGTGGGACTCAAGGGCGACCCGCTGTTCTCGCCCGTGGAACCCTCCGGCCAGATCTACGAGCTGGACGAGGTCCGCCTGCTCTCCCCGGTGATCCCGCGCTCGAAGGTTGTGGGCATCGGCGACAACTACTCGGACACCCCGATTCCGGCTGACGAGCGCCCCGAGCCGCCGATCTTCCTGAAGGCGAATACCTCGGTCGTGGGCCCCGACGACCCGATCGCGATCCCCGCGTGGTCGAACGCGGTGGCCTTCGAGGGCGAGCTCGCGATCGTCATCAAGTCCCTCGCTAAAGACGTGAGCGTCGAGGACGCGCCGCAGATGATCCTCGGCTACACGATCGCCAATGATGCCACCGCCCGCGATGCGATGACGGGCGGCCCCTGGTCGCGCGGCAAGTCTTTCGACTCGGCGTGCCCGCTGGGTCCGTGGATCACGGTCGACCCTGCCCTTGACGTCACCAACCTGGCGATCCGCTCCTATCTGAACGGTGAGGTCGCTCAGGATTCTTCGACCGCGCACATGATCTGGAACCCCTTCGAGCTGGTGTCCTACGTGTCCCGCCAGATGACGCTGCTGCCCGGCGACGTCATCGCGACGGGCGCGCCCGCGGGCGCCGAGATCGTTCACGCGGGTGACCGCGTGGAGATCGAGATCGAGGGGATCGGGAGCTTGACGAATCCCGTCGTGCGAGCCTAATCGTGTGACCTGTGTGATAGGATTACGTCGTTCTGACAATATCTCCGTCGCATAGGAGCACACCGTGAGCGAACCCCAGTCATCGGGCGCTCTGGCCGTCGAAATGGCCGGCCTGGACGTCATTCCCGAATCCGATCGCAAAGGAAAACCCTCCGACCTGTTCATGCCGTGGTTCGCGGCGAATATTTCGGTCCTGGGCATCTCGTGGGGCTCGTGGGTCCTCGGCTTCGGGCTCTCCCTGGCCCAGGCGGTCGTCGTGTCCGTCGTGGGTGTTGCGCTCTCGTTCGTCGTGTGTGGCCTCATCGCCATCGCGGGCAAGCGCGGCTCCGCCCCGACGCTAGTCCTGTCGCGCGCGGCCTTCGGCTTCAACGGCAACCGCATTTCGGCGGCGATCTCGTGGATCCTGACGGTGGGCTGGGAGACCTTCCTGGCGATCATGGCCGTCCAGGCCACGGCCACGGTGATGGGGGCGCTCGGCTTCACGAACCACGTTGTCGCCCAGATCATCGCGCTGATCCTCGTCGTCGTTCTGGCGGCGGGTTCGGGCATCCTCGGTTTTGAGGCGATCATGAAGGTTCAGACGTGGATCACGTGGGCCACCGCGGCCCTGACGATCATCTACCTGGTCCTGGTCGCCCCGACGATCGACTTCGCGGTCCTCTCCTCGCGTCCGTCGGCTCCACTGACCGCGGTGCTCGGCGCGGGCTGCATGCTCCTCGTGGGCTTCGGCTTCGGCTGGATTAACGCGGCCGCCGACTACTCGCGCTACCTGCCGCGCGCGGCCTCGACGAAGGGCGTGGTCGGCTGGACGACGGTGGGCGCGGCGCTGCCCACGGTCATCCTGGTTTTCTTCGGCATCCTCCTGGTCGGCTCGGCCGACGAGTCCCTCTCCGAGGCCATTGGTGGCGACCCGATCGGTGCGCTCACCACGCTGCTGCCCACCTGGTTCCTCATCCCCTTCGCGCTGGTCGCGATCCTGGGCCTCATCGGCGGCATCGTCATGGACATTTACTCCTCGGGCCTGTCGCTGCTGGCCACGGGCGTGCCCGTCTCGCGCCCGGTCGCCACCGCGATCGACGGCACGATCATGACGGTCGGCACGATCGTCGTCGTGTTCTTCGCGGACTCCTTCCTGACTCCCTTTACGGCGTTCCTCACGACCCTCGGAGTCGTCATCGCCGCGTGGGGCGGCGTCATGCTGGCGGACATCGCGCTGCGCCGCAAGGACTACGACGAGCCGTCGCTCTTCACGCCCTCGGGCCGCTACGGCTCGGTGAACTGGGGTGCGGTCGTCTCCCTGATCGTCGGCTCGCTGGTGGGCTGGGGCCTCGTCGTTAACGCGAGCGCCTCCTGGCTCTCCTGGCAGGGCTACCTCCTCGGCCCCCTGGGCGGTCGCGAGGGCGACTGGGCGGGCGCCAACATCGGCATCCTCCTGGCGATGGTTGTCGGCTTCGTCGGCTACTGGGCGACCAGTGCGGGCCGTGTGCGCGAGCAGGAGAAGCTGCCCTCGCGCACCTACGCCGAGGGTGCGGGCGAGGACGAGCAGTGAGCGTCGACGCGCGCTTCCCCCAGGCTCTCCTCGACGACGAGGCCCAGGCCGGCGCCCGGGTCCTCACCTCTCTTGCGGGGCGCCCGGATGCGCTCGTCGTGCTCGGCTCCGGCTTGGCCGAGGCTCTCGACGAGGCCTGGGGAGCCCCCGCGGCCACCGTGCCGCTGGGAGATATCCCCGGCGTTCTTGCGCCGGTCGCGGACGGGCATGGCGGCGAGCTGCGCGCGTATGAGACGCATGGGGGAGTGGTCCTCGTGGCCACGGGCCGAACCCACCTCTACGAGGGGCTGGGCGCCCGCCCGGTCACGGCTCTCGCCCGAGCTGCGGTTGCCGCAGGGATCAGCCGCGCGGTCCTCACGAACGCGAACGGCTGCCTGAAGCCCTGGAACCTGGGCGACGTCATGGCGATCACCGACCACGTGAACGTCAGTGGCGCCTCGCCCTTCGATGGGCCGCTCTTCCTGGACGTGTCGGCCGTGTGGGACGCCCAGATGACGCAGGCGCTGCGCGGCGTCTGCCAGCGCGAGGGTACTTACGCGATCCTGCGCGGCCCCGAGTACCAGACGATGGCCGAGACCCGCATCCTCGCGGGCCTGGGCGTGGACTGCGTGGGCATGTCGACCGTCATGGAGGCCATCACCCTGCACGCCCTGGGCGTGCGCGTCGCCGGCATGTCGGTCGTCTCTGACCTGTCCTTCGCCGACGCCCCCACGGATCCGACCGCCGTCGTCGAGGCGGCCTCCGCGGCTCGCCAGACCGTGGTCGCCGGCATCGAAGCGGCACTGGGAGCCTAAGCGCACAGCCACAATACGAGGCCGTGGCCGGGAGGTGGATGTCCACCGTTCCCGGCCACGGCCTCGTTGATGTAGGAAGGGGGATGAGCGAACGCTTGTGAAGCTCCGGTGACTGTCGTTGCTGGTGGGATCGTCGTCGGCGGCGCGCACAAGGCCAAGTCTCCAACAGAGCTGTGGAAGCTAGCCGGGGCGGCCTCAATTTCGCATGCAATTCCCCCGGGGTGCTGTCGCACGACCAGATAGCAACCTTGGAATTGCAACGTTTGTAGAGGCTGTTGAACGGCTGCGCGATCGAATTGCATGCGAAGTTGTTGTGCTCAAAGGTTTCCATCGCGCTCCGCCGGCGGGTGTGTGTTCTCTCTCTTACGCACGTGGGCCCGATAACCTGCGCGTGGCCCGAATGGGCGGCGTGACGCCTCCGCACTGAGTGCACTTCTGCAGGCGATGGACGGAATGACACGCACGGCACGAAGAAGCGCGTACCTGACATCCGAAATGCCACTTGTTGCCGATGAGGTGTTACACCCGATCGGTAAGATTCAACCCCTTCTGATCGGGTTGAATCCTCCCTATCGGGTTGAATCCTCCCGATTGGGTTGAATCCTTCGGTCGTGAGGAAGTCCAACACCGATAAGCCCCGCACGACAGCAATGAACACCAAGCCTCACGCCAGCAGAACTACCAGTCGGCCATGATCAGGACAACGCTCGGGAACAAACCCAGGAATGCTGCGTATCTCATGCCTCTAACAACGGTAGAGAACGGGCCGAGGACTTGGGAATGTTGGCCGACGGTGGGGGCAAATGCCCGTGACAACCGATCAGAGCAGGCCGAGCACCCGCTCCACAATCCGCGAGGCCACGTCGGGGGAGCACGCCAGGTTGATGCGCGCCCACGAGGCGTAGTCGGCGCCCAGGGTGCGGCCCTCGTTGGCGGCGATGCGGGCGCGCTCGCGCAGCGTCGCGGCGGGGGAGAGGGGACCCAGGTCGATGCTGTCGAAGCCCCACCAGGTCAGGTATGTGCCCTCGGGGCGCACGAAGTCGATCGGTGTATCCGCGAGAGCGCGTTCGACGAGGTCCACGTTGGAGCGGATCAGGTCCTTGACCTCGCGCTGCCAGGCATCACCCCGCTCGTAGGCGGCGATGGCACCGAGGGTGCCGATGACGTTGGCGTCGTGGCGCACGTCCGCGGCGAACACGTCCCAGCGCTCGCGCAGCGCCTCGTCGGGCAGGATCACCTGCGCGGAGGGAAGCCCCGCGATGTTCCAGCCCTTCGACGCGGCGGTCGCCGTCACCGTGTGGGCTGCGAACGAGGCGCCGAGCGACGCGTAGGAGACGAAAGGAATCGACTCGTCCAACACGAGGGAGGAGTGGATCTCGTCGGAGAACACGAGGGCGTCGTAGTCGGAGACGACGTCGTGCAGGGCACGCAGCTCGTCCTCACGCAGGACGCGGCCGACCGGGTTCCACGGGTTGCACAGGATAACGAGGCCGGCCCCGGCTTCGAGCCCGGCCCGGATCCCCTCCAGGTCGAGCGCCCAGCCGCGCCCGAGCGCTCGCGTACCGCGCAGCGAGGGCACCTCGATGACGGGGTGGTCGAACTTGCCCGGGATCGTCAGGAACGGCATGTAGGCGGGGGTGGGCACGATGATCGGAGCGCCCGGGCGCACCAGGTGCGCAATCGTCGCCTCGAGCGCGGGCAGGACCGAGGCCACGAGGCGCACCTGGGAGGCATCCACGTCCCAGCCGAAGCGACGCTTCTGGAACTCGGCGGTCGCACCCGCGATGCGCGGCTCCAGCCAGGTCGGCTGGTAGCCGAGCAGGCCGTCGTCGATCGCACCCTTCATCGCGTCGGCGACCTCCGGGGCCGTCCCGAAGTCCATTTCCGCCACCCACGCGCCGATCGTCGGCTCTCCGGCCGCGGTCGTGATGCCGGTCCACTTCAGGGAGCCGGTGCGGTAGAGATGGGAGTCGGAAAAGAGACGAACGGACACGGTGTCCTCCTGGGTGAGTCGATGGATGCGGCGCGGGCCGATCCCGGTGATGCACTCAGCGTATCCGCGCCACCGGCGCGCGTCGCAGCGCGCCCACCCATCAAGCAAATGCAACAGCCACCGCTGGAGTAGGATGGAGGAATCATGAGTGAAACAACTGCCACCGGTGCCGACGTTCGCGTCCGCTTCTGCCCCTCGCCCACAGGAACCCCTCACGTCGGCATGGTCCGCACGTGCCTGTTCAACTGGGCCTACGCCCGACACACGGGAGGAACCTTCGTCTTCCGCATCGAAGACACGGATGCCGCCCGCGACTCCCAGGAGTCCTTCGACCAGATCATCGAGTCCCTGCAGTGGCTGGGCCTCGACTGGGACGAGGGCATCGGCAAGGGAGGCCCGCACGGCCCCTACCGCCAGAGCGAGCGCATGGACATCTACCGTGACGTGGCCGCCCGCCTGCTTGAGGCTGGCTACGCCTACGAGTCCTACTCGACGCCCGAGGAGATCGAAGAGCGTCACCGCGCCAAGGGCGAGGACCCCAAGCTCGGCTACGACGGCTTCGACCGCAACCTGACGGACGAGCAGATCGCCGCCTACCGCGCCGAGGGTCGCCAGCCCGTCCTGCGCCTGCGCATGCCCGACGAGGACATCACGTTCACGGACCTGATCCGTGGCGAGATCACCTTCAAGGCTGGCTCCGTGCCGGACTACGTCATCGTGCGCGCCAACGGCCACCCGCTCTACACCCTGGTGAACCCGATCGACGACGCGCTCATGGAGATCACTCACGTGCTGCGCGGTGAGGACCTGCTCTCCTCGACGCCTCGCCAGATTGTCCTGTACCGCGCGCTCGAGGCCATCGGCGTTGCCAAGTTTATGCCGCGCTTCGGCCACCTGCCCTACGTCATGGGCGAGGGCAACAAGAAGCTCTCCAAGCGCGACCCCGAGTCGAACCTTCTGCTGCACAAGGCCGCCGGCATGATCCCCGAGGGCCTCAACAACTACCTGGCCCTGCTGGGCTGGTCGATCGCCCCGGACCGCGACATCTTCTCCATGGAGGAGATGGCCCAGGCCTTCGACATCTCGGACGTGAACCCGAACCCGGCGCGCTTTGACCAGAAGAAGGCCATCGCGATTAACGCCGAGCAGATCCGTCTGCTGGACGGCGAGGATTTCCGCAACCGTCTGGTGCCCTTCCTGCACCGCGACGGGGTTGTCTCGGCCGACTCCTTCGAGGCGCTGACCGATCGCGAGCGTGAGATCCTCACCGAGGCCGCCCCGCTCGTTCAGACGCGCATCCAGCTCCTCGGCGAGGCCACGGGCATGCTTGGCTTCCTCTTCGTTGCCGACGACGCGCTGGAGATGGACGAGAAGGCCGTCTCCAAGCTCAAGGACAACGCCGTGGACGTCCTGGACGCCGCCATCGAGACCGTCGAGGGCCTGACCGAGTTCACGACCGCCGTCCTCGAGGAGTCGCTGCGCGCTCGCATTGTCGACGAGATGGGCGTCAAGCCTCGCCTGGCCTTCGGTCCGCTGCGCGTCGCCGTGACCGGCCGCCAGGTCTCCCCGCCGCTGTTTGAGTCCATGGAGATCCTGGGCCGCGATTCCTCGCTGGCTCGCCTGCGTGCCCTGCGCGCCTCCCTGGCCTGATCGCTGCGCCCGGCCCCGGCCTCGTCCCTGTCGGTTGGACGAGGCCGGGGCTTCGTCGCGCTTGGAGGAACCCCGGTGTGGGGGAGTGGAGGGTGGGTGATCGGGACCACTGGCCTTCGATTTGGCATGAGGGCGTTGGTCCGCTACAGTTATCTCCTGTCGCCAGCGACGTGAAAGCGAAGCGGGTGATACCCAATGGGGTATGGTGTAATTGGCAACACAGCTGATTCTGGTTCAGCCATTCTAGGTTCGAGTCCTGGTACCCCAGCGATCTGAAGCGTTAGTTTCGGTCAAGGCCCCCATCGTCTAGCGGCCTAGGACGACGCCCTCTCACGGCGTTAACACCGGTTCAAATCCGGTTGGGGGTACCAACAACCTCGTCACCTCAGTGGTGGCGAGGTTTTTTTTAACCACACGGTCCGCATTTTCTCTTGTGCTTTACAGAAAACTTTCGGAAACGTTGCAGTATGTCTAACCTAGGAGCAGCCCCATGGGAGGGGATCGCTTTTGGACGAGGGAGTCTGTCGTGACATACCGACTCAACAGGACATTCCTGCGCCGAACGCTCAGCGTTGGCGCAGCTATCGCGCTGATGGGGGGTGTGCTCCCAGCTGCGTGGGCCGAGCCTGGGACGGAAACGTCAAACCAGGGAGGCGATGTGAACACTGCCGAGGTGGGGGCTACCGGAGCCGCCGATGACGTGCTAGTGACAATCCCCGGTAACCACAACGTGGCGATGGGATGCGACGCGGACTGGGCGCCTGCCTGCGATAAGGCTGCGCTCAAGCGCGACGCGACGGGCGTGTACAGTGCGACGTTCACGCTGCCGGCCGGCGAGTATCAGTACAAGGTTGCCGAGGGCGGCTCGTGGGACACGTCGTTTGGTGCCGGGGGCGCTGCGGGGGGAGCGAACATCTCCTACACCCTGACCGAAACTACGCCCGTCACCTTCTTCTATAACCGCGCTACGCACCGCGTGTGGAACACCGCCACCGACCAGATGGTGACGCTGCCGGGTTCCTTCCAGAAGGCGCTGGGCTGCACGGACAACTGGAAGCCCGAATGCCTGGCACCCCTTATGGAGCCGGTGGGGGACGGGACCTACACCTACGCCACCACCGCGCTGCCTGAGGGCAACTACGAGTTCAAGGTTGCCGTTGGCGCGTCCGACAACGAGAATTACGGTCAAGATGGTGCCGTGGGCGGGGCCAACTACCAGTTTGCAACGAAAGCGAACAAGCTCGTGACCTTCACCTACGATTCTCAGACGCACAAGGTTGCCATCGCGAGCGCTGATGCGCCTGTCGCGGGTGCGGGTGAGCAGCGCGCTTACTGGGTGACCTCGAATATTCTCGCGTGGCCGACCTCCCTTCTGCCCGAAGGTGTCACGCGGGCGCAGGTGCTGGACGGCTCCGCGAAGCTGTCCTACGAGCTGGTGACCGCCCCCGAGGGCGGCGCTGGCCTGGCGGATGGTGCCGTCACGGGCGCCACGACGGTCGCCCTGACCGTCGCGGGTGACCTGCCCGCCGAGGTGACGACGGCCCACCCGAACCTCAACGGATACATCGCCCTGAAGGCCTCCCTCGACGAGGCCGGGGCGCGCGAGGCCCTCACCGGCCAGATCGCGGTCTCTCAGAAGTCGGGGGAGACCGTTAACGCCTTCACCGGCGTGCAGATCGCGCCCGTTCTCGACTCCCTCTACGCGGCAAAGGCCACCCAGGCCTCGTACGGCGTGGGCTGGAACGAGGCAGGTAATCCGACGTTCGCGCTGTGGGCGCCGACCGCCAAGAACGTGACCCTGGTGTCGTGGAACACCTCCACCCCGCGCGGCTCCGACGCCGACGTGCCGGGTGATGGCATGCGCACCGCCGCCGTGCGCGGCGAGGACGGCCGCTGGAGCGTGGACAACGCCGCCGGCGAGATCCACGAGGGTGCCCAGTACCTGTGGGAGGTCAACGTCTACGTGCCCGAGACGGGCAAGGTGGAGACGAACCTCGTCACCGACCCCTACTCGGTGGCCCTAACTGTGGACTCCACGCGCTCCGTCGCCGTCAACATGGACAACCCGTCGATTGCCCCGGCGGTGTGGACGGACTCGAAGGCTCCGGTCATCGAGGACGACGCCCAGCGCTCTATCTACGAGCTGCACGTGCGTGACTTCTCTGCCGCGGACACCTCCGTGCCCGAGGACATGCGCGGCACCTACATGGCCTTCACGCAGTTCCAATCCAACGGCATGCGCCACCTCGCCGAGCTGTCGAGCGCCGGCATGAACACGGTGCACCTGCTGCCGACCTTCGACATCGCGACCATTCCCGAGAAGCGCGCGGACCAGAAGATCCCGGCGATCCCCGAGGGTGCCGGCCCGGCCTCTGAGGAGCAGCAGGCTGCGGTCACGGCCGTTGCTGACCAGGACGCCTACAACTGGGGCTACGACCCGCTGCACTGGATGGCTCCCGAGGGCTCCTACGCGACCTCGTCCAACCAGAACGGCGGCGCGCGCGTGCGCGAGTTCCGCTCCATGGTGGGTGGTCTGCACTCGATCGGCATGCAGGTTGTCCTGGATCAGGTCTACAACCACACGCCTGCAGCCGGCCAGTCCGCCTACTCGGTGCTTGACCGTGTCGTGCCCGGCTACTACCAGCGCCTGAACGCCACCGGCGGTGTCGAGACCTCGACGTGCTGCTCCAACGTTGCGACCGAAAACGCGATGAGCGAGCACCTCATGATCGACTCGATGATCCACTGGGCGAAGTACTACCACGTCGACGGCTTCCGCTTCGACCTCATGGGCCACCACCCGGCCGAGGAGATGAAGCGCGCGAAGGCCGCCCTGGCGTCTCTCACCCTGGAGAAGGACGGCGTGGACGGCTCGCGCCTGTACATCTACGGCGAGGGCTGGAACTTCGGTGAGGTCGCGAACAACGCGCTGTTCACCCAGGCCACGCAGGGCCAGCTGGACGGTACCGGCATCGGCGCGTTTAACGACCGCCTGCGCGACGCCGTGCATGGTGGCGGCCCCTTTGATGATGATCACCGCGTCATGCAGGGCTTCGGCTCGGGCGCGTTCTCGGACTTCAACGGCCTTGACACCCGCTCCGAGGCGGATCGCCGCGCCGACTACCTGCACCGCGTGGACCTGGTGAAGCTTGGCCTGGCGGGCAACCTGAAGGACTACACGCTCACCACCTACGACGGCAAGACCGTGTCGGGCGCGCAGCTGGACTACAACGGCCAGGGCGCCGGGTTCGCCTCCCAGCCCGCCGAGAACGTCAACTACGTGGATGCCCACGACAACGAGACGCTCTTCGACCTGGTCACCTACAAGATGCCGGCGGATGCTCCGATGGATCACCGCGTGCGTATGTCGCTGATCAGCCAGGCCTCCGTGGCGCTGTCTCAGTCGCCTTCCTTCTGGGCCTCGGGCACGGAGATGCTGCGTTCGAAGTCCCTGGACCGCGACTCCTACAACTCCGGCGATCACTTCAACGCGATTGACTGGTCCATGCACGACAACGGTTTCGGCCATGGCCTGCCGGTGAAGTCCAAGAATGGCGCTGCCTGGGACCACATGCGTCCGCTGTTGGAGAACCCCGATCTGAAGCCGACCCCTGAGCAGATCGACACCTCCTCGGAAATCGCGATGGACTTCCTGCGCGTGCGTTCTTCCTCGCGTCTGTTCACGCTGGGCAGCGCGGATCTGATCCGTTCCAAGGTGACCTTCCCGAACTCGGGTAAGGGAGCCGTGGATGGCACGATTGTCATGCTCATCAACGACGAGGCCGGGGCCGGGAATGACATCGACGCGAAGCTCGATGGCGCTCTCGTCGTCTTCAATGCGAGCGGCGAGTCCGTGACCACCGCGGTCGAGGGCCTGTCGGGTCGCGTCTTCAAGCTGCACGAGGCGCAGGCGAACGGCGCGGACGAGACCGTCAAGGGTGCGTCCTTCGACGCGAAGACGGGCTCCGTCACGGTTCCCGCTCGTACGGTTGCTGTCTTCACGCAGGCTGCGGGAGATCGCATCGATCCCACCGTCACTCCGGAGCCGGATCCGGCTGCCGCGCAGTGGGTTTCTTCGGGTGACGGCCGCTGGTGGCTGCGCTACCCGGACGGGAGCTACCCCGCAAACGAGCGCGTTGTGCGTGATGGCGTCACGTACTCCTTCGATGCGAACGGCTGGATGAAGACCGGGTGGCAGATCGAGGACGGCGTGTGGCACTACTACGCTCCGTCCGGCGCGATGGCGACCGGCTGGACCGCCGTGGGTGGCACCTGGTACTACCTGGATCCCAACACCGGGGCCATGGCGACCGGATGGCTCAAGGACGGCGACACCTGGTACTACCTGCACGGCAGCGGTGCGATGGCCACCGGCTGGGTGAACCTGAGTGGCGCCTGGTTCTACCTGAACGGCAATGGCTCGATGGCCACCGGCTGGGTGAAGCTGGGCGGTACCTGGTACTACCTGACGGAATCCGGCCAGATGGCGATCGGATGGGTGAAGGATGGCGGCAGCTGGTACTTCTGCCACCCGTCGGGAGCCATGGCGACCGGACGTGTCGTCATCGGCGGAACCGCCTACACCTTTGATGGTTCGGGCCGCTGGGTCGCCTAGTGGTTAGGTACGCAAACGGGTGGGCCGGGACGATTGATTCGTCCCGGCCCACCCGTTTGTCTGCTGCGTGGTCGCGGCTTACAGGTCCGCGGCGTCCTCGACGGTGGAGAGAAATTCCGTGAGCCTGTTGGCGGCCGCCATGACGGAGGGACCGTGCTGGCGTCCGGGCTGGCGACCCATGCGCTCGATGGGGCCGGAGATGGACAGGGCAGCCAGGACGCGGCCGGAGGGGCCGCGCACGGGGGCGGACACGGAGGCGACGCCCGGCTCGCGCTCGCCCACGGACTGGGCCCAGCCGCGGCGGCGCACCTCGGAGAGCATGGTTGCGTTGAAGGAGGCGCCGTACAGGCCACGGTGCAGACGGTCGGGCTCCTCCCAGGCCAGCAGGACCTGAGCGGCGGATCCGGCACTCATGGAGAGTGTGGCACCAACGGGAATCGAGTCACGCAGGCCCATCTCGCGTTCGGAGGCGGCCACGCACACGCGGTAATCGCCCTGGCGGCGGAAGAGCTGGGAGGATTCCTTGGTGTGGTCGCGCAGAGCCTGAAGGACCGGCATGGAGGCCTGGAGGAGGCGGTCTTCGCCGGCGGCGGAGGAGAGCTCCTGGAGGCGCGGGCCGAGAATGAAACGTCCCTGCATGTCGCGGGCGACCATGCGGTGATATTCGAGAGCGACGGCCAGTCGATGGGCGGTGGGGCGAGCAAGCCCCGTGCTGGAAACGAGTTGGGCGAGGGTGGCGGGTCCCGCCTCAAGAGCGCTGAGAACCAACGCTGCCTTATCGAGAACGCCGACGCCACTGGATGTTTGCTCTTCCATACAACTATTTAATATCTCAGCTTTTGAGATGGCAAGTTGTCGGATAGTGAAACAGGTCAAAGCTGCGTCCGAGACGTGAGATCAGCGGGTCGCATGGCGGATAAGGCGGTTCCATTGATGGCGAAGCATGAATGACACCGTGTCTCCAAAGTGGGGATCAGAGGAGGAACAATGAGCGGAACGATGGCAGAAAAGGTGTGGCGCGACCACATCGTGTCCAAGGGGGAGAACGGCGCCCCCGACCTGCTCTACATCGACCTCCACCTCGTGCACGAAGTGACGAGCCCCCAGGCTTTTGAGGGCCTGCGCCTCGCCGGGCGGCAGGTTCGCCGCCCGGATCTGACGATCGCGACCGAGGACCACAACACGCCCACGGTCAACATCGACCTGCCCATCGCGGACATCACGAGCCGCACCCAGATCGACACCCTGCGTAAGAACGCCGAGGAGTTCGGTATCCGCCTGCACTCCCTGGGCGACGCCGACCAGGGTATCGTCCACGTGGTTGGCCCCCAGCTGGGCCTTACCCAGCCCGGCATGACCATCGTGTGCGGCGACTCCCACACCTCCACGCACGGTGCGTTCGGCGCGCTGGCCTTCGGTATCGGCACCAGCCAGGTCGAGCACGTGCTTGCCACCCAGACGCTGCCGATGGCCCCCTTCAAGACCATGGCGATCACCGTCAATGGCTCCCTGCCCGAGGGCTCGACGGCCAAGGACATTATCCTCGCCGTCATCGCGAAGATCGGCACCGGCGGCGGCCAGGGCTACGTCCTGGAGTACCGCGGCCAGGCCATCCGCGAGCTCTCCATGGAGGGTCGCATGACGATCTGCAACATGTCGATCGAGGCGGGTGCCCGCGCCGGCATGATCGCCCCCGACCAGACGACCTTCGACTACATCAAGGGCCGCCCCCACGCCCCCGAGGGCGAGGACTGGGATCGCGCCGTCGAATACTGGTCCTCGCTGGCCTCCGACGAGGACGCCGTCTTCGACGCCGAGGTTATCCTCGAGGCCGCCGACATCGAACCCTTCGTCACCTGGGGCACCAACCCGGGCCAGGGCGTGCCGCTGTCCGCGACCGTCCCCGCCCCCGAGGACTTCACCGACGAGACGGCCCGCGCGGCCGCCGAGCGCGCCCTCGAGTACATGGACCTCAAGGCCGGCACCCCGATGCGCGACATCGCCGTGAACACCGTCTTCATCGGCAGCTGCACGAACGGTCGCATCGAAGACCTGCGCGCCGCCGCCGGCATCTTCAAGGGACGCCGCAAGGCCGAGGGAGTGCGCGTCATGGTCGTGCCCGGCTCCGCCCGTGTGCGCCTCCAGGCCGAGGCCGAGGGCCTCGACAAGATCTTCACCGACTTCGGCGCCGAATGGCGCAACGCTGGTTGCTCCATGTGCCTGGGCATGAACCCCGACACGATGAACGCGGGAGACCGTTCGGCCTCCACCTCCAACCGCAACTTCGAAGGCCGCCAGGGCAAGGGCAGCCGCACGCACCTGGTGTCCCCGCTCGTCGCGGCCGCCACCGCCGTGCGCGGCACCTTGTCCTCCCCGGCCGACCTCTGAGGCCCGCCCTCCGCCACCCGACAGCGGGGGAGGGCCCCGGCCTCGTCCCCCACGGAAGAAAAGACTCAACCACCCATGGAAAAGTTCATCACCCACACCGGCATCGGCGTCCCGCTGCGCCGCTCCAACGTTGATACCGACCAGATCATCCCCGCCGTCTACCTCAAGCGCGTGACCCGTACGGGCTTTGAGGACGCTCTCTTCGCGGCCTGGCGTGGCGACCCGGAGTTCGTCCTCAACCAGGATGCTTACAAGAACGGCTCCGTCCTGATCGCGGGCCCCGACTTCGGCACCGGCTCCTCGCGCGAGCACGCCGTGTGGGCCCTCAAGGACTACGGCTTCCGCGTCGTCCTGGCCCCCAAGTTCGCAGACATTTTCCGCGGAAACTCCGGCAAGCAGGGCCTGGTCACCGGCATCATCTCCCAGGAGGACTGCGAGTCCCTGTGGAAGCTTCTCGAGGCCGAGCCCGGCACCGAGGTGACCGTCTCCCTGGAGGAGAAGACGTGGCGCGCCGGTGCGATCTCGGGCACCTTCCAGATCGACGACTATGTGCGCTGGACCCTCATGGAGGGCCTCGATGATATCGCCCTGACCCTGCGTCACGAGGACGAGATCGCGGCTTACGAGGCCGCGCGCCCGTCCTTCAAGCCGCGCACGCTCCCGGCGAAATTCTTGCCCAAGGAAGAAGTTGTGTCGGCTCGCGACTGAACGCACTGCGCATACTGGCCCCTACCTAGCTAGAGTAGGGGCCAGTTACGTCATAGTGAGGAGCACTCATGTCATCGATCCTTCAGGTTGAGGGCGGCCATCCGCTGCGCGGTGAGATCACGGTGCGCGGCGCGAAAAACTTCGTCCCCAAGGCGATGGTTGCGTCGCTGCTCGCCGACACCCCCTCTGAGCTCTACAACGTGCCGCTCATCCGCGACACCGACGTCGTCTCGGACTTGCTGAGCCTGCACGGCGTTCAGATCGACTTCGATCAGGATCGCGGCACGCTGCGCATGGACCCCTCGAACGTCAAGATCGCCTCGCGCTCTGACATCGATACGCTCGCGGGCGCCTCGCGTATCCCGATCCTGTTCTGCGGCCCGCTGCTGCACCAGCTGGGCGAGGCCTTCATCCCCGAGCTGGGCGGTTGCGCGATCGGTGGCCGTCCCATCGACTTCCACCTGGAGACGCTGCGCAAGTTCGGCGCGATCGTCGACAAGCAGCCCGACGGCGTGCACATCAAGCGCCCCGCTACCGGCCTGCACGGCGCGATTATCGAGCTGCCCTTCCCGTCGGTGGGCGCGACCGAGCAGACGCTGCTCACGGCCGTGCGCAACGAGGGCATCACGACCCTGAAGGGCGCGGCCATTGAGCCCGAGATCCTCGACCTCATCAACGTCCTGCAGAAGATGGGCGCCATCATCTCGGTGGACACGGACCGCACGATCCGCATCGAGGGCGTTGCGAAGCTGAACGGCTACCGTCACACGGCTTTGCCGGATCGCATCGAGGCTGCCTCGTGGGCCGCGGCAGCCCTGGCTACACGCGGCGACATTTACGTGCGCGGCGCTCACCAGCCCGATATGACGACGTTCCTCAACACCTTCCGCAAGGTGGGCGGTGCCTTCGATATCGACGCCGACGGCATCCGCTTCTACCACCCGGGCGAGCCGCTGCACTCGATCGCCCTGGAGACGGCCGTGCACCCGGGCTTCATGACGGACTGGCAGCAACCCCTCGTCGTGGCCCTCACGCAGGCCGAGGGCCTGTCGATCGTGCATGAGACCGTCTACGAGAATCGTTTCGGTTTCACCGAGGCGCTGCGCAAGATGGGCGCGAACATTCAGGTCTACCGCGAGTGCCTGGGTGGGACCCCCTGTCGTTTCGGCCAGAAGAACTACTACCACTCGGCCGTCATCTCGGGTCCGACCCCGCTGCACAGCGCGGATATTGAGGTCCCGGATCTGCGCGGTGGTTTCTCGCACCTGATCGCAGCCCTGACCGCGACGGGCACGTCCACCGTGTCGGGTATCGACGTGATTTCTCGCGGCTACGAGCACTTCACGCGCAAGCTCCATCAGCTGGATGCGCGCGTGCGTTACCTGGACGCCTGAGATCATGGGCGCATCGGGCGCGCGACGCAGCATTTTATTGCTGGTCTCGTCGATGTCGGCGGGCGGGCGCAGCGTGCGCCTGGGTCCGCGCATCGTGCGCATCCTGCGCGGTGGCGGCTGGGAGGTCGCGGTTCGCCTGACGACGCCCGGCGACGACCCGGCGGTGATCGCCGGTGAGGTCGCGTCCGGATCCGTCGTAGCGGCTCTGGGCGGGGACGGGTACCTGGGCGTGGTGGCGCGCGGGTGTCACGAGTCCGACGCGATCTTCGTTCCCATGCCGGGCGGGCGCGGCAACGACCTGTGCCGCGCGCTGGGGATTGGCACGGACCCGCTGGTGCGCGCGCGTTCCCTGGCTCCGCTGGGTTTTTCTTCCGACGAGGCCGGGGCCGACTCCTCGGAGTGGCTGGCCTCCCGGGTGCGTCCCCTGGACGGCATGTGGGTGCGCTCGCGCGACGGGGTGCGCCTGGCTCTCGGCATCGTCTCGATCGGCCTGGACGCGCGCGCAAACATCCTCGCGAACGAATCCTCGCTGACGTCTGGACCGCTGGCCTACGGCTACGGGGCATTCGCGGCCCTGGCCTCGCACGAACCCACCGAGATCGTGGCCACCGTGGACGGGGTTGAGCGCAACATGACCGGCTGGATCGCGTCGGTGTCCAACTCCGGGCGTTTCGGCGGCGGCATCACCTTGGTGGAGTCCTCCGATATGAGCGACGGCGTCCTCGAGGTGTGCCACGTGGGCCCGCTGCCGCTCTCTCGCGCCCTGCCTGTGCTCGCCCGCGTCGTCGCCGGCCGCGCGAAGGCACACCCGGCTATCGAGGTGGAAAGCGCCCGGGTGGTCTCCTTCGCCGCCCCCGCAGGCATGATCGCCATGGCGGACGGTGACCGCATCGCCTCGATCCCCTTCACTGTCGATGTCGCCCCCGGGGTCGTATCCGTCCTGGTGTGAGGTCCGTGTGGGCCAGCGCGCCGGCGCAGCGCTCCCCGTAGAATGAAGCCATGAGTGCTGTCTCCGGCTTTTACACCTTCGCCAAGGGCGTCCTGACGCCCATCATGACGCCCTGGATTAAGTTCACTGTGACGGGCGAAGAGAATCTGCCCGCCGAGGGTGGCTTCCTCCTGGTGCCCAACCACCTGTCCAACGTGGACCCGCTGTGCCTGTGCTGGTACTTCATGAAGCGCGACACCGCCGTGCGCTTCCTGGCGAAGAAGTCGATGTTCTCCGTCCCGGTGTTCGGCTGGATCATCAAGGGCATGGGGCTGATCCCCGTCAACCGCGACTCCAACCCCTCGGCCGTCCTGGCACCCACCCGCGAGGCCCTGAAAGCCGGCGAGGTCGTCGGCATCTTCCCGGAGGGTACTCTCACGCGTGACCCCGACCAGTGGCCGATGGAATTCAAGTCGGGTGCCGCCCGCCTGGCCCTTGACACGGGCGTGCCCGTCATTCCCGTCTCGCAGTGGGGACCGCAGGACATCATGGCCCCCTACAACGCCAAAGGCATCGACATGCGCCCGGGCCGACGCGTCGCCTACCACTTCGGTGAGCCCGTCGACCTGTCGGACCTCATGAGCCCCGCCGGCTCGGAGGATCACGAGGCCGTTAACGAGGCGACCAAACGCATCAGCGACGCCGTGCGCGCGGGCGTGGGCAAGCTGCGCGGACTTCCCGTCCCCGAGCAGGTATGGGACCCCGCCACGCAGGCCGGCCCCTGGTGGGAAGAAGAACTCGCGAAGAAGGCTAAGAAGGCGAAGAAGACCCGCAAGAAGGGCTAATCGCGGATATCGACGACCATGCGCACCGGGTTGGACAAGAATCCGATCTGGAATTGGCGCGTGGCCGGCGCCCCGATGACGACGTGCGTGTTGTCCTCGAAGGTGCCGTCCGAGACGACGTCCAGGTCGCCGGCGCGCGTGTGCGTGCCGCCCGGGTAGGGATTCTCGGTTGCCGTCATCGGCGTGCCGTCGATGACGAGGTCCAGGACCGCCTCGCCATCGACCTGGATGGGCAGGCCTCGGCCCTGTTCCACGGCCTTATCCGTCCACGCCGCACGCCACACCCCCGGCGTTCCCTCGCCCGAAAACTCCAGCACGATCCGCGTGAAACCCTCGTGCGTCGCCGCGCGAATCCCCGTCAGCGCCAGCGCCTTCGCCGGGTCATCCGAGCGCACCGGAGGCAATCCCTCCACGCTCGACATCCAGTTGTCGGCGTTGATCGGCTTGGTCGCATCCAGACCCGGCTCCGGCGTCGGTGTCGTCTCCGGTGCCGCGCTCGCGCTCGCGGATGCCGTGGGGGAGGAGCCGCTCGGCGAGGCCTCGGCTGACTGGGGCGCGTCTGTTGGGGATGCGGGCGCGCACGCAGCCAACAGGAGCAGTGAGGCGGCCGCGCTCGCGGCGAGGGCTCGACGGTGAGACACAGTTCCTCCTGGTGCGGGTCGGTTGTTTCGATCCTAGTAGAATGGCCTCGACAGGGAGGTCTCGATGAGTATGACAACAGCAGCGGTCCTGGGAACGGGCGCGTGGGGAACGACGTTCGCGCAGGTCCTCGCCGACGCGGGCGTGGACGTGACCATGTGGGGGCGTAACGCCGACACGATCTCGTTCATCAACGGGGGAGAGAACCCGACGTACCTTCCGGGGATCGAGCTCTCGGAGCGCATCAACGCGACCACCGACATCGCCGAGGCCGTCGCCGGCCGTTCTCTTGTCGTCGTCGCCGTGCCCGTGAAGGCCGTGCGTGCCACCCTGAGCTCCGCGCGCGAGGCCTTCGCTCCCGACGTCGCCCTGCTGTCCCTGGCCAAGGGTCTGGAGCTCGGCTCGCTCAAGCGCGTCGACGAGATCATCGCCGAGGCCTCGGGCGTGCCGAGCGACCGCATCGCCGTCCTGTCCGGCCCGAACCTCTCGCGCGAGATCGCGCAGCGCCAGCCCACGGCGACAGTCGTGGCTGCAAGCGACGTGGAGCTCGCCAAGGAGATCGCGAAGGCCTGCCACAACTCCTACTTCCGCCCCTACGTGTCCACCGACGTCGTGGGCACGGAGATGGCGGGTGCCACGAAGAACGTCATCGCGGTCGCCATCGGCGCGGCCGAGGGCATGGGCCTGGGCATTAACACGCGCTCGACCCTCATCACCCGTGGCCTGGCGGAAATGACGCGCCTGGGCACCGCGCTTGGCGCCGACCCCGCGACCTTCGCGGGCCTGTCCGGCATCGGTGACCTCGTCGCCACCTGCTCCTCGCGCCTGTCGCGTAACTTCTCCCTCGGCCACCGCCTCGGCTCCGGCATGGGACTGGCCGAGGCCCTGGCCCTGTCCCCGGGCGTCGTCGAGGGCGTCGCGTCGGCCTCGCCGATCCTCCAGGTCGCCGCCTCCGTCGGCGTCGACATGCCGATTACGGGCGCTGTCGTCGAGGTCGTCGAGGGGCGCGCGAGCATCGAGGACATGGGGCGCATGCTGCTTGCGCGCCCGCAGAAGATGGACGGCTGGAAGATCGAGCTGGTCTAAACGCCGCGCACGCGGGCACCAGACGCCTCCCGCGCGGTAGTCTTGGACCCATGACTGCTATTTCTCGTCCTCGCGTCCTCATCGTCTTCGGTGGACGCTCCTCCGAGCATGAGATCTCGTGCTCGACGGCCGCCGGCATCCTGACCGCTATCGATCGCACCAAGTGGGACGTGATCCCGCTGGGTATCACGCGCGACGGCCAGTGGGTGCGCGTCGCCGATGATCCGTCGGCGCTGGAATTCAAGGATGGGAAGGGCCAGTCCGTCACCGCCGGATCGACCCGCGTCGCCCTGACCCCGGGCGAGGGCAACCTCGTCGAGCTCACCTACGAGGGCGACCCGGATGCCCCGGACTCGCGTGTCGTCGGCGTGGAGGACCTGGGCCACGTGGACATCGTGTTCCCGCTTCTGCACGGCCCCTACGGCGAGGATGGCACCATTCAAGGCCTCTTCGAGATGGCCGGCGTGCGCTACGTGGGATGTGGCGTGACCTCCTCGGCCGTGTCCATGGACAAGCACCTCACCAAGACCGTCCTGGCCGCCGCCGGCATCGACGTGGGCCAGTGGGAGCTGGTCACGGCCCGACAGTGGGACGCAGACGCCACCGCCTGCATGGACCGCATCGAGCGCCTCGGCTTCCCCGTTTTCGTCAAGCCCTGCCGTGCCGGCTCCTCCGTCGGCATCTCGCGCGTCACCTGCCGCGAGGATCTGCCCGTGGCCATCAAGGAGGCTGCGAACCACGACCCGCGCATCATCGTCGAGGCCTCCATTTCCGGCCGCGAGGTCGAATGCGGTGTCCTCGGCTCGCGCTCCGACTGGCGCAGCGGCACCGCGCCCCTGGGTGAGATCGTCGTCCCCGAGGGCGAGTTCTACGACTACGAGCACAAGTACGTGGACGACGTCGTCGGCCTGTCCTGCCCGGCCGACGTCACCCCCGAATACGCCGATCGCATCCGCGAAACCGCGTGGCGCGCCTTCGACGCCCTCGAGTGTGAGGGCCTGGCGCGCGTCGACTTCTTCCTCGATGAGGCGTCCGACACCGTCATCATCAACGAAGTGAACACGATGCCCGGTTTCACGCCCATCTCGATGTACCCGCAGATGTGGGCCGCCGCAGGCCTGTCCTACCCGGAGCTGCTGACCGAACTGCTGACCGAGGCCGCGCAGCGCCCGCTCGGCCTGCGGTGAGTTCCCAGCCACGGCCTCGTACATCCTTCATCCCCACGACAGAAAGAACACTATGACGGCCCATCCCAAAGTCACCCTCGTGACCTGCAAGTCCATGCCCAACCTCTTCAAAGGCGAGGAAGGTCTGCTCGACGAGCTGGCTGCGCGCGGCTGCGACCCTCAGATCAAGGTGTGGAACGACCCCGATGTCGACTGGTCCGAGGCTGGCATGGTCGTCGTGCGCTCCGTGTCCGACTACGCGAGCGACCGCCCCGCGTTCCTGGAGTGGACGAAGCAGCTGCGTCGCGTGCAGAACTCCGCGGATGTGCTGAACTGGAACACGGACAAGCACTACCTCAAGGAACTGGCCGCCCTGGGCATGCCCACGATTCCCACGAACTGGCTGGAGCCCGAGCAGAACCTGTCGAAGCACCAGATCCACACGCGCTTCCCGGCCTTCGGTGAGTTCGTCGTCAAGCCCGCCGTGTCCTCCGGCGTGCGCGACATCGGCCGCTACACGACCGTCGATACGCGCCAGCGCCAGGCCGCCATGCGCCAGGTCCAGGGCCTGCTCGGCGAGGGGCGTTCCGTCATGATCCAGCGCTACGTCGAGGAGATCGACCTGCACGGCGAGATCTCGCTGGTCTTCTTCAACGGCCTGGTCTCCCACGCTGTCGAGAAGCGTTCCGCCCTGCACCCCGCGTCGGTGAGTGACACCTCCATGCACGAGGCCGTGGTGACCGCCGAGGCCGCCGACTCCGTCGCGTGGAAGTGGGGCGAGGAGATCCGCCGCGTCCTGCACGGCTACGTGCGCTCGCGCCTGGGCCACGACGAGCAGTTCCTCTTCAACCGCGTGGACCTAGTCCCCGACGGGAAGGGTTCCTTCCTGGTCATGGAGGTCTCCCTCGTGGACGCCGACCTCTACCTGGGGGCCACCCCCCACGCGCTCGGCAACTTCGCCGACGCGATTTCCGCTCGCGCCCACTGGTGACGCACGCCACCGCCGTGAGGGTAGTGCTCGAGTTTCCAAGCTCGGGTGGGTAGTGCTAGACTCTACCCGTTGCCTTCACGGCGACGCGATGGTGGCTGTAGTTCAGTTGGTAGAGCACCTGGTTGTGGTCCAGGACGTCGCGGGTTCGAGTCCCGTCAGCCACCCCACCGCCCCGGCGCTTGTGCGCCGGGGTTTTTGTTTCTGGAGTATGCTTGTAGCAATCCAATTGACCGGACAAAGGAGTTCTCATGCCCAGCGTGATTGCCTACGGCTGTGACGATGCCACCACCCAGTTCCACCCCCTGCAGATCGACATCCGCGAACCCGGTGAGGGGGAGATCTACTTCGACGTCGCCTACGCGGGCATCTGCCACTCCGACATTCACTCCGCCCGCGGCGAGTGGGGTCCCGTGTCCTACCCCCTCGTGCCCGGCCACGAGTTCGTCGGCACCGTTGCCAAGGTCGGCCCCGGCGTCACCAAGTTCAAGGTGGGAGACCGCGTGGGCGTGGGCTGCATGGTCGGCTCCTGCGGCACGTGCGAGATGTGCGAATCCGACTACGAGCAGTGGTGCACGTCGACGCCCGGTACCCTGTGGACTTACCGCGCCGACGCCGAGGGCAACCCGACGACCGGCGGATACTCGCGCGGCTTCACCGTGCGCGAGGACTTCGCGCTGCACATCCCGTCCGAACTGGATTTTGCAGCCTGCGCGCCCCTCCTGTGCGCCGGCATCACCACCTACTCGCCCCTCAAGCACTACAACGTGGGCCCCGGCTCGCGCGTGGCCATCCTCGGCATGGGCGGCCTCGGACACGTGGGCGTACAGATCGCCAAGGCCATGGGCGCGGATGTCTCCGTCATCTCCCACGGCCGCTCCAAGGAAGCCGATGCCCGCCGCTTTGGCGCCGATCACTTCTACGCCACCAGCGAGGAAGGCGTGCTCGAGTCCCTGCGCGGCTCCTTCGACCTCATCCTGTGCACCGTGTCCGCCGACGGCCTCGACTACGCCGGCTACATGGCTGCCCTGCGCCCCTACGGCGTTTTCGTCGACGTGGGCCTGCCCACCGAGCCCGTCTCCCTGCCGCTGCGCGCCTTCGTCAACGGCGGCAAGTCCTTCGCGGGCTCCCAGATCGGCGGCATCGCCGAAACCCAGGAGATGCTCGACTTCTGCGCTGAGCATGGCGTCATCCCGCAGGTCGAGATGATCAGTGGCGAAGACATCACGCAGGCCTACGACAACATCGTCGCCTCCCACGTGCGCTACCGCTACGTCATCGACACCTCGACGTTCCCCGAGAGTGCGTGAGCGATCGGGTAACGCGAAAGCCCCGGGCCGAGTCGCCCGGGGCTTTGCGATTCTCTGGTGACGCCCTGCCAGGACAATCCTGCATCGGTAGGTATCAGCTACCCGTTTTCTAGCGTTGATTTGCGCTGTGTCGCGTCTAACCCGAGATCGTTCAGCACCTACTTGCTCATAGTGGGGGAGTGTTGTAACCTTCCAGTAACAGATCCCCGGTCAGGCCTCTTGCTTCAGCAATGCACAAATGACCGGGGCCATTTTTATCAGCGAGGATGCTGTAGACGCAGAAAAATTGGCTGAGCTACGATGAACAGCTGGATTTGCTCGCACGACGTGGTATGCGGATCGAGGATGAGAGCGCTGCTGCTCAAGTTTTGTCTTGTGTGAGCTACTACAGGCTTTCGGGGTATTTCCGTTACTGGCAGAAGGACCCAGACTACGGTGACGATAACTTCATCATGGGCACCAGCTTTAGCAGGATATACAGTCTGTATGAGGCAGAGCAGGAGCTTGCGGATGCTTGTAAACATCTGCTGGCCACGTGTGAAATCGTTCTGAGAACGCGATTTTCCTACCACTATGGCACTTGCGTTGGGCCTGTTGGTTCTTTTGCTCATGGATTGGGTTTTACTCGGCCTCCATCGGAAAAGATCGATCCAGTAGAAGAGCGCATTTTGTCTGACCTGGACCGTAGTAATGATCTATTTGTTGCGCACTACCGCGACGAAATTAAACAGGGGTCACGATAGAAGCCTGAAGCCTATGACAGGATGCCGATATGGGTGGCTGTCGAAGCCCTCAGCTTTGGCTGCTTGTCTCGTATGATCACGGCCTCCGGGGAGTCTGGAGTTCTTGATGACATGGCAGAGTCGCTGAATACTTCGCGGGCTGTCCTTCCCTCGCAAGTCCGTTCTTTTGTCTACTTGCGCAATCGGTGCTCGCATTACGGCAGACTCTGGAACACTGCCGTGACAGATGAGCCGGCTATGCAGAAGAACACCAAGCGCAGAATACAGCGCACGTATCAAACTTTCGATAAACACTCGGTCTATCAGATTCTCGCTGCTCTCCATGATCTAGCGAGTCGTTCCGGGCTCTGCGAGGACTGGCTTGGAACCGTCATAGAACCCTTGCTGCAGGCAAACCCGTTGCTTGCGTACGGCATTGCGACGCCGAAAAAATACGGGGAAATGCCGCGCGAGGTTCTGATCGATGCGCATTGGTAGTCTTCACGGTGAGCGTCTGCTGTATTGCGGGTTAAAGGACAAAAAGAGTTGGTGGAGGGTT
>KV835860.1 GCA_001838165.1 Actinomyces sp. HMSC035G02 | reverse complement strand
CACACTGTCGGGTTCACGTTCAACACCGTGTGAGCGTCCGCCACTTGTTGTGGTGGTTGCCTGCGCAGCCAGCCAGCGGCTTCGTGTTGTTGGTGTGGGTTGTGTGTGGTGGGTTGTTTGTGATTTGTATAGTGGTTGCGAGCATATTTGTTCTGTACTGTTTTTTGTGTTTTGTTTAGTTTTATTGGGCATTCGGTGGATGCCTTGGCATCAAGAGCTGATGAAGGACGTTGCGGCCTGCGATATGCCTCGGGGAGCTGGCGAGCGAGCGTTATTATCCGAGGGTGTCCGAATGGGGGAACCTAACCTGGGTTGTGCTGGGTTACCATCATCTGAACGTGTATAGGGTGGTGGGGGGAACGCGGGGAAGTGAAACATCTCAGTACCCGCAGGAAAAGATATTCCGTGAGTAGTGGCGAGCGAAAGCGGAGGAGGCTAAACCAGATGCGTGTGAGAGGCGGCGGCCGTTGCGTGTTTGGTGTTGTGGGGCCATGTTGGATCCTTCTGCCGGGGGATCGCGCCAGTTGTTGCTGGGAGTTGAACAGTCTGGGAAGTCTGACCGTAGAGCGTGAGAGTCGTGTAAGCGGACCGGTTGCTTCTGGTGTGGGTGTGGTACCCGAGTAGCGCGGGACTCGTGAAATCTCGTGTGAATCTGCCAAGACCACTTGGTAAGCCTAAATACTACTTGATGACCGATAGTGCATAGTACCGTGAGGGAATGGTGAAAAGTACCCCGGGAGGGGAGTGAAATAGTACCTGAAACCGTGTGCCTGTAAGCCGTCAGAGCCTTGTGGGGTGATGGCGTGCCTTTTGAAGAATGAGCCTGCGAGTTAGTGATACGTGGCGTGCTTAACCCGTGTGGGGTATGCGTAGCGAAAGCGAGTCTGAAATATGGCGTGTGTCGCGTGTTCTAGACCCGAAGCGGGGTGATCTACCCATGGTCAGGTTGAAGCAGAGGTAAGACTGTGTGGAGGACCGAACCCACCAGGGTTGAAAACCTGGGGGATGAACTGTGGGTAGGGGTGAAAGGCCAATCAAACTCCGTGATAGCTGGTTCTCCCCGAAATGCATTTAGGTGCAGCGTCGCGTGGTCCCTGGTGGAGGTAGAGCTACTGGATGGCCGATGGGCCCTGTGGGTTACTGACGTCAGCCAAACTCCGAATGCCATTAGGTGTAGCGCGGCAGTGAGACTGCGGGGGATAAGCTTCGTAGTCGAGAGGGAAACAGCCCAGATCATCAGCTAAGGCCCCTAAGCGTACGCTAAGTGGGAAAGGATGTGGAGTCGCGGTGACAACCAGGAGGTTGGCTTAGAAGCAGCCATCCTTGAAAGAGTGCGTAATAGCTCACTGGTCAAGTGGTTCTGCGCCGACAATGTAGCGGGGCTCAAGCGTACCGCCGAAGCTGTGGCAACAACACGCGATGCTGGCGCCAGGAACTGGAGTGCTGGTGTGTTGTTGGGTAGGGGAGCGTCCTGCACGAGGTGAAGCCTGGAGGGAACTTCTGGTGGATTGTGTGGGAGTGAGAATGCAGGCATGAGTAACGAATCTGCGGTGAGAATCCGCAGCGCCGATTGACTAAGGGTTCCAGGGCTAGGTTTATCCGCCCTGGGTTAGTCGGGTCCTAAGGCGAGGCCGACAGGCGTAGTCGATGGACAACCAGTTGATATTCTGGTACCGCGTTATGACCGCCCATGCTGAAGTCATTGTGCTAACCAATCTGCCCGTACCCCCGCTTGGCTTTCGGGCCGTGTGGGTGTGTGTGGGTCTTGGGGTCCCGGTGATTGTAGGCAAGCGTGTTAACAGGGGTGACGCAGACAGGTAGCTGCAGTGCGCCGATGGTTGTGCGTATTTAAGGTTGTGGCCCGTCCCCCAGGCAAATCCGGGGGGCATGATGGGTGAGAACTGATGAGGGACACACGCGTGTGTGGACTTGTGGTGATCCTAAGCTGCCGAGAAAAGCCTCGACGTGAGGGCATGACGCGCCCGTACCCTAAACCGACTCAGGTGGTCAGGTAGAGTATACCGAGGCGTTCGAGTGAATCGTGGTTAAGGAACTCGGCAAAATTCCTCCGTAACTTCGGGATAAGGAGGACCCCGTAACTTGCGCCCGCCTCGCGTGGGTGTTGGGTTGTGGGGTCGCAGAGAATAGGGAGAAGCGACTGTTTATCAAAAACACAGGTGCGTGCGAAGCCGTAAGGCGATGTATACGCACTGACGCCTGCCCGGTGCTGGAAGGTTAAGAGGAACCGTCAACACCCCTTGCGGGTGTGAAGCGGTGAATTTAAGCCCCAGTAAACGGCGGTGGTAACTATAACCATCCTAAGGTAGCGAAATTCCTTGTCGGGTAAGTTCCGACCTGCACGAATGGCGTAACGACTTCTCCGCTGTCTCAACCGCGAACTCGGTGAAATTGCAGTACGAGTAAAGATGCTCGTTTCGCGCAGAAGGACGGAAAGACCCCGGGACCTTTACTATAGCTTGGTATTGGTGTTCGCTTGGACTTGTGTAGGATAGGTGGGAGACTGTGAAGCTGCCGCGCCAGCGGTGGTGGAGTCGTCGTTGAAATACCATTCTGGTTCAAGCGGTCACCTCAACCTTGGCCCGTGATCCGGGTTGGGGACAGTGCCTGGTGGGTAGTTTAACTGGGGCGGTTGCCTCCTAAAATGTAACGGAGGCGCTCAAAGGTTCCCTCAGCCTGGTTGGTAATCAGGTGGCGAGTGCAAGTGTACAAGGGAGCTTGACTGTGAGACCGACGGGTCGAGCAGGTGCGAAAGCAGGAACTAGTGATCCGGCCATGGCACGTGGGTGCGTGGTCGCTCAACGGATAAAAGGTACCCCGGGGATAACAGGCTGATCTTGCCCAAGAGTCCATATCGACGGCATGGTTTGGCACCTCGATGTCGGCTCGTCGCATCCTGGGGCTGGAGTTGGTCCCAAGGGTTGGGCTGTTCGCCCATTAAAGCGGTACGCGAGCTGGGTTCAGAACGTCGTGAGACAGTTCGGTCCCTATCCTCTGTGCGCGCAGGAAATTTGAGAAGGGCCGTCCCTAGTACGAGAGGACCGGGATGGACGAACCTCTGGTGTGCCAGTTGTACCGCCAGGTGCATGGCTGGTTGGCTACGTTCGGAAGGGATAACCGCTGAAAGCATCTAAGCGGGAAGCCTGCTTCAAGATGAGATTTCCACGCCCCCCAGTGGGGTGAGAGGCCCCCGCCAGACTAGCGGGTTGATAGGCCAGAGGTGGAAGCACAGCAATGTGCTCGTGAGCCGACTGGTACTAATGGGCCAACACTAAACAACCACCCAAACAACACGTTCGGGTGAGAGCAAAAA
>KV835859.1 GCA_001838165.1 Actinomyces sp. HMSC035G02 | reverse complement strand
AATGTCGCACGTAATTCCCATGTAAACCTTTCAAACATGTAAATGGGATCGTTGGAATTGCAACGTTTGTGGGCGGTGATAAAAACTGACCGGGGGGAATTATGTGCGACATTTGGGGGCGGGCGTAGGTGTGTGGAAGTGGGGTTCCGAGGTTCGTGTGGTGAGACCGCTTGACAGGTTGGTTGGTTATATGGTTCATTAGTCACGTAATGAACCGCTGAACCCGAAGGGAGGACTTGCGCATGGCACCTACGTTCGTCTCGGGGATCCCGATCTACGTGCAGATCGCCGACGACATCCGCGCACAGATCCTGCGCGGCACCCTGCGTGCCGGGGACCAGCTCACCTCCACCACGGAGTACTCCGCGACCTACCGCATCAACCCGGCCACCGTCGGCAAGGCCTTCGCGATCCTCGTCGACGAGGGCCTGGTGGAGAAGCGGCGCGGCATCGGCATGTTCGTCGCCGAAGGCGCCCGCCGCGCGCTTGTGGCCGACGGACTCGCGTCCTACGTGGAGGAGACCCTGAACCCCGCCGTCGAAGCGGGCCTGGCCCTGGGCCTCGACCTCGACGCCATCATCGACCACGTCCGCGCCTACGGCGCCGACACGACCGCCAAGGACAACTCATGATCACCCTCAACTCCATCAGTCACACGTATCCGGGAGAGAATGAGGCGGCGCTGCGCGACGTGTCCCTCACTCTCGAGGATGCCACCGTCACGGCCCTCGTCGGCCCCAACGGTTCGGGCAAGACGACCCTCATGCAGATCCTCGGCGGCCTGATGGCCCCCACCTCGGGGAGCATCTCCATCGACGGCAGCCAGGCCAGCGCTGACGACCTGCTCACCGGATCGATCATCGCTTCCTCCGCACGCGACTTCGACGAGCTCTACAGCCAGTCTCTCGTCGCCTACGCGCGTCTGCGTCCCACCTGGGATGAGCAGCTCTTCGCCCACTACGCCGAGCGCTTCGACCTGCGCGTCAACCGCAAGTACGTGCGCAAGCTTTCCGGCGGACAAGCCGCCATTCTCTCCGCCTCGATCGCGCTGGCCTCGGGCGCGCCCCTCACGCTCCTCGATGAGGTCCAGGCGCCCCTGGACGTGCCCACGCGCTACGCCCTCTATGAGGAGATTCTCGCTCTGGCGGGGGAGTGCATGGAAGGAAAGCGCCCCCGGCGACGCTTCCTCATCTCCTCGCACATGGTCTCCGAACTCGAAAAGGTCGCCGAGGATGTCATCGTTTTGAAGAAGAGCGAGCTCCTCGCTCACGAGACCATCGACGACTTCACCTGCCGAGTCTCGGCTCTGACCGGCCACGCCTCCGACATTGAGCGCTTCCTTGCCGCCCACCCGGACCTCGCCGTGATCGCCAGTCGCGAGCTCGGCTCCACGCGGGAGATCGTCGTGGACCTGCGCGGTAGCGCCGTCGGCGACATCGAGCTCGCCTCCCACTCCCTGACCGCTTCGCCCTGTTCCTTCCAGGACGCCTTCGCCTACCTTATCCAGGAGAACGACCAATGAGCACCGCAACCACCGTCTCCCGTGCGCCCAGCGCCTGGCGCCTTGGCATGGTCAGCATCAAGCCTGCCGTCCTCATCTGCCTTGGGACCATCGCCGCGCAGTTTGTACTCAACGCACTCATCGCCATCGTCTTCCACGCAAGCAACGATAGGGCCCCGGAAAACGTCAGTCTGGTAGCCCTTAACGCAGCTTTCGTTATGGGGATCTTCCTCGTCGTCGCAGGGATCAACCAGACGATCTCGTACATGCGTGCAGGGGCGCTGAGCGGAGCGCCGCGCCGCACCCTGGCGCTCGCGAGCTACGTCATCTCCGTCGTGTTCATTGCGCTGGGCAGCGTCATCTGGTGGGTGTTCATCCTGATCCAGCCGTATCTGTTCTTCCTGCCGAAAGCGGTCTACACCCCCGGCGTCGACACCTGGTTGCTCGTCGTGGTCTTTTGGATCACCTGTGATGCCGCAGGTCGCCTCGGTGCGAACGTGTTCCGGCACCGTGGCGGGGGATGGGGAGTTGCCATCGCGTGTTTCGTGGGAGCGGTTACCGTCGCCGTCCCGTCTGCCTGGCTGTCGCTGACCCTCATTCACAAGGCCGGAGTCACCGGTCCCATGCACCCGTCCTTCTGGCTCATGGGAATCATCCCCCTCGCGGTTGTGATCGCCAACTGGCGCCTGACCCTCACGGGCAGGATCCGCCGCCTCAACTGAACGACAGGTGCGCCCTGGCGCGTGACCCCTCGACCCGGCCCCGGCCTCGTCCCCGCTCCATCTGAACTGCGCCCCGAAACTTGGACGCGTTTAATGGTAGCCGTTATGCGGCTTCCTGTAGGGCCTGATCCCGGTATTCTGCCGGGGTCAGGCCCTTGAGCTTTACTTGGCGTCTTGTTGTGTTCCAGTGCGTGATGTAAGCCTCGAGGTCGGCTTTGAAGCTCTCGAAGGTCTGCCAGTCCTGGCCGCGAAAGAACTCGTCCTTGAGGTGCCCGAAAACCTGCTCGGTGGCGCCATTGTCGATGCAGTTGCCTTTGCGTGACATGCTCTGGATGAAACCGTTATCGGCGAGCGCACTGATGTAGGCCTTGTGCTGGTATTGCCATCCCATGTCCGAGTGCAAGATCGGCTTAGCTCCTGCGGGCTTGGCGTCCATGAGCATCTGGAGCATCTCTTGTTGTTGGGCGAGGTTGGGACACATGGAGATGGAGTGAGCCACGATCTCTTTGCTGGCAAAGTCGTAGACCGGAGCGAGGTAGGCCTTACCGAAGGAGAGCTTGAACTCGGTGACGTCGGTACCGAGTTTCTGCCAGGGCCCATCGGCCTTAAAGTCGCGGCCGATGATGTTGTCGAAACTTTGCCCCACGTCCCCCTTGTAGGAGTTGTACCTGTGGTACTTCGTTTCGCGGCGTATGCCGCAGCGCAGCCCCATTTCGCCCATCATCTTCAAGACCGTCTTATCGGCGATGCGCTCCCCTTCCTCAGCGCGCAGGCACATGGCTACCTGCCTGTGACCGCACCCGTTGGGGGTTCGTGAAAAGATCTGGGCAACCTTGGGCCGCAGATACGCCCTGGTTGGCTGCTGGGGGTGAGCCAGCGCGTAGTAGTAGCTCGACCTGGCAAGACCGGCGGCCTCGAGGAGATCACACACCGCATGTCCGCGCCCTGAAAGCTCGGCGACCACTAGGGCTTTGTCCCGGTTTGGGAGCGCCTCTGCGCCTTCAGGGCAATCGATTTTTTTAGGTACGCCACCTGCGCCTCGAGCTTGCGCACGCGCTCTTCGAGTTCCTCCTCACGCGTTGGTGGCACCGCCCGCACCGACCCCTTCGGCCTGCCCTTGGGCTTGGGCTTGAGCGCCTGCGCGCCGCCCTCACGGTACAGCCTGCACCACCGCTTCAACGGTGTCGCGCTCGCAATACCGAAACGCACCATCGCCTCAGGCTTACTCATCCCACCATCAACCACGGCCCTCGCCGCGGCGACCTTGGTCTCATAGTCGTATCTGGCCCGCTTTACTCCCATGGCAAGAAGCCCGCCCCTCCCGATCACGCGGTACATCTTCTGCCACTCTCTCACAGTCTCGGCAGACACACCAAGCCTCCTGGCGGTCAAACCATAGCCACACCCCCTCTCAAACATCTCCACCGCCTGCTCCCGAAGCAAACGATCATGCCTCAACCCCAGATCCACAGACACGAAAAGCCTCCCATTCCCTGGACTTCAATTTCGATGTCCAAGAAACGGGGCGCAGTTCAAAACGAGGCCGGGGTTCGTCGTCTTGTCAGGCGCGCTGCGCGGCCGGGATCGGGTTTGCCGCGAGGGCCTCGAGGGATCGACGCACCTGGCCGTCGAGCACGCGGGCGATGCGCTCGGTGAGGATGTAGGGGTCGGTGCTCATGCCGGTTGCGAGCCATTGGGAGACATGGCCGAGGATGGCGAGGGTGAAGTGGTCGGTGACGAACGCGCGGTCGTCTTCGGTGACGGGCAGGTCGGCACTGTGCTGATCGACGATGGGTTCTATGACGGCGCGTAGCTGCTTGTGGAGGAAGATCTGCAGATCCTCAATGCCGAGGGAGGAGACGACACAGCGGGTCTCGTCGGGGTGTTTTTGCATCCACACGAACATGGCGAGCAGGCCTTCGGACCAGTCCTCGTAGGTGGTGTGAGCGATGATCTGGTCGGCGACCTCGCGCTTGAAGGCCCACACGGTCAGGTCGCGGATGTCAGAGAAGTGGTAGTAGAAGGCTTGGCGTGTCACGCCGGCAGTGCGCGTGATTCCGGAAACCGTCACCTTCGACAGGGGGACGGTCGTGAGGGCGTCGCGCAGGGCGCGTGCGAGCCGCTCTTTCGCATCGGGGTGGGGCATCAGTGATCCTCGGCGACAAGAAACAATGAGGTTACGTGCGAACTATACATGTAAATTCGCGGAGCTGCCTAATGCCTGTCTAGACAGAACTGACCAATCGTACAGCGACGACCTGGTCACACGTCTAGGGATTGGTTGTCACGATTGTGTTGCGGATATGCGCCAGGCCCCGGTTTCGTTGGTGGAACGAGGCCGGGGCCTGGCGTGAGCTGTGTCTGCCCTCGTGCGGTTGGTGGGAATTACCGCATTACTTGGCGAGACGGCCCAGAGCCGGGGTGGTCTGGTCGGTCATCAGTACTCGCATGCGCGCAATAGCGAGCGAGGGGTTGACCTCCAGGCCGGAGAGCATCCACTGAGCCATGTGCGCGGTGGTCGCCAGCGCGAAGTGCTGGGCGACGACGTCGCGCGCCGTGGCCGAGGCGGAGCCGGGGAGGCGGGACTCGATGAGTTCCTGAATATGGGAGGCCAGGAACGCCCACAGGTCGTTCGCCTCGATGGTCTTCATGGCGGCGGCGGTCTCGTCGCGATGGGCGTGCATCCACGTCATGGTCGCTTCGATGGCGTCGAGCCATTCTCCCGAACTGGTGGTCAGGTGCGCTGTGACTTCCTCGCGGAAAACCCAGGCATTGAGGTCGTTGAGGGAGTTGAAGTGGTAGTAGAACGCTTGACGGGTGACCCCGGCGGAGCGTGTCAGTGCACTGACAGAGATCTTTGACAGCGGGGTCTGCGTCAGGGCCTGGCGCAGTGCGGTGCCAAGCTTTTCGCGGGCATCAATCGGCGGAGCCATTTGTTTCCTTCCTTCGACGGTTATGGGTAAACCATATCCAGTTACGAAGAAACTATCTACTCGAAAACCACTTGCCGGCTGTGTAACCGACCACGCTGTCAGTTTCTCATATATTGTTGACAGCGCACGCGGGGGCGCTTGTCGATCGATGTGACAGCGCACTTCACAATCGATTTCGCGCCGTGCGATGCGGGGCGGGCCTTCTCTCCCAACTCGTGCGGTCGTGACACAATGTCCGTGTGATGAAGTCCTATCGAGACGAGGCGATCGTCCTGCGTACCCACAAGCTGGGCGAAGCGGATCGCATCATCACGCTGCTGACCGCCGAGCACGGGCAGGTGCGCGCTGTGGCCAAGGGAGTGCGCAAGACGACCTCGAAGTTCGGCGCACGCGTTGAGCCCTTCTCTGTCATCGACGCTCAGCTCCACCACGGCCGCACCCTCGACACCCTCACCCAGGTCGCCTCGATCGCCCAATACGGCGACGCCATCGCCGCCAACTACGACCTCTACCTCGCGGCCACGGTCGTCGTCGAAACCGCCGAGCGCCTCACCGCGGATGCGCACGACGGCACTCACTCTCAATACCTGCTTCTTCTGGGGGCTCTCAACGCCCTGGCTCGAGGCCGTCATGACCCGACCCTCATCCGCACGTCCTACACGCTGCGCGCCCTCGCCCTGGCCGGATGGGCACCCTCCTGCTTCGACTGTGCCGTGTGCGGTGCTCAGGGACCCCACTCCTCGTTCTCGATCCCCGACGGCGGCACCGTCTGCGATACCTGCCGCCCGCCCGGCGCCTCCTCGCCCGCGCCCGACACGGTCGCCCTCCTCGGCCAGCTGCTCAGTGGCGACTGGGAGCGGGCCGACCGATGCGAACCCTACGCGCGCACCGAGGCCTCGGGCCTCATCTCCTCGTACACTCAATGGCATCTGGAACGTCGCCTGCGCTCGCTGAGCGTCATCGATAGGAGTCACCCATGACGGACCTGCGACCCACCCCCATGGACCGCGCACCGAACGACCCCACCGCGCCGCTGCTCGGGCCCGGCCAGTGGCACTGCGAGGCACCCGTCTTTCGAAAGGGTGAGGTGCCCGCGCACGTCGCCCTCATCATGGACGGCAACGGACGCTGGGCCAACAGCCGCGGCCTGGCGCGCACCGAGGGGCACCGGGCGGGGGAGTATGCCCTCATGGATACGATCGCGGGTGCGATCGACGCGGGCGTGCGCTACCTGAGCGTCTACACCTTCTCCACCGAGAATTGGAAGCGCTCGCCCGCCGAGGTCTCGTTCATCATGAACTACGCCTCCGACGTGCTCGCGCGGCGCACCGACCAGCTCGCCGAGTGGGGTGTGCACGTGCGGTGGAGTGGGCGGCGACCCAAGCTGTGGAAGAGCGTCATCAACGCGCTGGAAAAGGCCGATCGGGCAACCTCGCACTGCAAGACCCTCGACCTGATCATGTGTGTCAACTACGGCGGTCGGGCCGAGCTGGCGGATGCTGCCCGTGCCATCGCCGAGGATGTCGCGGCCGGGCGCCTGAGCCCGCGCGGCGTCACCGAAAAGACGCTGTCTCGCCACCTCTACCTGCCCGACGTGCCCGACGTCGACCTCATGATCCGTACGTCTGGGGAGCAGCGCCTGTCCAACTACCTGCTGTGGCAGATGGCGTATGCGGAAATGATGTTCGTCGACACGCCCTGGCCCGCGTTTGACCGCGAAGAGCTGTGGGGGTGCCTGGAGGAGTTCGCGGGGCGCGACCGCCGTTTCGGCGGCGCGATCGACCGCGTCGCTCAGTCCTAGGCGTTGTCCGCAGTCAGCGCTGCGTCGACCGCGCGGCGCTTGCGGCGACCCCACGCGATCTTCGCGGCGATCAGCGTGGCGATGAGGGCGAGGCCCGCCCAGCCCCAGGGAGACCCGGCGACCGCTCGGATCGCCGCAGCGAAGACAGCGAGCGTCCCGAGGCCGTAGAGCAACGCCCACAGGACGCACCCCGGGATCATCGCGATCGTGTAGGTGCTCCAGCGCATGCGTACCAGGCCAGCGCCCGCGTTGACCGCCGTCTGGATGCCCACGGTGAGAAAGCACAGGGGAATGACGATAATGCCCCACTTGTCCAGCATGGCCGCGCCCTTGCGAGGGATCGGGCCGTCGAACCAGCGGGCCATGGTGCCCAGGAACCCCTGTCGTCCCGTCGCCAGAACGGCACCCGAGGCCGCGCCGCGAGCCAGCCAGTAGGTTGCCTGGGCGCGCAAGAGGACGACAACGAAGAGGAAAACGAAGAGCCAGATGCCCTCGCGTGCAAAGGCGGGGACCATGGAATCGATTCCGGCCGCGAACATGACACTCCCAGAGTGAGGCTAACCAAACAAAGCCTATCCTAACCTACGAAAGAGGCCTGGGAAAGCGTCATCCGCCTCCCAGGCCTCGTCTCGGCCGATGCGGCCTCACCAGTTCATTTCTTCGACTGGCACGATGCACACACCCCGAAGAGCTCGAGGGAATGCTCGACATCTCCAAATCCGTGTGCCGCCGCGACCGAATCCACCCACGACTCGATCTGAGATTGCTCGATCTCCTCGGTAAAGCCGCACTCGCGGCACACCAGGTGATGATGGTGGTGGTGCGTTGTGCACGAGCGGTACAGGGCCTCGCCGTCGGAGGAACGCAGTGTGTCGACGCGGCCGTCGTCCGCGAGGCTCTGGAGCGAGCGGTACACGGTTGCCAGGCCCACGCGCTGCCCCTGGACATGGAGATCTTCGAAGATCTGCTGGGCGCTGCGGAAGTCGGTGACGCGGGTCAGCTCATCGAGGACCGCCTGACGCTGTTTCGTCATGCGCTGCATGGTGTTCCCTTCGTCATGATGCGTCTGCGTGAGCGAGGTGTTCGCGCTCCGGATGCTGGTTGTGCCCGCGGGCCGCGCGAAGCCTGCGCACCCTGCGGATACGGTCCACAATAGCCCGGATCGTAAATCCGATCGCGTACAGGCCGATCGCGCCCACAACGATGGTCGCACCGGGCGACAGATCGACAAAGTACGTCAGGGATAGTCCGCACGTGCAGATAATGACGCCGAGAGCCATCGCGATGGCCATCGTGGAGCGGAATGAACGTGCCCCGAGCTGCGCGATCGCCACGGGGATCACCATGAGCGCGCTGACCAGTAGCGAGCCGACGACTCGCATCGCGACGGCCACGGTCAATGCCGACAGGATCGCGATGAGCAGGGACAGCGTGCGCACCGGCAGACCCGTCGAGCGCGCGAAGTCCTCGTCGTTGGTCACCGAGAAGAGTGCGGGAGCCAGACCCACGCCGAGCGCCACGATCGCGATCCCGAGGCCCGTGATGAGCGTAATGTCGCTCCATCGCACGGTCGAGATCGAACCGAAGAGGTAGGAGTTCAACTGAGCGGAGGTGCCGCCCGCCAGGCCGATCAGCAGGACACCGCCGGCGATGCCGCCGTAGAACAGCATGGCCAGAGCCGTATCGCCGGACGTGCGACCGCTCTGGCGCACCAGCTCGATCGTGATGGCGCCCAGCAGGGAGATCATGACCGCTCCGGGGATCGCCCACGAGTCGGCGGGGCTCACGTTCGCGAACGTGCCCGCCAGCCAGCCCAGCGCGACACCGGTCAGAGAGATGTGGCCGATACCGTCGCCGAGCATCGCCAGGCGCCGATGGACCAGGTAGGTGCCGATGATCGGGGCGGTGAGGCCCACAATCAGGGCGGCGAGCAGCGAACGCTGCATCATCGGCGAGGACAGGAGGGTGGTCAGTGCGTCAATCATGCGTCGCTCCCGTCTAGATTCCGCTCACGAGGCCGTGGTCGCTCGTCGCGGACCTCGCCTCGGTTGTGGGGTGGCAGTGATCGCCGCCGCCGTGATGCTGTTCGTGGTCGTCCTCAATGTGGGGAGGGCCGTCGTAGGAGACGTGGCCCGCGCTGATGTGCAGCTCGCGGTCCAGGAGCGGGCCGAGTTCGCCCAGTTCGTGCAGGACGATGAGGATCGTGGTGCCCTCCGCCTTGGCGTCAGCGACGATCTGTGCGAGGCGCGCTCGCGATGCCGCGTCGATTCCGGCCATCGGCTCATCCATGATGAGCAGCTCGGGGCGACGCACGAGAGCGCGAGCGATCAGAACGCGCTGAGCCTGCCCGCCCGAGAGAATGTTCAGGGGAGAGTGGGCGCGGTGGGCCATGCCCACGCGTTCGAGGGCGGCCATGGCCTTCGCCGTGTCGCCCGGCAGCGCCCACAGGCGACGAGGCCCGAGCAGGCCGGATCGCACGACCTCGATCGCGCTGGCGCTGATCGCACCGCCCGAGGAGATGCGCTGGGGCACGTAGCCGATCTTGTTCCACGGCACGCGGCGGCGAGTTGAAATCGAGCGGCCGAAGAGCTGGGCGTCACCGCTTGTGATGGGCGCGGTGCCCAGCAGGGCCTTCAGGGTCGTGGATTTGCCCGATCCGTTCGAGCCCGTGATCGCCACGGTCTGGCCGGCGGGGATGTCGAGCGAGATCCCGTGGAGGATCAAGTCCGTATCCCAGGCCACATGCAGGTTGTCGAGACGCACGACGGCGGTCGCCTCCGCGTGGGAGGCTCCCGCCGTTGTGGGGTTGTCAGTTGTTGTCACTGGCAGTCGAGGGCTTTCGTCAAGGCGTCAATGTTGGAGTTCATCGTCGCGGTGTAGTCCTTGGACGCGTCGGTCTGGGACTCGATCGGGTCCAGGACGGCCGTCGTGATGCCGAGGTCGTCGGCCAGGGTCTGAGCGACCTTGGGATCGATGAGGGCCTCGGTGAAGATCGTCGTCACGCCCTGCTCTTTGGCGATCTGGGCGATTTCAGCCAGACGCGCGGGGGAGGGGGAGGACTCGGGGTCGAGGCCGGAGATGCCGACCTGGGTCAGGCCCGTGCGGTCCGCCAGGTAACCGAAGGCGGTGTGGGCGGTGACGAAGGTCTTAACCTTGCAGGTCGAGGTCTTGGTGACCAGGGTGTCGCTCAGGGTGTTGAGCTCCTCGGCCAGGGCCTTCGCGTTCGCCTTGTAGACGTCAGCGTGGGCGGAGTCAGCCTCGGCGAGCTTGTCGCCCACCAGGGTGGCGGCCTTTGCCATGCGGGTGGGATCCAGCCAGAAGTGCGGGTCCGTGCTCATCTCGTGGTGGTGATCATGGCCCTCGTGGTCGTGCTCGTGAGCCTCGGTCTCGCCGGACTGGGCCTCATCGGTGGCCTCTTCCTCGTCCTCGGAGGGGTGGTTCGCGTCGGTGCCGGCCTCAATCAGCTCGGCCGCGGAGGAGACGTCGATGACGGTCTTCGGGGCCTGCTGCTCGATGGCCTCGTCAACGGCGCTCTGGAAGCCCGCGAGATAGACCACCGCGTCAGCGGAGGACAGCGAGTCGACCATCTTGGGAGAGAGCTCGAGGTCGTGCGGCTCGGCGCCGTCCGGGGTCAGGGAGGTAACGGAGACGTGCTCGCCGCCGATCTTCTCAGCCAGGTACTGCAGGGGGTAGAACGAGGCCATGACGGTCAGTTTGCCGTCTTTGGAGGAGCCGCCGTTGGATGTGGACGGGGAGATGCAGGCGGACAGGGTGAGCGCTGTGGCAGCCGCGCATGCGGCAGCAAGGATTCTCTTCGACATGAAAATCATTCTCTTTGAAATTGAGAATCTTTGTCAAGTCAATCCCGGTGCCCGGACCTCCGTGATCCGGGGTGTTAGTTGACGCGCGCCGTCGAGCCGCGCACGATCAAATCGGGTGAAAAAACGTAGTCGGCGTGCGTAGGAGTGTAGTCGGCTGTGTTCAATGCCTCGAAGAGGGCACGCACGGCGGAGGTGACGATCGACTGTACGGGCTGGTGAATCGTCGTGAGTGCCGGATTCAGGTGGCTCATGAGGAACGTGTCATCGAACCCGATGACCGATACGTCGTCCGGGACCGACAGGCCGAGCGAGGAAATCGTGCGGATGGCGCCGAGGGCCTGCAGGTCAGAACCCGTGATGATCGCCGTCGCGCCGCGCTCCAGGAGAGCGTGCGTGTAGGCTGCCGCGGCCTCGTACGTGTAGAAGGTCTCTTCGATGATGGGGGAGTGGTCTCCAATCAACTCGCCCATCACCTGTGTGAATGCCTCGGCCTTGCGCAGGGCCGGGACGATGTGCGTGCGGCCGGTCAGAAGTGCGATGCGCGTGTGGCCCAGCTCGTGAAGGTGCGTGACCGCGGCGCGGATGCCGAGAGAATCCCCGGTGGAAAAGTCGGGGGCCGGGACCTCCGAGCGTGCGCCGTTGATCGTGACGAAGGGGATTCCGCGCGCGGCGACGTCGTGATAGGGGGAGAGATCGGACAGGAGGTCGGCGTGCCTGCCGGAGACGAAGATGAGGCCGCTGACGCGGTGTTCGATGAGCGATGACAGGTGGTCGAACTCGGACGTCGCACCCGGCGTCTGCGTGCGGATGAGGGCGATGCCGCCCGCGCGAGAGATCTCCTCTTGAAGGTGATGGGCAAAGGAGGCAAAGATCGGGTTCGTCAGCTCCGGCACGATAACGCCGATCGTCGGGGTGCTGGGCGTGTGTTCACTGGGTGGGCGGTCGTAGCCCAGCTCGTCGATCGCTGTGAGAACCCTACGGCGCGTGTCTTCGGAGACCTGGCCGACACCGTTGAAAACACGTGAAACAGTTGCAGTCGATACGCCGGCATGGGCTGCAATGTCTGCCATGCTTGTGCGATTTTTGGTCATCGGCTCAACGCTCCTTTGGGTGTCCGAGTGCAGCTGTTTCCCTACAAATGTAACAGCTTGCACACAATTGCGAAAATTGTTGCAGAAACAAAATCCGACGTATTACAGTGACCATGTAGCAGGTCGCTGATGGAGGCGGCCCGCCTGACCAACACAGGAGAAATAATGCGACGTGGCATCGCAGCGCTCGGCGTCCTCGCGGCGGCTACCGCCCTGGCCGCCTGCAATAACGGCACCACCCCTTCCTCGACCTCCTCGGACAGCGCGAGCAACGACGCTGTGGCGACCCTGACGATCTGGGCGGACGACACCCGCTACTCCCAGGTTGAGAGCCTCGCCGAGGACTTCACCGCCAAGACCAGTGTGAAGGTCAACGTCGTGCAGAAGTCTGAATCCGACATGGACACCGAGTTCACCACCCAGGTGCCCACCGGCAACGGCCCCGACCTGATCGTCATGGCCCACGACAAGCTCGGCGCGCTCGTCGCTAACGGCGTCGTCGCCCCCGTGGACCTGGGTGAGGCCAAGTCCAACTTTGCTGATGTCGCCGTCAAGGCCGTCACCTACAACGGCCAGACCTACGGCGTTCCCTACGCCGTTGAGTCCGTCGCCCTGGTGCGCAACAACGCGCTCACCAAGGACACCCCCACCACCTACGACGACATGATCGCCTCCGGCAAGACCACCGGTGTCCAGTACCCCTTCATCATCCAGATGGGCGACAAGGGCGACCCGTACCACTTCTACGGTTTCCAGACCTCCTTCGGCGCCCCCGTCTTCAACACCAACGCTGACGGCGAGTACACCTCCGAGCTGGCCATGGGCGGCTCCGGCGGCACCGACTTCGCCAACTGGCTGAAGGCTCAGGGCGACGCGGGCGTGATCTCCCCGTCCATCACCGGTGACATTGCCAAGCAGGCCTTCCTCGACGGCAAGGCCGCCTACACGGTGACCGGCCCCTGGAACGTCACCGCCTTCCGCGAGGCCGGCATGGACGTCTCCGTCCTGCCGATCCCCTCCGCCGGCTCCCAGGCTGCTCAGCCCTTCGTTGGCGTCCAGATGTTCTACCAGAGCGCCAAGTCCACCAACACGGTCGCCGCCAAGCAGTTCTTCAACTACCTGGCCACCCCCGAGGCTCAGGAAAAGATGCAGCAGCTCGGTGGTCGCGCCTCTGCGATGCCTGAGGTTGCCGCGAAGTCGGATGACCAGGACATCAAGGACTTCGCGAAGGTTGCCGAGTCCGGCGCTCTCGCCCCCGCTATCCCCGCGATGGGTTCCGTCTGGAACTTCTGGGGCCAGACCGAGGCCAACATCGTGAGCGGCACCGAGACCCCGGCCGAAGGCTGGGCGACCATGATCAACAACATCAACAACGCGATCGCCTCCAAGTGATCGCATCCGTCGAGCCTGTGACGGCCGGCACCCCGCTCGCCTGAGGCGAGCACCCAGCCTCGCACCCGCCCGCGTCCCACGCGGCGGGCGGGTGCGAGGCCCACAAAACGCTCGCGCCGCAGTGCGGCGCACCCGCACCCCCGGGTGCTTCCCGACCCGCCGCCAGGCGGGTATCGTCGCAATGACGCGCAAACTGCGCACGTGTGGAGGACACGATGTCTGAGCCAGCGAAGGCTGCAGAAAAGAAAAAAGAGGCGCGCACTGCCTCGCACGCCAGTGAAGTGACCAGGCCCGGTTTCTTCGTCAAACTTGTCCTGATGATGCTCATCGATGCCCTGGGACTCTACGGCATGTTCACCGCGTACCTGGTGAAGTCGTGGGCGGTTCTCGCCGTCCTGGCCGTCCTGCTTCTCGCGGTCAACTGGGTGTACTTCTCCAAGCGGACTATTCCCGCGAAGTACCTCGTTCCCGGCATGGTCTTCCTGCTCATCTACCAGGTCTTCGTCATGGGGTACACGGGCTACGTGTCCTTCACGAACTACGGCCAGGGCCATAACTCCAGCAAGGAAGACGCCGTCGCCTCGATCCTGCAGGCCTCCGAGCAGCGTGCCGAGGGTGCGCCGAGCCTCCCCGCTGCTGTCGTCGAGGACAGCTCCGGCCTCGGGCTCGCGGTGGTCGATGATACTACGACGGGCGCGATCCGCGTGGGCGACTCCAAAACCCCGCTGCACGAGGTGTCCGGCACCTATGCCGCCGGCATGATCAGCGCAGTCGATGGCTACAAGGTTCTGACGCTTGCCGATATCCTCAAGCCTGAGATGCAAAAGAAGGTCTCCGCCATCAGGGTTCCGGTCTCCGACAATGCGAACGACGGAAGCTACCGCAGCGACGACGGGTCGACCGCCTACCTCGCCAAGTCCCGCTACAGCTACGACAAGGCTGCCGACACCCTGACCGACACGACGACCGGCGTCGTCTACACGGCCAACAACAAGATCGGTGCCTTCGTTGACGCGGATGGCAACCAGATCGATCCGGGCTGGCGCGTCTTCGTCGGCTTCGACAACTACATGAACATGTTCGCCCGCGGCGACCTGGCCGGTCCCTTCCTGAAGGCCCTGCTGTGGTCCTTCGTCTTCGCCGCAGTCTCGGTCCTGTCGACCTTCGCGCTCGGCCTGATCCTGGGCCTCGTGTTCGCGGACAAGCGCATCAAGGGGCGTAAGATCTACCAGTCCCTCATGATCCTGCCCTACGCCTTCCCGGCCTTCCTGGCCACCCTGGTGTGGAAGGGCATGCTCAACACGGACTTCGGCTTGATCAACCAGGTGTTCCTCCGCGGTGTGCATATCCCGTGGCTGACGGACGGATTGCTGGCGAAGTTCTCCATCCTGGGCGTCAACCTGTGGCTGGGCTTCCCATACATGTTCCTCGTCTGCCTGGGCGCCCTGCAGTCCCTACCGGGCGACGTCGAAGAGGCCGCGAAGATCGACGGCGCCTCCGGCCTGCGCACCGTGTGGTCCATCAAGCTGCCGCTCGTGCTGCAGTCGACCGTTCCGCTGCTGATCGCGTCCTTCGCGTTCAACTTCAACAACTTCTCGCTCATCTACATGCTGACCGGCGGCGGCCCGAACTACCCGGGCTTGGATGTCGGCCAGACTGACATCCTGATCTCGATGGTCTACAAGATCGCGATCGAGTCGGGTTCCCCGAACTACGGCCTGGCCTCGGCCATGTCTATCGTCATCTTCATCGTCGTGGGCGTGATCGCGTGGCTCGGTTTCCGCCAGACGAAGACCCTTGAGGAGCTGTGATGAGCGCTGCAACTGTGAAGAAGAATCGCGAGTCTACCCTGAAGGGTACGCGCTGGTGGAAAGAGGTCGGTTGGCGCCACATCGTCGCCATCCTGATGATCATCTACTGCCTGGTCCCGCTGCTCTACGTCCTGTCGGTGTCCCTGAACCCGGGTGGTACGCTCGCTGGCTCGAACAAGCTCTTCTCCTCGTTTTCCTTCGAGAACTTCCTGGCGCTGGGCTCCGGCAAGTACGCCGGCTACTGGTCGTGGGTTCTGAACTCCCTCATCGTGTCGACCACGACCGCTGTGGGCACCGTCCTCATGGGCGCGGCTGCGGCCTACGCGTTCAGCCGCTTCCGCTTCAAGGGACGCCGTGCGACGCTCACGGGACTGCTGCTGGTGCAGATGTTCCCGCAGATGCTGGCCTTCGTGGCCCTGTACCTGCTGCTCCTGGGAATCCAGGACATCTTCCCGGTTCTCGGTCTGAACTCCAAGCTCGGCCTGATCTGCGTCTACCTTGGTGGCGCGCTCGGCTCGAACACCTTCCTGCTCTATGGCTTCTTCAACTCGATCCCGCGTTCGCTGGATGAGGCGGCCATGATCGACGGTGCGACGCACGCCCAGACCTTCTGGACGATCATCATGCCGCTGGTCCGCCCCGTCCTGGCGGTCGTCGGCCTGCTGAGCTTTATCTCCTCGCTCGGCGACTTCGTGATCGCGAAGGTCGTCCTGCAGGATCAGAGTCAGTTCACCCTCGCTGTCGGCATGTACATGTGGGCATCCGATGAGCGTACCGCCCCGTGGGGCATCTTCGCGGCCGGTTCCGTGATCGCAGCCATTCCGGTGATCCTGCTGTTCCAGTACCTGCAGAAGTACATCGTCTCCGGCCTGACCGCTGGCGGCGTCAAGGAGTAAGCGCTTCCGCGCCCTCCTGCCCAGCCCCGGCCTCGTCCCCTATCCCCGTGGGACGAGGCCGGGGCTGTTTCTGTGTGTGTGGCGCGGGTTGTGTTTGTAGGGCAGGCAGTTGGCGTGCGGGTGTGGATAATCCCGGCATCGCGGGCATCGTGAGCATCGCGGGCGTTGCGGGCGTTGCGGGCGTTACGGGCATGGTTCCCCAACAATGTCGCACGTAATTCCCATGTAAACCTTTCAA
>KV835858.1 GCA_001838165.1 Actinomyces sp. HMSC035G02 | reverse complement strand
CACCCACGGTTACACCACTATGCGGGACGCTACTGAGGCAGAGAAGCCACTCGCCATGCCCACAGCCAGCGGCAGAGCCAAGCCAGACAAAAATCGCACGTAATTTCCCGCGGTCACTTTTGGAGACCATCCAAAAACGTTGCAATTGCAACGAGGTGAATTCAAGGTTTGAAGTAGCCGCCAGGGAATTACGTGCGATATTACTGGGGCAAGGCGCTCACTAGCACCCGAACGCGGCTGACGTGGAGGTCGCCGCATGGTCTGCGAGCCTAGATGCGGCACGCGTAGGCAAGACATTCTTCGCCCAGCAACGGTCCCACCGACCCGGAGGCCAACGGACGTTAGGAAGGCCTCGGACTCACAAATTTCGCATGCAATTCCCGCAGTGCAAGAATCAACGCACGCCCAAAACCGCAGAATATCAACGATTCGGTTACAAGATCTGAAATACAGTCCAGGGAATTGCATGCGAAATTGCAAAGCACCGCACGCGTGGAGGGCGCCGGAGGGATCTGCCGCGGTGCCGGTGGGCGGTGGCGGGGCCTGGCCGGGCTTCGAGACGACGCGCCGAGCGCAGCTCGCGGCGCGGACGACTCGCGGGCGGGCCGCCGCCCACCGGCACACATAGCGGCCGGGCCCGACGGTGCCCGGAACACCTGCGGGGCCGCAAGCAACACCCAAAATGTCAGAACTCCTCGTAGTACTCCGGGTTCTGGTCGGCCTGGCGGCCGTCGGGGCGGCCGAGGGCGCTGATCGCAGCCATCTGCTCGTCCGACAGAGAGAAGGAAAAGATGTCGAGGTTCTCGCGCTGACGCTCAGGGTTACCGGACTTGGGCAGGGGCATGGCGCCGAGCTGGTAGTGCCAGCGCAGGATGAGGCGCGACGGGGACACGCCCGCCTCGGAGGCAAGGGAGACAATCGCCGGGTCTTCGACGATGCGCCACTTGCGCCCCAGCGGACTCCAGGACTCGGTGAGCACTCCGACCTGCGCGTGATAGGCCAGCGCGGAGGCCTGCGGGAAGTAGGGATGCAGCTCGATCTGGTTGACGCTCGGATACTCGCCGGTCTCGGCGTGCACGCGGTCGAGGTGTTCGGGCAGGAAGTTGCACACGCCGACGGAGCGGATGAGGCCGCGGTCGCGCGCGTCCAGCAGCGCTTGGAAGGCCTCGACGTAGAGGCCGCGCTTGGGGTTGGGCCAGTGAATCAGGTACATGTCCCAGTAGTCCAGGCCGGCTCGCATGAGGGATTCTTCGAGGGTGTAGACGGCCTCGTCGTAGCGCTGGTGGCGCCCGGGGAGCTTGGAGACGAGGCGCAGGTCCTCGCGGGGGACGCCGCAGCGGCGCACGGCCGTACCGAGGGCGCCCTCGTTCTCGTAGTTGAAGGCGCTATCCAGCATGCGATACCCGGCCTCGATGCCCGACACCATGGAGGACACGCCCGAGGCGCCGCGCAGGTTGTATGTACCCAGCGCGATCGCGGGAACGTCCAGGCCGTCGTTCAGGGTGTATGCGGGGATCTCACTCATTCCTCAAGCGTAGGCCACTCCACGCGCGGCGTTCTACCATTGGGGTATGGCACAGCTTGAATTGGACGAGGTCCACGCGAACGCGGTGGACTATCAGCATTTCCTCCTTGATTCTCCTTCCCCCTATCACGCCGCCGAGGTCGTGGCGCAGCGCCTGGTGGACGCCGGCTTTACGCGCGTCGACGAGAAGGGCGCGTGGGACGCGTCCCCGGGCGGACACGTGATGGTGCGCGGCGGCGCGGTGGCCGCGTGGTTCGTGCCCGAGACGGTCGCCGATGACGCGGGCTTCCGTATCGTGGGCGCGCACACGGATTCGCCGGCGCTGTCGGTGAAGCCGTCGGTGCAGTCGACGACTCCGGATGGCTGGGGCCAGATCGACGTCGAGGTGTACGGCGGCATGATGTGGAACTCGTGGCTGGATCGCGAGCTGACGCTGGCGGGCCGCCTGGTCCTGAATAGCGGCGAGGTCGTCCTAGCCCGCACGGGCCCGATTGCGCGTATCCCGCAGCTGGCGATTCACCTGGATCGTGAGGTGAATCCGGTTGGCTTGAAGCTGGATCCGCAGAAGCACCTGCACCCGGTGTGGACGGTGGATAACCCGTACGGCAACGTGCTGGAGTACGTGGCGCGCACGGCGGGCCTGGACGACGCGTCACAGGTCGCGGCCTTCGACCTGATCCTGACGCCCAGTCAGGGGCCGGGCTTCTTCGGCGACAAGGGCCAGTTCATCGCGGCGTCACGCCAGGACAACCTGTCGAGCGTGCACCCGGGCCTGGTGGCTCTGGAGCGCCTGGCCGCGCAGGGCACACCTGCGGGCGGAGACGTCACGGTGTTCATGTGCTTCGATCACGAGGAGGTGGGCTCGGAATCGCGCACGGGCGCGGCCGGCCCGATCCTGGAGACGGTGCTGCGCCGCACGGCGAAGGCTCTGGGCCGGGACGAGGATGGCTTCGAGCGCATGCTCGCGGCTTCCTCCTGCGTGAGCGCGGACGCGGCGCATTCGGTGCACCCGAACTACGCGGATCATCACGATCCGAATAACCGTCCGATGATGGGCCGCGGCCCGATCATCAAGATCAACTCGAAGCAGCGTTACGCGACGGACGGCGAGGGCATTGCCCTGTGGAATCGCGCGTGCGCGGCGGCGGGCGTTGCCTCGCAGAACTTCGTCGGCAACAACGCGATGCCGTGCGGGACGACGATCGGCCCGATCACGGCGACCCGCCTGGGGATCCTGACGGTGGACGTGGGCGTGGGCCTGCTGTCGATGCACTCGGCGCGCGAGATGAGCCACGTGGATGACCTCCTCGACCTCTCCCGGGTGCTCGAGGCGTACTGGCAGGGCGCCTGACGCCCGGGTCGCCTGAGAGCATAGAGAAACCCCAGCCTCGTCCATCAATCGGCGAGGCTGGGGTTCTTTCGTCTATCGGGTGCCCTCAGAGGGTGGCAACCGCGGTGACGGTGACGGGCACGTTGCCGCGCGTGGCCTTGGAGTACGGGCACAGCTGGTGGGCGCGGTCGACGAGGGCTTGGGCCCGGTCGAGCTCGACGCCGGGGATGAATACCTGGATGTCAGCGGTGAGGGCGAAGGAGTCGCCCTCGGGGCCGAGCCCGATGGTGGTGCGCACGACGGAGTCCCTGGTGTCGATGCCCATTTCTTTGGCGGCCAGGCCCATGGCTCCCTGGAAGCAGGCACCGTAGCCCATGGCGAAGAGGGCTTCGGGGTTGGGGCCGTCGCCGGGGCCGCCCAGTTCCTTGGGCATGCGCATGACGTGGCTGATGCCGAGCGCGGGGACGGAGGAGGTGCCGGCGCGACCACCGGTGGAGTCGGCGGTGACGGTGTAAACGATGTTGTTAGGTGTATCCATGACCCCATTCCACCACTAGGACTTCAGTCCCGCAAGGGGTTTGACAGAAACACAAGCTTTTTCGCGCACACGGGGACGAGGCCGATGCCCGCCCGCAGGTCACGCGCCGTCAGGCGGTGAGGAAGTCGGCCTCGGGGCGGGCGCTCAGGGCTTTGGCGACGGCGCGACGGAAACGGTCGTTCATCGGAGGGAGCTGGTCGCCGCGGAAGAACGCGGTCTCGCTGTTTTCCCCGTCGGCGGGGCTCGGTTCGCCGCTCACCCACTCAGCGGCGAATGCGACGTCCAGGTAGGTGGTGACGTCTCCGTTGTAGTAGGTGACGGGTCCGACAACCTCGACGGAGAGGAGGCGGCGCACATCAATGCGAACGTCGGCCTCCTCGAGCGCCTCGCGGGCGGCCGCGATCGCGGGCTCCTCGCCCGGGTCGACGATGCCGGTCACGGGGGTCCAGGCGCCGTTATCGGAGCGGCGCACGCACAGGATGTCGACGGCTTCGGGCGCGATGGGGCGCTCCCAGTCGATCGGCGGGCAGCCGGGGGCCGGGCGCAGGATAACGACGGTCGTGCCGGGCATCCACAGGGGCGCGTGGCCGACGTGTCGACGCAGCTCGAGGACGAAGTCGGGGGTAGCCATGGCCCTAGTGTACGGCGCTCACAGGAAGGAGGTGATGACCGGCAGGAGCAGGATCTTGACGATGATCGCGAAGGCGAAGAGGGTCGCGTAGGCCGCCTCGATGCGCTCGTCGGTGACGCGGGCGTCGGCGGCCTGCAGGACGGCGGGCTGGCCGAGGAAACCCGCGATGCCGCCGGCGGCGCGCGCGGAGGACAGGCCGATGAACTTTGCGCCGATCGCCTGGACGCCACAGCACACAACGACCATGACGGCGGCGAGGAGGGCGGCGCGCCAGCCGTCGGGGCTGCCGAGCAGGCTCGCGAACTGCGGGCCGGCGTTCAGGCCGAGGGCCGCGAGGAAGAGCATGAGGCCGATCTGGCGGATCGTCAGGTTCGCGGCGGCGGGCAGGGTCCACACGAGCGGTCCGGTGCGGCGCAGCGCGCCGAGCAGCATACCGACGATCAGGGGGCCGGCGGCGGCGCCCAGCTGGAAGCCCTGGCCGCCGGGCAGCGGGAAGGAGACGATACCCAGGAGCAGACCGAGGACGAGGCCAATACCGAAGGCCATGCCGTCGACCTCGGCGACGCGGCGCTCGGAGTCACCGAGCCACTCGGCGATGTCGTCGAGTTCGCCCGTGGGAACGACGACAGCGACGTGATCACCAAGCTGCAGGTCAAGATCGTCTCGGGCCAGAAGGTCCAGGTCGCCTCGGCGCACGCGCGTGATGACGGCGCCGAAGCGCTTGGTGACATTGAGTTCGGAGACGCTGCGGCCGGCGACATCGGGGTTGGACACGACGATGCGCTCAAAGGCAAGGTCGGAACGGTCGTCCTCAAGGTTGTGGTCGAGGATCTCACCGACGAGGGGCGCCGTGTCCTTGATCGACGTGGGATCGCCGACCATGACGACGTGGTCGCCGGGCAGCAGGTCCTCGCCGGGGGCGATGACGCGCGTGCGACCGTCGCGTCGCAGGTAGGACAGGCGCACGCGCTGATCACGCCACGCGTCGATGTCGCGCGTGTTGATGTGCTTGGACACGTGAATACTCACGGCCTCCAGGGAGGCCCCCGCGAGGGAAGGCGTATCCTTGGGGCCGACCCATTTCCTCGTCACGGTGATCGTGACGATGAGGATGCCACCGATGACACCCACCGGATAGCCGAAGGCGTATCCGACCGCCGCGTGGGGATCTCCCGTGAGGCGGGTGGCCGTATCGAGGGCGGGAGCGGCCGTCAGAGCACCCGTGAAGAGACCCGACGTGAGCCCTGAGGACAGACCGAGGAGGCGACCTCCCGCAAGCGCAATGAGCGCACCTACGACGCACACGATCGTAGTGAGCGCGAGGAGGTTCGTCTGCTTACGCAAATCCTGGAAGAAGGTAGCGCCCGCGGAAATGCCGACGCAATACACGAAGAAGGCCAGGCCCATCGGCTGGACGATCGACATGTGGGTGCTCACGACCTCGGGATGCAGCGCCGAGACAATGAGGCCCACGAAGAGAGCACCCGCCGCTCCGAAGCGCAGCGGGCCGATCCGAATGGCCCCAATCGCGGCACCCAACGCAACGACGACAAACAGTGCGAGCAGGGGCGAAGACGCAAAAAGAGAGGCCATAGCTTTCAGAGTACCTGTCGTACGCCCGGCATTCCCCACGACTGTCATATTGCATGCGTTATGAACCTCACGGAGTGGTTACACTGGTACCAGAAACTGAAAGGACGGTCATGTCTCAACCAGCACCCGGATGGTACCCCGACCCCGCAGGAAGCCAGCGCCTTCGCTGGTGGAACGGCGGCGAGTGGACCGAGCAATTCCACGATATGCCGCAGCAGGGATCGCCTGTCGCGCAGCAGATGCCCACGGACCCGGCGGCGGGGCAGTACATGCCCGCCCAGTCGCAAGCCCCGACCGTTTCCTCGGACCCCTACAATCCGTCAGGCGTTGCCCCGCAGCTGGGCGTCGCCGGAATGGGGCAGCAGGCAGGCCCGCAGGCGACAGACGCGGCACCGAAGAGCGGTCGCGGATGGGTCATCGGCGCGATCGTCTCCGCGCTCCTCGTGGTCGTTTTCTTGGGCACGATGGTGTACACGGGTATGCAGCTGCGTGCTCAGAACCTCGAGTGGCAAGACGTGCAGAATCAGCGGACCACCGCAAAGACTAGCCTCGACCAGAAGCAGGATGAACTCGACAAGGTGAAGAAAGAACTCGAGGAGGCACAGAAGTGAGCTACGGAGTCCAGCCCCCGGCGAAGAAGCCCTCCCCCCTTCCTAAGGTCCTGACGATCATTTGCTCGGTTCTCGCCGTCATCTTCCTCCTTGTCAGCGCCATCATGTTCGTCAGCGCCCGCTCGAAGGCGCAGGAGATTGAGGACGCGCGCGCCGATATCCAGTCCGCGGACGCCAAGACCGTGCAGATCGACAGCGAAATCACGTCCACGAAGGAACAGATCACCGCTGCCAAGGCGAAGAAAGACGCTCAGCAGGACGCTCAGCAGTGGTGCACCGACTTCAATAAGGACTCGATGAAGGTGACCGACCTCGACAAGATGGCGTCCACCCTCAAAACGATGCCGGAGCTGCAGCGCAACGCAGTCGGAGAGGTCTGCGCCGGCAAGAAGGCGTTCGCGGAGGCATTCGCTAAGGACCTCAAGCGCGGCATGGTCAACACGGGCACTCCCACATGCGATGCAGATGGAAAAACCGTGACCATTTACGGCACTGTCTCACTCGACGCACCCAACATGGCCAAGATCGGCAGCATCGACATCACCTACGACGTGTACGCAGCCGATCACGAGATTACTGACTCCGACACCCCCCTCGGAACGACCACCGCGACTGTGCCCTCGGGCGGAACCGGCAACTACTCTGCAACCGTTCCATTCGCAGCGAGCGGCACTTTCAACTGCGCCGTGCGCGTCAAGAGCATCTGGCCCACCGGTCTGTAAGCGCCGTATTCACTGCTGTCTCCTGACACGAGAGAAGGAACCACGATGAGCGAACCCGCAGAAGGCTGGTACGCCGACCCCAGCGGTGCGAACCAGCTGCGCTGGTGGGACGGCCACGCGTGGACGGACTACGTTGAACCCTACGAGGCACCGGCGCTCTCTCCTCAGGATGTTGAGGTCGCAGTTCCGGCGGCGGACGAGGCATTCACGGCTTCGTCCGCCGAGGATCGGACCGTCGCTTCCGCCGATTCACCTATCCCCATGCCCGAGGCCTCCCTCCCACAGGAGGTCACCCCCGCCTCGTCGGCAGCAGAGGCACACGTCGCGCCGATTCCGATGCCCGGCACCCCCGTCGATGACAGGGGCATCGACGAGGCGGATGCACCCGAGAGGAGCGGAACGCTCAAGTGGGTTCTCGCGTGCGCAGCATCGTGGGCGCTCGTCGCGGTGTTCATTACCGTTCTCGTCATCGCCTGGTCGCACCTGGGGGCCAGCGGCCGCATTCAGGAGGACGCGAAGGGCCGCGCCGAGACCGCCCAGAACGAGCTCAACACAGCCCGCTCGACGCTCGAATCCATCAATCAACAGCTCCAGGAGGCCACCAAGTGAGCGCTCCCGCACCCCTGCGTGCCGCGACCGTCGCGGGCGCCATCCTCGCCACGGCATTCATCGTCCTCTCGGCCATCGTCGGGGGCATCAACGCGTGGCGCGCTCATTCCGCATCCACGTACGAGGCACAGGCTGAGCAGGCACAGTCCGAGAAGGCCACGGTCGACCAGCAGATCACGGACGCGAAGGCCGCGCTGGATGCCGCCACCGTGCGCAAGGATGCCGAGAGTTGGTGCGACTCGATCACGCGCGAGTCCGCCGCGTCGATCCGAGACTCGCTCAAGACCTACGATTCGGCGACCCAGGCCACCAAGGACGCGATCCACGAACAGTGCCCGGCGAAGGAGACCCTTGCTCAGGTCCACCGCTCCAACAAGGACGCTGACTTCACCATCGCGGTGGGCGAATGCACGACCGATCAGGTGACGACCACTGTGAACGGAACGCTCACCCTGAAGGACTCTTCCCAGATCGCGTCGCTGGGCACACTCGATGTCGAGATCAACGGTTTTACCGCGGACAAGGGGAAGAACCCTAGCCCCAGCTCGCCGTACCAGGGCACGACGACGATCACGCTGACGCCCGGGTCGCCCGCCACTTTTTCGCTGTCGATTCCCTACGATCCGGCAATGACCGATAAGACCGAGTGCGGCGCAACAATGACCAGCTGGTGGCCCTCCAATCTCTGATGCACGGTGAATCTCATCACCGCGCCAAATCCAATTTTTTCAACTCGCATAGAATTGGGGAGACACAGTGAAAGGAGTCTCCCCGTGAGCACCCCCACCCCCGGCCTGCCTGAAGAAGCAGCTGCCGCCCCCACTCCCCCCGCCGGTCAGGTGCCGGCCGCACCGAGCCCCGCGGTTGCCGCGGCTACGCAGACTTTCACCCCGCTGACTGCCCCGCGTCCGCGCGCGACGGGCGGCCAGATCGCGATTGCGGTCATCACGTCGATCCTCGTCGTCCTCTTCGCCATCACGACCCTCATGGCTGCCGGCATCTACTCCTTGAAGAGCAAGGATCTTACCGAGACCCAGGAAGAGCTCAGCACCGTCCAGCAGGAGCTTCAGGAAGCGCAGGAGGCCGCCAAGTGAGTGACACCAACATCCCCACGCCCGAGGCCACCCAGGCTCCCGTGACGGTCGCAACCAAGGCCCCGAAAAGCAAGGGGCTGTCGATCTACAACCGCGTCGCGCTCATCCTCCTCCTGATCCTCGTCATCGCGACGACCACCCTGTTCACCCTCGCCGTCCAGAAGACGAAGGCACAGAAGAACATGCAGGCTGAGATCCAGACGATCGAGGATCAAAGGGATGCACTCGCCGCCACGGCGTGGTGCAAGCAGGTGACCCCGGACAACGTCGACAAGGTTGACGAGCTCTACTCCGACTACAACGAGCTCTCCTCGGCCGCTCAGGAAGCGGTGAAGAAGGAATGCAAGGATCGGGTCGATGCCGTCCAGTTGCTGAAGTCCAACGATGCGCAGGACACGTTCACGGTTGATTCTGAGTGCGCGCTGGACGACGCCCAGAAGACTCTGCACTGCTCCGTGAACATCTCCGCCGCCAGCGACACGCTGAAGTCCAAGCTCGCACCCTTCTCGACGACCGACCTGAAGCTGCAGATCTTGTTTAACCAGTCGCCGGTTGTTCTCGGCAACCCGGATCACGTCATCGACGATGTCGCGACTGCGACGATGACGAACGGAGAGAAGACAACCATCGAATTCACAACTCCCTTCGACGAGAGCTGGGGCCCTTACTACAAGGTGAAGGTCACGTCGTACTTCCCGAACGCGTGAGCCAGGCACTCTGATCTGACGCGCTGGTCCCGTCGCCCATTCCGGGCGGCGGGACCGCGTGTATTCGCATCCAGCGGGCGCGCGGGATAGATCCCCGCGAACGCCCACCACGGCCTCGTTCAGACGCTTAGTAGTGCTCGTGAGAGTCGTATCCGCGCAGCCGGTCCAGCTCTCGCCGTTCCTTCTTCGTGGGGCGCCCGCTCCCCTTCTCGCGCATGGCGACGGGGATGTGCACGCGGGGACGCTCGGGCGTGCGATCGTCGTAGGCTGTGCGCGCCTGCGGGTAGGACACGCGCTTGTTCAGCAGTAAGTTGACCCCCAAGATCCGGTCGAATCCCTCGATACGCAGGCGCACCTCGTCGCCGACGCGCACCTTGTAGGCGGCCTTGACGGGCTCTCCGTTGACACGCACGTGCCCGGCGCGCACGGCGGCCGTCGCCTGGGAGCGGGACTTGAGCTGACGGGTCGCCCACAGCCAGGTATCGACGCGCACGGCCGACGAGGCGAGGGCACCCGCGGGGATAACGACTTCTTCGGGGGTCTCACTCATCGCGACCGCCTAGTTGATGCGGCGGATGCGCTTCTGGTGGCGGGGCGTCAGGATGATCGCAACGAGGGCGCACAGGATCGGCATACCGATCAGCATGCCCAGCAGGGCTCCCCAAGGAACGATGGGGCGCAGCGTCGTCGTCAACGTCGGGAAAATCCCCGAATTCGCGAAGGTGATGACGGCCAGCACGCCCACAATGAGGCCGGAGAGCACAGCCGTCGGAATCGCGTTGAGCGCAAGCACCACGCCCTGCCACGTCGTGACGTGGCGGCGCATCGAGGGAGCAGCACCGATTGCATCAAGGGTGTCGAGGTCCGGGCGCATATCCGAGGAGGACAGCGCCACCACGAGGGCAACCGTCGCCGCAGCCGCGACGACGGCGATGAGGGCGGCTACGTAGGGCAGAACCAGGGAGCGCATTGTCGGGGCGATCACCTGGGCCGAGGCACCGGGGACCTGGCGCGCAATCGTCGTCTGGAACGTGGGAGCATCCACCGGGTTCACCGGCTTCTCGACGGTGAGGAGCTCGCCGAGGGGCACGGCGCGCAGGCCGAGGGCTTCAGAGGCCTGCGGGGATAGGACCATGACGTTGATGCGCGTGAGGGGCGAGGCCGGGAAGGTCATCGTCCTCTGCACGAGGGCGTCCGGCAGGTCGTCGTCGGAAGCACCGGCGGCCCTGGCGGCAGCAATCGCCGACATGTCGAGGCTGCGCAGGTCGGCCTGGCCAGCGCCGTTAATCAGCTTCGGATCGGGCACGAGGACGCCACCGGCGTTCAGGGTGGCGATCGCGCGGACCATGTCGTCCTCGTTGAGGTATCCGGCCTCGCGCAGGTACGTGCCGTCATCGACGATGTAGGCGACATCGATCTCAGCCATCGTTCCCATGTCGTCGCGCATCGTGAGCGTCGACTTGTCGGTGGGGCTGACTGCCTCGACCATGGTCTCCGGGCCACCCGGGCCGCTGTTCCACGCCATGCCGTTCATGATGGCGCTAGAGGTGACCGTGCGCTCCGCGTCGACGACCTGCTGGGCCGACTGGAGCAGGTTGCGGGTGCGCGTCACCGAGTCGGTCTTATCGACCGTCGAGAGGAACACCTGCCCGCGCTGTCCCGCGTGCGGGCGTGTGTTCCAGCCAGCCTCGTTCGAGGAGGACAGGGTGATGAGCAGGCCGCAGGCGACGAACACGGTCGTCAGGATCGAGGCCATGGCGGGGAACGTGCGGTGGCCGTTGCGCACGGCGTCGCGCAGCGCCAGGCGCATGCTCATTGACGCGCGACGATTGGGGGCACGCCAGCGGGTGAAGATGTAGGGGATCGATCCGATGAGGCCAGCCTCGAGCAGGCCGACACCAATAACGAGCGCGAGTACCCATCCGCGCCAGGCGGCGATACCCAACATCGGGAGTCCGGCCAGCAGCGCCAGGGGGTAGATCATGCGGCGACGTACGAGGCGGGAGGGCTCCCACACGCGCCCGCCGATGACCGCGGATGTATTGATGTGCGACGAGGTGTGCGCCGGCGACACCGACGCCATGAGGGACAGCAGGATCGGCAGGAGCACCGACAGGGCCAGCGGCCACCACGGCACGATACCGATACCGAGGCCCGACCAGATGCCGATGCCCACCATGCCGCAGGCGGAGAGCACGGCGGAGACAAGCCCCGAGTACAGGCCGATAACGAGGCCGTGGGCGATCGTCAGGCGACGACCGTCGGACTGGTCGCCGCCGTTGGCGACGATCATCGCTGCCGTTCGCATGACCGATCGCTGGGCGACTGTGTAGAGCGGCGAGATGAGCAGGATCATCTCGGTAAGGATGAGGAGGATGCCTGCGACCAGCAGAAGGTACTGCCAGGGGTTGGTAGCACGATTGTTTTGGGGGCCCTCGTACTGAGCGAACTGGGCGGGCAGAGCCGAAACGTCCGGCGGATCAGCGAGTACCTGTCGCGACACGACGGAGAATCCCGACTGGTTGATCTGACGAACATGGTCCCAGGTCACCGGAGTCGGGCCGGTGACGAACCAGGCAGTCTGAGTACGCCCCGCCACCGCGAGACGGTCAATTTCGATCGTGCCGTCACCGATGATCGCCCGATTCGTACCGGGAATGATCTCGTCAATGACGACGCTTCCCGTGAGCGCCTGAGTGGTGCGATCCTTGGCGACAGTCAGCGACAGGGTGAGCGTATCGCCCACCTCGGCCTTGAGTGCCCGCGCGACGTCGTCCGAAATGACGGCGTGGTTCGCGGCGAGCGCACCGCTCTTTCCACCCGCATTCACGCGTGGAGCATCTAGCGTGGCCGTCTGAGTGCCTGAGTCGACCGTGTACCCCGTTCCGTCCTGCGTCGTGAGGCGGAGCTGGTAGAGGGTGTCGACGGCGATCAGTTGGTCCCCCGCCGGCACCCAGTCGGTGAGGGTGCTCTGGGTAACCGTCACTTCCTCGTCAGAGGCCGTCTTCGATAGAAAGTCGGCAGTGATGTCTTGCTCGATGGCCGTCGACGAGCGGTGCAGGGTGACCGCCTGAACGTCGGAACGGTGGCCGAGCCACGACGCTGCCTGGTAGCGCTGGGAGGTCGTCACGTCCCAGAAGGTGATCGAGCCGATCGCGATAATGATCGGCAGCGAGATGAGAAAAACCGCCGTCAGCGTGCGCCCCAGGCTTTGACGCGCATCACGAGAGGCGATGCGGAGTACTACTCCCCATCGCCTCATTCGTGTGTTGAGTCGACTCATCAGATCCTTGGTGCAGTGTCAGCCAGCAAATCCCTCAGCGAGTCTCCGCGCGAGCGGTCGACGATACGACCGTCGCGGAGGAAGACTGTGCGGTCCGCCCATGCGGCCATTCGGGCCTCATGAGTAACGAGGATACCGGCTGCGCCCGCATCAATGTGGTCACGCAACACCAACATGATCTGGTCGCTCGTGTGCGAGTCGAGCGCACCCGTCGGCTCATCCGCAAGAATGACCGAGCGGTTACCCACGAGGCCTCGGGCGATCGCAATGCGCTGACGCTGACCACCCGAGAGGCGCTCGGGGAAGCGATCAGCAAGCTCGGCGACACCAACCTCTTCGAGGGCAGCCATGGCGGCCGCGCGCACCTTCGACGGGCTGACCCCATCCAGCTGCAGCGGCATCTCAACATTTTCGAGGGCCGATAGGGACGGGATCAGGTTGTAGTCCTGGAAGACGTAACCGATGGAACGGCGACGCACCTCAGCACGGTGAGCCGCATCCATCGTGGCCATATCGACGCCGTTAATGAAGACACTTCCATGCGTCGGACGCTCCAGTCCGCCAGCGATCGACAGCAGGGTCGACTTGCCGGATCCAGAGGGGCCCATAACAGCGAGAAGCTCGCCGGGGGCGACCTCAAGGTCGATCCCGTCGAGCGCTCTCACTCGGACGCCGTCGGCGCCGAACTCATGTCCGACACCCGCCATCCTGATCGGTAGCGGCACAGGCTGGCTCATCGCACCCCGGCACGCTCCGAAATACTGGCTTCCGTCTGGGCCCAGTTCATCGAGCGACCCTTCGCAGCGGCGAAGGCGGCGCGACGAGCGGCCTCGGAAACGGCACCGGACTCGATGTGATCGAGCCAGTTGAGCTCGGCCTCGAGGTCGAAGATGTGACGCTCCAGGATGAGCTTCCACGCGAGCTCACCCTCGTCGGCCGAAGCCTTCAGGCGGGTGACGTCACGCAGGGAGCCCAGGGTCGAGCGACGCTGGGTCTGGATCATGGCCTCAACGTCGACCGTGGGATCGGCGGCAGCCACGGCGAGCTTCATGACGAGCTCATCGCGTTCGGGATGTTCGCGGGGAACGGGGGTGGACCACCAGGCGTTGAGGACCTCGCGACCGGCTTCAGTCAGCTCGAAGACCTCGGAATCACGGCCGGCGTTGGTCTCAGCGTGAGACACAACCTGGCCGTCGCGCTCGAGGCGCTGCATCGTCTGGTAGACCTGGCCGATATTCAGCGGCCATGCTCCGCACGTCTGCTCCTCGAACATCTGCTTCAGGCGGTAGACACCGGCGGGCTGCTGCGCAACAAGCGCCAGCAGGGCATTGCGAACCGACATAACTCTCCGTTCGTTGTCTGGACGTGTAGACGATCGTGGTTGAACAGTATCTATCGTACGCGAATTTTGCTCTTAGAGCGGGGAATTGACGGTGGGTTACCTAACATAAAGCCTACCGTCTGGTTAGACAGGAGTCCCCGAATTTTCGCGCTATATCGCAGATATTGACCTTTATACCAATTTAAGTGCCAACCACATTGCAGACGCCATTCACGGGTTTTTCAGCGACATTTCGCCGCTTCCCTACTCAGGCGGTCAGATCCCTCAAAAGAGAGGACGACGGGCGTCCAAAACCGGGAAAAACACTGCAAGCAGGCCGACTGACCGCCAGGACAGAAATAATTTGTCACCCAACGTTCTCAGACTGTGAGATCTGCGGTTCAGGAGTTGGACTACTCGGACAGAACATCCTCGATATCTTCCCAGAGCACCCCCGGCGATGAAGGCGCAGCAACCGCCCAGAATTCGCCATCCTTATCCGCCAGCAAGGGCACCTCGTCGGGATACAGCTCGGTGAATTCAACGCCGGCCAGCACCTCGCATACCTCCTCGCTGGTGGCGACCAATCGCCAGCTCTCACCCTCCAGGCTCGGGTACTCCACCGCATCGACAACCCGCACGGCCAGACCCACCCACGCGTCATCCGCGACGTCCGCCCAGAAGGTCCCCGTCACCTCGTCGACCTCGACATCAATCACCTCGGCAATCTCGCGAGCGACCTTGGGTACCTCCACGAGTATTTCCGTCACCTCCGCCCGTTCGAGGGCACCGAAGAGCGTCGTCGGCACCGCCGTCGGCACAATCCCCTCGCCGGAAGGCTCACCGATAGCGCTGAGCTCGAAGAACGTGTCGCGCAGCTGCGCGGAGTCGACCACCCACACCGACAACGGGTCATCCTCGCCGGGAAGTAGCAGCCCGTCGTCGCATCGCAACACCGCGACGGAGCGCGGGCCAACGAAGAAGGTGGATCGGCGGCACCCAGCCGGAGCGACGACCCAGGCGGTCAGCACCTTCGTCGCCTGCGAGAACGCCTGAAGGAGAGCGGCGAGGTGCGGGACGGGAGTATCACCAACGACGAGGCCCTGGCTGCGCAGCAGCTCAACGAAAGGATGCGCGGGGTCGGCAAGGAGCCCGTCGGCGTATGAGCGCAGCGCCTCGCACTCCAGCCCACTCATATCGAAGACGACGCCGTCCTCCGTCTCGTAGGCATTAATCATGATTCCTCCTGCACTCTCGCCGGCACCGCGCGCGGCTTTCAAACGAGGACAACGCTACGACATCCGCACCGCCGGTGCCCGCGGACGGCGGTGACCGCGGACGCGTGCAGGAGGCTACACTGGGAACGACTAGGAGGATTCACCGATGAACACCCCGCTTCCCGCAGGCCCCGCCCCGGCCTCGTCCCCGATCCCGACCTTTATGCTTCCGACGGGATCGCCCATCCCCGTTCTCGGTTTCGGCACCTACAAGGTCACGCCCGAGGACACGTACGACGCGGTGAGCCGCGCCCTCGAAGTCGGGTACCGCCATATCGATACCGCTCAGATGTACGGCAACGAGGCCGAGGTCGGGGCCGCGCTCGAGGCATCGGGAATCGCGCGCGAGGACCTGTTCGTCACGACCAAGGTCGACAACTCCAACCACGAGCCCGAGCGGGCCGCCGCATCCATCGAGCGCTCCCTCGAGGACCTGCGCACCGACTACGTCGACCTCCTCCTCGTGCACTGGCCGCTGCCCACGCTCTACGGGGGCGACGTCGCTCTGCCCTGGCCCGCCCTCGAGGACGCATACAACGCAGGCGGCGCACGCGCGATCGGCCTGTCGAACTACGAGCGCGAGCACGTCGAGGCAGTCCGGGCGGTTGCGACCGTTCCCCCGCACGTCCTCCAAGTCGAGTCCCACCCCTTCTTCCCCAACGCCGCCCTGCGCGCCTACGCCCAGGGCCTCGGCATGGTGTTCGAGGCCTGGTCTCCCCTCGCGCGCGGGCGCACCGTCACCGACCCGACGCTCATCGAGATCGGCGCGAGCCTCGGCGTGGGGCCGACGCAGGTCGCGCTGCGCTGGGCGCTGGATCGCGGGCACGTCGTCTTCCCCAAGACCCTGAGCCGCAAGCGCATGGCCGCCAATTTCGACGTGTTCTCCTTCTCGCTTGACCCGGAGCAGACCGCGCGCATCGACGCGCTCGACGCCGGCGAGGCCGGGCGCATGGGATCGCATCCGGCGACGATGGACCGACTCTGAGGACGGGTACGATACAGGTATGGCTTCCAAGCTCACGCGCGCCGACCGCGCCATCGTCCGACTGGCCGACGGCACCGTCAAACAGCAGAACCTGCTCACGGGCACAGAGGTGTGGACCGTCCCGGGCCGCGGTAACCGGCCCCTCACCGCACCTCACGCGGACCACAACCCGATCGACCACGAGGCCGACGGGCACCACTGCGCGTTCTGCTGCGGCCGCTACCTCGAGACCCCGCCCGAGAAGTCGCGCCTCGTGCGCCACGAGGACGGCTCCTGGGAGCAGCTGAACGCCCTGGGCGCCGATCAGCTCGGTGACACGGTCGCCGAGTTCCGACGCATCCCCAACCTCTTCGAGATCGTCTCCTACAACTACTGGCATCTCAACCACGGGCACGTCCCCTCCGAGGACGACCGTCGCCGCATGGCCCAATACCTTGCCTCGGACGCGGGCTACGAGCACGTCATGAACGTCGTGCGTGCCCGCATGTTGGCCTCGGGCATGAGCGAGGGAGAGTTCGCGGCCACCAGCGAGACCGCGCGCCTGCAGTACGCCAACGGCTTCTTCTCCGGCGGCCACGACCTGATCATCGGCAGGCGCCACTTCGTCGACGGTGCCACCGAAGCCCACCAGCTGGCCGGCTCCGGCACCCTCACCCCCGAGGAACACGAGCAGTACACCGCGTACACGGCCCGCTCGATGCGCAACCTGTACGATCTGGATCCCGCCGTGCGCTACGTGGCAACGTTCCAGAACTGGCTGCGCCCCGCGGGCGCGTCCTTCGACCACCTGCACAAGCAGCTCGTCGCGATCGACGAGATGTCCGTGCAGACCGAGGCCGAGCTGGAGCGCCTGCGCGCCCAGCCCGACATCTACGACCAGATCTTCACGGTCGCAGCCACGCGCAAGCTCCTCATCGCCCAGAACGAGCACGCCGTCGCCCTGGCCGGGTTCGGGCACCGTTTCCCCGGCATCGCGATCTGGCCCCTCGGCGAGCCCAAGAACCCGTGGGAGGTCAGCCCCGAGGCCATGCGTGGCATCTCCGACATCCTGCACGCGGCACACGCCGCGACGGGCGTGGAGGTGCCCGCGAACGAGGAGTGGTACCACCGCCCACCCACCGTGTCCACGCCCATGCGCTGGCGCATCCTGCTCAAGTGGCGCATCTCGACGCTCGCCGGTTTCGAGGGCGGCACGCGCATCTACCTCAACACGATCGACCCGTGGAAGGTCGTCGAGCGCACCGTGCCGCGCCTCCTCGAGCTGCGCGAAGCGGGCCTCATCGCTCCCATGCGCATCGGGGAGGAATGCAAAGTCAGCCCCGCAATGCTGCGAGGCTGACTCCGAAATGTTGCGTCCGGCGGGGATTACTCCTCGTCGTCGCCCGAATCCTCGTATCCCGTGTCGGTTGCGGGGTTATCCGCGGGGGCCGGCTCGGGTTCTGCGTCCTGCGTGCCCGGATCCGTCGCGGGGTCGGGAGTACTCGGCGCGGTCGGCGCCGGGGAGGCCAGCGCCGATGACCACGTGGCCAGCCAGGCGCTCATCGCATCGAGAGAACCGACGGTCTCGTCGGCGACGATCGGATCACCGGTGATACCCATCAGCCAGCCGGCCTTCGTGTCGGCGGCAAGCACACCATCGATCGGGTAGACGGCGCCCGTCGTCGCCAGGGAGCGCTGCGCAGCCTCACCCTGCAGCCAAGCGATAAGGGACTCCGCGCCGTCCGACGCGGGCGAGGACGTGGGGGCCGCGTACATGATGCGAGCGATGCACGTCGAAGAGATCGCGGTCCCGTAGGAATCGGCACCCGTGTTCGTCGCCGCCGCAGCCGCCAGCGAACGCGGGGCCACGATCAGCGGATACGCGCCAGAAGAACCCGCGGAGGCTCCCACGACCTCGGACAGGTACCCCTCGGACACGTGCGCGCCGGCCGTCCACGCGGCAACAGCACCACCCAGGGAGGAATCCACGCGCGGGTTCAGGGACTGCGCGAAGGAACCCAGCCCCTCGCCCGTCTGCGCAGCGGCCTCCTGCACGAAAGCGCGGCCCACCGACGACGAGGCCGGGTCCGGGACCGTCAGCAGCGCGCGGATGCGCGGAGAAGTCAGATCGCCAAACGAGGTCGGCAGCGGGCGGCCGTTCGCGCTCATCCACGACTTGTCGGCGATCACGCACACGTCGTCGCGCCCGTAGGCGATCGCCGCAGCGGCACCATCCACAACTGTGCCCGCAATCGTCTCCGTATCCTGAGGTGCCGAAGCCGCGATCGTGCCTGCCGCGGTCGCCTGCAGGGCGTCCGCGCCATCCAGGCCAAGCACCACGTCAGCGCCCGCCTTCGACAGCGCGTCCACGCCATCCACCGGCACCACCGCAACCGTGAAGCCCGTCGCCTTCGTGAACTCCTGCGCGGTCTCCATCGGCAGCTGCGCGCCACCCACCAGGGCGACGGTCACCGTGCCCGAGCCGCTGCGCGGAGTGGGTGCGTCGATCGTCCCATGCCCGGCCGTCCCCGAGGAAGCACGAGCGCTCTGACCCGGAACGATCGGCGACGCAAACGGATCCCGAGGCGCACTCGAGGACACGGACGGCGTACAAGCCGCCACCGTCGTCGCCGCAACAACGAGGGCAGACAACGCAAAAACAGAGCGGGCGCGAGCCATAAGGAATCCTTCAGACGGGAACACTACCGTTCAAGCATAAGACAGGGCACCTGTGGGCCTCGCGCAAGAGCGCCGCGTGGGGCATCATGGAAGCGTGCGCACGCGCACAGGGACAACCACACCCCCACGCCAGGAGGCAACCATGGACTCAGCCACCATCGAAAAGCTCGCCACGACCGCCGTCATCGCCGGAGCGGCCTTCGCCGCCTCCAAGGTCTTCGAAGCCGGCTGGAAGGTCGCCACCGGACGCCCCATCCCCGCCGAAGACTCCGACGACGTCACCCTCGCATCGCTGGTCCTCTTCGCGGCCACCTCCGCCGCCATCGCGGCCGTCGCCCAGCGCTACGCGTACAAGGGCTCCCAGAAGTGGCTTGCCCCTAAGCTCGAGGCCCGCTTCGGCGTGCCCCAGCTCCAGGCCTGAACCCCACAGGCCGCCGCCCTCCCCTGGCGCTCACACGAGCGGTAGGAAGGGCCCCAGGTCCGTACGCTCCCCCGACGCGCTGACGCGAGAGGTGGCCACGGCCTCGTCCCACGTGAGAAGGCCGCACGCAAGCGACAGCCACGTGCGCGCATCGGTCTCCACCACGGCGGGCGGCGTACCGCGCCGATGCGTCGTCCCCGGCAGGATCTGCACGGCACCGGCGGGCGGCACGCGCACCTCGACCGCGCGGCCGGGATGCGAGATGCCGAGCTCCTCGAGGGTAAAGCGCACCGCCGTCAACACCACCGTGCGCGCAGGCTCCTCGCCACGCTCCACGGCGCCGCGCCACGAACGCAGCGCCACCATCCCCTCACCGGGGTCAATACGTCGTTTCGCCATACTCCGATTCTACGCGGCGCTGCCAACCCGCCCCCGGGCGTGCATTCCGACCGCCTTGTCAGGCACAATGGAGACATCCAACTTCCGACGAGAGGCCACCCGTGACCGACACAGCTTCCCTGATTACGCTGCGTTCGATCCTCGACATCGAGATCGCACGCAGCTACCAGTGGGACGCTGCCACCATCATCAAAGTCTCCGGCGTCGACCGCGCCGGCGACCTCACGACCCGCATCGTCGAAAACCCCGGCGCCCTCGCTGACATCGCCGCCGAAGGCTTCTCCCCCCACTCCGCCGCAGGACACGCACTCTCCCACGAACTCCACGACGCCATCCAACGCCGCGTCCGCCTATGGATCGCTGAAATCCCCACCGAGCAGCTCCCCCGCCTACACGAGGCGATGGGCGAAGGCGTCATCCACGAGGCCGGCCAGCCGCGCGACGGCCACACCCCCATCGCCCTGTCCCCCCTCGCGCTGCTCGAGGCGTGGGCGGACGGCACCGACGAGCAGCGCGAATTCATGCGGGTCGCCATGGCCGGCCTCGACACGCTCTCCACTGCCTCGCACGCCACCCGTGCCTCCCGGGCCGTCGGCGCCTCCATCATCGAACGCTCCGCATTCCTGCGGCTGTGCCGCAACCCCAAGTTCATCGCCTACGTCGTCGTCCTCGTGTATTCGATGGCACGGGCCGTGCCCGTCATGTACGTCCCCCACTTCCGCGGCGACTGGCGCATCCTCTGGGCCATCGACATGATCACCGCCATCCCCTACACGTGGGGCCTCATCGAGATGGTCGCCGGCCAGAAACTCTGGCACCGCGTCGTCGGCGCCATTACAGCAGCCGTCACCTTCCTCGCCCCCTACGTGTACTTCCTCATGTACGGACGCCACGCACCCCCGGGCGTATGGACCGCCATCGCGCTGATCTTCTTCGGCGGCATCTTCCTCGAAGTCTTCCGCTACCAGCGCGACCGCGCCGTCAAAAAGGGCCTCGCGGAGTAGGGCACAGTTGATGCGCTGCCAGCAGCGACTGCCCAGCTCGCGTGAGCCGGGCTCGCTGTTTGCATGGGGCGGGTTGCGTGACGATTCCGCAGGGCGGGTTGCTTGATACGCGCGCGGCGCAGCCAGGCCCCACAGCCCCACCGTTGGCGCATCATCCGGATAGGTTGTGCGCACGCGGATAGGTTATGCACATCCGGATAGGTTATTAAGCTATCCGGATGTTCGTTACCTATCCGGATACGCAGTGCCTAACGACAGCCCGCGCAATCATGAGCGCCATGCACTTATCACCCGCTGATATTCCTGCGCCGAAGGCCCCGCCCACGAAACTTGACAACCTCGCTTCGCCCGGCGCCGCGTCTCGAAACCAGTCCACATCAATTTCGCACGTAATTCCCCCGAGGATACTGCAGATTTTGAAATCAGATCGTTGATATTCCGCGGTTTTTGAGCTGTCAGCGAATGAGGTCCTGGAGGAATTACGTGCGACTCTTGAGCGGGCTGACGGCGCGACGTCCCGCAGTTTCGCATGCAATTCCCCTCGAGATATTTCAACATATGAATTCATACCGTTGGAATTGCAACGTTTTCAGATATTATTGAATTTTCACCCAAACGAATTGCATGCGAAATTTTGGAAACAGGTGACGGCGGACACTACAAATCCACCGCGTACTCCCTGCCGCCGCCAGACCCCGACGTTCACCACTCCGGCGCAGCCTCCGCATAGCGCGTGTTTACAACGCGACCTGCCCCAGCCTCGTCGCTATGTGTGCTTCAGCCACCCCACAACAGCGCCATCACCACGCACCCCGCCCCGGCCTCGTCGACGTCGCGGCGACAACCCCGCCTGCATGACAACGGATCCGCCAACAACAAACGTCCCCCGAGTGCGAGACCCGGGGGACGTTTGTATTCGTTCGTGGCGCGAGGGCTACTTGTCCTCGCCGGTCGCCGTGCGGATGAAGCCGGCGATCATGAACCAGCCACCGCCAACCCAGAACAGAATCAGGGTCCACAGAGGCTGGACCGGGTAAACAACCACCAGGTACGCGCACGCAACGATCCACGCGGCCGCACCGATGATGTTCGGGATCTGGAAACGCTTCACGCGCGCCGGGTGCGTGTAGTGCAGCGGCACGAGGGTCATAATCGCCAGGAAGATAGTCGCGGCGATATTGACCCATGCCGGAGTCTGAAGCACGTACATGACAATCGCGACGCAGTTCCACGCCGCCGGGAAGCCGACGAAGTAGTTGTCATTCGACTTCTCTCCATCGTTCGCGTAGCAGAACACAGAGGAAACGATGATGACAACCATCATGATGACGGGGATTGGCTTGGGCCCAAACGGCAGGTACATCGCCATAAAGAGCGCGGGCAGGAACGTCCACGTCAGGTAGTCGACGAGGTTGTCGACGACGCCGCCATCGAACCAGGGAATGACCTGACGGACTCCAACCTTGCGGGCCAGCGTGCCGTCGACACCGTCAACGATGAGGGCGATGACGAACCAGAGCCACATCATGGGGATGTTGTTGTCGAGCATCGCAAACAGCGCCAAGGTCGCCCACGCGAGTCCAGAGATGGTGAACGCGTGCACCGCCCAGGCGGCGATCACGCGGCCCAGGCTCGGTTTGCTGGCACTTTCAGACGAGGCCGGGGCCTGCTCAGTTGTAGTGGGGACGTTTTGCTCAGGCACGGATGGCTCCTGTGGTGGCGGATAATTTCCACCCCTCAGTATGCCAAAGAATGGTGGGGTCTTGGTAGTGCCTCGATCACATGGCACGCGTTCGGGGCGTTCTCACAGAACACGGTGGAGTAGCGTCCTGCATGGTGGGCGTCAGTGCTGCCTCAAAGAACCAAGAAGCGAAAGAAAAACCACCCC
>KV835857.1 GCA_001838165.1 Actinomyces sp. HMSC035G02 | reverse complement strand
AGATGCCTCCAACCACACTCAACTCTGAAGAGCCTGATTTCTCTAGACGTTGATATTCCACGGAAAAGACTTCAGGCAGTAGAAGCTTGGCTGGGGAATTACGTGCAGGTTTCGCTGTTTGCGGCTAGTGCTTTTCTGAACTAGTCGCTCGAATACATGTGTTCCCCTCGCGCGTGCGCGAGAGGAACACGAGGGCGTGACTTCAGCTTGCCGTCCACGAGTGGACTATTACGAGGCCCTGTTTTGTCGGGTTTCGCGGTCACCCCTCGGTGTGCGAGGGGCCCATGTCAGCCCTTGCCCTGCTAGAGATGGTAGCCAGTCAGACACTTCCAGGCAACGCCCAGAACCCTCCAGACGTGAGCTGCCCGGTGCAGCCTGGACGCAGATGACGGTGGGTGACGTTAGCATCGGATCAACGTCACCAGACGGGAGGGAATCCTCCCGCGTGCCAGCCCCGGCCTCGTGAATGAGACCCGTAGAGAAAGGAACGCGAGTGTCCACCGACGCACCTCGCCCCCGCATCGAACCCGTCGTCGTCTCCGACGAATACACGGTCGTCGGACTCTACCACCCGACCCGCGACCAGGAGCAGGAATACCAGAGCGAAGCCGCCCTCGAGGATGACCTCATCAAACAGCTGTGCGCCCAAGCCTACGAATACGTGGACATCCACGACCGCGACGGCCTTGAAGCGAACCTGCGCGTCCAGCTCGAGGCCCTCAATAATTACCGTTTCAGTGACCGGGAATGGAAGGACTTCTACCGTCACTCGATCGTCGACGTTCCTTCCGCAGCTGGGAATCCTGTCGTCGCCAAAGCCCGACGTATCCAGGAGGGCCACGTGCAGGTCCTCATCCGCGACGACGGCAGCACTAAGAACATCAGCCTCATCGACAAGACCAATATTCACCGCAACAAGGTGCAGGTGATCCGCCAGTACGCCATCGATACGGGCGCGCGCTCCAACCGCTACGACGTCACCATCCTCGTCAACGGTCTGCCCCTGGTCCACATCGAACTCAAGCGGCGCGGCAAAAAACTGCGCCGAGCTTTCAACCAGATCGACCGCTACCAGCGCGACTCCTTCCACGCGGGCGCCGGCGACGGGCTCTTCGGCTACGTGCAAATCTTCGTCATCTCCAACGGCGCACACACCAAGTACTACTCCAACACCGTGCGCCTCCAGCACATCACCGAAAACCAGGGCACAAGCCGGCAGGTCGCCGCCGCCAACGCGCGATCCTACGAATTCACCATGTGGTGGACCGACGCCGCCAACAATCAGATTCCGGACCTCACCGACTTCGCAGCCACATTCCTGGCCAAGCGCACAATCCTCGCAATCCTCACGCGCTACTGCGTGCTCAACACCCGCGATGAACTCCTCGTGATGCGCCCCTACCAGATCGCCGCGACCGAAGCGATCCTCCAGCGCATCAAGACCTCCAGCATGAACAACCAGACGGGCACCGTCGCCGCCGGCGGATACATCTGGCACACCACAGGTTCGGGAAAGACCCTCACGTCCTTCAAGACCGCGAAGCTCGCCGCAGGCATGGAAGGGGTCGACAAGGTCCTCTTCGTGGTTGACCGCAAGGACCTCGACCACCAGACCATCCGCGAATATAACGCCTTCGCCGAAGGAACCGTCTCCGCCAACCAATCCACACGCCAGCTCGCCAACCAGATCAACGACCCGTCCACGCCGATCATCGTCACCACCATCCAAAAGCTCGCGACCTTCGTCAAGAGCCACCGTGGGCACGCCATCTACTCCGGGCACGTCGTCCTCGTCTTCGACGAATGTCACCGCAGCCAGTTCGGCGACATGCACACCGACATCACGCGAGCCTTCCGCAACTACCACCTCTTCGGCTTCACCGGAACGCCCATCTTTGCGGAAAATGCCTCTAGCTCCGGCAAAGCAAACCTACGGACGACCGAGCAGGCCTTCGGGGACCAGCTGCACTCCTACACGATCGTCGACGCCATTCGGGACAAGACCGTCCTGCCGTTCCGCGTCGACTACCTCAACTCGTTCCGCGTGCGAGACGGCATCGACAACCACGACGTCGAAGGCATCGATACCGACAGCGCCTACATGAACCCGCAGCGCATCTCGGCCGTGGTCTCCTACATCCTCGAACACTTTGACCAAAAGACGAAGAGGCACGCCTCCTTCCAGTACAAGGAACGGCGCGTCAATGGTTTCAACTCCCTGTTCGCTACCTCCTCCATCAAGGCCGCCCGCGCCTACTACCAGGAGTTCAAGCGCCAACAGGCCGATCTGCCGGAGGCGCGCAGGCTCAGCGTCGGAATCATCTACTCCTACGCGCCCAACGCCGAGGCCCCGGGCACCGGACTGCTCGCCGAAGAATCCATGGACCCCTCGGCCCTCTCCCAGGACGACCGCGCCTTCCTCGACGAGGCGATCGCCGACTACAACCAGCAGTTCGGGGCCAGCTTCGGCACCGATGCCTCGGGATTCGAGGGATACTACACGAGCCTGTCAACGGCTCTCGCTGAACGACGCATCGACCTGGTCATCGTCGTCGACATGTTCCTCACCGGCTTCGACTCCAAGTCCCTCAACACCCTGTGGGTTGACAAGAACCTGCGCGCCCACGGCCTCATCCAGGCATTCTCGCGCACGAACCGAATCCTCAACTCGGTCAAGACATACGGAAACATCGTCTGCTTCCGCAACCTTGAACAGGCCACCGAAGACGCGATCGCTCTCTTCGGCAACAAGGAGGCGCGTGGCCAGGTCCTCCTGCGCCCCTACGGCGAGTACCTGTCCACCTACCTGGAGATCATCGAGCAGCTTCGTATCGACTTCCCGCTGCCCATCGGATCGATCGCCTCCGAAAAGGAACAGAAGCGCTTCATCGACCTCATGGGGCAGGTCTTGCGCCTGCGCAACATCCTCACGTCCTTCGACGACTTCGAGGGTGACGATACGATCGCCCCGCGCGAGCTCGAAGACTACCGGAGCGTCTATCTGGACCTCTATCACGAGGCGCGCGAGCGTTCGAAGGTGGAGAAGGAACCGATCGCGGACGAGCTCGTCTTCGAAATGGAGCTCGTCAAGCAAGTCGACATCAACGTCGACTACATCCTCATGCTCGTCGAACACCATCGGGGTGAGCGCGGCGACGGCGACGACCGTGAAATCCCCGTTGAAATCACGCGCGCCCTCGCTGCATCACCCGCCCTGCGCGGCAAACGCGACCTCATCGAAGAGTTCTACCGCCGAGTGTCCCTCAACGGGGACGTTCCCACAGAGTTCGAGTCCTTCATCGCCGCCAAGCGCGACAGCGAACTCGACGCAATCATCGACGCCGAACGCCTCGGCGAGGGCGCGCGAGACTTCGCGTACGACTCCCTGCGAGAGGGCTACGTCCCCGACGAAGGCACCGGCCTGTCCTCTATCCTCCCTCCTGCCCGCCGCTTCGGTGGCGGTGGCAGCCGCGAAGCCATCCGCTCGCGCGTCCTTGACGCCCTGCGGACCTGGGTCGAACGTTTCTCCGGACTCGGAGGACTCTGACGAACCGGCCCCGGCCTCGTAATGTCGAGGTCGGGACCGGTTTTCGCTTGTTGTCTAGCGGCAGGGGAGTAGCTGAAGCCGCTCCCGAGAAAACGGACTACTGCTTGTCGGTGTCTGCTTCCGCGCTCGCAGGGGTGGCCGTCGGGGCGTCTGCACCGTTGGATTCGCCCGGGTTCTCGGAAGTGTCCGGCTCGGCGGGACTGGCAGGGGCGCTGGGCATGGCAGTTTCTTGTGGGCTCGACGAGTGGAAGATCTCGCGGAGTCCCCACGCGAAGAAGGCTGCGACGAAGTGGTAGGGCAGCCACGCAGTCACAAGCCACCATTCAGAAGAGCCGTCAAGTGCGCCTTCCAGCATGCTACCCAGCCACCACAGGACCGCCACGTCGGACAATACGGCCCCCGCGATCGCGACAGGCTTCCACCATCCGGCCTTCTCGAGGAACTTTCGGGTGACGGCTATCAACACCTGGAAGAAGGTGAAGAAGCCCACGAAACCAAAGAAATAGAAGAGGGCCAGGCCCGTGGCATAGGAGAGCGCCAGCCCGACCAGAAAGATCACGTGGAGAACCAGGTATCGGACGAAGAAGTTAACAATCCCTCGTGGGTCACGCGCATCTGTCATGCCCCCATCCTATCGGGGTTTTCAAGCGTGATAAACGGCCCGGCCTCGTTTATATTGACGAGGCCAGGGCCGAGTTGTGTGTCCTGCCTGACCGCAGGGGAGCGCAAACTCAGGGGGTGGAGACGAACTCCGCGAGGCGCTTCGCGTGCTCGCGCGAGCGTTCCACCATATCGGCGCGCGCAGCCTCATCCGTGCGATTCGCGTAGGAAACCCCGTACAGGGGCAGGCTGCCCACGTACTCCAAGCCCACCAGTGCACTGGTCGCCATCGCAGGAGCCAGGAATCGGTCGAAACCACCCGGCTGCGCGGAGTAGTAGGACTCGCCGGCGCCCGTCGTCACCGACACGACCAGCTTCTTGCCGTGCAGTGCCGTGCCGCGGGAGCCGTGGCTGAAACCTCGCACGAATACGTCCTCCACCCACTTTTGCAGAAGCGAGGGCCAGCCGTACCACCACAGCGGATACTGCAGCACGATCACGTCAGCGGCGGCTAACTTCGCCTGCTCTGCCTCAACGTCGAACGTGTAGTTGGGATACAGCTCGTCGAGATGATCAATCTCGGCATCGGGGAGCAGGACCACCAGCTCCTCCAAGATCGTCTTATTCGCAACCGAATCATCGCCGGTGCGCGGGTGTCCCGACACAATCAACACGTTGGACATCGCTTTCCTTTCGTCGATGCGAGGAGTCTACGCCCGACCGTGGGCCCATGAACAGGGCATGGATACCCGTTTCGCGCCTGGTGAAGCTCAGTCCCGGAACGCAAACCGACGCGAGACTACAGTTGAAGTATGGCCAACACCGACTCCCAGCCCCTCACCCTGCGCCGCATCCTCCTCGTCATCGCCACCGGCGTGGGCGCGGGCTTCCTCTCCGGACTGTTCGGGGTGGGAGGCGGCCTCGTCATCGTGCCCGCCCTCATGGCTGTCCTGGGCATGGATCAGCGCCGCGCCTCAGCCACGTCGCTTGCCGCCATCATCGTCACCGCCGCCGTCGGCTCGGGAACCTACGCCCTGCACGGCGAGGTCTCCTGGGTGGGCGCCGCTCTCCTCGTCGTTGGCGCGCTCGCGGGCTCTCAGATCGGCGTGTGGCTCCTGCGTCGCCTCCCCGCGCCCGCGCTGCCCTGGATCCTCATCGGCTTCACCGTCTTCGTCATCGTCTCCCAATACCTGCACGTGCCCACACGAGAGGGAAGCGTGTCGCTGACACCGGCCTCGTGCGCCCTCATGATCCTGGTCGGCCTGTGCGCCGGCATCCTCTCCGGCCTGGTCGGCGTGGGCGGCGGATCCGTCATCGTGCCCGGCATGGAACTCGCCGTTGGCGCGGGAGACCTGATCGCACGCGGCACGTCCCTCCTCGTCATGATCCCCACCGGCATCGCCGGCACCGTCACCAATCTGCGCCATGGCATGGTCGACCTGCGCGTCGGACTCATCGTCGGCGCCTCCGCCGCGGCCACGGCCCCCGTCGGGCGCCTCGTCGCCACGCTCGTATCCCCGAGCGTCGGCGCGATCCTCTTCAACATTTTCCTGCTCTCCATCATCGCCTCGACGATTCTGAAGATGCGTAAGAAGGCGCGCGCCCAGGGCTGAAGGATTCCGCGGGCTCTGGCAGGACGTCGGCCATCGTGCACACCGTAAGTCGAGCGAGGACTCAACGCACGTTGATGAGGGATGCGCGGATGCCCAGCCATTGAACAGCTCACTTGTGTCGAAAATTTCGCACGTAATTTGCCTGGGTTCGTCCCCTGTGGTGGAGAGAAAACCGCGTGATTTCAACGATCTGATTTCAAGATTTAAAGTTCTGCACGGGGAATTACGTGCGGAATTTGGTGGGGATCGGCGTATTTGGTTCAGGGAGGGGAGATACTGGCACGCGCTACCAGAAAGACGGCCTCTAAAATCCCCTCATTCTCAGTCTCGAACGGTTTTTGGAGATTAGCCGGGCATCGCTTATGATGATCCGTTATCTCAGACATCAAGGAGGATGCAATGAGCGACTACGCAATGAATCCAGACGACTTGAAAAATGCTGCCACCGCCCTGATTGGCGTGCGCGACAACATGTCGAAGGTGGAACTCGACGAATGCCGAGCTTCCGTCGACACCGGCAGCGACATGGTGAGCGCCGCCCTGTCGGAATTTGCCCGCACGTACACATCACGTCTGCGTGCGACCACCGACTGGATGAACCTCATTGCTCTCGCCGTCGAATTGACGGCGCGGAGCGCGGAAGACGCAGAAGACGTGAACGCAAACATTTTCGGCGAGATCCGAGCGAAGCTCTGAGAGGAAGGAGGACGCCATGCTGAGCGATTTTCGTACGAAGTTCCCGAGAGTTCCTGGCGACGTAGCGGCCCTCGAGGGGTGCTACGACGAGCTGACACAGCGCGCCAAAGACATAGGCATGCGCAGGCCTGCTCTGACATCGGCGATTGGGCTGGCCTCGGGATGGACGGGGAAAGCACGCGATGCCTTCGATAGGAGCTGTCAACAGGAATACAGCGAGCTCACTATATGGGAGAGTGGTACAGAGGAAGCAGCAGCCTCACTCTTGCGCTACACGAAGGTTCTCGAAGCAGAGCTGAGGATCATCGACGAGGTGCGTGCGCAGGCGGATGAGCTCTGGGCCCAGTATTGCGCGCTCCCAGACGATGTTCGTGAAGCGGAGGACGCTGATTATGCGTCCGCCGTCGCATTCCTGACCTTCCGTTACGACAAAGCGCGTGACGGCATCGAAGAACAAGCCGCGGTTACTGCCGCGGAACTGCGCGCAGCCCTGTACTTTACGCCCGAAGATATTGAGAAACACAGCGACGGAACCGAGACCGACCTCGGCGATACTCGTACGCTCACGAAGGGCGAGATTGACGCAATCTTTGCATCCCTCAGCGATTCCTCTAAGTCCCTCATCGAGTTGCGACAGGGACGCATCGGAGATTGTCATCTGCTTGCTTCCCTCGAGGCCTACGATCGCACCCCGGAGGGGCGTGCATACCTGGCCAGCCTCATCACAGAACACAAGGACGCCAATGGAGTCGTGGATGGTTTCCTCGTGCGTTTCCCGGGTCTCAACGGCGGCGAACCAATCCTGGTGAAAGAAGTGCTGGCGAATGGAAACAAGCACAAGGGAGGCGGCATCGACGTCGCGGCAGTCTTCGAAATGGCATTCGTGAAAGCGCACTCTGGAGGAACAAAATCAGCGTTCCCGCACGGTGGCGTCTCGGGCAGATTCGCGACAAACACGATGGAAAAGATCAGCGGACAGCCCTCCTCTTTCCACCACGATTTCTTGTTGGGAAAGAAATATGCACAGCAAGCCGCGATCGACGCGGTCCGGAACGGCAAGCCTGTCGTTGCTGAGGCTATGCCCGACTGGGCGACACCGAACAACGAGATTACCGTCACCATTGATGGGCAGTCGACAAAGATCAAATTGGCAGGCCAACACGTCTACACGGTTGTGGGAGCCGATGAGAACGGGGTGACGCTCGCGAACCCATGGGGGAAGAATGACAAGCCCGATGGCGGGGATGCCGGCGCGGTGTTCACGATGTCATGGAAGGACTTTCACGCTCAATTTGGTGACGTCTCAGTCGGGGCAACCCCCTGGAAGTAGGAGCGCGGTGCACCTGACAGCGTGACACGACCCCGGCCTCGTGGAAACGAGGTCGGGGCCGTGCTCTCAGCCGCTAGCGCGACGGGCGGATCACTCGTCGGCGGCGCTGGGGTGCGTCATGTCGGCGGGAACGACCCACGCGTCGAACTCCTCGGCCGTCAGGAAGCCGAGCTCGAGGGCGGACTCGCGCAGCGACAGGCCCTTGTGATGCGCGTTCTTCGCGATCTTCGAGGCCTTGTCGTAACCGATGTGGCGGTTCAGGGCGGTCACCTGCATGAGGTTGATGTCCAGGTTGTGCTGGATCTTCTCGTAGTTGGGCTCGATGCCGTACGCGCAGTGCGTATCGAAGGACACGCAGGCGTCGCCCAGCAGGCGGATGGACTCCAGGACGTTCCAGGCCATGACGGGCTTGAAGACGTTGAGCTGGAAGTTGCCCTGCGAGCCGGCGAAGCCGACCGTCGCGTCGTTGCCGAACACCTGGGTGGCGACCATGGTCATGGCCTCGCACTGGGTCGGGTTGACCTTGCCCGGCATGATGGACGAGCCCGGCTCGTTCTCGGGGATGATCAGCTCGCCGATGCCGTTACGCGGGCCGGAGGCGTACCAGCGCACGTCGTTCGCGATCTTCATGAGGGCGTCGGCCAGGACGCGCAGCGCGCCCGAGACCAGCACCAGCGCGTCGTGCGCGCCCAGGGCGGCGAACAGGTTGTCGGCCTGCTTGAACTCGATGCCGGTCTCCTCGGAGATCTTCTTGGCGGTGAGCTCGCCGAACTTCGGGTGAGCGTTCAGGCCGGTGCCCACGGCGGTACCGCCGATGGCCAGCTCGCGCGCACGGGTGTCCGCGTACTCGATGCCGTCGAGGGCGAAGTCGATCTGAGCAACCCAGCCGGAAATAACCTGGCCCAGCCGGATCGGGGTCGCGTCCTGCAGGTGGGTGCGGCCCACCATGATGACGTCCTCGAACTCCTTGGCCTTCTTGTCCAGGGTGTCACGCAGCTGGCGCACGCGCGGGTACATGTCGTGCAGCTCGGAGACGACCGCGATGTGCATGGCGGTGGGGAACGTGTCGTTCGAGGACTGGCCGCGGTTCACGTGGTCGTTGGGGTGCACGGGGGACTTGGTGCCCATGGTGCCGCCCGCGAGCTCGATGGCGCGGTTGGAGATGACCTCGTTGGCGTTCATGTTCGACTGCGTGCCCGAACCGGTCTGGAAGACGACCAGCGGGAAGTTGTCATCGAGCTTGCCGGAGATGACCTCGTCGCCAGCCTGCGCGATGTAGCCGGCGATATCGGCGGGCAGCTCGCCCAGCTCGGCGTTGGCCAGGGCCGCGGACTTCTTCAGGATGCCAAGGGCGCGCACCATCGGGCGGCCCCACACGAAGGTGTTGCGTCCAATGTCGAAGTTGTGCAGCGAACGCTCGGTCTGAGCGCCCCAGTAGCGGTTCGCGGGGACCTCAACGGCGCCCATCGAGTCGGTTTCAGTACGGGTTTCTTGTGCCACAGGTGGCTCCTTCGCGTAGGGCTTACGTACCCCTCTAGGATAGCGCCGCACGACCACTGAGGCGTGGGGCACTCGTCCTAGTCGCGTCCTAATCGCGCGCGCGGGTCTCGAGATTAGCCCGGTGCAGGAGCCACCAGGCGCACGCGCACGACAGCGCGACCAGCGTGAGCGCCAGCAGGAAGGGGGACAGCGGCATCCAGCCGTACAGGGCGGTGGCGCTCACGGGGGCCACGATCCACGTGATCGCGCCGGTCGCGTTGATGACGCCGGCGATGCCTCCCTGCTCGCGCGCGCTCACCGCCAGGGACGCGCCCGCCGAGTAGCCGGGGGAGGCCATGCCCGAGGCGACTCCCATCGCGAACGTCGAGGCCGCCAGTCCCCACAGCGACGGCGCGATCGTCAGGCACGCGAGGGCCACGAGGGCGAGCGTCATGCCGGAGCGCAGCAGTCTGCGCGGACTCCACCCCAGGCGCGGCACGACGATCAGCTGCATGAGCATGGCGCCAGCAGCGTTGGCCAGCAGCATGAGGGCGGTGACGGAAACGGCGGGCGCGGGATCGAGTCCGCCGCGGTCCTGGACGAGGAATCCCATCGTGATCTGAACGACGCCGTTCGCGAAGTAGATGCCGAAGACCGAAGCGATCCACGGGGCGATACGCCGGTCGGTCCACCGCACGCGCGGGGGCAGCTCGGCGGTGGCCTTCGCCTCGCTCGCTTTATTGTTCGCCGATTCAGTCGACGAGGCCGGGGCCGCCTGCTCGGGTTGTGTGTCCTTGGCCGTCAGGCGGGGCAGGCGCCTCCTCGGGCGCGTGGATGCTCCGTCGCGGGGGAGCCAGACGAGGGCGATGGCCAGGGCGATGAGGACGAAGATCGGGGTGGCGTGGACGGGGCCGAAGATCCACCAGGCGCCCAGCGCCGAGGAGACGATGGAGCCGACCATGACGGACAAGTTGATCGCGCCGGAGAAAGCGGACGTGCCGCGGACGCGCGAGGCCTCGTCGGGGGTCACCTCGGCGACGAGGGCCTGGCCCGTCGGCGGGATCGCCGCGACGGCCGCACCGAAGAAGGGGCCGCGCGCCGCCATGATCGCCCCCGCCGCGAGGAACGCGCCGATGTAACCGGCTGCTCGCGCCCACACGGCCGCCGAAAAGAGCGTGCCCGCCGTGAGTGCCAAGAACAGCGCTAACAGGATGACGCGCCTGCGCCCCCAGGCGATCGAGCGGCGTCCCCAGAACTGGCTGAGCGCCGTCACCGCGGCGGCCGCCAAGGACACGGCCGCGCCCACGATCCACTCGGGCAGGTTCAGAGCGCGCGACAGGGGAGCGATCGACACGTTGAGCATGTTCTGCGCCGTGTACGTAAACAGCGCGATCGCCACGAGCGCGCGCAGCGTCGGATTCGTCAGCAAAGGGGAAGAGGGCACAGTGCATCCTACGACGAAGGCCCCGCGCGATGCGCGGGGCCTTGCCGGACAGACGTCAAACGGGGGAGCGTCGCTTAGCGCTGCACCCAGGTGCTCACCTTCCAGCGAGCGTCCCCCGAGCGTTCACGCCACTGCGCGTCACTGCGCTCCTCGTCCCTGCGCCACAGCGCCGGATCCAGCGGCGGCGCATACACGAAGGTCGACCCCTCGGGAGCGCTCGCGGCCACGTCCAGCTCCAGGTCGGTCACCACGGCCTCGTCCAGGAGGGGAAGGGTCTGCGCGTACAGCTGAGCCCCACCCGTGATCCAGATGTAGGGGGCCTCCGTGCGCGCCGTTTCCTCGCGTGCAATCTGAAGCGCCTCATCGACGGAGGAGACGACGAGAGCGCCCTCGGCCTCGTACCCGGGCCTGCGGGTGATAACGATGTTCGTGCGGCCCGGCAGAGCGCGCCCGAGAGCCTCCCACGAACGGCGACCCATGATGATCGGGCAGCCCATCGTGGACTCCTTGAAGTGCCGGAAATCAGCGGGAACATGCCAGGACATGGCCGTGCCCGTCCCGATGATCCCGTTGCAATCCTGCGCCCAAATCGCTCCCAGCTTCGTCATACCGCGACCGGAGCCTTGATCGTCGGGTGATGCTGGTAGTCCGTCACCGAAATATCGTCGAAGGAATATTCGAACATCGAGGGGGCCTTCGTGAGCTCCAGGCGCGGGAACGGGTACGGCTCGCGGCTCAGCTGCTCGGTCACCTGCTCCGTGTGGTTGGAGTAGATGTGGCAGTCCCCGCCCGTCCAAATGAAGTCGCCGACTTCCAGGCCCGCCTGCTGGGCGAACATGTGGGTGAGCAGCGAGTAGGACGCGATGTTGAAAGGCACGCCCAGGAACATGTCCGCGCTGCGCTGGTAGAGCTGCAGCGACAGGCGGCCGTCGGCCACGTACAGCTGGAAGAACGCGTGGCAGGGCTCGAGGGCCATCTCGGGTAGATCGCCGACGTTCCACGCGGACACCACCATGCGGCGCGAATCCGGGTTCGTCTTCAGCGTCTCGAGGACCTGGGAGATCTGGTCAATGTGGCGGCCGTCCCCGGCGTTCCACGAACGCCACTGGACGCCGTACACCGGGCCCAGCTCGCCGTTCTCGTCCGCCCACTCGTTCCAGATGCGGATCCCGTTTTCCTGGAGCCAGGACACGTTCGAGGAACCGGAGAGGAACCACAGGAGTTCGCCGACCACCGACTTGAGGTGCACGCGCTTCGTCGTGATCAGCGGGAAGCCCTTCGACAGGTCGTAGCGCAGCTGCGCCCCAAACAGGGAACGCGTGCCCGTGCCGGTGCGGTCACCCTTGGGGGTGCCCTCACGCATAATGCGCGCCAGCAGGTCCTCGTACTGGCGGTCGACGGCGCTCACCTCAGTTGATCCGCTCGTTCGTCCATGTGTGCGAGGCCGGCAGAGCCTGGTCGACGACCGAGTGCTCGATCGTGCAGTTGCGCTTGATTGCGGCATCGGCTCGACGCTTGAGATCCTCGATCTCCTCGTCGGACAGGGCAGACATGTCCTGGACCAGCTCGACGTCCACGTGCGTGAAGCGATCGTTCTGCTGGTCGTAGTCACCGGACACGCCGACGAACTGCTCGAAATTGTCGCCCAGGCGAGCCGCCATGCGGGCATCCGAGCTCATCGCGTTGCAGCCCGCGATCGCGAGCTTGAGCAGGTCGCCGGGGGAGAAGAGGCCGGGGCCGTGACCGATGCGGATCTCGGCGCCGTCCTGGTTGCGGGCGACGTACTGACGCACGCCCGTACGCTGCATGTACAGAGACTTAGGGGTATCACTCATGACACCTATTGTGGCGCGAAAAGACCCCGCCCGCCCGAAATGCAACGCCGGGCGGGCGGGGTTCCTCGCAGAGCGTAGCGCGAGCTCAGCGATGCTCCTTCAGCCACTGCGCGGCCAGGGCCTGCTCGCGCTCCACGACGCGGCCGAGGTGTGCCACGGCCTCCTTCTCGATGCGTCCGCCCAGCAACGGAACGCGTACTGACACATTGCCGGTCACGTCGCGAACGCTTCCACCCTCGGCGCTCGCGAGCATCGACGTGGCCTCGACGGACACCGGGGCGCCGTCCACGGTCACGGACGTGCGCGAGGTCGCCCTGGCCTCGTTCGTCGTCCACTCCTCGGTGAAGGAAATGCGCAGATCGGACTTGACAAAGCGCGCAGCCGCCGCCGGGATCAGCTCGGGGCGCACGGTGCCCGCGAATGACACGCGGTCGCCCTCCACCGACACGGCCTGGGACCCCTCCACGACAAACTGGCCGAAGCGTCGCTCCAGGTAGGCGGGGGTCAAGTACATGGCGACGACCTCGTCGACCGTGCCCGGGTAAGAAATGGACTGCGTGAATAGCATGGCTCTCCTGACGAAAGAAGCGGCGCCGAAGCGTGTCCCGGCGCTCATTTACAACTAAGGTCCGCCCTCGCGGCCCCTCTCCCTTTAGAGTAGATGCATGCGTAGTCTCATGCAGTTAGCTGAAGAAGCCTCTTCGACGCCGTTGTCGGAGCAGGACATCGATTGGCTGCACCTCCTCCTCGCGGACTGGCAGGTGCTCGCCGACCTGGCGGCCGCCGACCTCGTTCTGTGGCTTCCCGCCGACGACGGACGCTTCATCGCGGCCGCCCACTGCCGCCCCGCGACCTCGACGACCGTCCACGTGGACGACATCATCGGCCTCCACCTGCCCGCCGCCCGCGAAATCGACCTGCGGCGCGCCCTGCAGACCGGGCAGGTTGTGCGCTCGCCCGCCGCCCGATGGGCCGGCACCTACTCGATGATGGAAACGTGCGTGCCCGTGTGCCACGACGGGCGCATCATCGCCGTCGTCACGCGCGAGGCCAACCTGTCGAGTCCGCGTCTGTCCCTCGGGTTCGAGGGGTGGACCGTTGCTGCGGCCGACACCCTGTGCCAGATGATGGCGCGCGGCGAATACCCCTACGACTCGACCCCGCAGGTCACCTCCCACGGCGTCCCGCGAGTCCTCGACGGCGCCGTCCTGCTGGATGCGGAGGGCCGCGTCCAGCACGCGACCCCCAACGCCGTGTCGTGCCTGCGCCGCCTCGGCATCCGCACGCACGTGACCGGCAAGGTCCTCGCTCAGGAGGTCACCGAAGTCATCGGGGACGGCACCCTCATCGAAGAATCCATGGCGGTCGTCGTCATGGGCCGCGCCTCCTGGCGCGTCGAGATCGCCGCGCGCGCATCCACCGTCAGCATGCGCGCCCTGCCCCTCGTCAACGGGCGTAAGCGCCTCGGTGCCGTCATCCTGACGCGCGACGTGTCCGAGGTCCACCGCCACGAGCAGGAACTCATGACGAAGGACGCGACGATCCGCGAGATCCACCACCGCGTCAAGAACAACCTGCAGACCGTGTCCGCCCTGCTGCGCCTCCAGTCGCGCCGCTCCTCCGAGGAAGCGGTCAAGGTGGCGCTCGCGGAGGCCGAGCGCCGCGTGCAGGCCATCGCGACCGTGCACGCCGCTCTGTCGCAGAACGTGGACGAGTCCGTCGACTTCGACGAGGTCGCACGCACGATCGTGCGCATGGCCGGCGCGATCGCGTCCACGGATCATGCCGTCGAGGTCATCACGACCGGCAGCTTTGGCACCATTCAGGCCGATCAGGCTCAGGCCCTGGCGACCGTCCTCAACGAGCTGGTCGCCAACTCGGTCGAGCACGGCCTCGCGGATCGTGACGGTCTCATCGAGGTGCGCGCCGAGCGCGAGGGAACGTCCATGACAGTGACCGTCGCAGACAATGGCGTGGGCTTCGTGCCGGGCACGCCCATGAGCGGCCTGGGCACGCAGATCGTGCATCAGATGGTGCGCGGCGAGCTGAAGGGGTCGATCGAGTGGGCGCCTCGCGAGGGTGGCGGCACGCTCGTGACGCTCCACGCCAACCTGGACCCCGCCTGATCGGGGCCCTGCGCGGGCGGTGTGAACGATCAACGAACGAGGCCGGGGATCCATCGCGGATCCTCGGCCTTGATCGTCTGTGCGGCTCGCGCGGGCGCGGCGGCGTGTTAGCAGCCTGCGCGGCGTGCGCGCGCGGCGCGGCGCTTGAGGGAGCGGCGTTCTTCTTCGCTCATGCCGCCCCACACGCCGGAGTCCTGGTTGTTGTCGATGGCCCACTGCAGGCAGATGCCCACGACCTCGCACTCACGGCACACGGCCTTGGCCTCGGCGACCTGCGTAATAGCCGGACCCGTGTTCCCGATGGGGAAGAAAAGTTCCGGGTCTACGGTCAGGCATGCTGCCTTACTGCGCCAATCCATGATCTGTCTTTCGCTCCTCGCGTCCTGTGCGCCTGGTTCTCTTTTACTCTTTTTCAGTGTCCGCTAGGTCATCTTAGTCGCGCAAGGTCGTGTCAACAGTGGAATGGAGATGTCACTATGTGGCTGCTCACGACCGGCCAATAAGGTGGGACTTAGGTATTAACTGACCCTACGGTCAGTTGGACAGTGGTCACGGTATCACCCTCGCTGATCACGCCGCAGGTCGACTCCCACCGTCGTGCCGCCAGGGCGAGTGGGGGCGTGTGGCAGTGTTGAATTAATGCGCGAATAACGTTGTGTGTGGGGTTGAGCGCGAGGACCCTGTGCTTGTCCCATCTGGTGATACGAGTCCACGCTTCTTCGGGAATTACGTCAGATATCTTTGGCGTTTCCCATCCGAAATGGGTATGGATGGCCTCGATGATCCGGGCGTCGTCCCTGCGTCCGATGATGATCCACGGCAGTGAGCGAGCCCAGGTGGGGGCGCTGTAGGTGGGGCCGATCAAAATGGGGGAGCGCGTATTTCTGACCAACGCTGCGACCTGCGGAGGGGAGGGGATGTGCCAATTGTCCTCGGCAGCCGGGTAATCGCCGTGCAGGCGAACGGACTGCCGAGGGATGCAGGCGAGGCGCGGCTTGTCTCCCGGTTGCACGATGAGCGCCTGTCCCTCTCCGAGAGCTCGCAGCTCCCCGGGCGCGATCCCGGCGTGAACGGCCTCGTCCGCGTCCCTGGCGCGCACGATACGCGTCGAGAATGCGCCTAATGCCGCGCTGGACGGGGTAAACCTGCCAGCGAAGGCGGCGACGATGACGATGCCGGCGCGCCGGGCTGTGGCCAGGAGTGAGGTCCACAGCGCCTCCGCCTGGGGAGCAGCAAGCACGTGAGACAGATAGGAGCGCAGCTGCGGCGCATCCGTGAGAGCCAGTACCGCGGGTCCGTGGTCGCAGATGCCTTCCAGCAGGTCGATGACGCCGGGAGCGTCCACGGGCAGCTGGGAGGCTGCGCCTTCGACGCTCTCCTCGCCGATGACGTGCAGAGGTTGGCGGGTGCTGTGTGCGATTCGCGTCGCGAGGGACAGCGCCCAGTGCGCGGCGATATGCGCCTCGTGTGCGCTGGTCTGGATCTGGATGCTTCCTCCGTCCCAGACGATGGGGCCGTGACGTGTGATGCCTTCCTCCAGTCCGAGAGCCACGGCGGCGCGAGGGAGCGCGTCTCGGGCCTCGTTCCCCTGCGCGGCGTGATCGGGAAGCGGCTGCGCGGCGGCGTCGACGTCCTCCCAGCTCAGCGCCTCGGGCAGGGGTGGCGCCCACAGGGGTTCGGTGCCCGAGCGAGGCCACGCGGCGTTGCAGCGTGCGACCACCGACGCGATGTCGGCGAGGTATGTCAGCTGGATCGTGCCCACGTCCGCCAGAACAGCGCGGCCGGGGATACGCGGCAGCGAGGCGGCGCGTCCGTCCCCGAGGATGTCCGTGGAGTCCGAGGCGCTCACGCAGCGCAGACACAGCCGAATGTCCATGTTTGCGCGCATCTGTGCGCTCACCGCGCCCGAGGGGCGTTGGGTGGCCGCGATGAGATGCAAACCGAGGCTACGTCCCTGCGCGGCGAGGCGAAGTAAGACCTCCATCGAATCGGGGTGGGCCTGGGCGAGAACGCGAAACTCGTCGATCGCGACGACGAGACGAGGCGGGGGAGCGGTCACGCTGAGCGGATCGGACTCGTGAGCGCTCTCCCACGTGGCGAGGTCAGGGAAGCCGAGCATCCCGAGTGTTTCCTCGCGTCGCTGGAGTATCGACGCGATCCCGTCCAGCGCTCGGGTCGTGGCGCCGGCGTCAAGGTCGGTAAGGAGCGCCTGAGTGTGTGGGAGCGCCTCGAGCCGGGCGAAGGTCGCCCCGCCCTTGTAGTCGATGAGGATGAAGCGGACCTGTTCGGGGCTGTAGCAGTGCGCGATAGCGGCGAGCCACCCGAGCAGTGCCTCTGACTTACCCGATCCGGTGCACCCGGCGACGAGGGCGTGCGGACCGTCGGCGACCAGGTCCAGGTCGACGGGCCCCTCCTCTCCGACACCGATCCGCACGCTGAGTCCACCGCCGCGTCCCCTCGCCGAGGACGGGTCCCAGTCGAGCCGCGCAGGCAGGCTGTCGCGCGCGTCTGCCCGCGTGACGGTCCACCACCAGTGCGAGCTCACGGGCTCGTCATCGGTGATGCACACCTGCGCGCACCAGGCCGGAAGGAGCGACAGCGAGGAGGCGTATCCGATGTGGAGCGTCGGACGGGCGACGTCTCGCGTGCAGTGCGGGCAGGAATCGCGGTCGCTGACGTGGATATCCACACCCGCGTGCCCAATTAGCACGGGAGCGGCGCTGTTCCACCACACGCGCGCCCCGCCAAGCTGAGCGGCGATCTGGCCGGCGCACCACAGCGCGCACTGCGACGCGTGGGCACCGACGATGCCGATCGCCTCGCACTCGCCCAGCTCTCTACCGTCAGCGGACGCCGACAGTTGCACGCGTCGACCCACGCGCGTGGGCCGCCCCGGCCACACGGCGGCCCGCGCAGAGCGTGGGGGAGCGGACGAGGCCGGAAGCCCCGCAAGGACCAGAGCAAGCGCCCCGCCGTCCCAGCCCAGGCGACGCCGGCGTGCCCGCCACCCCAGGGCAACCGAGGCGGCGATCGCGACCAGTACAACGCCCGCGCAGGCCGGCGCGAGCACGGAGGGGAGAGAGATAGTCGAGCGTAGCCTCCACAACAAAAAACCGGCCATGACGAGCAGTGAGACCAGGGGAGCGCCCCGAAGGAGAGACGATCCCGTCAGTGATCCCCGGCCTCGCCCGGAAACCGAAGGCCACGCCAAGCACCGAGGTCGGCCCCGCACCTCGAAGACGTCCTCCCCCAGACGGATGCGGGTCCCCGCAGGGAGCGGCCGAGCCTCCCGATAACGGCGCCACAGAGGCAGATGCAAGCGCACGCGTACGGGTGAGGTGCCAGGCAACACGCGCAAGATGGCCCGACCCTCCCGCGTCGACAAGCGGAGGTGCTCCCTGGCGACGGACGCGCACGTCAGCGGAACAACCCCCGCGCGCCCGACCGCGCCGGGTGCAACCACGACGCCGACGTCAGGGCCCGCGACGCAGGCCAGGTGAACGTCTGCGCGCAAGGCTGAACGGGCGAGGCAACCGGAATCCTTCATGCCCCAACGATCCCGCGGCGCTCGCGGCCGATCAAGACGCGCGAGAAGCCCTGTGGATAACCCGCGACTCCGAAAAACCCCTGTGGATAACTGCGCCGCGCGACCATGTGGCTATGGCCACCTCCGCCGCCCAAGCGCCCTGCCCGCCGGTCCGCCAGCCTCGTCGAATGCAAGAATGGACCCCATGGCTGACTCCACGTTCGAGACGACCCGCGACCGCTACAACGACCTCGTTGACCGCATCAACGAGGCACGTCAGAACTACTATCAAGACAACGATTCTCCTGTCTCGGACGCGGACTACGATCGGATGTACCGCGAGTTAGAGAGAATTGAGGATCGTTACCCTCAGCTGCGTACAGCTGATTCGCCTACTCAGACTGTGGGAGGTGGTGTTGATTCGGGTTTTGCTCCGGCCCCTCACCTCGCTCAGATGATGTCCCTCGACGACGTGTTTTCGCTCGAGGAGCTCGCTGGGTGGGAGACCCGCATGGCCGAGGCCACGGGTATCGCCGACCTAGAGATGACGACCGAGGTCAAGGTCGACGGCCTCTCCATCAACCTCCTGTACGAGAACGGTCGTCTCGTGCGCGCCGCGACCCGAGGCGACGGCTACGTCGGCGAAGACATTACTGATAATGCCCGCACGATCGCCTCGATCCCGCAGACCCTGACCGGAACGGTGCCCGCCCGCATCGAGGTGCGCGGCGAGGTCTACTTCCCGGTCGCCGATTTCCTGGCCTTTAATAAGGCTCGGGAAGAAGCTGATGAGAAAAAATTTGCGAATGCGCGGAATGCGGCTTCCGGTTCCCTGCGCCAGAAGGACCCCGCCGAGACCGCCAAGCGCCCGCTCGCGATGGTCGCCCACGGCATCGGCCTCGTCGAGGCCGGGGAGGACTTCACCGAACCGACCACTCAGATGGGCTGGTACGAGCAGCTGCGCGTCTGGGGCCTGCCCGTCTCGCCCTACACCCGCGTGCTGACGGGCCGCACGGCCATCGAAGAGCGCATCGCCGAGATCGACGAGGAACGCGACAACCTTGTTCATCAGATCGACGGCGTCGTCGTCAAGATCAACGACCTGGACCTGCAGCGTTCCCTGGGCTCCACCGCACGCGCACCACGCTGGGCGGCCGCCTACAAGTTCCCGCCTGAGGAGGTGCACACGCGCCTGCTCGACATCCGCGTCCAGGTGGGCCGCACGGGCCGTGTCACCCCCTACGGCGTCATGGAACCCGTGCTGGTCGCGGAATCGACTGTCGCGCGTGCGACCCTGCACAACGCCCAGGAGGTCGCCCGCAAGGGAATCCTCATCGGCGATATGGTCATCCTGCGAAAGGCCGGCGACGTCATCCCCGAGATCGTCGCCCCGGTTGAGGAATCGCGCAACGGCTCCGAGCGTCCCTTCGTGATGCCCACCGAGTGCCCCTCCTGTGGGACCCCGCTCGTTCAGGAAGCTGAGGGTGATGTTGACCTCCGCTGCCCGAACAAGGGTTTGTGCCCCGCGCAGATCACCGAGCGCCTCGCCCACGTGGGCGGGCGCAGCGCCCTGGACGTGGAGGGCCTCGGCGACGAGTCAGCGCTCGCCATGACCCAGCCCGAAAAGAATCGCGACGAGGTAGTGGCCGACCTGGTCGCCGGCCACAGCGTCACCCTGGAGGACGGCACCGTCCTCACCCTCGAGGGCAGCAGCGAGCTGCCCCACGGCGAGCAGATCACCCGGGCCGACGAACTCCTGCCCGCCCCGCAGGCCCCCATCCTGCGCACGGAAGCCGCGCTCTTCGACCTGCGCGCCGAGGACCTACGCGACGTCATGGTGTGGAAGCCCGTCAAGAAGAAGGGCGAGGAAACCGGGGACTGGAAGCAGGTCCGCTACTTCTGGACCAAGGCCTACAAGCCCCGCAAGCTGCGCGCAGGCACCGTTTTTGACCAGGTCGAGTCCCGAGCCTCCAAGGGCACTGAGAAGATGCTCACCGAGCTGGACAAGGCCAAGAGCCAGCCCCTCGCGCGCGTCCTCGTCGCCCTGTCCATCCGCCACGTCGGCCCCACGGCGGCCCGAGCGCTCGCAGAGAAGTTCCTATCGATGGACGCCCTGCGCGCCGCCTCGGTCGAGGAGCTCTCCGCCGTCGAGGGAGTGGGTGAAACAACTGGCCAATCCCTGCGCGACTGGTTCACGGTCGACTGGCACCTGGAGGTGCTGGAGGCGTGGGCGCGTGCGGGCGTGCGCATGGCTGACGAGGCACCCGAGCCGACCTCGGACGTGCTTGCGGGTCTGACGATCGTCGTCTCGGGTGCGATGCCCGGATACGACCGCGAGGGCGCCAAGGAGGCAATCACCTCGCGCGGCGGCAAGGCGGCGGGCTCGGTCTCGAAGAAGACCTCGCTCGTGGTCGCCGGCCCGGGCGCGGGTTCCAAGGCCGCGAAGGCCGAGGCCTTGGGCGTCCCGGTCATCACCGAGCAGCAGTTCGCGGACCTCCTCGAGGGAGGCCTAGCGGCCGTCGGCCTATAACGAGGCCGGGGCTCAGACGAGGGGCTCGAAGGGGCCCAGCAGCACCTCGCCGATGCGGGTGAGGGTCGAGCGCTTTTCCCACTCGTCGATCGTCAGGCGGCGGGCCGTCGTCAGGTCGTTCGCGAAAATCTCCTCCATGCGCGCGGCTAGCGGGCGGGAGAAGAACTGCAGGCATACCTCGTAGTTGCCGCGCATCGACAGGCGGTCGATGTTCGCCGTGCCGATCGTCGACCAGCGACCGTCCACGGTCATCGTCTTCGAGTGGACCATCGCGTGCTGGTAGAGCCAGATCTCCACGCCCTCGCGCAGCAGCTCGCCGTAGTAGGGGCGCGCCACCCAGTCCGCCAGGATGTGGTTGGAGTACTCGGGGATCAGCACCTGGACGCGCACGCCACGTCGGGCGGCGGCGATCAGGGAGCCGAGGACCTCACGGTCGGGGATGAAGTACGCCGTCGTGATGAGCACGCGGTCGGTCGCGCGCTCGATCGCGTCGATGTACATGCCTCGGATCGGGTAGAGCAGATTGTGGGGAAGGTTGAACTGCGCGGTCACGTCCGCGCTCCACGCGCGCGCCCCCTGATCCGGCAGCTCCGGGCTGGTTGCGGGGCGGAAATGGTTCCAGAAGTCGACGAAGCCGTTTTCCAGCTCCCACACGGCCTCGCCCGTGATGCGCACGTGGGTGTCGCGCCACTCGTTCGCGAACGGATCACCGATGTTGTAGCCGCCCACGAAGCCGACCTCGCCGTCGACCACGAGGATCTTGCGGTGATCCTGGCCCGTGCGCCGGATGTTCAGGGTGAAGAAGCCCGAGCGCAGCGTCGGGAATTTGCGCACGTGCAGATGCGGCATCACGGGGAACTTGTAGAAGCGCGGATCCTGGTTGAGGACGCCGAAGCCGTCCCACACGCAGAACACCTCGACGCCGCGTTCGGCAGCAGAGATGAGAGCGTCCTTAAATCGTTGACCCCAGCGATCCGCGCGCCAGATAAAGGTCTCGAAATAAATGTGATGCGTTGCCCCTTCGATGGCCTCCAGCATGTCCTCGTACAGGGAGGTTCCCTCCGTGTACGTGCGTGCCACGGTGTCGCCGATCTGCGTGTCGGCGGGAGGCAAGGTGGGGAAACCGTGCACGCCACCGGGGATACGGGCGGTGCGCATGCGGTCGATCGCGTGCACGGTTACGACTGCGGCCGCCTGGGCGGCGAGCAGTGCAATTCCCGCTTTTTTGACGATCGACCACGTCTGCCTGGTGAGTTGGCGTCGCTGTGAAAAGGCCATACGGGTAGGATGCCACACATGTCACGCATTAGTACTGACGAGGTCGCCCGCGTTGCGGGCCTGGCCCACATCGCATTGACCGACGAGGAAATCACGCGTTTCGCGGGTGAGCTCGACGCGATCGCCGACGCCGTCTCCAAGGTGTCCGAGGTCGCCACACCCGAGGTTCCCGCCACGTCCCACCCGATTCCGCTGACCAACGTGTGGCGCGAGGACGTGGTGGGCGAAACCGTCGACCGCGACGAGGTGCTCGCTCAGGCGCCCGCCGCCCAGGACGGCCAGTTCCTGGTTCCGCAGATTCTGGGGGAGGACTGATGAACGAGCTGCTGAAGAAGAGCGCCCTCGAGCTGGCGGACATGCTGGCCGCCGGCCAGATCACCTCCGTCGAGCTGACTCAGGCGTGCCTGGACCGCATCGACGCCATTGATGATCGCGTCAACGCATTCATCACCGTCGACCGCGAGGGCGCCCTGGCGACCGCAGCCGACGTGGACGCGCGCCGCGCGGCGGGGGAGACGCTGCACCGCCTGGCGGGCGTGCCGATCGCCGTGAAGGACAACGTGGTGACGCGCGGCCTGCGCACCACCTGCGCCTCGAAGATCCTGGGCGACTGGGAGCCTCCCTACGACGCGACCGTCACCGTCAAGATCAAGGAAGCCGGCCTGCCCATCGTCGGCAAGACCAACATGGATGAGTTCGCCATGGGTTCGTCCACCGAGCACTCCGCTTTCGGTGCGACCAAGAACCCCTGGGACACCGAGCGCATCCCCGGCGGCTCCGGCGGCGGTTCGGCCGCTGCTGTCGCGGCCTACATGGTGCCCCTGGCCGTCGGTTCCGACACGGGCGGCTCGATCCGCCAGCCCGCGTTCGTGACCGGCACGGTCGGTGCCAAGCCCACCTACGGCGCGGTGTCGCGTTTCGGCCTGGTGGCCATGGCCTCGTCCCTGGACCAGATCGGCCCCGTCACCCGCACGGTCGCTGACGCGGCCGCCCTGACCGAGCTGATCGGCGGCTACGACCCCAACGACTCGACCTCCCTGAATGAGCCGGTTCCCGCGCTCACCGAGGCCGTTGAGTCCGTCGCCGCGGAAGGTTCCATGAAGGGCCTGAAGGTCGGCATCGTCAAGGAGCTGAGCGGCGAGGGCTACCAGCAGGACGTCATCGACGCCTTCAACGCCACCGTCGAGAAGCTGCGCGAGGCCGGTGCTGAGATCGTCGAGGTCTCCTGCCCGCACCTGGAGTACTCGCTGGGCGCCTACTACCTGATCATGCCCGCCGAGGTCTCCTCGAACCTGGCCCGCTTCGACGGCATGCGCTACGGCATCCGCGTCGAGCCCACCGAGGGCCCCGTGACCGCTGAGCGCGTCATGGCCGCCACCCGCGAGGCCGGCTTCGGCGACGAGGTCAAGCGCCGCATCATCCTGGGCACGCACGTGCTCTCGGCCGGCTACTACGACGCCTACTACGGCAGCGCCCAGAAGGTGCGCACGCTCATCCAGCGCGACTTCGACGCGGTGTTCGAGCAGGTCGACGTCCTCGTGTCGCCCACGGCCCCCGAGACGGCCTTCAAGTTCGGTGAGAAGACCTCCGACCCGCTGGCCATGTACCTCTACGACGTCGCGACGATCCCCGCGAACCTGGCGGGCATCCCCGGCGTGAACGTGCCCAACGCGGTGTCCTCCGAGGGCCTGCCCATCGGCTTCCAGGTGCTGGCTCCCGCGCGCGGCGACCTGGTCATGTACAAGGTGGCGTCCCTGGTGGAGGCGCTCAGCGACGACGTCGCGGGTCAGTGCCCCGCAGCTAACTGGGAGGAAAAGTGATGACTGAGCTCATGGATTACGACGAGGCGGCGCGCCGCTTCGACCCGGTTCTCGGCATTGAGGTGCACGTCGAGCTGGGCACCAAGACCAAGATGTTCGACGCGGCTCCCAACGCGTTTGGTGGCGACCCGAACACCTTCGTGACCCCCGTGTCGCTGGGTCTGCCCGGCTCGCTGCCGGTCGTCAACCACAAGGCCGTCGAGTACGCGATCAAGATCGGCCTGGCCCTGAACTGCGTGATCGCGGAGTACTGCCGTTTCGCGCGTAAGAACTACTTCTACCCGGACCTGACGAAGGCCTTCCAGACCTCTCAGTCCGACGAGCCGATCGCGCACGACGGCTACGTGGACGTCGAGCTCGAGGACGGCACCATGTTCCGCGTGCAGATTGAGCGCGCGCACATGGAGGAGGACGCGGGCAAGAACACGCACATCGGCGGCGCGGACGGTCGCATCCAGGGTGCGGATCACTCGCTCGTGGACTACAACCGTGCGGGCGTGCCGCTCGTGGAGATCGTGACACGTCCGATCGAGGGTGCCGGCGAGCGCGCGCCCGAGGTGGCCGCCGCCTACGTGCAGGCCCTGCGCGACATCTTCCGCGCCCTGGACGTGTCCGAGGCCCGCATGGAGCGCGGCAACGTGCGCGCCGACATCAACGTGTCGCTGCGCCCCACGCCCGAGTCCCCGCTGGGCACGCGCACCGAGACGAAGAACGTGAACTCCTTCCGAGGCATCGCCTCGGCCGTGCGCTACGAGATGCAGCGCCAGGCCCAGATCCTGGCCGAGGGCGGCACGATCCTGCAGGAGACCCGTCACTACCACGAGGAGGACGGCTCGACGTCGTCCGGCCGTGAGAAGTCGGATTCCGAGGACTACCGCTACTTCCCCGAGCCTGACCTGGTTCCGATCCGCCCGGATCGGGCGTGGGTCGAGGAGCTGCGCGCCTCGCTGCCTGAGCTGCCCGTCGCCAAGCGCCGCCGCCTGCGCACCGAGTGGGGGTACGCGGACATGGAGATGCGCGACGTCATCAACGCCGGAGCCCTCGAGCTCATCGAGGCCACCGTCGCCGCGGGTTGCGATCCTGCCTCCGCCCGCAAGTGGTGGATGGGTGAGATCTCGCGTCGCGCCAAGGAGCGCGAGGTTTCCCTCGACGAGGCCGGGGTCAGCCCCGCTCAGGTCGCCGAGCTGCAGGGGCTCATCGATTCGGGTCGCATCAACGACAAGCTGGCGCGCCAGGCCCTCGAGGGTGTTCTCGCGGGCGAAGGCGATCCGACGCAGGTCGTCGAGGCCCGAGGCCTCGAGGTCGTCTCCGACGATGGCGCCCTGACGGCTGCCGTCCAGGAGGCCCTGGACGCCAACCCCGACATCGTCGAGAAGATCAAGGGCGGCAAGGTCCAGGCGGCCGGCGCCCTCGTCGGCGCGGTCATGAAGGCCACCCGCGGGCAGGCTGACGCCGCCCGCGTGCGCGAGCTGATCATGGAGATGGTCGGCGCCTGAGGCTCATCCTGACGAACGTCACGGGGGCCGGGATCGATGCGATCCCGGCCCCCGTCGTCGTCTCCGGACTGCGCGCCCCTGCCTCGTGTGGTCTCCCGAGGAGGCGCCCCGGCCTCGTCCCTGATCGAACGCATGTGTCCACGTTGTGGCATCCCCCTTCCTGGGGGAGTGGAAAGTTACCTAGGATGAGCGCTTGAGGACAGCCTGGTCGACTGTGGCCGGGCGCCCGACGAAAGGACAGACATGCGCACATCGCCGTCGTACACCGCCTCTTACCGTATCGAGGTGGACGAGAAGACGACTTCCATCGCGTCCATTGTTGACGCAGTCTCTTCGACTGGAGCGGAGATCAAGGGCCTCGACGTGGCCGACTCCGACCGCGGGCGCATCGTCATCGACCTGACGTGCGACATGCGCGATTCTGAGCACCGCCGCGAGGTCCGCGATGCCATCGCCGCGCTGCCCGGCGTGATCGCCGATTCGGTCGCCGACCAGACCTTCATGAGTCACATGGGCGGCAAGGTGGAGATCCACTCCAAGGTGCCGCTGCGTAACCGCGACGACCTCTCGCGCGCCTACACGCCCGGCGTCGCCCGCGTGTGCACCGCCATCCACGACATGCCCCAGAAGGCCCACCTGCTGACCATGAAGGCCAACACGGTCGCGGTCGTCTCCGACGGCACCGCCGTCCTCGGCCTGGGCGACATCGGCCCCGAGGCCGCCCTGCCCGTCATGGAGGGCAAGGCCGTCCTGTTCAAGGAGTTCGGCGGCGTGGACGCCTGGCCGGTCGTCCTGGACACCAAGGACACCGAGGAGATCATCTCCATCGTTAAGGCGATCGCCCCCGCGTACGGCGGCATCAACCTGGAGGACATCTCCGCTCCTCGCTGCTTCGAAATCGAAGAGCGCCTGCGCGCCGAGCTCGACATCCCCGTTTTCCACGACGATCAGCACGGCACCGCGATCGTGGTTCTTTCGGCGCTCATCAACGCGCTGAAGATCGTGGGCAAGAAGATCGAGGACGTGCGCATCGTCGTCTCCGGCGTCGGCGCTGCGGGTAACGCGATCATCCGCCTGCTGCTCGCCCAGGGTGCGCGCGACATCATCGGCTGTGGCCGCGACGGCGCGCTCTCCGGCGACGATACCGAAGGCATGCACCCCTCCCGTAAGGCGCTGGCAGAGGCGACCAACCCCCGCCACGTCCACGGTTCCCTCAAGGAGGTCCTCAAGGGCGCCGACGTCTTCATCGGCGTTTCCTCCGGCAACATCCTTGAGCCCTCCGACGTTGAGACCATGGCCGAGGACGCGATCGTCTTCGCGCTGGCCAACCCGACGCCCGAGGTCGACCCGATCGGCGCCGGCAAGTACGCCGCCGTCGTCGCCACGGGCCGCAGCGACTACCCGAACCAGATCAACAACGTTCTGGCCTTCCCGGGTCTCTTCCGCGGTCTGCTGGACGCCAAGGTCAAGGAGATTACGACCGAGGTTCTGCGCGTCGCCTCTGTGGCTATCGCGTCCGTGATCTCCGAGGATGAGCTCTCGCCCTCCTACATCATCCCCGGCGCCTTCGATAAGCGGGTTGCCCCCGCCGTGTCCAAGGCCGTACGTCGCGCCGTGCGCGACCTTCCGACCGTGGATATCCCCGTTCAGCCCGACATGGATGTGAACTGAGAGTCATTTCGGCTGTTTGGCGGGCCTGATCGCGCTGGTGATGCGCGGTCGGGCCCGCCTTTTCGTTGACTGTGCACGGCCATGCAAGCTGAATCGACCCGGACTTTTCGTTGTGTTTGTGTGGTTTGTGGGGTGTG
>KV835856.1 GCA_001838165.1 Actinomyces sp. HMSC035G02 | reverse complement strand
CACACCCCACAAACCACACAAACACAACGAAAAGAGGGTGTCCGACGATTGTCGGTCACCCTCTTATTCGAAGCGATCAGCTCAGTTCGAGAACAGCAAGATTCTTGCGGCCCTTACGAATGAGAGCCAGTCCACCGGCGAGAACGTCTTCTTCGCGCAGAACAGCCTCGGGATCCTCGACCTTGACGTTGTTGATGGAGGCGCCACCGGATGAGATGGTGCGCCGCGCGGCGGTCTTGCCCTTCTCAAACCCGAGAGCGACGAGAGCGTCCACCACGGTCGACTCCCCAATGGTGAGAGATGCGCGCGGCAGGTCTGCGGTCGCAGCGGCCAGCGTTGCCTCGTCGAGATCACGGATGTCGCCGCCACCCCACAGGGCATCGGTCGCGGCGAGAACACGCTGAAGCTGATCGGCGCCGTGCACGAGCTCGGTGACGGAGGCCGCCAGCGCCTTCTGCGCGGCACGCTGATGCGGACGCTCGGCAACCTCAACGGCGAGCGCCTCGATCTCCTCGCGCGACTTGAACGTGAAGATCTTCAGGAAGCGCACGACGTCGTCATCCGCAACCTGGAGCCAGAACTGGTAGAAGGCGTAGGGGGTCATCATCTCCGGATCGAGCCAGATGGCACCACCCTCGGACTTGCCGAACTTCGTACCGTCGGCCTTGGTGATGATCGGGGTCGTCATGACGTGGGTATCGACGCCCTCGACCTTACGGATCAGGTCGACACCGCCCACCATGTTTCCCCACTGGTCGTTACCACCGGTCTCGAGCGTGCAGCCGTTGCGACGGTAGAGTTCGAGGAAGTCGTTGGCCTGGAGCACCTGGTAGGAGAACTCCGTGTAGGAGATGCCCTCGTCCGAGGCAATACGGCGCGCGACGATGTCCTTGTTGAGCATGGTGCCCACGCGGAAGTACTTGCCGATCGTGCGCAGCAGGTCGATGGCGCTCATCTCCTGCGTCCAGTCGAGGTTGTTCACCATCGTGGCGGCAGCGGGGCCCTCGAAGTCGAGGAACTTCGAAATCTGCGAATGCAGGCGATCCGCCCACCCCTTCACGACCTCGGTCGACTGGAGCTGACGCTCGCCGCTCTGACGGGGGTCGCCGATCTGCCCGGTTGCGCCACCCACGAGAGCGAGCGGACGGTGGCCGGCGAGCTGCAGGTGACGCATGACGATCAGCTGAACCAGGTGTCCGTGGTGCAGCGAGGGCGCGGTCGGGTCATAGCCGCAATAGAAGGTGACAGGTCCGGCGTTCAGGTGCTCGCGGAGCGCCTCGAGGTCGGTGTGCTGCGCGAGCAGCCCACGCCACTGCAGTTCGTCCAGAATGTCTGTCACGAAAGTTGTCCTTCCTTGCGGATTCGACGGATGAATACCGTCTTAGTGTATCGGCTTGCGTCTGCAGCCGTTAGCGCAGCGCCGTGGCCGCCCACTCGCGAGAGTCGGCGAGGCTCGCCTCGGCCTCGGCGATCTGCTCGCGGACGCGCTCCGGGGCGGTGCCGCCACGGCCGCGGCGCGCACCCACCGAGCCTTCGACGGTGAGTACCGAGCGAACCTCGGGCGTCAGGGCCGACGAGGCCTGGGCGAGTTCCTCGTCGGTCAGGTCGGCGAGCTCCACTCCCCTGGCCTCGGCGAGGCGCACGCATGCACCCGAAATCTCGTGCGCATCGCGGAACGGAACCCCCTGCTTGACGAGCCACTCGGCAATGTCGGTGGCGAGCGAGAAGCCCTGGGGGGCCAGCTCTTCGAGGCGATCGAGATGAATCGTCATCGTGTCGATCATGCCGGCGACGGCCGGACACAGGACGTCGAGGGTGTCGATCTGGTCGAACACCGGCTCCTTGTCTTCCTGAAGATCGCGGTCGTAGGCGAGCGGAATGCCCTTGAGGACCGAAAGCAAGCCGGTCAGATCGCCGATGAGGCGACCGGCCTTGCCGCGGGCAAGCTCCGCGACGTCGGGGTTCTTCTTCTGCGGCATGATCGACGAACCCGTGGAGTACGAGTCGTCCAGCGTCACGTAGCCGAACTCCTTCGTATTCCAGATGACGATCTCCTCCGACAGGCGCGAAATGTCGATGCCGATCAGGGCGCAGATGAAGGCAAACTCGGCGACCACGTCGCGAGCGGCCGTGCCGTCGATCGAGTTTTCGACGGAGTCGGAAAAACCGAGTGCAGCCGCGATGCGACGCGGATCCATACCGAGCGTATTGCCGGCGAGAGCGCCCGAGCCGTACGGGGAAATAGCGGCGCGCTTATCCCAGTCGCGCAGACGCGCAACGTCGCGCAGCAGCGGCCACACGTGTGCCATCAAGTGATGTGCGACGAGGACGGGCTGCGCGTGCTGCATGTGCGTGCGGCCCGGCATCACAGCGTCGCCGGCGCGCACGGCCTGCCCGACAAGAGCCTGAGCGATATCAAGAACGCGCCCAGCCAGGTGACGCGCCTCCTCGCGCAGGTACACACGGATGAGCGTGGCGATCTGATCGTTACGGGAGCGGCCGGCGCGAAGCTTGCCACCCAGCGTTGCTCCGGCTCGCTCGATGAGGCCACGCTCAAGCGCGGTGTGGACGTCTTCATCGTCAGCGGCGGGCACAAACGCACCGGAGGCGACATCTGCGTCAAGGCGTGCCAGCGCGTCATGCATGTCGGCGCACTCCTGGTCGGTCAGCAGTCCAACGCGATGCAGCTCGTCAGCATGCGCATGCGAGCCCGCGATGTCCACGTGCGCCAGGCGGAAGTCGAAGTGCGTCGACACGCTCAGTGCCGCCAGCGCCTGCGAAGGCCCTCCAGAAAAACGACCACCCCAGAGCGAGACGTGCGTTTCGGACTGCGACATGAGAATCCTCCTGGATCGGGGACGACGATGATCTACGTATGTTTTAAGAATATTCGAGATGTTGGCGGGCCGCCGACGGCCACACCACGGGAACCTCGCCCCGGACCTTCACCCACGTCGCGATCATGACGAAAAGCATCCAGTTTCCCTCGAACAGGAGGCGCGACTCGGTAAACGACTGAATGAACATCGCGATGATGATGACCGCCGGGATGACGTCCCACAGGTTGTCGTCAATGTGCGCAACCGCGACCTTGACCACGCGGTAGAGCGTCCACACGATCGCGACGGTGATCATGGCCGCGCCCACGAAGCCGGTCGTCAGCGCAGCCTCAACGTACACGTTGTGCGCCTGATTGGTCGGCGTCCCATCGGGACGGATCACGAGCGACGCAAAGGGCTCCATCGACGTGGGCCAACCAATGAACCAGCCCCAGCCACCGATTGGGCGCTGTGCGACGAGCGGCTCGACCGCGTGCCAGATGACGGAACGTCCACTCATGTCAGGGCTTCGACCGAAAGCATCGGCGATCGTGTGGCGGCAGAAGAACGCTGCGACTGCTGTCGCAACGCCGACGCCCGCAAAAATACCGACGACGCGCAGACGCAAATGCACCGGAACGCGGCGCTGAACAACCAGGCCCGCGATAACAAGCAGGCACCCGACCGTCGACAGAGCGACCGTCGCGGACTGGGTCAACAACATGACGGCGCCGCATGCCGCCAGCCAGAGCACCGTCGACAGGCGCGCCGAACGCGTCTGCATGTATCGCAGAATCAGGCACACTGCCAGCAGGAGTGCCACAAAAGCAAGGGGGTTTCTGTTGCCGGGGAAGCCCTGAATCGGCCCTCCCTGAAGGAGGTTTCCGTCCACCCAGTAGTAGGAGGCAGGAAGCAGGCCTCTCCCCCACATGATGGGAGGGGCGAGCGGACCGTGGCCGAAGAAAGCAACCAAGGCCTCGAGCACGAACGAGGATCCGATAATCCACTGGAAAGCCAGGATAAGGGCGCCCACGAGCTCGGTCAGTGGGAGCGCAACGGCCACGGCTATCGACACCAACGTCAGTGCTACTGACAACACGGCGTATTGCGCGCTCGTAAAAGGAGCAACAGACCACGCGCACGACAGAGCGCACCAGGCAACAAAGAGGCACGTGGTGGTTGGAAAGCGACGCAGTAACAGCGAGCGCCCAGAGGTACGGAAGAGCACCACAAAAGACACAAGCAGGATCAGCATCGGCACAAGCGAACCGATGTCCCCGAAGATGCCACGAACGCCCTTGCCGGCAAAGCCAACGAAAAACATCGCAGCAACCGTGTAGCGCATCATGCGCGTGCGCAGGGCATCATCCCCGTCGGTCCCCACGGCATCGCTCACAGTGCTCGCCTCATACGTCATACACGAAACAGTAAGCGAGGCGGGAGCAGCCTTCTCGCCGCTCCCGCCTCTTGAAACCCAACTGAGACATTCTCTGTGAGAACGCCCTCAACCTGTCGGTCAGTACCCCATGTTCACGCCGAAACGCACATCACGGGCCGCTGCGAGCTTCGACTGCAGACCGTAGATGTCGATGAATCCGCGCGACGACGACTGATCGAAGGTATCGCCGGTCTCGTAGGTCGCAAGGTTGAAGTCGTACAGCGAGGACTCGGAGCGGCGACCGTTGACGGTTGCGCGACCGCCGTGCAGAACCATACGAATGTCGCCGGACACGTATTCCTGCGTGTGCTCGATGAACGCATCCATCGACTTCTTCAGCGGCGAGTACCACTGGGCCTCGTAGACGAGTTCTCCCCAGGTCTGCTCAAGCTGGCGCTTGTAACGACGCTGCATGCGCTCCAGCGTCACCGACTCGAGAGCCTGGTGCGCCTCGATAAGCGCGACCGCACCGGGGGCCTCGTAAATTTCGCGGGACTTGATGCCGACGAGGCGGTCCTCGACCATGTCGATGCGGCCGATACCCTGAGCGCCCGCGCGACGGTTCATTTCCTGGATGGCCTCGAGCGGCGTGACGGGGCGCCCGTCGATGGCGACCGGGATGCCCTTATCGAAGGTGATGACAACCTCGTCCGGCAGGGGCGGGTAGGTCGGATCATCGGTGTAGTTGTAGACGTCCTTCGTGGGGGCGTTCCACAGGTCTTCGAGGAAGCCAGTCTCGATGGCTCGGCCCCAGACGTTCTGGTCGATCGAGAAGGGGTTGTGCTTGGTGGTCTCAATCGGCAGGTTGTGCTTCTCCGCGTAGTCGATCGCGACGTCACGCGTCAGAGCAAGGTCGCGAACCGGCGAAATGCAGTCCATGTCGGGAGCCATCGAGGTAATCGAGACCTCGAAACGAACCTGATCATTGCCCTTGCCCGTGCAGCCGTGGGCGACGGTCGTCGCGCCAAACTCGCGAGCTGCCTTCACCAGGTGCTTGGTGATGACGGGACGCGACAGGGCCGACACGAGGGGGTACTTGCCTTCGTACAGAGCGTTGGCCTTGAGCGCGGGCATGCAGTACTCTTCTGCGAACTCGTCGCGTGCGTCAGCCACGTACGCTTCCACAGCGCCACAGTCGAGGGCTCGCTGACGAATGACCTCGAGATCCTCTCCACCCTGGCCGACGTCAACGGCCACGGCGACGACCTCGCGACCGGTCTGCTCGCCGATCCATCCGATGGCGACAGAGGTGTCCAGGCCGCCTGAATACGCCAGGACGACGCGATCTTTGCTCGACATGTGGGTTCCTTCCAATTGTTGGGTTCGTGGTGCCCGGGGCGTGTCTCAGTACGAGGCCGGGGCTAGTTTTCGGGGAGTGCGCCGGGTTCGGCGAGGGCCAGCAAGGTGCGTTCGACCTCGGCCGCGCCTTCTTCGCTGCGGCAGATCACGAGGATCGTATCGTCACCGGCGATTGTTCCGGCGATCTCGTCGCGCCTCACTGCGTCGATCGATGACGCGAGGAGGTTGGCAGCACCTACCTGGGTGCGCAAGACGAGCTGGTTTCCCACCTTCACGGAGGTGACGAGGAGCAGCTGGCACCACCGCGCCAGACGAACGTTTGCGGCTTCAGCGTCGTGGGTAAGACCGCCGTCGTGGTCGGGCACCGTGTAAATAAGTGCGCCGGACGCATCGCGGATCTTCGTCGCGCGCAGGTCCATGAGATCGCGGGAGAGCGTCGTCTGGGTGACCTCGATTCCCCGCTCGGCGAGGCGGCCACGAAGCCCCTCCTGACTACCGATGGACTCGGAGGCCAGGAGATTACGAATCATCTCATGCCGCGCACTCTTTGTGCTCGGAAATGCGGGTGTTGCACTCATATGCATGATTATACACATGTATGCATATAAATTAGCAAGCGGGCGAGGAATGTCCCTCACCCGCTTGCTATCAATGCTCTCAGGCGCTCAGCTGAGCCGCGATATCGTCTGCCCATGCGTTGATCGCATCCCAGTCACGGAAGTCGCCCTCAACGACGCCAGCGAGGCGCGCAACCGAGCGCTCGCGCAGCGACAGGAGCTCCGGCTTGTAGCGCCCCGGGAACGTACGCAGCTCGCGGCAGTTGACGTGGGTCAGCAGCGGGCCGACACGATTGCCATCCTGCTCCGAGTGCTTCGGCACGCCATTCATGCCGACGGAGAAGGCCCAGACGGGCTTGTCGCGCAGATCGTCCTTGAAACGCTCCATAAAGTCGTGCGCCTCGGGCATCCACTGGAGAATGTAGACGGCAGAGCCGACAACCACGGCGTCGTAAGGTTCGACTGCGGTCACGTCAGCGGGCGCGACGCGATCGACGGTAAAGCCCGCCGCCTCGAGGCGCTTCGCGATGGCATCGGCGACCTCATCCGTCGCCCCGTGCTTTGATGCTGCAGTAACAAGGATGTGCATGTACCCATCGTAAAGCGAAGACCGGTCGAATCGATGGGCACAACGCCCCAAATGAGTGGGGTGCCACACCGCCGATTCTACCGGCCTACCGCATCGTGGACCTTAAGCGCGCAACGAAGCCCCCAGGACCTTGGTCGCCTTCGCGACGACCTGTTCGCGAACCTGCGAGGATTCCTTCGCGGTCAGCGTGTGGTCGGCCGCGCGCAGACGCAACGCAAAGGCGAGAGAACGGTAGCCCTCGGGCACCTGGTCGCCCTCGTAGATATCGAAGAGCGTCACGGACTCCGCGAGCTGCCCGGCACCCTGGCGCACGATCTGCTCAACGCGCGACGCGGGAATATCGGAGGGCACGACAAGGGCGATGTCTTCCTTGGCAAGCGGGAACGTCGAAACACCCTTGACCTGAATGGGCTGCTCGCTCATCTGAGAGATCAGCGCATCCATGTCGATCTCGAACGCGCACGACCGGGCCGGCAGGCCGAATGCGCGGCACGCGGCGGGCGACAGCTCGCCGGCAAGAGCAACGTCGACGAGGTCACGGCCCGCACGCACGAAGACGCGCGCGACGCGTCCGGGGTGGAACGGCGCAACAGCAGCGGGATCCGTCGCCGGAGCGGGCATCGGAGCACCCTTGTGCGTGGGCACCTCGTCCATCCAGGCGCGGGTCACCTCGACGCGAACACCGAGCCCCGAGGCCACACGACGCACGTACTCGAGGGCGTCGGCCCAGTCGTAAGCGCGGGCGTTTGCGAGGACGCCGGCCGGAACAGCCTGACCGGTAAGGACGCCACCGATGTGCCAGGGCTGCGCCGGAATACCGGCCTCAAGAGCCGCAAGCATCTCATCGGAGGGACGCTCGTCAGCGCCGGGCAGGTCCGCAGGAACGGTTCCTGCAGGACGGGCGACCTTGGCGACCTCGAAGATCGCGACATCCGCGTTGGAACGCGACACGTTACGGCCAGCGACGTCGAGGAGCGTATCGAGCACCGTGGTGCGCAGCCAGGGGGCATCATCTGCCATGGGATTGCGTAGGCGCAGGGCCTCGCGGCGCGGATCGTCGGCGGGAATACCCTGACGATCCCACGTGTCGGAAACGAAGGGGTAGGACTCGACCTCGACCAGTCCCCCGTCAGCCAGCGCAGCGGCGGCCAGGCGGCGAGCCTTTTGCGCGGTCGTCAGGCCGTGGCCTGCCGGGGCGGTCGGCATGATAACCGGAATGTTGTCGTAGCCGTCGAGACGTGCGACTTCCTCGACCAGGTCAGCCGGCAGCGTGAGGTCGGGACGCCACGAGGGAGCCGTCACCGTGAACGCGCCGTTGTCGGGGCCTTCGACAACGCAGCCTACCGTGCGCAGCAGATCGGCGATGCGTTCGGGGCTGTGGGCCACGCCCGTCAGGCGCTCCACTTCACCGACGGGCAGCGAGATAACGACGGCATCGCCGCGCTGATCCACGTCGGTAACACCTTCGTCGACGGTGCCTCCACCGTATTCGAGGAGAAGCTCGACAGCGCGCTGGGCGGCCACCGCAGGCAGCTGCGGGTCCGTGCCGCGTTCGAAGCGCTTCGCGGCCTCCGAGTGCAGCTTGTGCCGGCGCGAGCTGCGAGCGACAGACACTGCATCGAAGTGCGCGGCCTCGAAGAGGATGTCGGTCGTGCGCTCCCCGACCTCGGAGTAGGCGCCGCCCATGACACCGGCGATGCCGATGATGCGCGAACCTTCGCCGTCGGGCGAGTCTGTGATCAGGAGATCCTGCGGGTCGAGTTCGCGTTTTTCCTCGTCCAGGGTCACCAGCGTCTCACCCGCACGGGCGCGACGCACGACGATCGGGGCAGCCAGGTCACCCAGATCGTAGGCGTGCATCGGCTGACCGAGATCGAGCATGACGTAGTTCGTGATGTCGACCGCGAGGGACACCGATCGCATGCCGGCGGCCTCGAGACGCTCAACCATCCAGCGCGGAGTCGGAGCGTTGGGGTTCGTGCCGCGCACGATGCGAGCGACGAAACGGTCTACACCGGCGCGGCCGCGGATCGGGGCGTCGTCGGAGAAGACGACCGGGAAACCGTCGGCGTTCGCAGCCGGCGGCTCAGCTGCGATCACGCCCGGCAGGCCCGGATCGCGGAAGGAAGCGCCCGTCGAGTGCGAGTACTCGCGAGCGATTCCACGCATGGAGAAGCAGTAGCCGCGGTCCGGGGTCACGTTGATCTCGAGGACCTCTTCGCCAAGGCCAAGCCACGTCACGATGTCAGTTCCAACCGCGGGAATCACGCGGTCCGGGAAGTACTTCGGCAGCACGATGATGCCGTCGTGATCCTCGCCGAGTCCGAGTTCGCGCGCGGAGCAGATCATGCCGTCGGAAACGTGACCATAGGTCTTGCGCGCGGCGATCTGGAAGTCGCCGGGCAGAATCGCCCCGGGCAGAGACACGACGACCAGGTCATCCACGTCGAAGTTGTGGGCACCGCAGATAATGCCACGGCTCGGCAGCTCCGAGGGCTCCTTGCCGGTGCCGGGGGCATCGTTGTGCTCACCGACGTCGACGCGGCAGTAGTTAACGACCTTGCCGTTCGAGGCCGTCTCCTCCACGCGTGTGAGAACGCGACCCACGACGAGCGGGCCGGTGACACGCGCCGGGTGAATCTCTTCCTCTTCCAGGCCGACCTTCACGAGGGCGGCGGCGAGAGCCTGCGCGTCCGTGCCCTCAGCAACGTCAACGTGATCGGACAGCCAGCTCAGCGGAACCATAGGCATGTCAGTTACCCCTTCCATTCACTCCGAACTGCTGGGAGAAGCGAACGTCTCCCTCAACGATGTCATGCATGTCGGCGATGCCGTGACGCAGCATCAGCGTGCGTTCAATACCCATGCCGAACGCGAAGCCCGAGTAGACCTCGGGATCGATGCCGTTGGCGCGCAGCACGTTCGGGTTGACCATGCCGCAGCCACCCCACTCGATCCAGCCAGGGCCACCCTTCTTTTGGGGGAACCACAGGTCCATCTCAGCGCTGGGCTCGGTGAACGGGAAGTAGGAGGGACGCAGGCGGGTCTTCGCCTCGGGACCGAACATGGCCTTGGCGAAGTGGTCGAGAACGCCCTTCAGGTGAGCCATCGTCAGGCCCTTGTCGACGGCGAGGCCCTCAACCTGGTGGAACACCGGCGTGTGGGTAGCGTCGAGCGCATCCGAGCGGAAAACCTTGCCGGGGCAGGCCACGTAGAGCGGCACGCCGCGGGACAGCATCGCGTGCGACTGGACCGGAGAGGTGTGCGTGCGCATCACGAGATGAGCACCGTCCTCGGTCTCGGCACCGACGCTGCGCCCATCGATGTAGAGCGTGTCCTGCATCTGGCGCGCGGGGTGATCGATATCAAAGTTCAGGGAGTCGAAGTTGAACCACTCGTGCTCGATCTCCGGCCCCTCGGCGATATCCCAGCCCATCGCCACGAAGAAGTCGGCAACCTCTTCCATCAGGGTCTCGAGCGGGTGGCGAGCACCCGCCGGGCGACGCGTGGTCGGCAGCGTCACGTCAACGGATTCCTCGACGAGCATGCGAGCCTCGTGCTCGGCGGCGAGGACAGCCTTGCGTTCCTCGAGCGCTTCGGTCAGGGCCTTGCGCGCCTGCCCGAGGTTCTTACCAGCGAGACCGCGCTGCGCGGGTTCAAGCGAGCCGATCGTGCGATTCGCGGTCACGAGCGGCGCCTGATCGCCAAGGATCGCAGCTCGGACGGCCTTCAGGGCATCAAGCGAATCCGCTGCTTCGATATCGGCGAGGCCGGCCTCGCGAACTGCATTGACGGCTGCCTCGTCAAGAGGATCAAGGTCAGGGGCATTGCCAGCCATGTCCTGCTTCCTTCTTCTTTCCATCTGGGGTCATTCCTGCGCGCATCACGCGCACCGCCCACCATCCTACCTGTTCGCCTATCCTGACAGCTCACCGGATCCACGGGCGCGCTACCCTGTAAGACGTGAATGCGCTCTCGCGCTCCATTCGCTCACCAAAGGATTCCCGTGTCCCACATTACGCAACCGGAGGGCGGGGCCCCGGCCTCGTCGCAGACGCCAGCCTTGTTTTCTGCCAAGCGCGTGCGCATCCAGCACATCGCGCGTGCCAAGGCCGAGGGCATTCCCCTCACGATGCTCACCGCCTACGATGCGCTCACCGCGCCCATCCTCGAGGCCGCGGGCGTGGATATGCTGCTCGTCGGTGATTCACTCGGCAACGTGATTCTTGGCCACAGCTCGACGCTGCCCGTCACCCTGGAGGACATGGAGCGCGCCACCGCCGCCGTCGCTCGTTCGACCTCCCGCGCCATGATCGTCGCCGACCTTCCCTTCGGCACGTACGAGGACACGGTCGAGCACGCATTCGCCTCCGCAACGCGCCTCATGAAGGCCGGTGCGCACGCGGTGAAGCTTGAGGGTGGGCGCAGCCGCGCCCATATCATCGCGGGCCTCGTCTCTGCCGGCATCCCCGTGTGCGCACACCTGGGCTACACGCCCCAGTCGGAAAACACCCTGGGCGGCCCCCGCATGCAGGGCCGAGGAGACGACGCCGACGCGCTACGCCGTGACGCCGAGGCCGTCGAAAAGGCCGGCGCCTTCGCCGTTGTCTTCGAGATGGTGCCCGCTTCGATCGCTACCGAGCTGACCCAGAGCCTGCGCATCCCAACCATCGGTATCGGCGCAGGCCCGAACACGGACGGCCAGGTGCTGGTCTGGTCCGACATGGCCGGCTACTCCGACTGGACGCCGTCGTTCGTGCGCAAGTTCGGCCAGCTCGGAGCGGCCCTACGTGAGGCGGCGTCCGACTACGTGGAGGCCGTGCGCGAGCGCTCCTTCCCAGGCCCTGACAACTACAAGAACGACTGACGCCACCCGCTGAAAAGAGGACAACACATGGAAGCATCCGCACTCGCACGTCGCGCGCCCCTTGGCACGCTGAAGCCGGGCCACGTCTCACCAATGCGCGCCGTTCCCGAGCACATCGAGCGCCCCGAATACATGTTCCACGACGGCCCCGAGCGCGTCACCGCCTCGGAGATCAAGAGCCCCGAGACCATCGCAAAAATCCGTGAGGCCGGGCGCATCGCGGCGGGAGCCATCGAGGCCGTCGGCGCAGCCATCGCACCCGGCGTCACCACCGAGGAGCTCGACCGCATCGGTCACGAGTTCCTTATCGCGCACGACGCCTACCCCTCGTGCCTGGGCTACATGGGCTTCCCCAAGTCCATCTGCACCTCCATCAACGAGGTCATCTGCCACGGCATCCCGGACGATCGTCCCCTCGAAGACGGCGACATCATCAACATCGACATCACTGCCTACAAGGACGGCGTCCACGGCGACACCTGCGCGATGTTCGAGGTCGGCACCGTCGACGAGGAATCCCACCTACTCATCGAACGCACGAAGAACGCCATGATGCGCGGCATCAAGGCCGTTGGCCCGGGCCGCGAGATCAACGTGATCGGTCGCGTCATCGAGGCCTACGCGAAGCGCTTCGACTACGGCGTGGTCCGCGACTACACCGGACACGGCGTCGGCGAGGCATTCCACTCCGGTCTGATCATCCCCCACTACGACGCGGCACCTGCCTACGACACCGTCATGGAGCCCGGCATGGTGTTCACGATCGAGCCGATGCTGACCCTCGGCACGATCGAGTGGGAGCAGTGGGACGACGACTGGACGATCGTCACTGCCGATCGTTCGCGCACAGCCCAGTTCGAGCACACGATCGTCGTCACCGAGGACGGGGCTGAAATTCTCACCCTTCCGTGACACAGATTCTTCGATGCCCGCCTTTGACTCTCACAGTCTGAGGCGGGCTTCACTATTCGTCGTGACATCCCATACAATTCAGTTACGACGGGCTTCAGGGGCCCGCGGACAACAGGATTTCATTACCCGAGGAGGGGTCATGGCTCAGGTCGCATGCGGCATCGATATCGGCGGATCGGGCGTCAAGGGCGCGCTCGTTGATCTGGAGACCGGTGAGTACATCGGAGATCAGGTTCGAATCCCCACACCCACCCCCGCGACGCCTGACGCCGTGGCTGCAGTGTGCCGCGAGGTCATCGACCAGCTCGGCGTGAAGATCGGCGTTCCGATCGGCGTGACTTTCCCCGCTCCCGTCTTTAATGGCGTCATTCCCTACATGGCGAATCTCGACCAGTCGTGGGTCAATGTCAACGTCGACGAGCTCATGGAACGCTACCTAGGCCGCGCAGTCGTCGCGCTCAACGACGCGGACGCGGCAGGCATCGCTGAGGTCGCCTACGGCGCAGCCAAGGGCCGCGACGGCGTCATCGTGTTCACCACCCAGGGCACCGGAATCGGCTCGGCGATCATCGTCAACGGCACGCTCCTCACCAACACCGAGCTCGGTCACCTCGAGATCGACGGCACCGACGCGGAGAAGAACGCATCCTCGGGACAGAAGACCCTCCAGGGCCTGGATTGGGAGCAGTGGGCGCAGCGCCTCCAGCGCTACTACAGCCACGTCGAGTTCCTGCTCAACCCCGACCTCTTCGTGGTCGGCGGCGGCGTGTCTGAAAACCACGAGAAGTTCATGCCGCTCCTGGATCTAAAGACCCCGATGATCCCGGCGAAGCTCCTCAACACCGCCGGCATCGTCGGTGCCGCCTACTACGCGGCGCAGCACAGCGCCTAATCGCGGGCGCACCGAGCACGCAGAAGGACCCCGACGCGAGTCGGGGTCCTTCTGGCATCTGTCGGCCTATACGCCGGGTTCTGTCACGCACGCCGTTACCGGCGGTGCGGTGGCGACCATCTATCTAGGACCGTCGTTACCGACGGCCTCCAGCAACCTACCCGCAGGCATCGGACGGGCCGCCCTGCCTGCTGCTCGGTCTTGCTCCGGGTGGGGTTTACCTAGCCGACGCGGTCACCCGCGCCGCTGGTGAGCTCTTACCTCACCTTTTCACCCTTACCGCCGCATACACGCCGGTGGTTTGTTTTCTGTGGCACTGTCCCGCGGGTTACCCCGGGTGGCTGTTAGCCATCACCCTGCCCTGTGGAGCCCGGACGTTCCTCGAGCGTTTCCGCGCGCGGCCGCCCGGCCGGCAGATCCGCATCGATCATAGCGCGCATGGCAACGACCCCGCGATAGGGTGGTCACCATGCTGATCTGGTTGCCCCCGTCGGAGGGGAAGAACGCGCCCGCGCAGGGCCCGTCGTTCGACGTGAACGCGCTGTCGCGCGCCAGCCTGGCGACAAGCCGTCGCACCGTCTGCGACACGCTCGCTGCTCTCGGAGACGGCCCAGAAGCGGCCGCTGTCCTCAAGGTCGGCGCGAGGATCGACCTGTCCGTCAACACCGCGCTCGATTCCGCTCCCTGCGCCCCGGCCTCGTCGCTGTTCACCGGAGTGCTCTACGAGGCGATTGAGGAGTGCGCGCCGGGCGTGTGGTCGAGCGCAGGCGCGGCGCACGTGTCAATCTTCTCCGGGCTCTTTGGCGTGCTCTCCCCCACGGACGTCATCCCGGACCACCGGCTCGCAATGGGCGTGTCGCTGCCCGGCCTCGGCGTCCTGTCGACCTGGTGGGCACCGCGCCTTGACGAGGAGCTGTCCCCCGAGGCGTCGGAGCGCATCATCATCGACGGTCGATCCGGACCGTATCGCGCCGCGTGCAAGGCCCCGTGGGCGCGCGTATGGGAGCTGCGCGTCGAGCGCGAGGCGGACGGCAAGCGCTCGGTGATATCCCACGACGCAAAGCGCTGGCGCGGCGCCATCACCGGCTTGCTGCTCGCCTCCGATGGCTTTCGCGCCGAGGAAACGGCGGCGGCGGAGAAGGCCCTGGAGGAGGCCGCGTACTCACTATCACTGGGGGACGCGAAGGGCAACGAACACCGCGTGACTGGCGTGGAATACGGACCCGAAAAGCAAACGAAACAGGGCGGATCGACACGCACAGTAACGTTGGTCACGCACTGATAGGTAGGCTATCCTTTTTCCGGAACCTGCAGGGTGCAGGACCGGCCGCCGCGTCGGCCATCAAGCGGAAACCATAGGCATGATCAACGAGGACTACCTGGCCAACATTCGGCCCACCCACCGTCAGCTCCAGTGGCAGAAAATGGAGATGTACGCGTTCATCCACTTCGGTATGAACACGATGACGGACCGCGAGTGGGGCGAGGGCCACGAGGATCCGGCGCTGTTCAATCCGGGCAGCGTCGATGTCGATCAGTGGATGCGCGCCCTCGTCAGCGCCGGCATGACCGGCGTGATCCTCACATGCAAGCACCACGACGGGTTTTGCCTGTGGCCGTCGGCCTACACGAAGCATTCGGTGGAGTCTTCGCCGTGGAAGGGCGGGCGTGGCGACCTCGTGCGTGAGGTGTCCGACGCGGCCGCGCGTCACGGCCTCAAGTTCGGCGTGTACCTGTCCCCCTGGGACATGACCGAGCCGACCTACGGTCAGGGCGAGGCCTACAACGACTTCTACATCAACCAGCTCATCGAGCTGCTCACCCACTACGGTCCGGTTTTCTCCGTGTGGCTGGACGGCGCGTGCGGCGAGGGCCCCAACGGCAAGGTGCAGGTCTACGACTGGCAACGCATCTACGACACGGTCCGCGCGCTGGCACCCGAGGCCGTCATCTCCGTGTGCGGCCCGGACGTGCGCTGGTGCGGCAACGAGGCCGGCTCCGTTCGAGCCAACGAGTGGTCGGTCGTTCCCGCCTCCCTACGCGAGGCCGAGCGCACCGCAGAGAAGTCCCAGAAGGCCGACGACGGCGAGTTCTCCCGTCAGGTGGCCTCCGGCGACGAGGATCTCGGCTCGCGCGAGGCGTTGGCCGACTATTCCGGCCCCCTTGCCTGGTACCCGGCCGAGGTCAACACCTCCACGCGCAAGGGCTGGTTCCACCACGACGCCGAGGACTCCCAGGTGCGCAACGTCGACGAGCTGTTCTCGATCTGGAAGGGCTCGGTCGGCGGTAACGCCACTTTCCTCCTAAACGTTCCCCCGAACCGCGACGGCCTCCTCGCGGACGCTGACGTCGAGGTCCTGGCACAACTCGGCGAGAAGATCGCTCACTTCCGCTCGCGTCGCGTCGAAGCATCCCGCAAGGACGAGGGCGACGTCGTGTCCCTGCGCTTTGACGCGCCGCACACGGTTGGTGCCATCGTGCTCGAGGAGGACATCGCCCAGGGGCAGCGCATCGACGAGGCCGTGGTGACCGCGCGCGTCGACGGCGACGTTGAGCAGGAGATCGCTCGCGTGCGCTGCGTGGGTTACCGGCGCATCGTCACCCTGGAAAAGCCCGTGACCGCCACCCACGTGCGGGTGACGGTCACGAAGAGTAGGCAGGGGTTCTACCTGGCGGACGCCTACGTGATCGAGGCCTGAGCCTCAGCGCGGCGTGTTCGCCGCCGTGCGCACGACGATCTGCGCGGTGTCCTCGGTCAGGTACAGCTCGTCGGCGGGCGTGAGGCGAATGCGCTCGAGCTCCATCGGGCTCAGGTCGGCGGCGACGCCGATGCCGTAGCCGTCGCGGACCTCGATGACGGCGAGAGCGCCGTTACGACGGCAGGCGTCCTCGTACTCCTCAAGCAGGTCTGCGGGCAGGCGATCGGCAAGCTCGCGACGCGCGGCGATGACGCGGCGCAGTTCGTCATCCGCGTCGGCGACGTCGGCCTCGAACTGGGCCTTGAGCGCCTCGATGTCGGCGGCGATGGCCCGAGCCTCGGCCTTCATCTGGTCCTGAGCCGCGCGGGCTGCCTCGACGCGCTCCTCGGCCTCCACCTGATCGTCCTCGAGCTTGGCGAGGCGGCGGTCCATCTGGGCGATCTCGTGTTCCATAGCCGAGATATCGCGCAGGGGTACCTGGTTGTTGTCGATGCGGCTCTGCTGGCGCTTCCGGCGCTCAGAGACCTTCGCGATCTCGTCTTCGATGCGGGTCACCTCGCGCATCGTGTCCGCAATGACAGCACTCTGGCTGATCGCGGCGCGCTGCAGGTCAGCGACACGGCCGGCGAACTCGCGAACCGTCGCGTGCGCGGGATGAGAATCGCGCTTGTGGCGCAGCGCCGACTCCTTCTGGTCGAGCTTCTGAAGCTCGAGAAGCTCGAGCTGGTCGGTGTGCGATGCTTTCACGCTAGTTCTCCCTGGGTGACTCGGTGGCTGGTCCATGGCTCGGTGACAATCGTAGAGACTTCCACGCGAAGTTCCACATCGGCGCAGCGAGCGGCCTGACGAATCTTACGTGCGAGCACGGGGAGCCACGGGGACTCCGTCGCCCAGTGGGATCCGCACAGCAGAGCGGGAGCTCCACCCTCGAGGTGCTCGGAGGCTGGGTGATGGCGCAGGTCCGCCGTGAGGTACACGTCAACTCCCGCGGAGCGAGCCGCCTCGAGCGCGCTATCCCCTGCGCCACCAAGGACTGCCACGCGTGTCACCCGGGCACTGTCATCTCCGCCGACCAGGAGACCGGAGGGGCCTGCAGGCAGCACGGATGCGACGTGGTCTGCGAAGGCTCCGAGCGTCGTCTTATCGACGGTGCCGACGCGCCCGAGGCCGATCTCGTGTCCCTCGGCGTCGGTTCCACACGGCTCCAGCGGCACGGTATCGCGCAGACCGAGCAAGTCGGCGAGTGCCGTCGCAACGCCGTCGCAGGCGACGTCCGCGTTGGTGTGCGCGTTGAACAGGGCGATACCGGAGCGGATCAGAGTCGTGACGACGCCACCCTTGGGGTCGGTCACAGGCAGGAAGGACGCGCCGCGCAGGAGCAGCGGGTGGTGCGTGATCACCATGTCGTAGGGCTGCCCGTCACCGGACGGACCGGCAACGGCCCGCTGAGCAATAGCCGCGGTGGGATCAAGCGCGAGGAGAATCGACCGCACGGGGGATGCCGGGTCGCCGACGATGAGTCCAACGCGATCCCAGGATTGCGCGGTGGCCGCCGGGTACCACGTCTCCATGAGTGCCATCACGTCGCCGACGGTCCACTTCGATGCGGACGTATCGGCCGCGGTCGTCGGGCCGTTGAGGTGAGACGAAGACTGCATACGTCAAGCATACCGGACCCCCATCTAGCAAGGGACCCTGCCCGCGACTATGATCACAGGGTGCAGATTTTGAGCCTACTCGACCAGGGGTTGGTCGATTACACGCAGGTTGACGCGCTCCAGCGCTCCCTGCACGAGGAGGTCCTCGCCGGCGGCGAGGACACACTCATCGTTTCTCAATTCACGCCGACGTGGACGGCTGGCCGCCACACGAAGCCGCAGGACATTCCCTCCACGACGATTCCTGTCATCCGTACCGATCGTGCTGGTTCCGCGACGTGGCACGGACCCGGACAGGTCGTCGTCTACCCCGTCGTTCGCCTGCGCGAGCCCGTCGACCTCGTACAGTGGATCCGCGCGGTAGAGGCCTCAGTGATCGATACCGTGCGCGAGGTCTGGGAGCTTCCCGTTCACCGCGTCGAGGGACGCGCGGGCGTTTGGTTGACCGAGGAGGGACGCCGCGACCGCAAGATCTGCGCGATCGGCCTGAAGGTGGCGCGCGGAGCGACCCTGCACGGCATCGCTCTGAACGTCGACATCGACCCGGCCCACGCCTTCGAGGGAATCATCCCCTGCGGCCTGACGGACGCCGACGTGACCTCCCTGTCGTGGGAGGGCATCCACACGACCGTCTCCGACGCCGCATCCGAACTTCTCCCGCGCATGGTGGAGCACATCTCCCCCTGCCTGGCGACCACTCCCACTTCCGTTTCCTACACGACGAGGTCAACGCTATGAGTACCCTGCCCGATCCCGAAGGACGTAAGCTCCTGCGCATCGAGGTGCGTAACTCGCAAACTCCCATCGAGAAGAAGCCCGAGTGGATCCGCACGACCGCCAAGGCCGGCGAAAACTACCAGGACATGCGCTCGCTCTCGCACGCCAAGGGCCTGCACACGGTGTGCGCCGAGGCCGGCTGCCCCAACATCTACGAGTGCTGGCAGGACCGCGAGGCGACCTTCCTGCTCGGCGGTGCGCTGTGCACGCGCCGCTGCGACTTCTGCGACATCGCGACGGGGCGCCCCACGGAGTACGACAAGGACGAGCCGCGTCGTATCGCCGAGTCCGTACGCGACCTCGACCTGCGCTACGTGACGATCACGGGCGTGACCCGCGACGATCTGCCCGACGGCGCCGCGTGGCTGTACGCGCAGACGTGCCGCCTGATCCACGAGCTCAACCCGGGCACGGGCGTGGAGCTCCTCGTCGATGACTTCCGCGGTCAGGCTGACTCGATCGACATGGTCATCGAGGCCGGCCCGCAGGTCTTCGCGCACAACCTCGAGACGGTGCCGCGCATCTTCAAGAAGATTCGCCCCGCCTTCAACTACGATCGCTCGCTCGCGATGATCAAGCGTGCCCACGACGGCGGCATGGTCACCAAGTCGAACCTGATCCTGGGCATGGGCGAGACGCGCGAGGAGATCAGCGCCGCCATGCGTGACCTGCACGCATCGGGCTGCGACCTGCTGACCCTCACGCAGTACCTGCGTCCCTCTCCCCTACACCACCCGATCGACCGCTGGGTGCACCCCGAAGAGTTCGTCGAACTGGCCGCCGAGGCCGAGGAGATGGGCTTCGCGGGCGTCATGGCGGGGCCCCTCGTGCGTTCCTCGTACCGCGCGGGCCTGCTGTGGGCCAAGGGCATGCGTGCTCGCGGCTTCGAGATCCCCGAGCAGCTGCGCCACATCGAGAACTCTGGTTCGACGCTGCAGGAGGCCGGCTCCGTCCTGGCGCGCCTGAAGGAGCGCTCGGAGCGTCACACGGCCATGGCAGCCGCGAAGGCCGCCTCGGCCTCGTGACCCCCGACTATTCCCCCGCGCGAGCGCTCCTGGCAGCAGCGCGCCGCCATCCGAACCGGCTGTCCCTGGTGGACGCGACCACCGGCGAGGAGTGGAGCGTCCGAAAGGCGGCCGACACGGTCGCTCGCCTTGCCGCCGCTTTCGAGAGGGCTGGCATAGGCGAGGGGGCACGCATTGCGGTCATCGGGGCAAACTCACCGTGGCACTACATCGCCGCCGTCGCAGCCTCGTGGCTGCGCGCGGTGACGGTTCCGCTGTCTCCACGCATGCCCTCGGCTGCGCTCGCCTCGATGTGCGAGCAGGTGGGCGTCTCGTGGGTGTTTCTCGACGAGGCCTCTTTCGCCCACGCTCCCGCCCTGTCCGGCGCGCGGGCGCAGGTCGCGTCCTTTGCGGACCTGGCGGCGTGGGCGGATCGAACCGCGCCCATCGAAGAAGCTCCCGCGCGCTGCGGGACCGAGCTCGCCGCCATTTTGTTCACGTCGGGGTCTACGGGCACCCCGCGCCCCGTCGAGCTCACCCACGAGGTCATGTGGTGGGGATCGACGAACTTCCGCGAGGGTTTCGACTACGCACCCGCGTCGTCGGTCGTGGGCGTGTGCGCGCCCGCAAGCCACATCGGGGGCTTCAACGGGACATCGATGGACGTGTGGACGCACGGCGGCACCCTGGTCACGCTTGGTTTCCCTGGTTCCTTCGACGCGCGCGGCGTGATCGACGCGATCGAGCGCTACGGGATCACGATGATGTTCGCCGTGCCCGCGATCGTGCGCGCAATCCTCGACGAGCATGAGCGCGGCGGCGGGGACCTGTCGTCGTGGATTCGTCCCCTCATCGGCGGCGACGCGATGACGGCGGACCTCGCCCAGGCGATGCTCGCGGTCGGTCTGTCCCCCATTCACGTGTGGGGCATGACGGAGACGTCGGGCGCTGGAACGGTCGCGACGCCTGACTGCGGCGCACCCACCGGATCGCTGGGGGTTCCCTTCCCCTACGTGGACCTGCGCGTCATGGCCACCGACGAGCGCGAGGCCGACGTCGATGAGATGGGCGAGATCTGGGTGCGCGGTCCCGGCGTCGTGAGCGGCCTGGAGTGGCTGCGCACCGGCGACCTGGCGACTCGAGATGCCCACGGGTGGCTGCACATGGTGGGGCGCGCCCACCGCATGATCAACACGGCCGGAGAGCTCGTCGCTCCCCCGACTGTCGAGCGGGCTCTACGCTCGCTGGACGTCGTGTCGGATGCACTTGTCGTGGGACTGCCGGATGAGCGCTGGGGGCAGATCGTCGCCGCGCTGATCGTCGCCTCTCCCGCAGGGCTCGCCCAGGCCTCGTCGCTGAGTGCCGAAGCACTGTCCGAGACCCTGTGCGATTCCCTCGCACCGTGGGAGAAGGTGCGCCGTGTCCTGGTCGTCGAGGCGCTCCCAACCACAACGACAGGCAAGCCGGATCCAGTCGCGGCAGCGCGACTTTTTCAGAGCTGAGGACATCGGGCCCGGGTGCGCCAGACCTCACAAAGTATGAGCGACATATTTATGTAAGATTAGCCTTGCTTAATTGAAGGAGAGTCTTATGTCCCGCCACCGCATTGTCATCATCGGCTCCGGCTTCGCAGGCCTGACGGCAGCTCGTCGACTGAAGCACGCCGACGCCGACATCACCATCCTGGCCCGCACATCGCACCACCTCTTCCAGCCCCTGCTGTACCAGGTGGCCACGGGTATTCTCTCCGAGGGCGACATCGCCCCCACCACGCGCGAGATCCTGCGCGACCAAAAGAACGTGACCGTCCTGCAGGCGCTCGTAGAGGAGATCGACGTCGAGACTCGCACCATCAAGTGGCGCAACCACAACAAGCACGAGCGCACCGAATACGACACGCTGATCGTTGCGGCGGGCGCGGGCCAGTCCTACTTCGGTAACGATCACTTCGCGGTGTTCGCGCCGGGCATGAAGACGATCGACGACGCCCTCGAGCTGCGCGCGCGTATCTTCGGAGCCTTCGAGCTGGCTGAGATCGAGACCGACCCGGCTGCGGTTGAGAAGCTCCTGACCTTCGTCGTCGTGGGTGCCGGCCCGACCGGCGTGGAGATGGCCGGACAGATCCGCGAGCTCGCCTCTCACACTCTCAAGGGCGAGTTCCGCAACATCGACCCGACGAAGGCGCGCGTCATCCTGGTCGACGGCGCCGAGCATCCGCTCCCCCCGTTCGGCGAGGAGCTCGGCATCAAGACCGAAGAGGCCCTTGCCAAGCTCGGCGTCGAGATGAAGATGAACGCCTTCGTCACCGACGTGGACTCCGAGGGCGTGACCCTGAAGTACAAGTCCGGCGAGGAAGAACGGATCGAGTCCGTGTGCAAGGTGTGGGCCGCCGGCGTGAGCGCGAGCCCGCTGGGCCGCGCGCTGGGCGAGGCCACGGGTGCCGAGGTAGACCGCGCTGGCCGAGTGACCGTCAACAAGGACCTTACCCTGCCGGGTCACCCCGAGATTTTCGTGCTCGGCGACATGATGGCATTCCCAGGCGTCCCGGGAGTCGCGCAGGGTGCGATCCAGTCCGCGCGCTTCGCCGCCGACACGATCGCCGCCCGCCTGGCCGGCCGCGCACCCAAGGCCGCCGAGTTCGTCTACAACGACAAGGGCTCGATGGCGACGATCTCGCGCTTCCAGGCCGTCGTGAAGATGGGCAACAAGAAGCTGACCGGCTTCGTCGCATGGGTGGCCTGGTGCTTCCTGCACCTGCTCTATATCGTCGGCTTCAAGTCGCAGGTGGGCACCCTGGTGAGCTGGTTCTTTAGCTTCATGTCCGGCGCTCGCCCCCAGCGCACGACCACCAACCAGCAGATGGTGGGCCGCCTCGCCCTCGAGCAGCTCGGCGCTGGCGCATCCGGCAAGCTCGTCGTTGGCGAAGACGTCGTCGAGGAGCGCGAGCAGGAGGACTGACGCGCGTCGCACGCACTTCTCACAGCAAACACTGAGGGGCCGGAAGCTTTTGCTTCCGGCCCCTGGGCATTTGTGGGCCCTACCGGGCTCGAACCGATGACCTTCTGGGTGTAAACCAGACGCTCTAGCCAACTGAGCTAAAGGCCCCACGCACGCGCCAATCTACCAGAAGCGACGCATACGGTCACATCCGAGGCAGAGCGTCACAGCACAGAAGAGCGCGGAGGAGCCCAGGCCTCGTCGAAAAACTAGCGGCGCGAACGCGGACGCGCGGTCAGGCGCACGCCCGCCCAGTTATCGCCCAGCGCCGTCGAGGTCGTCGCATGCAGGCCCGCGATCTCCGCAGCCTCCTCCACGTCGCCCACGCGCACGGAGTTGGGGCGTCCTGGCTTAGGGATCAGCACCCAAATCAGGCCGCCGTCGTCCAGGTTCGACATCGCATCGACAAGCACGTCCGCGAGGTCCTCCTCCTCGGCGTCGTCCGCGCGCCACCAGACGATCGCGCCGTCCACGACGTCCGCGTAATCGACGTCAACGAGCGGATGCCCCGTCTCCCCTTCAATCGCTTCGCGCACGGCCTGATCGACGTCATCATCGACGTAGAACTCCTGCACGATCGCATCGGACGCAAAACCCAGGCTCACTGCCATCACGCAGCACCGCCCATCAACGAGCTGACGCTCAGTGTCTTATCAACGTTCACGCCTTCATCCTAGGGCATTGGAGCTACTGGAATGCAAGGGATAGCCCACGATGAAACACTTCCACGAACACTCCCCCGTTTGAGCTGGGGAATTACCCGGCGTACCCCTCCCACCGTCCGGTGATACGCACCTCATAGTGAATACGCTAGGCAAACACTCGCAAAGGTCTGCCAATAGTGGGACAATGGTCCCGATATGTGCGGTGTCGCCAGAGGACACCGCTCACGCACGCTGCGCGAGCAGCACCGAGTCAAGCGAGAAGGTACACCGTGAGCCAACTCCACGAGTCCCACCCCGTCGTCAACGGCCTGATTCCTCAGGTTCCCGACAACGACCCCCAGGAGACCGCCGAATGGGTTGAGTCCCTGTCCGGGCTCATCAACGAAAAGGGCGGCCCCCGCGCACGCTACATCCTGCTGCACATGCTGGACGAAGCGCGCCGCAACGGCGTTCAGCTCCCCCAGGAATACACGACCCCCTACGTCAACACCATCCCCGTTGACCAGGAGCCGTACTTCCCCGGCGACGAAGCCATGGAGCGCGAATACCGCCGCTGGATCCGCTGGAACGCCGCCGTCCAGGTGACGCGCGCCCAGCGCCCCGGCGTCAAGGTGGGCGGACACATCTCGTCCTACGCCTCGGTTGCCACCCTCTACGAGGTCGGCCTCAACCACTTCTTCCGCGGCAAGGACCACCCCGGCGGCGGCGACCACGTGTTCTTCCAGGGACACGCCTCCCCCGGCCCCTACGCCCGCGCGTTCCTCGAAGGTCGTCTCTCCGAAGAGCAGATGGACGGCTTCCGCCAGCAGGTCTCCACGGAGCACGGCCTGCCCTCGTACCCGCACCCGCGCCAGCTCGAGCACTTCTGGGAGTTCCCCACGGTCTCGCTCGGCCTGGGTCCCGCCGAGGCCATCTACCAGGCCTGGTTCGACCGCTACCTCCACATGAACGGCATCAAGGACACGTCGCAGCAGCACACGTGGGCCTTCATCGGCGACGGTGAGATGGACGAGCCCGAGTCCCGCGGTATGCTCCAGCTCGCCGCTCAGCAGCGCCTGGACAACCTGACCTTCGTCATCAACTGCAACCTGCAGCGTCTCGACGGCCCGGTGCGCGGCAACGGCAAGATCATCCAGGAGCTCGAGGCCTTCTTCAAGGGCGCCGGTTGGAACGTCATCAAGGTCATCTGGGGCCGCGGCTGGGACCAGCTGCTCGCCGCCGACAAGGACGACGCCCTCGTCCACGTCATGAACGAGACCCTGGACGGCGACTACCAGACCTTCCGCGCGAACGACGGCGCCTACGTGCGTGAGCACTTCTTCGGCCGCGACCCGCGCACCAAGGAAATGGTCAAGAACTGGACCGACGAGCAGCTCTGGGAGCTCAAGCGCGGCGGCCACGACTACCGCAAGGTCTACGCAGCCTACAAGGCCGCCATGGACCACACCGGCCAGCCCACCGTCGTTCTCGCGCACACCATTAAGGGCTACGCGCTGGGCACGCACTTCGCCGGCCGTAACTCGACGCACCAGATGAAGAAGCTGACGCTCGAGGACGCCAAGCAGCTGCGCGATCGCCTGCAGATCCCGATCACGGACGAGGAACTCGAGCGCGATCCCTACATGCCCCCGTACTACATGCCGCCGGCCGACCACCCGGCCCTGCAGTACATGAAGGAGCGCCGCGAGATTCTCGGCGGTTGGGTGCCTGAGCGCCGCGCTGACCGTCAGCCGAAGCTTCCCGAGCTGCCCACGCGTCCCTTCGAGGCACTGTCCAAGGGTTCCGGCAAGCTCGAGGTCGCCACGACCATGGCTCTCGTGCGCCTCATCAAGGACCTCCTCAAGGACAAGGAGGTCGGCAAGTACTTCGTGCCGATCATCCCCGACGAGGCCCGTACCTTCGGTCTGGACGCGATCTTCCCGTCGGCGAAGATCTTCAACACGACCGGCCAGTCCTACACGCCCGTCGACGCGGACATGATGCTGTCCTACCGTGAGTCCGAGCAGGGCCGCATCCTGCACACGGGCATCACCGAGGCCGGCTCCTCCGCCGCGTTCCAGGTCGTCGGCACGGCGTACGCCACGCACGACCTGCCGATGGTGCCGATCTACATCTTCTACTCGATGTTCGGCTTCCAGCGCACCGGCGACCAGTTCTGGGCCGCGGGCGACCAGCTGACCAAGGGCTTCGTTATCGGCGCGACCGCCGGCCGCACGACGCTCGCGGGCGAGGGCCTGCAGCACATGGACGGCCACTCGCAGGTCCTGGCTGCCACCAACCACGCGTTCGTGTCCTACGACCCGGCCTACGCGTACGAAATCCGCCACATCATGGCGGACGGCCTGGAGCGCATGTACGGCGAAGCGGCCGGCCGCGACCCGAACGTCATGTACTACATCACCGTTTACAACGAGCCGATTCACCAGCCGGCCGAGCCGGAGAACGTGGACGTCGAGGGCATCATCAAGGGCATCTACAACCTCGATGAGCACCAGAACTTCGGCGGCCCCAAGGCTCAGCTGCTCGCCTCCGGCGTCGGCGTGCCGTGGGCGCGCGAGGCCCGCGAGCTGCTGGCCCGCGACTGGGGCGTGGATGCCGCCGTGTGGTCCGTGACCTCGTGGAACGAGCTGCGCCGCGACGGTCTGGATGCCGAGGAACACAACTTCCTGCACCCGTCCGAGCCCCGCCGCACACCCTACGTGTCGACGAAGCTCGCGGGTCGCGAGGGTCCGTTTGTGGCTTCCTCCGACTTCGACCGTATGCTGCCCGACCAGATCCGTCAGTGGATCCCCGGTGACTACCACGTGCTCGGCGCGGATGGCTTCGGCTTCTCCGACACCCGTCGCGCGGCCCGTCGTTGGTACCACATCGACGCCGAGTCGATGGTCGTGCGCACGCTGGCTGCCCTGGCCGACAAGGGTCAGGTTGACCCGTCCGTCGTCCAGCAGGCGATCGACAAGTACGAGCTCTTCAACTACGCCATCCAGGGCAACGACCACGCTGGCGAGGAGTGATCGTCGCTAGGCCCGCGCTCCTCCATCGCGGTGCCCAGCGGTCATGAGAACGAGGCCGGGGATCCCCACACGGGGTCCCCGGCCTCGTCGTTTGTGCCAATCGGTGGGATAGCTTCTGACTACCACCTGTCGCCGGCACACAATTGATGCATGCACGTTCCCTATGACACTGAGAAGTTCTACTACGGCTTTCCGGTCTACATCCTGGCTTACCCGGACGAGGCCGTCGGCGTCGGCATCACGACGGGTTCGTCCTCGTATTCACTGGGACAGATGGTCATGATCGGCTGCGACTCCACCACGCACGCCGCCCGTTCGATCAAGCGCTCCGGCGTCTGCTCCCTCAATCTGTTTGGCGCCGAGGCCATGGGTCTTTTCGAGTACGCCGGAACAGTGTCGGGCGGCGACAAGCTCGGCCACGCGCAGGTGCCTTCGAGCGATCACGACGGTATTCCCGTGCTCGACGGATCCCAGATGAGCCTGCTGTGCCGCGTCCTGGAGGCCACGGACGACGGCACCTACACGCACTTCCGCTGCGAGATCACCGGGCGCCTGGTCGACTCGGCGCTCATCGACGAACGGGGCCGCTTCCGCTATGAGGACCTGCGCACCGTCGAGTACGTGGGCGACGCGCGCAGACGCATCTACCGGTACTTCTCCGACCGCGTCGAGCGATTCGGCACCTTCGTGCGCTCGTTCAAGGAGTCCCTACTCCCCTAGCGGCGCCAAGCACAACGAAGGCCGGGAACCCCACGCGGGGTCCCCGGCCTCGTCGTTTGTGCGTCAGGCGCTCACTCTTCCTCGGTGCCCGCGTACTTCGGGTGCGCGAGGTTCTCCGGCGAGAGGATGCGCTCGACCTCTTCCTCCGACAGCAACTCCATGTCGTGGATGACCTCGCGGACAGTCTTTCCCTCGGCTGCGGCACGCTTGCCCACGACGTCGCCCAGGTGGTGACCAATGACGTCATTGAAATACGTGACGATACCGATCGAGTTCTCCACGTAGCGTCGGCACACCTCTTCGTTGGCCGTAATGCCGGTGACGCAGCGCTCGCGCAGCGTATCGCATGCATTGACGAGCAGGTTGATGGACTCGATGAGCGCCTGGGCGATCACGGGCTCCATGACGTTGAGCTGGAGTTGGCCGGCCTCGGCCGCCATGGTGACGGTCTGGTCGTTGCCGATGACCTTGAAGCACACCTGGTTGACGACCTCGGGGATCACGGGGTTGACCTTGGCCGGCATGATCGACGAACCCGCCGCCATCTTCGGCAGGTTGATCTCATTAAGACCGGCGCGGGGGCCAGAGGCCAGCAGACGCAGGTCGTTGCAGATCTTGGAGAGCTTGACGGCGCTGCGCTTGATCGTGGCGTGCATGGACACGTAGGCACCCGTATCCGACGTGGCCTCGAGGAGATTCGGCGAGCCGACGACGCGGGCACCCGTGATGCGGCGCAGGTGGCGCACGACGACCTGCTGGTAGCCGTCCGGCGTGTTCAGGCCTGTACCGATGGCGGTGGCACCCAGGTTGGTCTCCAGGAGCAGCTCGGCGTTGTTGACGAGGCGCTCGTCCTCCTCGCGCAGAGTGTGCGCGAAGGCGGAGAACTCGCTACCCAGCGACATGGGGACGGCGTCCTGCAGCTGCGTGCGGCCCATCGTAAGGATGTGACGGAATTCGGCACCCTTCTCGTCAAAAGAGTCTGCCAGCTCATCGATGGCCTTGCGCAGGCGATTCACCTTGCGCCACAGGGCGATGCGGAACGCCGTCGGGTAGGCATCGTTCGTCGACTGAGAGCGGTTAACGTGATCGTTGGGGTTGATGATGTCGTAGCGGCCCTTCTCCTCCCCCAGGATCTCGAGCGCCAGGTTCGCGATGACCTCGTTCGCGTTCATGTTGACGGAGGTGCCGGCACCGCCCTGGAACTGGTCCACCGGGAACTGATCCATGCAGCGGCCGTTCTCGATGATCTCGTCGCACGCGGCGATGATTGCCTCGGCCTTGGAAGGCTTCATGGCCTTGAGCTGCATGTTCGCCATGGCGCACGCCTTCTTCACCTGCGCAAACGCGCGAATGAGCTCTGGCGCTTCATTGATCGTGCGCCCCGAGATCTGATAGTTCTCGATTGCTCGCAGCGTGTGGATGCCCCAGTACGCGTCCTCGGGTACTTCGCGGGTGCCGAGCAGATCTTCTTCGGTGCGGGTCAACGTTGTTCCTTCCGTCTGTTCGCCGGCCGGGTCATTCCGGCGGGTGCGCCTCCATGGTAGGCCCTGTAGGCCTGAAACTCCGGCACTTTACAAACATTGGAAGCGTCGTTGAAGCTTCGCTAACAAGGTCTTTCGCTAGTGATTGGACGCGGCGTCAGACACGGCGTCAAGCAGGTCCGCGAGTGTCACCCACTCCTCGACCTGCGCGTCGGTGAGAGTCACCTTCGCCTCACGTTCGACGCGCGCCACGACCGCATACAGGGAGACGTCGTCCATGTCGAGATCGCCGCGCAACGTCAGCTCGCCGCGCGCTTGAGCTGGCTCCAGTTCAACCTCATCGAGGACGGCCTGCATCGCGGCCTCACGCGCGCGGTCCTGGGCGGTCTCGACCGCGGTTTCGGACGAGGCCGGGGCAGCGCCGGGCGCCTCGTCGGACGCATCGGGGTCGACCAGCTGCGCTAAGCCTGCACGCAGCTGGTCACCGAGCAGGTCGGCGATGGAGCCCATCAGCCAACCCGGTTGTTGAGCCAACGCACGGGTGCACCGGCACCCGCGTGGCGGAAGGACTCAAGTTCATCATCCCAGGCCTGGCCGAGAGCCAGGTCGAGGCCCTCGCGCAGCTCCTCGTACGTCGTGGCGGACTCCAGGGCCGCACGGATGCGGTCCTCGGGCACGACGACGTTGCCGATGGTGTCCATCTGGGAGTGGAAGATACCGAGAGAAGGCGTGTGGCACCAGCGACCACCGTCGCTCGAGGCCGTTGCCTCCTCCGTCACCTCGTAACGCAGGTGCTCCCAACCGCGCAGAGCGGACGCCAAACGGGCGCCCGAGCCGATCGGTCCAACCCACGAGAACTCGCAGCGAACCATGCCCGGCGCCGCTTCCTGGTCCGACCACTGGAGGTGAACCTCCTGGCCGAGCGCGGTGCCCAGCGCCCACTCGATGTGCGGGCACAGAGCGGGCGGTGTTGAGTGCACGAAAAGTACACCGCGGGTGTATGACCCTCTCATTGTTCCTCCTGTTGGCTTTGTCAGGATCGTCTTCCCCTACGCCCTAAACTGCCGAGAGTCGCAATGATCTGCGCCGAGACGACGCACACGATGTGGTTACAGAATAGTCGAACGCGCCAGGGAATGCACTCCATTCCCCGGCGCGTCCACGCCTCTACGAGGCCAAATGCTCAGAGGCCCGCGTTGCGAATGTCGCGCAGCGCCTTCTTGCGAGTCGCCCGATCGAGACGGTCGATGTAGATGTGGCCGTCCAGGTGGTCGCACTCGTGCTGGATGCAGCGCGCCATGAGCTCCTCGCCCTCGACGACGACTTTCTTGCCATCCAGGTCGGTGCCCTCGCAGCGCGCATACCAGGCGCGCTCGGTCGGGTACCACAGCTCGGGAACAGACAGACAGCCCTCGTCGCCGTCCTGGTACTCATCCTCGCTCAGAGCGACGATGCGGGGGTTCAGCACGTAGCCGATCTCGCCATCGATGTTCCAGGAGAACGCGCGCAGGCTGACGCCGATCTGGTTGGCTGCCAGGCCGGCGCGACCGTCCATATCGACGCCCTCGAGCAGATCCTCGACGAGAGCCTTCACGTTCGGCGTGATCTCCGTGATGGGATCGCAGACGGTGCGCAGGACGGGGTCACCGATGATGCGGATGGGACGGATAGCCATGTCACTCCCCCTTCAGAGCTGCGCCGTGAAGGTCACGCAGGCGCGCGACGGCTTCCTCGACGGGCACGACAATGGTCTCGCCGGTGGCGCGCACGCGGATCTCCACCTCGCCGTCGGCCAGCGACCGACCGACGACCAGGCCGAAGGGCACGCCCACGAGCTCGTAGTCCTTGAACTTCACGCCGGCGCTCACCTTACGGCGGTCGTCGACGAGAACGTCCAGGCCGGCAGCGTCGAGCTGCTCGCCCAGCGACTGAGCGGTTTCAAAAACCTCGTCGCCCTTGCCGGTGGCCAGGACATGCACGTCGAAGGGGGCGATCTGCACGGGCCAGCTCAGGCCCTTGTCGTCGCAGTTGGCCTCGGCCAGCGCGGCCATGACGCGGGTGACGCCGATGCCGTAGGAACCCATGGTGACGACCTGGGTCTTGCCGTTCTCGTCAAGCACGGTCAGGCCCAGTGCCTTGGCGTACTTACGGCCCAGCTGGAAGATGTGGCCAATCTCGATACCGCGCTCCAGGTGGAGGGGACCCGAGCCGTCGGGGGCCAGGTCGCCCTCGCGCACCTCGGCGGCTTCAATCGTGCCGTCGGCGGTGAAGTCACGGCCCATGACCAGGTTCAGCACGTGACGCTGCTCGGCGTTCGCGCCCGTCACCCAGGCGGTGCCCTCGACGACGCGCGGGTCCACCAGGTAGCGCACGGAACCGGAGGCGTTGCCCTCCTCGTCCACGACGCGCTGAGGCGAGTTGGGGCCGAGCACCGTGGGGCCGATGTAGCCGCGCACCAGCTCGGGGTGCGGCTCAAAGTCGGAGTCCGACGCCATGTCGACCTCGGCAGGGGCCACGGCGGCCTCGAGGCGCTTCATGTCGACATCGCGGTCGCCGGGGATGCCCACGACGAGGAGCTCGCGCTCGCCGTCCGGGTGCGTCAGCGTCACGACGACGTTCTTCAGCGTGTCGGCGGCGGTCCAGGGGCGATCCTCGCGCGGGTAGCGCTCATTGAGCAGATCGACGAGCGACTCGATCGTCGGAGCGTCGGGGGTGGGGACCTCAAGGGGCGCGGGAACGCCGGAGGCATCGACGGTCTCGGGCACGGGGGTCGTCACGGCCTCGGCGTTGGCCGCGTATCCGCCCGGGGACGCCACGAAGGTGTCCTCGCCGATCGGCGAGGGGTGCAGGAACTCCTCGGAGCGCGAGCCGCCCATCGCGCCGCTCATCGCGGACACGATGACGTAGCGCAGGCCCAGGCGCTGGAAGATGCGTTCGTAGGTGTCGCGCTCGGCCTGGTAGGACGCGTTCAGGCCCTGGTCGTCAATGTCGAAGGAGTAGGCATCCTTCATGACGAACTCGCGGCCGCGGATCAGGCCGGCGCGCGGGCGGGCCTCGTCACGGTACTTCGTCTGAATCTGGTACAGCGTGACGGGCAGGTCCTTGTACGAGGAGTACATATCCTTCACCAGCAGGGTGAACATTTCCTCGTGCGTGGGGGCCAGCAGATAGTCGCCGCCCTTACGGTCGTTCAGCTTGAACAGCGTCGGACCGTACTCTTCCCAACGGTTCGTCGCCTTGTAGGGCTCGGCGGGAATCAGGCCCGGGAAGTGAACTTCCTGAGCGCCCATCGCGTCCATCTCCTCGCGGACGATGTCCTCGATCTTGCGCAGCGTGCGCAGGCCGAGGGGCAGCCACGTGTAGATGCCGGGGGCGGATCGGCGAATATAGCCGGCACGCACCAGAAGCTTGTGCGAATTGACCTCGGCGTCGGCCGGGTCTTCACGCAGGGTTCGCAGGAAGAAAGTCGAGAGATTTCGAAGCATGCTCCAAGAGTACGGCACGCTCAGGCCCTGGGGCCACCGGCACAGCCGTGGAGCCCCTCATCGAGGCGTCCGTAACGTCCTCAGATAACCGCGCGGGCACCGAGCTCACGCTCACGGGCACCCGGGTGTGACGCGTAGTAGCGGCGAGCCATCCAGCCCGGGTATGCCCATGCGGGAAGGCCGCCCAGGTACAGGGCGCGTACGGCGACGCCCACCATCGCAGCAAGAACGAGCGCGATGAGCGTGCAGGGGCCTGCCGTATCGAAGCCGGAGGCCTCGCGGGCCATCAGATCCCCCGTCAAGAACCACAGGAGGGACAGGAAAGGCATGAGGGGCCACACGAGCGCGGACATCTCACCAACCGCGCTGCCGCCGCCAATCTCCAGGCGCACCGCCATACGACGAGCGCTCGCGCCAAAACCGAGCCAGGCCCACGCCCACACGGATGCGATGACGAGACCGACCAGTGCAATGACGGCGGTGGAGTGTGCGACCATGCGTCCCCCTTCGGACAATGCAACATCCCCGTTGGCGTTGCGTACAGAGCGATACTACAACACCAACGGGGAGTAATGTCCAACCGAAACGGCGGGGACGAGACTAATCAGGCATCGACGAGCCCGCCGACGCACGCATCGCGCAGATCACGCAGCATCGACAGCGACGACAGCGACTCGGCGGCGACGCCAGCCCACGCAAGCGCGCGGTCGCGTCCCTGCGCCGCGTGACGTTCGCGGATATGCAAAAGCGTGCGCGAAGGCGAGAGCGGCAGCAGAGCAATGACGCACGTGCCCGACGCCTCGGCTCCTTCGGGGGCGGCCGGAGGCGCGACGCGCATGAGAATGTGATCCTCGTCCGCAATGTCGATGATCGTAGACTCGTCCTCCGGCTCGAACACGTGACCGAGCACGTCCCACACGACGGACGCGGGCGCGTCGATCGCAATGCCGCGATCGACCACGACGTTCGCGCCGGGCAGGATGAGGTCGCCCGGGAGCGACACGTCCGCCTGGGACGCCGTCAGACCGATGCGACGCGGGAAGCCGGTTGCCGCAACGGCGCACGCGCCGGCGACAAGGGACAGACAGGCAAGAGTGCGGATACGCATGTAATGCTCCTAGGGAAAACTCAGAAGTCGATGCCCGGGAGCTTGACGTCCGGGGCGGTGATCGGGGCGACCTCGACGCTTCCGGAACCGGGCTCCAGGCCCAGTTCCTCGGCGAGGGCATTCGCGCGGCGAATCAGGGTCTCAACGATCTGATCCTCGGGAACGGTCTCGACGACCTCGCCGCGAATGAAGATCTGTCCCTTGCCGTTGCCGGAGGCGACACCTAGGTCGGCCTCGCGCGCCTCACCCGGACCGTTGACGACGCAGCCCATCACTGCTACGCGCAGCGGGACCGTCAGGTCCTTCAGGCCCTCGGTGACGTCCTCGGCGAGCGTCCACACGTCCACCTGCGCACGTCCACACGACGGGCACGAGACGATCTCGAGAGTTTTTTCGCGCAGCCCCATGAACTCCAGCATCTTCGTGCCCACCTTGACCTCCTCAACGGGAGGGGCGGACAGGGAGACGCGGATCGTGTCACCAATGCCCTCGGCCAGGAGCACGGAGAAAGCGGAAACGGACTTAATGGTGCCCTGGAAAGCGGGGCCGGCCTCGGTGACGCCGAGGTGCAGGGGCCAGTCCCCCGCCTCGGACAGCATGCGGTAGGCCTGGATCATGGTGAGCACGTCGTGGTGCTTGACCGAGATCTTGAAGTCGTGGAAATCGTTCTCCTCGAACAGAGAGGCTTCCCAGATCGCGGACTCGACGAGGGCCTCGGGCGTGGCGCGGCCGTACTTCTTCAGCAGGCGCGGATCGAGCGAGCCGGCGTTCACACCGATACGCAGCGAGACGCCGTGATCGGAGGCCGCCTTGCAGATGTCCTTCACCTGGTCATCGAACTTACGGATGTTGCCCGGGTTCACGCGCACAGCGCCACACCCGGCCTCGATTGCCTGGAACACGTACTTCGGCTTGAAGTGAATGTCCGCGATCACCGGGATGCGGGACTGCTTGGCGATAATCGGCAGCGCGTCCGCGTCCTTATCCGTCGGGCAAGCGACGCGAACGATGTCGCAGCCGGCAGCCGTCAGCTCGGCGATCTGCTGGAGCGTCGCGCCAATGTCGTGCGTCTTCGTCGTCGTCATGGACTGGACGGAGACTCGAGCGCCGCCGCCCACCGGAACGTCGCCCACCATGATGCGACGCGTCTGCTTGCGCGGGAACGGCGACGCCGCGACTTCGGGCATACCAAGATTGATTTCACTCACCGTGTCATTATCGCGCACAGTGGCCTTCCTTCCCACACGGACCACGAACGCGTGGTCAGAGTCGCTTTTAGGGGCAGATGTGTGACGTGCCGGCGCTCAGCCGAGCGACACCGGCTTCACGATGTCGGCGACGATCAAAATGACGCTCATCGCGACGAGCAGACCGCCAACAACCCAGGTAACGGGAACGAGGCGGGCTGTGTCCGCCGGGCCCGGGTCCTCCGCCCCCCGCACGCGGGCGACCGTTCGGCGCACACCCTCGTAGATCGCCCCGAGAATGTGCCCGCCGTCCAGCGGCGGCAACGGGATCAGGTTAAAGACGAAAAGCGCCATGTTAAGCGAGGCCAAGAGGCTCAGCAGCACGGCCACGACCTGACGCGTGTCGCGCAGTCCCAGCGCCTGCGAATCACCCGTCACCTCACCGGCCAGGCGCCCAACGCCCACAACAGACACGACGCCCGACGAATCACGCTTCTCGTCGGTAAACACGGAGCGACCAACCTGCCACACTGCCTGGGGCAGCCGGGTCACAACCGCTGTCGTCCCCTTAAACATCTGCCAGTTTGCAGCTGCCACGTCGGCAGGCGACGCAGACACGTACTCGTACCCCGCGGTCACACCAACGATGCGCGCCCCCTGAGATCCCGTCACCGGAGACACCGTCAGATCCACGGTGGTGCCGTCACGCTCCACCGTCAACACGGCGGACTCCCCCTCCGGGGTGGCCCCGATCGCGCGCTGCAGCTGCGCAAAGGTGGCAACCGGCTGCCCATTCCACGCAAGAACCGTGTCCCCGGGACGAACCCCGGCCTCGTACGCGGGAGAAGCGACCTCACCGGAAGCACTCGTGATCGTGGCCGGAACGTCCGCAATCGTACGCGAAGCCGTGGGAGCGCCGATGCCGATCATCGTCACCGCCGACAACACGATGCAGATCAGCAGATTCATGAGCGGGCCGCCGAGCATGACCGCGATCTTCTTCGGGGCGCTCAGGCGGTAGAACGCGCGGTGTTCCTGGCCCTGCGGGATCTCCTCGGCCGAGGCCTCACGGGCCTCCTGCGCGAGCGTCGGCTTCCCGCCGCGCCCGACGAGCCGAGTGCCCGGGCGCGCCGGCGCGTACATTCCGACGATCTTCACGTAACCGCCGAGCAAAATCGCTCGCAGCGCGTACGTCGTGTCGCCGATCTTCTTCTTCCACAGCGCAGGCCCAAAACCCACCGCGTAATCGGGGACCAACACTCCGAACTTCTTCGCGGGGAGCATATGCCCCACCTCGTGCAAGGCCACCGACGCCAAGATTCCGATAACGACAACGACGATACCGACGATTGAGCCCACGCTCACATATCCTTCCACTGGCCGGCGCGAACGAGTTCGCGCGCACGCTGATTAGCCCAGCGCTGTGCGGCCACAATATCTTCCAACGAGGGGTGCGCGACGCCCTCGTGCTCATGCACGACGCTCGACACCGTGTCCACGATCGCGAGCCATGGCACTTCCCCTGCAATAAACGCATCGACCAGCACCTCGTTCGCCGCGTTGAGCACCGCGGGATGCGTCGCAGAGGCCGCTACCGCGAAGCGAGCGAGGTTGATCGCGGGGAACGTCTCGTTATCCACCGGCTCAAACGTCCATTCAGAGGCCGATTCCCACGTCAGTGGCTTCTCAACGTCCGTCAGACGCTCCGGCCAGGTCAGGCCGAGCGCGATCGGCAAGCGCATGTCCGGCGGCGACGCCTGAAGCGTCGTCGCACCGTCACACCACGTCACCATCGAATGCACGATGGACTGAGGGTGAACGGTCGCGACGATGTGCTCGGGTGCCACATCGAACAGCAGGTGAGCCTCGATGAGTTCCAGACCCTTGTTGATCAGGGTCGAGGAGTTGATCGTGACGACGGGCCCCATCTGCCACGTGGGATGCGCCAACGCCTGCTCTGCGCGCACACCGCGCAGCTCCTCGCGCCTCCGACCCCGGAATGGGCCTCCCGAAGCAGTGAGGACGAGGTCCGCAACCTCGGACCGGCCCGAGACCACCGGAGAGGTCAGACCGCGTTCATGCACGCCCGAGGCCAATGCCTGGGCGATCGCGGAGTGCTCGGAATCCACCGGAACAATCTGGCCGGGAAAACGCATCGCGTTCTTTACCAGCGCACCGCCAACGACCAGCGACTCCTTATTCGCTAGCGCCAGGCGGGCACCGCACGTCAGAGCCGCAAGCGTCGACGACAGGCCCACGCCGCCCGTGATGCCATTGAGCACCACCGGCGTCGCGCGAGGATACAGCTGAGCCGCCCGTTCAACGCACGCACACACAACCTCGACGGACGCATTCTCGCCGACGAAAACCTCCGGGCATGTGCCGCCCATCGACTCCACAGCAGCCGACAATTCTTCGCGAACGTCGCGAGCCACGCCCACGTACTCGGGATTCAACGCGACGATCTGCGCAGCGAGTTCAGTGATCGACGCACCGCCGGCGCTCAAGCCGAGGACGTCAAAACGCCCGCGGTGCGACTCAATCACCTCACGCGCCTGGGTACCAATCGACCCCGTCGAACCAAGCAGGACAACCGGAATCGTGAGTGTGTGCTCCTCCACCGACACGGGCATCAGTCAACCGCAAGCAGAATTTCGACAGCACGCCCAAGGTAGGCGTCCACGGGGCCCTCCATGTAGGCCTTCTTGCCGCGCTTAGGACGGAAGGTCGACAGACGGATCTCGTCCGCGGTCAGCTCCCCGGCCTCGTCGAAGTACGCCGCGATACGATCCAGCAGGTCATCGACTTCCTCGCAGGAGTAGCCGCGTCCCGACGTCGGGTGCGCGAAGCGCTCGCCACGAGGACGCTGAAGACGCGGGTACAGGGTCGTCGCGCGGTCGGCGACACGGTCGTACCATGCTGCCTCACCCTCGGCCGCAACGGAATCCGCACGATCGCGGTTGACGAAAGCGGCCTCCAGGCGGTTCATCGCACCGTCGACAGCATCAATGTTGTAGCCGCGATTCTTCAGTTCAAAAGTCGCCAGACGCACCTGCTCGGCGCTGAACTGCTCGGGGGGAACGCCCCCCTCGTAGGCGCGGCGAGCATCTTCGAAGAACGCATCGACCTGTGCGCAGTCGTAGCCCTTCGAGAAGAGACCAACCCTAGGAAACTCAGTCATGACTGCTCCTTTTCCTGTGTCATGGAACGAAGAATCTGATCGACAGCTTCGGGCGTACCGAAATCAGCATACTCAGAGGAAACGGTAGTCGGCTCCGCAGCTGGCAGCGTCGCAGCGTGAACGTCACTGCCCGCACTACTCTCACGGCGCACCGCTCGCCTGCGCTCGGCGTCGCGCAGCATCTCAATGAGACGGTCGATCTCGGCGTCGACCTCCTCATCATTGAAGCCGCGCAGCTTCACAGAAAACTCCACATCCAGAGCCTTCTGGGCCGTCACGACCTTCTCAGGATCCGTCTCTTCGCCAGTCAGCGTACGCTCGACGTCCGCAAGAAAAGTCAGAACCTCGCTCACGTCGTAGCCCATGCGCAGGAAACTGCGGGAAAAATCTGTCCTGATCACGCGCGCACCTCCTCGACCGGGCGCTTACCGTCAGCAACCGCCGTCGCCAGCTGTCCGCACGCGCCGTCGATGTCGGAGCCGCGCGTATCGCGGATTGACGTCGCAATTCCGTTGTCCTGCAGGCGCTTGACGAACGCCTCCTGAGCAGCTCGCGTTGATGCGGTCCAGATGGAACCGGGCGTGGGGTTGAGCGGAATCGGGTTGACGTGCACCCACCCGTGGCCGCGCTTGTTCAGCTCATCGGCCAGCAGCTGCGCACGCCATTCCTGATCGTTCATGTCCTTGATGAGCGCGTACTCGATCGACACGCGACGCCCCGTCGCGAGGAAGTAGCCGCGCGCCGCATCGAGAAGCTCACCGACCTTCCACCGCGAGTTGATCGGAATCAGCTCGTCGCGAAGATCATCGTCGGGGGCGTGGAGCGAGACCGCGAGCGTCACCGGCATCCCCTCCCCCGCCAGTTTCTTGATCGCGGGAACGAGGCCCACCGTGGAGACGGTGATGTTGCGGGCGCTCATTCCGAAGCCCTCAGGCGCCGGATCAATCAAACGGTGAAGCGCGGCAACGACCGTCTTGTAGTTCGCGAGGGGCTCCCCCATGCCCATAAAGACGACGTTCGAGAGCTTCGTGGGCCCGCCCGTGAGCTTTCCATCTCGGCACGAGGCCTGGGCCTCGCGAACCTGGTCGACGATCTCCGCCGTCGAAAGGTTACGAGTCAGTCCCATCTGTCCCGTCGCGCAGAACGGGCACGCCATGCCGCAGCCAGCCTGCGACGAGACGCACAGCGTCGTTCGCTGGGGGTAGCGCATGAGAACAGACTCGACCTGCGCTCCGTCGTACAGGCGCCACAGATCCTTGATCGTGCGCCCGCCGTCGGCTTCCAGCGACACGACCTTCGTGACGAGGTTCGGAAGGAGCGCCGCCGATACCGCGTCGCGCATTCCGGCAGGGATATCGCTCATGTTCGCCGGATCGGCTTCAAAATGCGTGAAGTAATGGCGCGACAGCTGATCGGCGCGAAAAGCGGGCAGCCCCAGGTCCTTGAGTACCTGCTTACGGCCCACGGCATCCAGATCTGCGAGGTGCGAAGGCGCCTTGCCACGCCGCTTAGCCGTGAACGACAGGACCGGCTTAGCGTCCTTGTGCGTCGCACCCTCCGGCGGCTGATCGGTCGGACGAACCTCACGGCGCGGGCTGCGACGCTGAAGATCCGACACCCCGTCGGCGTTCGGCTTATGTGCCTGCGCCCCGCGGGGCCCCTTCGTCGATTGGCTCAATGGCTAGACTCCCAAGAAATACCCGGCAGCGCCCACGCGAAAATGAAGTAGGCGACCGGCGCGCTCATGAGCAGCGCGTCCACTCGGTCGAGAACACCGCCGTGGCCCGGCAGGATCTGCGACATGTCTTTCAGGCCGGCCTCACGCTTGATGAGAGACTCGGTCAGGTCGCCCATCGTACCCACAAAGGCAATGGAGATACCCGCAACGACACCCCACCACCAGGAAGCTCCCAGGAGCCAGAGTCCGACCACGCCGACCGCGATCGCCGTCAGGGCGGAGCCTGCGAAGCCTTCCCAGGACTTCTTCGGGGACAGCGCTGGGGCCATGGGGTGTTTGCCGAACATCACGCCGGCAGCCCAGCCACCGGTGTCGTTCGCGATCACCATCAGCTCAAAGACGACGAACACCCATGCGTTGTGCCACGCCGCCATCATCAGCACCACGAACGAGGCCAGGAACGGTACGTACACGGCCGCAAACGTTGACGACACGACGTCGCTCATGCGCGATTCCTGGCGATGATCAAGCAAACGCCAAGCCGCACAGACGAACACGGTGATATACAGCGCGAAGAGCATGCCCTCCGTGCCCAGCCACCACGCGCAAGTCACCATACCGATAGCACCAACGTACAACGGTGTGACCGTCAGGGTGATGCCCATGCGCGCAAACGCACCCGCGAGCTCCCAAATGCCGACGAGGCACACGAAGGCGATAACGCCGACGAACGCGGGCAACGACGTGAACAGAGGAATGGCAACCGCAGCAATCAGGACAACAGCGGTCGTGATCGCCTGCGGGAGATTACGCCCGGCCTTCCCCGTCGCCCCACCTGCGGGATGATTGTCGCGAGTGGGGCCCGGGGAGAAGACTCGGGCAAGAAGTGAACGATCCGTCGATGCCATCAGATCGTCAGCAGTTCGCTTTCCTTCGTCGCGAGCATCTTGTCGATCTGCTCGGTGTGGGCCTTCGTCAGCGAATCAAGCTGCTTTTCTGCGCGCTCGACGTCGTCCTCGGAGGCCTCGCCGTCCTTCTTGAGGCGGTCAAGCTGATCCTTCGCCTTACGACGCACGCCGCGCACGGACACGCGACCGTCCTCAGCCTTGCTCTTGGCCTGCTTCACGTACTCCTTGCGGCGTTCCTCCGTCAGCGCGGGTAGCACGACGCGAACAACGTTGCCGTCGTCGGTCGGATTCACGCCGAGATCCGACTCGCGCAGAGTACGAATGATCTCCTGGGTCGCGGTGCGATCGAAGGGAGAGATCAGGACGGTGCGGGCCTCGGGAATCTGGAAGCTCGCAAGCTGCTGCATCGGCGTCGGGGCACCGTAGTAGTCCACCAGGAGCTGCTCGAACATCGAGGACGTCGCGCGTCCGGTACGAATGTTTGAAAACTCGTGGCTGGCCGCTTCCACGGCCTTGTCCATCTTTTCCTCGGCCTCGAGGAGAATATCGTCGATCACTATGTGCTCCTTTAAGTCAGTGGTCTGTGAAGGTTATATCACGCCGTCACTAGGGTACCGATTTCATCGCCCATCAGCGCGCGGGTCACGGTGCCGTCGCCACCCATGCCAAAGATGCGCGTGGTCAGTCCGTTCTCGCGGCACAGGGCCAGCGCCGAGCCGTCAATCACCTTGAGATCGCGTCGCAGTGCCTCTGAATACGTCAGGGTGTCGAAGCGGTGAGCATCGGGGTTCTTGTTCGGATCGTCGTCGTACACGCCGTCCACACCGTTCTTTGCGACGAGAAGTTCGTCGCAGTGAATCTCGAGGGCGCGCTGAGCAGACACCGTGTCGGTCGAGAAGTACGGCAGGCCCGCACCAGCACCGAAAACGACGACGCGTCCCTTTTCCAGGTGACGAATCGCTCGAAGCGGCAGGTAGGGCTCGGCGACCTGAGCCATCGTGATGGCCGTCTGTACGCGAGCAGGAACGCCGGACTGGTCGATAAAGTCCTGGAGGGCGAGCGCGTTCATAACAGTACCGAGCATACCCATGTAGTCCGCACGCGAGCGCTCAAGCCCCTCGCGGGCGAGCTGCGCACCGCGGAAGAAGTTGCCGCCACCGACGACGATCGCCACCTGGATACCCTCGCGCACAGCCGTCGCGACCTGCTCCGCGATGTTGCGGACAACCTTAGGATCCAAACCGATCGACCCACCCCCGAATGCCTCTCCGGACAGCTTGAGCAAAACGCGGCGGTTCGTCGACATGACGCTTCTCCTTTGTAACGGCCCGGGAAGGGCGGAACGGTTAAGAACCATACTACCCGGTAAAAGGGAAGCGGCCCCGCCGTTCGGCGGGACCGCTCCCATTTGTCAGCAAGCTGACGACGTGTCCAGATCAGGCACCGACGTGCACGCGCACGAAGTTGGTGACCTTGGCACCGGCCTCCTTGAGGACCTGGCCGACGGACTTCGAGGGGTCACGCGCGAAGGCCTGGTCAACGAGGCAGTTGTCCTTGTAGAACGCGTTCAGGCGGCCCTCAACGATCTTAGGAACGATGTTGGCGGGCTTGCCTTCCTCGAGCGTGATCTTCTCGAGGGTCGCGCGCTCCTTGTCGAGCACGTCGGCCGGAACCGAATCGCGATCGAGGTAGGCGGGCATGTAAGCGGCAACGTGCATCGCGATGTCGTGGGCAACGGACTTGCCCGCGGCATCAGTGACGACGAAGACGCCAACCTGCGGCGGGAGGTCGGGGTTGGTCTGGTGCAGGTAGAGGTCGACGTTCTCGCCCTCAACGCGCACGATGCGGCCAATCTGCAGCTTCTCGCCGATGACGGCGGCGAAGGCGTCCAGGCGGTCCTTGACGGTGCCCTCGCCCATGGGAGCGGCGAGCAGCGCGTCCAGGTCGGCAGCCTTGGAAGCAACGGCGGCGGCCAGGACCTCGTTGGAGAAGTCGATGAACTTCTGGTTCTTGGCGACGAAGTCGGTCTCGGAGTTGACCTCGACCAGCACGCCGACGGTGCCGTCGGTCTGCGCGGCCAGCAGGCCGGCGGAGGCCTGGCGGCCCTCGCGCTTGGACAGGGACTTCAGGCCCTTCAGGCGGATGATCTCGAGAGCCTTCTCGGCGTCGCCGTCAGCCTCGGTCAGAGCCTTCTTGACATCCATCATGCCGGCACCGGTCTGCTCACGCAGCGCCTTCACATCTGCAGCGGTGAAATTCGCCATCGGATGATTCCTCTCAGTTAAAACGTTCAGTCCTGCTTGGTAGCCGACTCTTCGGCGACCTCGGCGGCAGCTTCTTCGTCAGCCTTGATCTCGCCCTCGAGGAGCTCGCGCTCCCACTCGGCCAGCGGCTCAGCGGCAGCCTCTTCGCCCTTGCCCTTGCGGACGTCGGAGCGAGCGATCAGGCCCTCGGCGACGGCGTCGGCGATCACGCGGGTCAGCAGCGCGACGGCGCGGATGGCGTCATCGTTGCCGGGGATGCGGTAGTCGACCTCGTCCGGATCCGCGTTGGTGTCGAGGATGGCAACGATCGGGATGCGCAGCTTGCGAGCCTCGGAGACCGCGAGGTGCTCCTTCTTGGGGTCGACGATCCACACGGCCGACGGAACCTTGGTCATGTCGCGGATGCCGCCCAGGGTGCGCGAGAGCTTATCCTTCTCGCGGCGCATCATGAGCAGTTCCTTCTTGGTGTGACCGGAGGAGGCCACGTCGTCGAAGTCGATCTGCTCGAGTTCCTTCAGGCGCTGCAGACGGGTGGCAACAGTCGAGAAGTTGGTGAGCATGCCGCCGAGCCAACGGTGGTTCACGTAGGGCATGCCGACGCGCTGGGCCTGCTCGGCCACGGCTTCCTGGGCCTGCTTCTTGGTGCCGACGAAGAGCAGGGTGCCGCCGTGGGCGACAGTCTGCTTCACGAAGTCGAAAGCGATATCGATGTCAGCAATGGTCTGCTGCAGGTCGATGATGTAGATGCCGTTGCGCTCGGTGAGGATGAAGCGCTTCATCTTCGGGTTCCAACGGCGAGTCTGGTGACCGAAGTGGACACCGGACTCGAGGAGCTGACGCATGGTAACGACTGCCATGGTTCGTCCTTTCCCCGCAAGTCGCGAGTGATCAGTGGGGTTTCCCCCGGGGTTATCGGTTTGCTGTGCGCGTTGCGCACCCTGGTGCCACGACCGGCGACCATCCCCGAAGGGACCGAAGCCGCCGCGCCTCGCTCCCCTGGCGGTTTCCCGTGGGTCGCGATAATGGCACGCGAAGTCACCTGCACAGGGCAAGTGCCCGGCTATCTTACCTCACAAGTGCGCAAATGTCCGAAACCAGGCGGATGAGACGTTGCCTACTGGATGCGCCATGGACGAGGCCGGGGCAGCCACGCGCGAACACGCCGTCATCCCTGGTTATCCACAAGGGTATTTCATGCCATGGCAGTATCCACAACCGGCACCGTTGGACTAGACCGAATCACCACTGCCCCGCAGGCTGATGTCATGACCCTTGCATTCCCACACCGAAGCCGCTTCGGCGCGTTTTCACTCATCTCCGCCGTCGTCGGCGCACTGCTCATTATCGCGACCCCGTCAGGAGTAGCAACCCCGCACCGCGAACGGTGGCAGTGGCCCACGGGTGAGCCGGTGCCCGTCGTCGAAGCATTCGCCCCACCCGCCCACGACTGGCTTCCCGGGCGCCGCGGAGTGGCGTTGCAGTATCCGGCACCATCTCCGGTGTACGCGTGCGCTTCTGGGACAGTGACTACCGCAGGTCCCGTCGCGGGCCGGGGCGTCATCTCGATTCGTCACGACGTCGGTGGCCGCGTCATCTGGTCGACGTATCTGCCTGTGACACCATCCGTTGCCGTTGGCGATCGCGTTGAGAAAGGGGACGTCATCGGCGTCGTCGAAGGGGATTCACCTACGCTGCACTGGGGTGCGAAGACCGGCAGACGTACGTACATCGATCCGATACGTCTGACGCTCGGGCATCCGCGGCTTCTCCCCTGGGACGATGCGCCGGCTCTGTAGCCGTACCCTAATGACCGTACGCGGGCGGCAATCACCGCCCGCGCATTCTAGGCGCGCGGGTGCGCCCTCTGGTAGATCGCGCTCAGGCGGGCAGTATCGACGTGGGTGTAACGCTGGGTGGTTGACAGCGACGAGTGTCCGAGCATCTCCTGGACCGCGCGCAGGTCGGCTCCCCCCTGCAGCAGGTGTGTCGCCGTGGAATGTCGGAGCCCGTGTGGCGCGATGTCGTGCACGCCCGCTCGCGCTGCCATCTTATGCACCATCGAACGCACGATGCGTGGATCGATGCGGCCACCCTTATCCCCCAGAAAGAGAGCGTGCCCGCTGCGCTCCCCGGCCAACTGGGGACGGCCTCGAACCAGCCAATGGTCAAGGGCGTCGGCAGCGGGAGGCCCGTAGGGAACCACCCGTTCTTTGTTTCCTTTGCCGAGGACTCGCACGGTGAGGGCCTCTCGGTTCAAAGATGAGATGTCGAGCGCACAGACTTCGGAGACGCGAAGCCCGCAGGCATACGTGAGTTCGAGGATCGCCCAATTACGAATCTGGGAGGCTCCTCCCGCCGCAGCCTCGTCCCGCGCAGCATTGAGAAGCGCCCTCGCATCGGATTCGTCGAGTGGAGACGGCAGACGCTGGTCGGCACGCGGAGATGACAGAAGCGCCGCGGGGTCGCTCGCCAGTATTCCTTCACGCATTGCCCAGGCGGTGAAGTTGCGAATCGCCGCGGTGTGGCGCGCGATCGTCGAGCGCGCTCCCCCATCCGCGAGGGTGCGAGCCAGCCAGGAACGCACTGCGCGCTGCGTGAGCGCCTCTCGGAGCTGCTCAGGGGTCGCATCGGTGCCGAGCGAGAGAAACTCCATGAGCGAGTGGAAGTCCCCGAGGTACGCGGCAACGGTGTGGGAGCTCATCCGGCGTCCAAGGCGCAGGTACTCTTCCCAGCGCTCCCCCACGTTGCGTCTCATACCGATATCCTACGGTCTGCCTCCGCCTGTTCTCGTCCAGCCACGCGTCGAGCCCGACACTAAGCCAGCAACCGACAGATCCATGAGCGCGTGGCTGACTTCGTCGCGGGACAGAGCTGCAGCAACGCAGATCGCTTCGACCGAAGCGGGAGCGCTCCGTGGAAGCGCCTCCCACACCCGACGCTGGGTCGGTTCCAGAGCATCGATGCCGCGATCCTCGTCGACCGGCATGCCGAAGAGAGGCTCGGTGCCATCAGAGCTCACCGGGCGAACGAGTTCGAGGGCGTCGCGCCCGTCGCGGATAATCGTCGCTCCGTTGCGCGCAAGCTCGAGGCAGCCGACCGACATCGGAGCATCAACCGCCCCAGGAACAGCACCCAACTCGCGTCCGTATTCCATGGCACGGCGCGCCGTCGCTAGGGCACCTGAGCGCGCTCCCGCCTCAACGACCACGGTTGCCCCGCTCCATGCAGCAATCAGGCGATTGCGCGTCAGAAAACGCCACTTCGCTGGCCTGGCGGTCGGCGAAACCTCGGAGATGAGGGCACCACCGCCATCGATGACAGCACGGAAGTCGGAGCCGTGACACGCGGGGTAGGGATTGCACACCCCTCCCGCGAGGATGCAGATCGTGCGCCCACGCGCGGACAGGGCACCGCGATGGGCCTCGATATCAATGCCAATCGCTCCCCCAGACACCACCGTCACCCCAGCCGCAGCAACGAATGCCGCCATGTTGCGTGCGCACCTGTTTCCCGCCCCGGTGGAGGCGCGAGCGCCCACGATCGACAGATGACGATCTGCGCGCGGCCCCTTGGGCAGGTCGCCGAGGAACCACAACCCCATCGGCTCCTCCTCCCCCAAGCACGCAAGGTGCTCTGGCCAGCGCGGATCGCCAGGTGTCATGAACCCGCCACCCGCATGAGCAACACGTGTGATCTCACTGTCGATATCGACCGAGAGCGCGCGCTCCCTCCACCGATTCCACTGCGTGCGCCAGTCAATCCTCGGGTAACGGGCCAGCGACGACGGCGGTGCCGACCAGCTTCCAAGCAGCCATGCGCGCGCTTCTCGATCCCCTAAGGCCTGACGAAGGACGCGTGCGCACGGATCTGCTGGCTCGGCGACAGCAGACCACCAGGCGGCCTCCCATAGTTCCGTGTCATTCATAGTGGTCCGCTCCGTTCCGCAGCTGCTGCGCTGCAACGATGTGGTCAAAAGTTGGCCGAGGCGCGGCCTCGAGATCGGCGAGCGTCCACGCCAGCCGTAGCATCCGGTCGACCCCGCGCATGGACGAGTGACCGGAATCGATGAGCCGATCGAGTTGATGAATGAGCGAGGCATCGATGCCTGAGTGGTGGCGCAGCCACGCTCCCGGAAGTTGCGCGTTCATGGTCCACGGCGTGTCCTCAAGCCGCTTGCGCGCCCTTGCCCGCGCTTCAATCACGCGCTGGCGAATCGAAGCAGAGTCGTCCGTCTGCGTCGCCGCTAGATCCGCCCGAGTGGGGGTATGCACGTCGATGCGAATGTCCATTCGATCCAGCAACGGCCCGGACAGACGCGCGAGGTACCTGCGTCGATTCATCGACGAACAGGTGCACCGACGCCCACCTTGTCCACCTCCGCACGGGCAGGGATTGGAGGCCATCACCAATTGGAATGCCGCTGGATACCGGGCCTGAACGCCGGATCGGTGCACGTGGATGACGCCCGATTCGAGGGGTTCGCGCAAGGAATCGAGGACGGAGGGAGCAAATTCAGCGGCCTCGTCGAGAAAGAGAATCCCTCCGTGCGCCAGCGACGCAGCCCCGGGGACGAGCGTTCGCGTGCCGCCACCGATCAGCGCCGGCATGGTCACCGAATGGTGCGGGGCTTGGAACGGAGGCCGCGTCATCAGAGATATCGAGGATGGCAATAGACCCGCCACCGAATGCAACGACGTGGTCACGAGAGCGGTGTCGGCATCAAGGTCTGGAAGAATCGTCGGGAGTCGGGACGCAAGCATCGTCTTGCCGGATCCGGGCTCTCCCAAGAGAAAGACGTGGTGCCCGCCGGCGGCTGCAACTTCCATTGCAGCAACTGCTTCCGGCTGACCGCGCACGTCGGCCATGTCTACGAACGTTGGGTCATCTCTGCTATCCCCCTCGCGACGGATGCCCATCCTCCCATGGAACGGAGCCTTTTCGGCCTCTCCACCCGCCCATGCAATGAGGTCCGCCAAATGCGCGAAGTCAAGGACTTCGATTCCGCTGACGAGGCGCGCCTCCTGGGCGCATGCCGACGGCACGATGACGCGGCGCACGCCCCGCGAACGCGCGGCCAGGACAGCCGGCAGCACCCCACGTACCGGCTGGATACTCCCATCCAACGCAAGCTCGCCAACCAGGACGGCATCTTCAAAAGACACGGGCGACACGAGGCCTGTGGCCAAAGCGATGGACGCCGCGATCGACAGATCGAAAGCCGACCCGGACTTCGGAATACCAGCCGGGGACAGATTCACGGTGATGCGTTGGTCCAGCACATCCAGGCCGCACGACTCGAACGCAGCACGTACACGATCACGGGCCTCGCGAACGGACGTGTCGAGCAGGCCAACGAGCGTAAACGCCACGAGGCCCGACCCCGCGTACGTCTCCACGTCGACCAGGTGTCCCTCGATGCCGACGATGCTCATGGAATACGTGCGTGCAAGCCCCGGGCCTCTCATTGCGCACCCCGCAACCACACAACCTGCGCCCCCAGAGTGCGAAGATCCACGGCCTCGTCCATAAGCCCCGGCCACGACCCCAGCATCCGCGCGTCCACCGTGATAGCAACAACGTCGATACGCACACGCGAAGCAAGGTGTCCGTGGGCCCTGCACCACGCACCCGTCAGAGCTCGTAGCCGCGACACCTTGCGGTCGTCGACGGAAGCGAGCGCACTCCCCTTTCGACGCCCCACCCTGGTGCGCACCTCCACGATCACGGTCCACGAACGCGACGGATCGGTCTCGTCGCGCGCGATGATATCGAGCTCGCCCCGACGGCCATCGCGCCAGTTGGTATCAAGAAGGCGCAGGCCTTCCTCTTCGAGCACCAGTCGGGCGGTATATTCGCCCGCGGCACCCAAGGCCCGACGATCGGGCCGTGTTGAGCATCCCATCACGGATCACCTCCGCACCCACAGTGCGCCCGAGGCAATCAGTTCCACAATGCGAAAACCGCCCCCTGTGGATAGGGAGCGGTTGACAAGAAGGCCTGTGGATAACCCAGGACCGGGCGATCACGGACTATGGGATGTCGAGCTCCGGCTTGGAAAGCTCCTCGACGTTGACGTCCTTGTAGGTGATGACGCGCACCGAGCGCACGAAGCGCGACGAGCGGTAAATGTCCCACACCCACGCGTCGGACAGCGTCAGCTCGAAAAAGACGTCGCCACCGACCGGGCGTGCCTGCACGTCAACGTGGTTGCACAGGTAGAAACGCCTCTCGGTCTCCACGACGTACTTGAACAACCCGATGACGTCGCGGTACTCCTTGAAGAGTTCCAGCTCCAGATTGTTTTCGTAACCTTCGATTTCTTCGCTCACGCCACCATCATGCCGGGCCGCGCGCCGCGCTGGGTCACGCCACCCCGGCGCGCCCTACTTTGTGGCCTGCGTCGGCATCTTCCATGAGCGACGATGCTGCTCCGACACGCCGAGCTCGACGATCGCGCGAGTGTGAGCGGCCGACCCATACCCCTTGTTCGATGCCCATCCGTAGCCCGGATCCTCGAGCTCCTGCATGAGGTGGTCGCGTTCAACCTTCGCAAGAACGGAGGCTGCGGCAACGACCGCGCAAGACGCGTCGGCCTTCACCTGCATCTGGACGGGCAGATCGACGCCAAAAGGATCGTCGGGCCCGTCGATGGCCCCGAACAGGTCACCGGGTGCGGAGAGCCAATCGTGGGAGCCGTCCAGCAGTACGCCACCGGGAACGAGGCCGTGGCTGGCTACCTCGGCGAGAGCGCGGCGGCCCGCGAGGCGAAGCGCGGCGATGATGCCCCAGTCGTCGATCTCCTGTGGGGAGGCGTAGCCAACTGCGCAAGCCAACGCCCAATCCCGCACGGGATCGACGAGGGCCTCGCGTCGACGAGCGGTCAGTGCTTTCGAGTCGGTGAGACCTTCCGGAACCGGTGCGGCGTCGACACCAACGAGAGCCACGCCCACGGCGACGGGGCCCGCGAGAGCCCCACGCCCCACCTCGTCCATTCCAGCAACGATCCCCCAGCGGCGCGCGAGGCAGACCTCGAGGTCGCGCGAGGCGGTCGTCATGAGGCGTCCGGAACAGACGCGAATACCTCGTGGTGCGCAATATCCGTCGTCCAACGCGACGTCGGCCAGATAACCGCCTGAACAGTACCAACGACCGACGAAACGGGCACGTAGGGAGACTGCCCCGAACCCATGTGGTAGCGAGAATCAGCAGAGTTCGAACGGTTGTCACCCATCACCCACAGGTGTCCCTCGGGAACGACCACATCAAAAGTACGCTCGCCACACGGCACCTGGCCTTCGGGCACGTAGGTCTCGTCGAGCTCAACTCCGTTGACACTCACCTTGCCATTCGCGCTGGTGCACGACACGCGATCGCCCCCGACGCCGATGACGCGCTTCACGAGGGTCTGCTCGCTACCCCCCGGGACAAAACCAGTGAACTCGCCCAGGCGGCGCAGCACTGAGGGAGAAGTCGTCTGCGAAGAACCCAGCCATCCGAGCGTGTCATCGAAGACGACGACATCCCCGCGGTGCACGTTTGAACGCAGCGCATCGATACGCGAGACGGCAATGCGGTCATCCTCCACCAGCGTGTTATGCATCGAGGGTGAGGGAATCCAGAAAACCTGAACGATGAAGGCGCGCAGCAGCGACGAGATCACGAGGGCAACAACAATGATGACGAGGATCTCGCGCAGCCACACGAGCGGGTTGCGCCGAGCGCGGGCCTCCGCGCGATCACGATCCCGAAGAGAAGGCGAATGCAGTGGGCCGAGCGACGGTCCTGCTGTCGGGGTCATGCAATCTCCTTGTCGTTGCGTCAACCATTCCAGGATACGGCGAGGCCCGACACCGGCGCGCGATGTCGGGCCTTTCCGTGAAAAATGCCAAGGCGTGTGCCTGGCAAGCCTCAGGCGGACTTGCCGGTACGGTGTTCCTTGATCTTCGCGGCCTTGCCGTGACGCTCACGCAGGTAGTAGAGCTTGGCGCGACGCACGTCGCCCTTGGTAACGACCTCGATGCGGTCGATCGTGGGGGCGTGAACCGGGAAGGTACGCTCAACGCCCACACCGAAGGAAACCTTGCGGATGGTGAACGTGGAGGACACACCGTGACCGCGACGAGCGATCACGACACCCTGGAAGACCTGGATACGAGAGCGGTTACCTTCGATGACCTTGACGTGCACCTTGAGGGTGTCGCCAGCTCGGAACGAGGGGATGTCTTCGCGCAGCGAAGCCGCATCAACGGCGTCCAGCTTCTGCATTTCTTCTCCTTGACGCAACTGCCGCAGGTCGGAAGCGCCTGGTTGGGCGGGTCGAGCCCGCTCACTTGACGTGTGATCGCGCGCCTCGGTGTCCCCCTGCGGCAGGATGAACCGCGCGCAATCTCGTACATTATCCCACAGCAGAGGAGGCCACGGCCAGTGCGCCACCGTGTTATGCGGTGAGATCACGCACCATGACGACGTCGTCGTTACGTACGCCACCCACGTCGAATGTTCGGGTCGACCGCTTGCGGAATCCGTGGCGCTTGTAGAAGGCTTGCGCCGCCTTGTTGCCGCGATTAGTTCCGAGCACAACAGCGGTATGCCCCAGTTCGGCCGCATCCGCGACGGCACGCTCCAGCAGGACATCGGCGATGCCGCTGCCCCGCCACGCCTGGTCCACATAGCACTTGGACAGGTAGGCGCTGCCGTCCTCCACGCGTCCGGGGCGCACCAGTTCGCTCGGCAACGCATCCGGGCCGACGTGGGTCAGCACGTAACCGACGAGGCCTCCCCAGACCTCGGCGACGAATACGCGGTGACGCTCGGGATCTGAAATGAGAGCGTCAAACACGTCCGGGTTCAGCTGCCTGGCGATGTGGTCGTCGATCGCCTCCTGGGGCAGGTTCTCTGGGCACGCGTCCGGGAAGGTGCGCGCGGCAAGCTCACTGACGGCGACGACGTCCTCAAGGCCGGCCAGACGCACGTCAAGCCGTTCCGCAGCACCCGCCTGCGGATACGCGACGCCACAGTGGGCCAGAGTCGCGCGATCCTCAGGAGTCAGGGACGAGGCGTCCAGCGACAGCGCGAGATCCGGGCGCACGCGGACCGTCTTCTCGATCGCACGGTCTCGCCGCCAGCGCTCAATCGCCGCGTGGTTACCGCCGAGGAGAACCTCGGGGATCTCAATCGAGCGGAACTCCCTCGGCTTGGTGAACACCGGGTATTCGAGGAGTCCCGCGCCCGAGTGCGACTCTTCGACGAGGGAGTCCGGGTTCCCCATGAAGCCGTCGAGGAGGCGCGCGACTGCCTCGGTGAGGACCATTGCTGCGACCTCTCCGCCGTTGAGGACGTAGTCGCCGATCGAGAACTCCACGACCTCGACGCCGACGCCGTGGTAGTGCTCGGCGACGCGCGCATCGATGCCCTCGTAGCGCCCGCAAGCGACAATGATCTGATCAGCGCGCGCAAGATCCTCGACGCGCGGCTGAGTCAGCGGCGTGCCGGACGGCGTCGGAATCGCGACGACGCGGCGCGGCGAGGCAGGGGCGTCCTCGGCGCCACGGGCGGCAAGCGGAACGGACAGCACGTCGTCCAGCGCACGCGCCCACACATCGGCACGCATCACCATTCCTGCGCCACCACCGTAGGGAGTGTCGTCGACGCTGCGATGCTTACCGGTAGCCCAATCCCGCAGATCGTGCGCATGCAGCTGCACAAGCCCGGCGTCCTCCGCCTTGCCCATCAGCGACAAGCGGAGGGGCGCGAAATAGTCAGGGAAAATCGAGATGAGATCGAAGCGCACGGTGTCAGTCGCCCTCGCGCTCCGACACCGCATCATCGTCGAACAGGCCGGGAGGTGCGTCGATGACAACGACCCCTCCCTCAACGTCGACCGTCGGAACGAGCGCCGTCACGAAAGGAACCATGACAGTGCCGCGATCCGTAGAAACGAGAAGCAAATCCTGAGCCGCACCCGGGGTCAGTCCGCTGACGGTACCGAGAACATCGCCGGACGGAGTCCGCGCCTGGAGGCCCTTGAGCTCATGCGGGTACCAGGCATCTTCCTCGGGGTGAGCGTCGACGAGCAGGCGGGAACCGCGCAGGGCCTCCGCTTCCTCGCGGGTCGAGCACTCCTCAAACGACGCGAGCACGCGATCCTTGTGCACGCGAACGCTGCGCACTGTCAGGCTGCGCTGATCTCCCGCAATGTCCAAGCGCGAGCCGGGTGCCATCACCTCGGGATCGTCGCTGCGCACGTCCACGATGACCTCGCCTCGCAAGCCGTGGGCGGGGCCGACGATAGCGGCTGTGAGCTGCATGTGTTCTCCTGACGATAAACGGGGACTCCCCCGAAGGATACAACGAAGGGGCCCGGCAGTGCCGGACCCCTCCGTGACGTGTGCGAGTCTTACTCGCGATCCGTGTCGACGACGTCAACGCGGACGGTGCCACGCGTGGACAACGCACCCATGACGGTGCGCAGCGCGCGAGCCGTCCGACCGCCGCGTCCGATGACGCGACCCAGATCCTCAGGGTTCACGCGAACCTCGAGAAGCTGGCCACGTCGCATGGAACGAGGGGTCACCTCGACATCTTCGGGGTGGTCAACGATGCCGCTGACCAGGTGCTCCAACGCGTCGGCGAGCATGCTCAGGCATCCTCTCCGGCGGCCTCTTCGGAAGCCTGCTCGCCGGCCTCAGCCTCAGCAGCGGCTGCAGCAGCGGCGGCCTCTTCCTCGGCCTTCTTGGCGGAGGCAGCAGCCTTGGACTTCTCGGCCGCAGCCTCGGCGTCCTTGATGGCCTGCTCGGCCTGGGCGGCCTTGTCGGCCTCGGAGACGATGACGCGGGAAACAGCGTCGGCCTTGCCGTTGAACTTGGCGATGTCACCGGTCAGGACCAGCAGCTTGCGGACCTGGTCGGAAGGCTGAGCGCCAACACCGAGCCAGTACTGGGCACGCTCAGAGTCGATGCGAATGATCGACGGGTTGGGCTGAGGATCGTAGTAGCCGACCTCTTCGATGACGCGGCCGTCACGCTTCTTGCGCGAATCGACGACGACAACACGGTACTGGGCGGCGTGGATCTTACCCACGCGCTTCAGGCGAATTCGAACTGCCACTTGAGTGGTCTCTCCATTTCAGAATTGGTGTGGACCTTTGCGTCCCGAGGTGGGAAACACAGGGGTCGCATCGGACCGGGACACGACGGCACGCAGTGAGAGGGTCTACGAACCGCCGGGTACAGCTAGCGATTATGCCATATTTCGCCCCTCAATCCCAAGTCAGGAGCGAGTGCCGTGTCGCGCGAATCGGTTAAATCGATCACTGCTACGAGTTCAGGCGGACGGACGCTCCCACACAGACGTTCCGCCCACAGTCACGCGCGCGGGCTTCGCGAGGATCGTCGGGTCGTCCCTCGGATCCTCGTCCAGGATGAGGAAATCAGCGGGACCGCCCTCGACGAGGCCGGGGTAACAGAGGTAGCGCTGGCTCACCCACGTCGCGGCATCGATCGTGAACTGGGCGGGCGCGCCCCACTGGAGCCACAGGTCAAGCTCGCCGACAATCGTCCCGTGAGCCTGGTAGCCGCCCGAGTCGGTTCCCATGAGGAGAAGGACGCCAGAGTCGACGAGCATCTGGAAGTGGGAGCGCCGCGCGTCGTACATGGCCTGCATCGTCGCCGCGTAGACGGGGTACTTCGCCCCCGCCTGGGCTGCAAAGTCTTTGAAGAGCTCGACCTGGCGCAGCGTCGGCGTCACCGCTATGCCGCGTGCGGCAATCTCGCTGGCCTGATCCGCATCGATACCGCTGCCGTGTTCGATGTCGTCAACGCCGGCCTCAATGAGCGAGTCGATGACGCGGTGTGAGAACGCATGGACGGCGATCCTCGCCCCGGCCTCGTGAACGGCGACAACAGCGTCCGTTAGCACGGCGGGGTCCCACAGGGGCATGAGGTCCGAGTCCGCTCCGGCGCTGCGGTCGATCCAGTCACCGACGATCTTGACCCAGCCGTCGGAGGAGTGCGCCATCGACGCAAGCACCTCGGGCAGCTCGCGCTGGTCTTTCACGTCCAGCGGCAGGTCTCGCATGTAGCGTTTCGGGCGCGCAACATGGCGACCGCAGCGGATCAGATGCAAGCCGCTCGCGCGAGCCGCTGGCGAATTATCAACCGGCACACCACAGTCGCGTACGACGGTCACGCCGCTCGCGAGCGTCGTCCGAGCCTGCTCCACCATCTGCGCTTCGGACACCGAACCTGTCTCCGAGTATCCGATGTGGCAGTGCGTGTCCACCATGCCGGGCATAATGACACCGGCCGACGGAGCATGTTCACCGTCAGAGACCCGGCGAATCACTCCCCCGTCGACGCGCCATGTGCCTCGCACCCACGATGGGCGCTCAGACACGCTATCCGCCCACAGGGCCAGGCCGGAGAACTCCATGCCTCAGAGCTGGCCGAGCATGCGCTTGACATCGTCCGGCAGATCGTCGATCGTCGGACGCGGAGCAGGCGCCTCCTGGGCAACGCCGAAGGACGAGCCCGCAGGAGCGCTGCGCTCGGACGGGGGCAGCATGGCCTCAAGCTCCTGCTGGCGACGCTTGGCAGGGTTACCCGAGCGGGCGTTCTTCTTCATGCGGGCACGCTGCGCCTGCGCCTTGCGGGCGTTGGCCTTCTGCTTCGCCTTGCCGCCGCGACCGGGCAGCGCACCCATGCCAGGAACGCCGCCACCCATCTGGCCCATCTGCGCCATCATCTCGCGCGCAGCCTCGAAACGCTGCACGAGCTGGTTCACCTCGGTCACGGTCGTACCGGAACCGCGGGCAATACGCGCGCGACGCGAGCCGTTGAGGATCGACACGTCCTCGCGCTCGGCCGGGGTCATCGAGCGAACAATGGCCTCCACGCGGTCGACCTCGCGCTCGTCGAAGTTCTCAATCTGCTCGCGCATCTGCGCGGCACCCGGGATCATGCCGAGCATCTTCTTCATCGAGCCGAGCTTCTTAATCTGCTGAAGCTGGCTCAGGAAGTCGCCGAGGGTGAGCTGGCCGGCCATCGCCTTGGCCGCGACCTTCTCCGCCTCCTCGGCGTCCATCTTCTTCTCGGCCTGCTCGATAAGGGTGAGGATGTCACCCATGTCGAGGATACGGCCGGCCATACGGTCGGCGTGGAAGCGCTCGAAGTCGTCGAGGCCCTCACCCGTCGAAGCGAACAGGATCGGCGCGCCGGTCACACCGCGAACGGACAGCGCGGCACCACCGCGCGCGTCGCCGTCCAGCTTGGAAAGGACGACGCCCGTGAAGCCGACGCCGTCACGGAAAGCCGTGGAGGTGGAGACTGCGTCCTGACCGACCATGGCGTCGAGAACGAACATGATCTCGTGGGGGTTGACGGCGTCGCGGATGGCGATCGCCTGGTCCATCATCTCCTGGTCGACGCCGAGACGGCCGGCCGTATCGACGATGACCACGTTGATGCCGCTCTGGCGGGCGAACTCGACGCCGCTCCTCGCAACCTCGACGGGGTTGCCGACGCCGTTGCCGGGCTCGGGTGCCCACACCTTGACGCCGGCGCGCTCGCCGACAACCTGAAGCTGCTGGACGGCGTTAGGGCGCTGGAGATCCGAGGCGACGAGCAGGACAGTCTTGCCCTCCTCGCGCAGCCACTTACCCAGCTTTCCGGCGAGGGTGGTCTTACCGGCACCCTGGAGGCCGGCGAGCATGAAGACGGTGGGGCCGGACTCTGCGAAGGTCAGCTCACGCGTGGCACCACCGAGGATCTCGACGAGCTCCTCGTGCACGATGGAAACAACCTGCTGCCCCGGGTTGAGGGCCTTCGACCGGGCTGCGCCGTAGGCCTTTTCGCGCACCTGCGTGGTGAACTGGCGAACGACGGGGAGCGCAACGTCCGCGTCGATGAGGGCGCGGCGAATGTCGGAAATCGCACGATCGACGTCCGACTCGGTCAGGACGCCGCGGCTGCGCAGGCTACGGAACGACTGGCTCAGACGATCTGACAGGTTTCCAAACACGTGTTTACTCCCAAGATGGCGGCTGTACTAGGCACAGGTTAGCGCACCTCGACCCCGGGAGTCGTCTCACCGGGGCCGAGGTACGCGTCATGGTGGCGGGGTTCAGCCCTGCGCGGAACCCACAATCGCGTCGACGAAGCCCTGCGGGTCGAAGGGCGCGAGATCGTCGGCACCCTCGCCGAGGCCAACGAACTTTACCGGAACGCCCAGCGCACGCTGGACAGAGACGACGATGCCACCCTTAGCGGAACCATCGAGCTTCGTCAGAACAATGCCGGTCACACCGGTGGCCTCCGCGAAGACCTCGGCCTGCTTCATGCCGTTCTGACCGGTGGTGGCGTCGAGCACCAGAAGGACCTCAGAAACCGGGGCCTGCTTGGTCATGACGCGTTTAATCTTGCCGAGCTCGTCCATCAGCGTGGACTTGTTCTGCAGGCGTCCCGCAGTGTCGACGAGGACCACGTCGACGTCGCGCTCGACGCCCTCACGCACGGCTTCAAAAGCGACGGAGGCCGGGTCGGCACCCTCGCGGTCACTGCGCACGACATCGACACCGACTCGCTCGCCCCACGTGGCTAGCTGGTCGGCGGCGGCGGCACGGAAGGTATCGGCGGCACCCAGGATCACGGACTTGTCTTCCGCAACGAGGATGCGCGCGAGCTTGCCGACAGTCGTGGTCTTTCCGGTGCCGTTCACACCGACCATCAGGACGACGGCGGGCTTAGCGGAGCCGTCGACCTCGGGGCGCTCAAGGTTGAGGGAGCGATCCATGGCGGGATCGACGAGAGCCAGGAGCTCCTCGCGAAGGATCTCGCGGATGCGTGCTTCGTCCGTCACAGACTCGACCGCGACTCGACGCTTGAGGGCCTCCATCAGCGTGTCAGTGGCCTCAAGGCCGAGGTCAGCGATGAGGAGAGATTCCTCGATTTCCTCCCAGTCGGCGGCACCGAGCTGGCCGCGGCTGAGAACACCGAGGATCGCACGGCCCAGCGAGCCGGAAGACGCGAGACGTTCGCGCAGGCGCTCCATGCGTCCACGCACGGGTTCGGGGCGTTCAATGGATGAGGCTGGGGTTGCAGGAGCCTCAGGGCTCTGGTCGGAGGTCGGCTCGGCTGCTTCCGCCGGACCCGCTCGAGGCTGGTCCGTGTCATCAAGCGAAGCCTCGGCGGGCGTGTCGGGCAGGGCCTCGACGGGAGCCTGCACCTGAGGCTGAGGGGTCACGTCCTGCGAGGAACGCCGACGCGAACTCACGACCAAGCGAATAACTACGCCGATAAGCACGGCGACCGCCAGGGCGATAACAACTGCCCACGGCGATTGGAGAGTGGAAATAAAAGCGTCCATAGGGTCATTATCCCCTATGGACGCTTGTCACAGAAAACCTGAGTGCGGTATCACTGCCTTACGACTGCGTTGACTCCCGCACGGACTCCCCGCCGCCGTCAGCGCTGCGACGGCCACGGTCGAAGCGCACGCTCACGCGATCAGTCACCGTCTCGAGGCGGTCGATGCCTGGCAGACGATCGGCGTCAAAGTAGGCGCTCGTCGACTCAGCGCTTTGCAGGAGCGAGTCCAGGGACGCCGTACGCGGAACCACGGGGCCGTCGGGTGAGGTGGAGGCACGCTTGGGTAGCGAGTGATGAGTCTTCACCTCGTCGGCGATTTCTTCGCTCTCTCGCTTGATGACGCCCTTCCACTCGTCCGCGCTACGGCGCGACAGCGCCAGGACGGCGACGACGCCGCCAGCGACGACGAGTACCAGAACGACGGTCAAAACGAGAATCAGTGCACCCTCAAGCATGTGATCATCCTGCCTTACGAGAACGTCAATACGCGACGATGCCACCCGCACACGCACGCATTGTGACGATGTTGTCACGAGGGCCGGGAACGATTGTTCCCGGCCCTCGGATATGTCGATAGCGCGTCAGTCGAGATAGTCGCGCAGAACCTGCGAACGCGAGGGGTGGCGCAGCTTCGACATGGTCTTAGACTCAATCTGACGGATGCGCTCGCGCGTCACACCGTACACCTTGCCGATCTCGTCGAGAGTCTTCGGCTGACCGTCGCCCAGGCCGAAGCGCATCGACACAACGCCGGCTTCACGCTCAGACAGCGTGTCCAGGACGTGGTGGAGCTGTTCCTGCAGCAGCGTGAAGGACACGGCATCCGCGGGCACGATGGCCTCGGAGTCCTCGATGAGGTCACCGAACTCGGAGTCGCCGTCCTCGCCGAGAGGCGTGTGCAGCGAGATCGGCTCGCGACCATACTTCTGAACCTCGACAACCTTCTCGGCGGTCATGTCGAGTTCCTTTGCCAGCTCCTCGGGAGTGGGTTCACGACCCAGGTCCTGGAGCATCTGGCGCTGAACGCGCGCAAGCTTGTTGATGACCTCGACCATGTGCACCGGGATGCGGATCGTACGAGCCTGGTCCGCCATCGCGCGGGTGATCGCCTGACGAATCCACCAGGTGGCGTAAGTCGAGAACTTGTAGCCCTTCGTGTAGTCGAACTTTTCGACGGCACGGATGAGGCCCAGGTTGCCTTCCTGGATCAGGTCCAGGAACTGCATACCGCGGCCGGTGTAGCGCTTGGCGAGCGATACGACGAGGCGAAGGTTCGCCTCGAGCAGGTGGTTCTTCGCCTGCTGACCATCCTGTGCGAGGAAGTGCAGCTCACGACGCTCGCGACTGGTCATCTCGTCGGCCTGGTTCTTCAGCTTGTACTCGGCGTAGAGACCGGCTTCGATACGGCGGGCGAGGTCCACTTCCTGCTCAGCGTTCAGCAGCGAGACCTTACCGATCTGCTTGAGGTAGTCCTTCACCGGGTCGGCGGTTGCACCAGCAACCGTCACCTGCTGGACGGGTTCGTCGGTCTCATCGGAATCAGACACGACGAAGCCACCCTTGACGTGGATGCCATCGTTCGTGCGTTCGCGAAGTGCGGCGCCCTCAGCGAGTTTCGGGTCCTCTTCCTCCGCTTCATCCTCTGCGTCAGCTTCGTCTTCGTCGTCGGTCTCGGCCTCGAGTTCGGGCTCCTCAAGGTCCTCACCAGTCGGCTCGAAGTCTACGTCAACGGTATCATCGAGTTCCTCGACAACCTCCCCGATGACCTCTTCTTCCTTCTTCTTGCGACCGCGCGTCTTCTTCGCGGCGGGCTTGCCCGTCTTCTTCTCTTCGGCGGCAGCCTTCTTCGTCGTCTTCTGAGCGGCCGTCTTCTGAGCGGCCGTCTTCTTCGCGGGAGCCTTCTCGGCGGCCTGCGCGGCGTCGGTGGCCTTCTTCGACGTTTTCTTAGCTGCGGTCTTCTTCGCGGGAGCCTTCGGCTCAACCTCTGCAGCGTCGGCCTTCTTCGACGTCTTCTTGGCATCCGTCTTCTTCGCGGGAGCCTTCTTCGCCGAGGCCTTCTTCGCGGCAGACTTCTTCTCCTCGGCGGGAGCGCTCGCCGCGTCGACCGTGGCGGCAGCCTTCTTGGCGCGCGTGGTCTTCTTCGCGGGGGTCTTCACCTCCGTGGTTTCCTCAGTCGTCGCGGAGTCCTTTGCCGAAGCGCGAGATGCACTCACACGGGTCCCTTTCATTGATGGGCATGCACAACGGAGCCGATCGCAAATCGGCATACCAGCGCCAAGTCTAGTGCCTTGCCGTTTAGTTTTCCTGACGGTAGGTGTGAGGATGCCCCGGCTTAGGCGCACGCGCCCACTCAAACCTCGGTTAGAGTGGGCGTATGACTCTGAGCGACAGTTTCGCAACGCTGCGTCCATCAATCGACGAGGCGACGGCCACCAGCCTCGCCCATCTCCTCGCCCGCGCAGGAGGTTCCGGTCGATCCGAGGAGTTCTCTCGCGCGATCCTCGCATCCGTATCCGGAGGAAAGCGTTTCCGTGCCCTCATGGCTCACGTGGGCTACGCGCTCAGTTCCGAGACGCCCATCGAGGAAGTGTCGCTTCCCCATCTCAGCGCGGCGCTGGAGCTTTATCAGGCGAGCGCCCTCGTCCACGACGACATCATCGACAAGGCGGACGAACGACGGGGAATGCCCACCCCTCACCGTACGCTCGCGGATCACCACGCCGCGCGGTCCTGGATCGGATCGTCGACGGACTTCGGTCGGCACAGCGCCATCTTGGTCGGAGACTTCCTCTTTTCGGCGGCGACGGCTGCCGCAGACGAGCAGGCCCTGACGCTGCACGAGGACTGCGCGCGCGCTTTTGTCCGCCGATTCGCCGACATGCACGCGGAGGTCGCACTGGGTCAGTACCTCGACATCACCGCCGAGCAGATCCCGCTTGATCCTGAGCGCACGGATGCACTCAGCGTGAGCGACTCGCTCGAGGTGGCCCTACACAAATCGGCTCACTACTCGGTCGTCCACCCAGCGCTCCTCGGAGCGATCTGCGCAGCGCCGTCGTTCGATCGTGTCACTGGCCTGCTCGATGTCCTCGAGACGATCCTGACGCCGTGGGGCCTGGCCTTCCAGCTGCGCGATGATGATCTCGGCGTCTTCGGAGACCCGGCAGTCACCGGCAAGCCCGCCGGCGATGACCTGCGCGAAGGCAAACGCACTGCACTCCTCGCGCTCACGTGGGAGGCCTCCTCCCCCGCCGAGCGACGCGCGCTCACCGACGTTCTCGGGGTGGCCGACGCCTCGACGGAGCAGATCGCGGCTGCTACCGACATCGTGGAGCGCAACGGGCGCGCCGCCCACGAGGCCGAGATTGCGCGCCTCGTGGCAGACGGAGACGCCGCTCTCGAAGCCAGCACCTTCGATGAGGGGGCTCGCGTTATGCTGCGCGAACTGTGCTCGATCCTGACCGCCAGGCGGTCCTGAGAGGGCCGCCCAGCCTCAGAAGGCCAGAGTCGAGGCGATGCGATTGACTCGGTGGTGACGGCCCGACGTCAGCGCGTCGATAGGACGTTCACCCAGCTCGTCCTGCACGGTGTACAGCCACGCCACTGCTTCCTCGGCCGTGAAGCCATCATCGGCAAGCAGCGTCAGCGTACCCTGCAGGAACGGAAGCGGCTCCCAGCCATTGTCGCCCTTGACGATCACGTCCTGCGGAACACCGCGCGCCCCGCTGCCGTCGCGCGCTTCGATGAGTGCGCGGTCGCGGATCAGCTGCTTGAGGCGGCGTTCCTCGATGCCGAGGAGACGGCAGACCTCGTCGGTGGGCAGGACGGTGATATCAACACTGGTCATAAGCGCAAGACTACCCCATTCATACGCCGCACCGACGTGGGCACTTCCAGTGATTTCGCGAAAACTCCCATAGAATCGAGCAAGTGAGCGATGAACAGACATTCGACCAGACGGACCCGTTGATCGGCCTCCTCGTCGACGAACGGTACCGGGTGACGCGCAGGCTGGCGCGTGGCGGCATGGCCACCGTCTACATCGCGCAAGATGAACGCCTTGATCGCCCCGTCGCACTCAAGGTCATGCACCCGCACCTGGCGGACTCCGAGGATTTCGTTGCGCGCTTCCGCCGTGAGGCACGCTCCGCCGCACGCATCGTTCATCCCGGCGTCGTCTCTGTCTTTGATCAGGGCGTGGTCACGGGCCAGGGGTTCCTCGTCATGGAGCTCATCGACGGTACAAACCTGCGCCAGCTGCTGCGCGCGCAGGGTGCTTTCACGATCCCGCAAGCACTGCGCTACACGACCGACATTCTTGAGGCACTGCGCGCCGCCCACCGCGTCGGCGTTATCCACCGCGACGTCAAGCCCGAGAACATTCTCGTTCCCACCGATGGTCCGGCGAAGGTAACCGACTTTGGTCTGGCGCGAGCCGCCTCCGAAGTCTCGATGTCCTCAACGGGCAACATGCTCGGTACGGTTGCGTACATCGCCCCGGAGATTGCGACGACCGCTCAGGCCGATGCCCGCTCGGACATTTATTCGGTCGGCATCATGCTCTACGAAATGCTCACGGGCTCCGTTCCCTGGGCGGGCGAGTCGCCTCTTCAAATCGCGACGCATCACGTCTCCGACGACGTGCCCACCCCGTCGGAGGCCCAGCCGTGGATTCCCCGAGAGATCGACGATCTCGTCGCCGCTTTGACCGCCCGAGACCCTGCCTCGCGCCCCGCCGACGCATCCGACGCGATCGACCTCGTCACTCGCGCTGCTGCCACCATTCCCTCGGAGCTGGCCAACCGTCGCGCGGATATCGCGCCGGCCGACCGGGCAGGCACCTCGGAAACGAGTGCGCTCAACACCGAGCTGATCTCGGCACAGTTTACGAGGCCTCTGCCCCTCCCGGCGCCGTCAACGGTCGCCACTGTGCACACGTCGGCCCCGCTTCCGGACGCTTCGGAGAAAACCGGCACTACGACGTACAAGCGTGCCGCCCTGTGGGCAACCCTCGTCGTTCTGCTCCTCGCCGCCGCAATCGTTGGCGGACGCTGGTGGTGGACCGAATACGGCCCTGGCTCCTACCTGACTATGCCCGCGACGGATGGTCGTCCCCTCACGGAGGTTCAGGCCGAGCTGAACGCGATGGGGCTTGCTTCTTCCGTCGAGGAGGAGTTCTCTGACGACGTCGCCGCCGGTTCGATTACTCGCTCTGATCCGTCAGGTGGCGAGCCAGTCCATAAGCGCGCGGAGGTTCAACTCCACGTCTCCAAGGGCGTGGACATGAAGACGGTCCCTGACGTCGTCGGTAAGAGCCAGGACGACGCACGTAAGGCCCTCACCGACGCCGGCCTCACCCTGGGCGCCATCACCGACGCATACTCCGAGGACGTTCCACAAGGACAGGTCATCTCACAGTCCCAGGCCTCTGGTTCACAGCTGGCACACGACAGCGCCGTCGACGTGGTGCTGTCGAAGGGCCGCGAGCCCCTCACCGTTCCGTCGCTGAACGGAATGAGTGCAGATGCCGCGAAGAAAGCCATCGAGGGCCTTGGCCTCGTGGCGGCACCGACGGAGGCGTTCTCCGACACCGTCGCCGAGGGCCAGGTCATCTCGCAACAGACCAATGAGGGAACGATCCTGCACCGTGGCGACACCGTGGCCTACACGGTGTCGAAGGGACCCGAGAAGGTTGCTGTCCCCGACGTCGTCGGTCGCCAACGCCAGGATGCCCGCGCCGCCCTCGAGGCAGCCGGCTTCACCGTCCAGGAGGAAGCAATCCTCGGCGGCTTCTTCGGAACCGTCCGACAGACCGATCCCGCCGCCGGAACAATGCTCAAAAAGGGCAGCGTCGTCACGATCACGATCGTCTAACGTCGCGCCCCTCGCCGCTCGCGCCCCAAAAGTTCTCCGGCCTCGTCCATAACGAACGAGGCCGGAGAACTTTTGTGCTTTGTGCGGGAAGTTCACTCCACGTGGGAGGAACCCTTCGCCAGGTACTGGGCAACCTGGAAGGCCATCTCCAGACTCTGCTGGTGGTTCAAGCGCGGATCCACGAGCGTCTCGTAACGGTCGCGCAACGACTCGTCATCGATGTGCTCACTGCCGCCAATCACCTCGGTGACGTCATCACCGGTGAGTTCGACGTGCAGGCCGCCCGGTACAGTTCCCGCGGCCTCGTGGGCCTCGAAGAAGCCACGGACCTCATCCATGACCGTATCGAAGCGACGCGTCTTGTAGCCGGTCGACGACGTAATAGTGTTGCCGTGCATCGGATCCGTCATCCACGTGACGGGACGACCGTCTCGCCGGGCAGCCTCCAGCAGCGGCGGAAGCGCCTCACGGATGCGCTCCGCCCCCATGCGCGTAATGAACGACAGGCGTCCGTCCTCACCATCCGGGTTGAGGCGATCAATGAGGCTGAGCATCTGATCCGGCGTGGTCGACGGGCCGAGCTTGACCCCAATCGGGTTGCGAACACGCGACAGCAGCTCGATGTGAGCGCCCTCCTCGTCGCGTGTCCTCTCCCCCGCCCACAGGAAGTGAGCGGAGGTGTTGTAGGGCTCGCCCGTCCGCGAATCGATGCGCGTCATGGCCGACTCGTACTCGAGCAGCAGCGCCTCGTGGGACGAATACAGGTCAACGTCTCGAAGAGTCTCGAAGTCGACGCCCGCTGCACCCATGAACTTGATCGCGCGGTGAATATCCTCGGCCAGCGACTCGTAGCGCGCGTAGGCAGGGTTCGACATGAAACCCTGATTCCAGCGGTGCACCTGACGCAGGTCCGCGTAGCCGCCCTTCGTGAAGGCGCGGATCAGGTTCAGAGTCGAGGCCGCGTGGTTATACAGCGACAGGAGGCGCTGCGGGTCAGGCTCACGCGCCTCGGGCGTGAACTCGAAGGAGTTTACGGCGTCGCCACGGTAGCTGGGCAGCGTGACGCCGTCGCGCGTTTCCATATCCGAAGAACGCGGCTTGGCGTACTGGCCTGCGATACGGCCGACCTTGATGACCGGCAGCGAGGCACCGTACGTCAAGACGACCGCCATCTGCAGCAGCGTCTGAATCTTCAGGCGCACGTGGTCAGCCGTCGCCTCGGCGAAGGTCTCGGCGCAATCCCCGCCCATCAGGACGAAGGCCTCGCCGCGGGCAGCCGCACCCATCCACGTGCGCAGGTCGTCAACCTCCCCGGCGAACACGAGCGGTGGCTGGCGGCGCAGCTGCGCCGTCACATCACTGAGGTGCTGCGCATCCGTGTAGGAAGGCTGTTGGGCAGCGTCCAGGCCACGCCACGTGTCCCAGGGAGCGCGCTCCCCGGACTCGGGCGACCACAGACGCTCGGGGACGCGGCGGGAGCGAGGCTTACGCACAGGCTCGCCGCCGCGTCCGGGAGTGATCGAAGGAATCACGCGAAGCGACTCACTCGCCGGCAGGCTCGACGGTCTGGCCGATCTCGGCCATCATCTCGAGGAACCAGGGGGCGGAAATGTCGAAGGGCTTGCCGCCCGCGATGCGCGGGAACGGGATGGCCTTCAGGCGGTCGCCGTCCTCCTCGTCATGGCCGATAACGCCGGACTCGCCCTTGAAAGCGCACTCGACGGCGAGGTCGGTCATCGACTTGATGAGGCGCAGGTCGTCGGCGTTGGCACGCGAAGAACGTGAGAAGTAGCCGGACTTCTGGACCATAACCTTCTCGGCGTCAATCTTCTCGGCGAACTGCTTGGCGAACCACTGGCCGGGGTTGATCGTGTCGAGCTTGACGTGGCCGAAGGGGTCGCGCTGGACCTCGCCACCGGCAGCCTCGATCTCCGCAATGATCTCGGGGACGCCAGCGCCCTCGGACAGGAAGATGTTGACGTTGCCCTGCTCGTCCATGATCGCCTTGAGGCGCTTGGCCTCGGCGTCCAGGTCGATCTTCATCTCGGGCAGGAAGATGGCGTGAATGTCCCAACGCTCCTGCGACAGGCCGATCGAGGGCACCCACTCCTGGGTCTTCAGCCAGTCATGGTAGCGCTTAGAACCGGCGGCGGTCAGCCAACCGCAGTGGCGGCCCATGATCTCGTGGATGATGAGCATGCGCGGGTTTGAGCGGTGCTCACCGATGACGTTCTGGGAGTACTCGGAGACCTCTTCGGCGGCGGTCCATGCACCCAGGGACTGGCGGATCGGCACAACGTCGTTGTCGATCGTCTTGGGCAGGCCCACGACGGTCAGGTGGTAGTCGTGCTCCTCAAGGTAGGCGGCCAGGTCCGCGGCCGTCGTGTTGGTGTCGTCGCCACCAATGGTGTGCAGGACGTCAACGCCGTCGGCGCGCAGCTGCTCGGCGGCCTTCTGCAGCGGATCCTCATCCTCGGACACGAGGCCGCGCTCGACGAGGTTCTTCTTGTTCGTCAGCTTGACGCGGGAGTTACCGATCGGGGAGCCGCCGAAGCGGTGCAGGACGGCAGCGTGCTTGCGCGCTTCCTCGTCCACCAGCACGTAGTTGCCCGTGAGCAGGCCGTGGTAGCCGTTCTGGTAAGCAATGATCTCAACCGTGGGATCAATTTCGTTGTAACGCTCGATGAGTCCACCGACGGCGGAGGACAGGCACGGGGCGAAGCCACCTGCGGTCAGCAGGGCAACACGACGGACCGACATGAATGTCACCTTTCTCAGGTTGGTTAGGTACGGGCCCGCGCGCGTGCGCAGGGCACAGTTCATTCTACCCGGCTCACATCACGTTTCGCCAAGGACGCCCGTCCCACGAAACGCGGCAGCGAGCACCAACCATCGGTGGACAGTCGAGCCCTATTGCTCCTTGTCCGAGGCCTCCTCGTCCTCGCTGGCCTCCTCCTCGGGCGCGGTCGGAACCGGCACCTCGGGGGCGGTGCGCCCACCGGGCGCGGGACGACCATTGGAGGGAACGGGACCCTCGAAAGCTCCCTCGGCGGCCAGCTGGGCCTTGACGTCGGCGGCGTACAGGTCCACGTATTCCTGGCCGGACAGGAGCATCAGGTTGTACATGATCTCGTCGGTAATCGCACGCAGGACGTAGCGGTCCTTGTCGAGGCCGCGGTAGCGCGAGAAGTCGAGGGGCTCGCCGATCACCATGCCGATGTTGGTGCGCGAGGGGATCTTCTGGCCGATGGGCTGGGCTGCATGGGTGCCGATCATCGCGACGGGAATGACAGGCGCGCCGGACAGGAGGGCGAGGCGGGCGACGCCGGTCTTGCCACGGTAGAGGCGCCCGTCGGGGCTGCGAGTACCCTCCGGGTAGATGCCGAAAAGCTCACCGTCGCGCAGGCGCTTCAGACCGGCGTTGAGCGCGGCCTCGGATGCGCGACCGCCGGTGCGGTCCACGGGGATGGTGCCGACGGCGCGCATGAATTCCTTTGTCATCCACCCCTTGAGACCGGTGCCCGTAAAGTAGTCGGCCTTGCCCATGAAAACAACCTCGCGGTCGAGCATCATCGGCAGGAAGACGGAGTCCCACACGGCGTTGTGGTTGGACGCGAGGATAGCGGGCCCCTCGGCGGGAATGTTCTCCTTGCCGCGGATCCACGGGTGATAGGCGGCCTTCAGAATGGGGCTGCCGGTCGCCTTAAGAGCCTGATAGAACGCCACTGTCACTCCTGAAGTCTCGACGGGCGCGCGAGCGCGCGAACGAATTAGTATCAACTGTATGACGAAACGAACTCCCGTGCGCGATTGTGGGGAAACCATAGCGCCCGGCGAGTCGGCCCGTCCTTTCGCTCGATCGGTGGTCTCAGAGGCCCTTTCGAGAGCCTCGTCCGTCGAGCTTCAACCCAGCCTCGACGCAGTCGGCACTCCGGCCTCAGGCGGGCACTGGGTCGTCGTCGACCTCGAGACGACGGGCCTGGGGGCGGGCGCAGAAATCACGGAGATCGGCGCTGTGCGCGTTCGTGACGGAGCGGTCGTGGACGAGTTTTCTTCCCTTGTGAGGCCCTCGCGGCCGATTCCCCCGTTCATCACGTCTCTGACAGGCATCACGCCCGCCATGGTGGCCGACGCGGACCCGATCGCATGCGTCCTGGAACGCTTCATGGAGTGGTCGGGCCTCGCAGCGTCGGCTTCCCCCGTCCTCGTCGCACATAACGCGTCCTTCGACGTGGGCTTCCTCCGCCGAGCGGCCCGCGCGTGCGCGCGCCCGTGGCCTCGCGTTCGCGTCGTCGACACGCTGGCGCTCGCGAGGCTCGCTCTACCCCGCCCCCTCGTGCGCAACCACAAGCTGGGCACTATCGCCTCCTACTTCGGTACCGCCACCGTTCCCGAGCACCGAGCTCTCGGAGACGCCCGTGCGACGGCTGAGATCCTCCTGGGCTTCATCGACCTGCTCGCCGGGGCCGGTGCCACCGACGTCGAAGATCTCATAGCTCTGACAGACCAGGCTCCGGCCAGGCGTCCTTCGACACCTGACTTCGTCGCAGACCTGCCAGCCTCCCCCGGCGTCTACCACTTCATCGATACCGCGGGAGACACCCTCTACGTGGGATCGGCCTCGTCGTTGAAATCGCGCGTAGGCAGTTACTACACGAAAGGCGAGAAGCGCCCCAAGGTGCAGCGCATGGTGTCCCTGGCCGCGGGAGTACGCCCCTATCCGACCGCTTCGATTCTCGAGGCGAGGATCCGGGAACTGCGCGACATTAACACACTCGCCCCGCCCTACAACTCCGCGTCGACGCGCCAGGGATCCCAGCACTGGGTCATCGCCGAGGCCGGCCGCCCCCGCGTCGTTTCATCCGTGACACTCGACGACCTGCCGCGCGCCCTCGGCCCCTTCGGGACGCGCGCGCACGCTCAGCGCGCTGCGGGAGCGATTGAGCGCGTCCTCACCCAGGACGTTCACGACTCCTCGCACGCCATCCTCGACGAGGCCGTGGCCGCCTCCTCAGCTGCGGTGCCCCACGCGCTCACTTCCCTCATGGAGCGTCTGTCCGCACAGGGGCTGTTCGAGGCAGCGGCCGGAGCGCGCGACGAGCTGAGCGCCTACATGGCGGGCGTCGAACGCTCCACCATGCGCCCCATCCTGGCGGCCCCGCGTATCATCTGGGGCTCGCGTCGCGATGGCGAGCAACCGGGCTGGATTCTGCACGTGGCCTCGCACGGGCGTCATCTGAGCTCCGTCGTCGTTCCCCCGCGCTCCGACCCATCCCCGTGGATCGATGTCCTCAGGTCCACGGAGCCCGTCGACACCGGTGGGATGGCCGCTGCCGCGGCCTCGTGGGCGGAGACGTCGCTCCTGTGCACCGAGCTGTGCCGCGAGGGAGTGCGCCTCGTCGAATGGAACGGTCCCCTACCCTGGGCGCAACCCGTTGCCAGCCCGCTACGCGACGGGCGGCTGCGCGAGCTCTTGGCCCACGCAACCGCCCATCAGCGTCTGTCTGCGCGCGCCTAGCGCGCAGGTGTCATGCGTTCGAAGCAGCCACCCAACGCTCAACGAGTCGGGCGCCTGAACCATCGGCCAGCGCCGCCAGGGCGCGCTCGACGGCGCCCCGAATGCGCTGCTCAAAGTCGGCCTGCGTCACGGGGTTGTCCAAGCCCTCCCAGGCGAGGATGCCGGCACCGACGTTGAGGGCAACAGCGTCGCGAACCGCGTCCGCCCCACCGCCCGACAGCACGTCGCGAGCGACCGCAGCGTTCTCGGCCGCCTCGCCACCCGCGAGGTCCTCGATCGAGGAGGAGGCCATGCCCAGGGACTCGCGCGCATCGAACGTGGTTTCCACAACCGCTCCACCCGACACGAGCCAGACCTGATTCGCGTCGGTCGTCGTCAGCTCGTCGAGGCCGGTGTTCGCACCACGGAACACGAGCGCGCTCAGCCCGCGCGACGCATACACGCCCGCCATGAGACGTGCGTTCTCCTCGCGCGAGGCACCAATCGCGCACGCCTGGACGCGTGCCGGATTCGTCAGCGGCCCCAGCACGTTAAACGCCGTCGGGAAGCCGAGAGCGCGACGCACGGGAGCCGCAAAGCGCATCGAGGGGTGCATCTTGTTCGCGAAGAGGAACGCGATGCCAACCTCGTCGAAAACGCGACACAGAGCATCCGCATCGAGGTCGAGGTTGACGCCGAGCGCCTCGATGACGTCAGCGGAGCCCGACTTCGACGTAGACGCACGGTTACCGTGCTTAACGAGCGGGATACCCATCGCGGCGAGCACGATGGCGGACATCGTCGAAATATTGACGGTCTTGTATCCGTCTCCGCCCGTGCCCACGATGTCGAGAGCGCGACTGGGCAGGTCAACGCGTGCCGCGTGGTCCTGCATGCCATCGGCGAGGCCGTGGATCTCATCGACCGTGGCGCCCTTAATGGCCATCGCGGTCAGGAAGGACGCGAGACGCGCCTCGCCGAGCTCGCCACTCATGACCTGGTCCATCAGCCAGTACGACTGGTCGTAGTCCAGGCTCTCACCGGCGGTCAGCGCGGCGATGATCGGCGCCCACTCCTGCGTGGCCATCACTTGGCTCCACGCAGCACGTCGGCGACGGTCTCCTGAAGGATGATCGGGTCAATCGGATCGGCCACGACGGCGGCGGCTCCGGCCCACGTGGCCAGCCACTCATCCTGGGGGCGGGCAGTGAGGAAAACGATCGGAGGAACGTCGTCGCGGGTCTCGCGCAGGTCCTGGGCGATCGACATGCCGCCTTCCTTCTTCGCCTCAGCGTCGAGGATCAGCATCGCGAAATCCTGCTGATCGAAGGCATCGCGGACACCGAAGCCGGTTGCGGCCTCGACCCATTCGATGCGGGGCGTGTCCTTGGAAGCACGCAGGCCAATGCCGTTGACGACGGCGAGACGGCGATCCTTGTCGTCACTGAAAACGAGGATGGTGACGGTTTCTTCACTCATGGAAGCTCTCCTTGCGTATGTCGGCCAAATCGACGCGATGATCCCATTCTAACGGGTAGCGGGCGGCTCCCACACTGGGAGCCGCCCGCTACCGTTCACCTCAGTCAGCGCAACGTCACTGCATTGAGGACGTACCAACGATGTCGACGACGAAGACCGTCGCCTGCGCGGGGGTCGCCTGCTGGCCGGACTGCGCATCCTGCGGCGGGATCGGGACCACAATGAGGACGCGCGATCCCACGGTCACGCCTGCGACATTAGCCTGGCCAACGGGTGCCTGAAGGGCCTCCTGACTCCACGATGACTGCGTCTGTCCGTTCGCACCGAAACCGCCAACGACCTGCTTATACAGGAAGGTCTGGTCATCAGTCAGAGCTTCGCCCGTACCCTTGTAGATCGTGTACATCTTCTGCTCGGTGGGCGCGGCGACGCTCTCATCGATCGTCAGGGTGGGCTCGACGCCCGGTTCACCGGAGACGGTGATACCCGCGGGCAGCTCCTCGCCTGTCGCCGTTGCGCCACTGAGAACCGACTCGTCGGCCAGGTTCTCGGTGGCGACACCCACGATGTCCACGACGAACACGAGGGTCGAGTTGGCGGGAATGTTGCCGCGAGTCTGGCCGCCATAGCCGAGCGAGGCCGGAATCACGAGCTCGACGCGATCACCGACGTGGGTGTGCGCCAGGCCGTAGGTCCAGCCCTTGACGACCTGCTTCAGGGAGAACTCGGCGGCATCGCCGCGCTGGTAGGACGAGTCAAAAACCGTGCCGTCCCACAGGGCACCCACGTAGTTCGCCTTGATGGTCGCACCCGGGCAGACAACCGCACCATCGCCCTGCTTGAGGGTCTTGACAAGGACCTTGTCGGTCGGCTCGCTTCCCTTGCCAGCGGCGATCACGGGGGTGTCGTCACCGGAGATCGACGGGAAGTTACCCGCGCCGCTACGGTCGACGTTCGCGACCTGTTCGGCGGAGTCGTCCGTCGAGCAGGCGGAGTAATCAATGTCCGCTGGAGCGGAAGACGAAGACGACGAGGTCACGTCGGTGCACGCCGCGAGTCCGAGGACGAGCGCGGCTGCGCCAGCGAGGGCGCCGAGGCGGCGCAGAGAGGACATCATGGATAAGTGTTCTTTCGGCTCAGTGGAAGGACTCACCGCAGGCGCAGGTGTTCTGGGCGTTGGGGTTGTCGATCGTGAAGCCCTGGCGCTCAATCGTGTCGGCGAAGTCGATCGTGGCGCCACTCAGGTAGGGAACGCTCATGCGATCGACGACGACCTCGACGCCGTCGAAGGAACGAATCGCATCGCCATCGAGCGTGCGATCGTCGAAGTACAGCTGGTAGATGAGGCCGGAGCAGCCGCCGGGCTGAACGGCGATGCGCAGGCGCAGGTCGTCGCGGCCCTCCTGCTCAAGGAGGCTCTTGACCTTCGCGGCAGCGACGTCGGTCAGAATGACCTCGTGGGTGGGAGCCTGAGTTGCGGACTCGGACATGATGCTCCTTTTCGTAACGAATAGACGTATTCCCTTGACACACTACTCCCCCGCAGGTGCCCCGCGCCACGGGTGGAATGCGCGCTCAGCGTAACCAGGTGCGGGCAACGCGGCGACCAGCGTCTTCGAGAGTGACGGATCCCTCCGTCTCGAAGACACCGTGTAGTCCCCATTCGGCCTTTTCGAAGTGCGACAGGCTGGACCTGTGGGTGATGGCGACGACCGGCAGCGCGTGCGTCGCAGCCGCTCGTGTCACGCAGTCAAGGGTCGACTCAGCAAGCAGCGGGGAGGCCAGTTCCGGCTCGGCGACGATCACGAGATCGGCACCATCAATGATTACTTCCAGGCCCAGGAGCGAAGACAGCAGGTCGCCCGTCGCTGCAATGCGCCCACCGATGGCCGCGATGACTGCTCCAACGCCGCCGCCCGCACCAGAACCGCGCTGGCGGGCCGGGTGTACGTCCGCTCCATCAAGCAGCTGGTGGCGCCCGAGCGGGCGATGGGCGAATGCCTGCGTGAGAGCGGCGGTGAGAGCGGTGTCCTGGGCTTCGATCGGCTCCAGATCGGGAGCGACCGCGAGGACCGAGTCGAGCCCAAGCAGCGGGCGCGCGGTCGATGCCGCGCACACAAGGTTCACGCCCGCATCGGCAACGAGACTCTGCGCGCGCGTTAGGGCATCGGCGAGCGACTCCGGTTGCCTCGGATCGAGGCCGGGGACCCCCAGGAGGCCTTCGAGAAAACCGACACCGCAATCGGGAGAGGAACTATGCCCGCCCTCGACGATCACAGTGCCGCCGTTGCGCAGTGAATCCGCCACGCGCTCGCCCGCCTCGCGCGACGACGAGGCGTCGGTGGGTACGCGCACGAACGAGGCCTGGGAACCCAGCCGCGCCACGGCCTCGTCGAAGATCGGACCGGTTCCAAACGGAACCGTCACCACCACCGGGTCCGAGGCACCGGCGCGGACGCCCCGGCGGACGGCGTCGAGTGCTTCGCCGGTCGGCAGGGCGGGATCTCCCCCGTCCCACCGACCGGCGATAACGACACGTGTCACAGGGACGCCACGCGCGTCAGCAGAAGCGCCTCGGCGAGGATCGCGGCCTTCAGGTCGGAGATCGACTGCGACTCGTCCTCGGAGTGAGCGTTCGTCAGCGGATCCTCGACGCCGGTAACGACGACCTGGGCGCTGGGGAAGATGCGCTGGAAGTCCGAGATGAACGGGATCGAGCCGCCCACACCGATGTTGACCGAGGGAACGCCCCAGGCCTCGGTGAGGGACTCGTGCAGAGCCTTCGTCACGGGGGAATCCATGTCGGCCTGGTAGCCGGCACCCGCGTCCTCAGCAGTGACCTCGACGCGCGCGCCGAAGGGGGCATGGGAGAGGAGGAAGTCGACGAGCTTGGCCTGGGCCTCGGTGGGATCCACGCCCGGCACCGTGCGCATCGATAGGCGGAAACGCGTATGCGGGGCGATCGTGTTCGAGGCGTTGGAGACCGGGCGAGCGTCGAAGCCGATGACCGAAATCGACGGCTTGGTCCACATGCGGGCGGCGATGTCGCCCGAGCCCGCCAGCTGCAGACCCTCGACCATACCGGCCGCGGCGCGCAGCTCCTCTTCCGGCCAATCGACGTCCGCGTGATCCGAGCCGCCCAGGCCAGGAACCGCGACGTCGCCCTTCTCGTCAAACAGCGAGGCGATGAGCATCGACGAGATAGCGACGGAGTCGAGCAGCGGACCACCGAACGCGCCGGAGTGCACCGCGTGGTCGGCGACGGTCACGTCAACGGTCACAATCGCGTTGCCGCGCAGCGTCGAGGTGACGGCGGGCTCGCCGACCTTCCAGTTCGACGAGTCCGTCACGACGATAACGTCGGCGGCAAGCTCATCCTTGTGGGCGTCGAGGAACGCCGTGAACGAGGGAGAACCGATCTCTTCCTCGCCCTCGATGAACACGACGACGTTGACCGGCAGATCCTCACCCAGGATGGACAGGGAGCCAAGGTGGACCGTAATGCCGGCACCGTCATCGGAAGAGCCGCGGCCGTAGATGCGGTCGCCGCGAACCTCGGCCTTGTAGGGGTCCATGCTCCAGCGGCTCAGCTCACCGACAGGCTGCACGTCGTGGTGCGCGTACAGCAGAACGGTCGGCGCGCCCTCAATATGAGGCGTGTGGGCGACGAGGGCGGGCTTGCCCTCGGTGCCGTCTTCCGCAGTCTCGCGCAGGACCTTGGCCTCCAGGCCGAGAGCGGCGAAACGCTCACGGATGTGCTCAGCGCTGCGCTCCACGTCGGCCGCGTGCGCGGGATCCGACGACACCGACGGAATCGCGACGAGCTGCGTGAGCTCCTCCAGCAGGGACGGGAAAGCAGCCTCCAGGCGCTCCTTCAAAACGGACGTGGACAGTGCATGTGAAGTATCAGCCATACGACCAGGGTAGACCATGGGAGTGCGAGGCGGGCAGGCTATCCGCTAGCCTTGAAGCGTGTTTGGACGAAGCAAGAACAACAGCGACGAGGCCTCGATGACTGTCGAGCCCGTCTCCACGACGCCCGACGGCAAGAAAGGCCGCCCTACGCCGAAGCGTAAGGCAGCCGAGGCCGCCCGTATCCGCCCCCTGGTCCCCAAGGACCGTAAGGAAGCCAAGCGTGCCGCCCGCGCCGCCCGCAATGCGCGTTTCGAGGCCGAACAGCGCGCGATGGTCACCGGCGAGGAAAAGTACCTGCCGGCCCGCGACAAGGGACGCGCACGCCGTTTCGTGCGCGACTACGTCGACGCGCGCCACTCCTTCTCCGAGTGGATTCTCGCCGTCATGATGGTGTCCATCATTCTCATCATGGTGCTGTCGATGCTGGGCAACAAGATCCCGCTGCAGTACCAGGCCTACATGCTCTACGGATCGTCTGTCCTCATGTACGGTTCCTTCATCATTACCGCCATCGAGGCGTTCCTCGTGTGGCGCAAGATCAAGCGCGTCTTCACCGAGGCACACCCGCGCGAGGACATTCCCTCCGGCACCGCCTACTACGCATTCTCCCGCATGATCATGCCGCGCCGCTGGCGTTCGCCTCGCCCGCAGGTCGACCGCGGACAGTTCCCGAAGTAGTTGCCTTCAACGTCGGCCCCGCCCCATCCACATGGGTGCGGGGCCGACGTGTTGTATCCACAGGCCGTCCTGGTCAAGTGCGTGTATCCACAGGGTGTGCCGTGGCGCTGGCCATCACGCCCAAGCGTGCACGATCCTGTCCGGGTCGGAGCATCGGTGCTCCGACGCGAACGACAAGGAAGCATCATGCACACAACGACCACACTGCCCACCACCTGCGACATCATGCTCGACGAGGAGGAGCCCTGCCCCGAAGGCATGTACGGCCCACCTCGATGGCTCGACGATCGGGGCATCTCCGCCCTGTTGGCCCCCTACCTGTGCGATGGGTGGGACCTGGGCGATTATGCGCGCTTTGCGGACCTAGCGGGGGCGGATGCCCGTCGGCTCGCATCTTTGCTGCCGAAAGACGCACGCGACGATCGACAGAACAACGCCCCTCGGATCATCGACCTCCTGCGCGCTGCCTCCCGCATCGACGGACTCGCCCTCGAAGGCTACGTCATCCGCGCGCCACGCCGAGATGAACGCGTCAGCATCGACACCGTGCTCGTCCCAGAATCCGCGATCATCGCTCACACCGGATCTCCCATCGACGAGGACCGCTATCCGAGCTATCAGCACTGGCTGACACTTGCCGCGGTCCTCGGCCTCGGCGACGATGCGATCCCGCCGGACGAGATGCGCGTGCTCATTCGAGACGGATCATCCACGCGGTGGTGGTGGGCATGGTGGGACTGATCAACTATCCTAGGAGACATGATCCGACGCGCGTACAACTGGGCTTTCACACACTTCATTTCGCGTTCCAACCCGGAGCTTGCACACCACTGGGGTCTGGGAGCGATTTCTTTGGCCGGACGATTCGCCCCGACGCGCGGACTCATGCGCGCCACGCTGGGCCACCTCGACCCGACTCACTCCCCCACGCGAGTGGTCGGCGGCGTCGAGGTCCCCCTGACCCTGGGTGAGCGTCACCTCCCCTCCCGCCTGGGTCTTGCGGCTGGCATGGACAAGGACGCCGAGGCCGTGCTTGGCATGTGCGCCCTCGGCTACGCCTTCGTCGAGATCGGCACCGTGACTCCTCGTCCCCAGCCCGGCAACGACGCACCGCGCCTGTGGCGCCTCATGGAGCAGCGCGGCCTGCGTAACCGCATGGGCTTCAACAACGCCGGGGCAGATGCCGCCGCCGAGAAACTGCGCGAGCTACGCTCGACTCCTGCGGGCCGCGCTGCGATCGTCGGCGCCAACATCGGCAAGAACAAGGTGACGTCGGAGGAAGACGCCCCCTCGGACTACGAATACTGCGCGAAGACGCTCGCCCACTGGGTGGACTTTGTCGTCGTAAATGTCTCCTCCCCCAACACGCCCGGCCTGCGCGACCTGCAGTCCGTCGATCACCTGCGCCCGATCCTCCAGGCCGCCCGTCGCGGCTGCGAGGCAGGCGCCCCTGATCGTGTCATGCCTCTCTTCGTCAAGATCGCTCCCGACTTGGCCGACGAGGACATCGTCGCCATCGTGGAGCTGACGAAGGAGCTCGGCCTGGCCGGCGTCGTCGCCACGAACACGACGATCAACCACGACCTGGGCGAGGGCGGCGTCTCCGGCGCCCCGCTTCTGCCCCGCGCACTGGAGGTCGTCTCCCTGGTGGCCCGTCACCTCGCCGACGACCAGATTCTCATCGGCACGGGTGGCATCTCGTCGCCCGAGGATGCGCTGCGCATGATCAGCGCGGGCGCCGACCTGGTCGAGGCGTTCTCTGCCTTTATCTTCGAGGGCCCGTCCTGGCCGGGCGAGGTCTCACGCGCCCTCCAGCGCGCGTAAGGCAACGCCGTGATTATCGAGCTCACCAGCGCGGAACTGGCAGCAGATGCGCGCCTGGAGGACTACACGCGCCTCAAAGACGTCAAGCTTCGTTCCAAGATCGAACCGGAACGAGGCCTGTACATGGCCGAATCCGCGAACGTCATTGAACGCGCCATCCGCGCGGGCCACCACCCGCGCTCCTTCCTCATGTCACGGCGCTGGCTGCCCACCTTGACGGAGCTGATCGACGCCGCCACCGGCGCTCCCGACGGCGCGGATATTCCGGTCTTCGTCGCCGACGAGGACGTCTTAGAGCAGATGACAGGTTTTCACCTGCACCGCGGCGCCCTGGCCGCCATGCAGCGCCCCATCCTGCCGGGTCTCGACGAGCTTCTTGCGACCGCGCACGGCGGCGAGCCCGCACGCCGCGTCGTCGTCTTAGAGAACCTCGTCGACCACACGAATGTGGGTGCTGCATTCCGCAGCGCTGCGGCCCTCGGCGTCGACGCCGTCCTCGTGACCCCGCAGTGCGCGGATCCCCTCTACCGGCGATCCGTGCGTGTCTCCATGGGGACCGTCTTCCAGGTTCCGTGGACCCGCCTCGACTCCTGGCCGGGCGACATCGCCACCCTCCAGCAGGCTGGCTTCACGGTCGCTTCGCTGGCTCTGTCGGACGTTTCGGTGTCCCTCGACGACTTTGCTGCGCTGCCCGTCCTCCAGGGTCCGGACGCGCGCCTCGCGATGGTCATGGGCACCGAAGGCGACGGCCTGGGGCGACGCACCATCGCCGCCTCCGACTACACCGTCAAAATTCCGATGGACCACGGAGTCGACTCGCTCAACGTCGCAGCCGCGTCCGCCGTCGTCTTCTGGGCGACCAGGGGCATCGGCGCGGGTTAACGCGTCACCGCATTGCACCGCAGCCACGCGATCGCCGCACGCACAGCGGCCGCACACAACGAGGCCGGAGCTGGAAACCCAGCCCCGGCCTCGTCATCGTTTACTGCGACAGGTCAGCTCATGGATGCCACGATCTCGTCGATGACGTCCACGCATTCTTCCCATCCGGACACCGCGCGCGTCGCGTAACCGGCGGCCTTGACGGGATAATCATTGCCCTCCGGATCCAGGCGGTCACCGATGAAGAGCATCTCGGAGGCGGGAATGCCCGTCTCCTCGACCAGCTTGCCCATGCCGAACGCCTTGTCGATGCCACGGGTGGTGATGTCGACCGACGTCGAGCCGCCTCCGCGAACATCGAGCTCGGGCACATCGGGCTGCACTGCGTCGCGCAGAGCGGCCTTCTTCGTGCCGTCCGGGTCCCAGGCACGCTTCGCGTCGAGCGGAGCCTCCTGCCCCAGCGCGGAGAAGGTGATCTGCGAGCCACGGTCCTCGATGATGTTGCCCCACGGGTTGGACTCCCACAGGCCAAGCTCACGGGCGTGACGCTCAAGCGAAGCGATCGCACGGGCGGCGACCTCGGGGTCCAGGTCGTGCGCGTAACGCTCAACCCAGGCCCCACCCTCGTAGCGGTAGTAGCGCGTGCCGCAGGTGGGCATCAGGTGCAGGCGAGACAGTTCCTCGTCCGTGGCGTGCAGGTTGTCCAGCACCTGGGTGCGGAACTGGCCCATCTGGCCACCGGAAATGATGCACACCTCCACGTGGTCCAACAGGGACCGCAGAGCCACGTCCATGCGGGCGGGCAACGGCGACTTCGAGGGCGCCAGGGTGTCATCGAGATCAAAGGCAACGAGCTTCACGATGCCACCCTACTGCTTCGCAGCTTCGGCGGCTTCGATAGCACGCTGAGCGGCCTCGGTCTCTTCATCAGTGGGCACCGAGAGGACCTGCAGCAGCACGACGGACGCGACGAGGCCGCCCCACACGAGCAGGATCGTCAGGATCATCAGGGCGATAGCGGGAGCGGTCACTTGGCGCCTCCTTCAATCGAAGCGGTGTCATCGGCGTCGTCAGCGAGAATCTGAGCGACTGTCGCCTGAGTGTCCACAGGGCGGTGCTTCCACGGAATGAGAGTGAAAATCAGAGATGCGATCACCGCAACCGCCACGGAACCCCAGCCGAAGATCAGCACGTAGCTCGTCGGGTACTTGCCGTAACCGTGCGTCAGCAGGTCGACGATGGACATTGCCATCATGACGAAGAGAACGACCGGGATGACGATGCCGACGAGGGGCTCCCAGAGCTTGGGGACCTTCACGCTGGACACCGAGTTGAGGTGGGCACGCAGCACCCCAAGGCGGGGGCCGGTCACTGCACACAGGACGGCAAACATAATTGCCGAGGACACGACGCCGATCGAATTGATGAAGTTGTCGACGATGTCGAGGTTGTTCAGGCCCGAGCGGGTTCCGAAGAGTACCAGCGAGATGACGGTTGCGGGGACGCCGAGGACGAGAGCCGAGCGGGCGGGCGACCAGCCGAACTTGTCCTGCAGGCCGCCGGAGACGACCTGGAGCAGGGACAGCAGCGAGGTGACGCCGGCGAGAACCAGCGACGAGAAGAAGAGGACGCCAAAGATAGGGCCGCCGGGCATCATCGAGATGATCTTCGGGAAGGTCACGAAGGAGAGGATCGGGCCGGTCAGGCCCTCGACCTCGGAGACGCTCACGCCGCCCTGGTGGGCCATGAAGCCGACGGCGCTGAAGACGCCGATGCCCGCGAGGATCTCGAAGGACGAGTTTGCGAAGCCGGCAACAAGCGCTGTGCCGGTCAGGTTCGACTTACGCTGGAGGTAGGAGGCGTAGGTCAGCATGATGCCAAATCCGACGGACAGCGAGTAGAAGATCTGCGCGAAGGCAGCCAGCCACACCTTGGGATCGGCGAGGGCACTCCAGTTCGGCGTAAAGAAGGCGTTGAGGCCCTCAACGGCACCGGGCAGGAAGAGCGCGCGGACAACCAGCGCGAGGAACAGGATAACGAGCAGCGGGAGGAAGACCTTGTTAGCCGCCTCCACGCCCTTGGATAGGCCGCGTCCGATCACGAAGAGGACGAGAACCCACACGAGTGCGAGGGGAATCATCACCGACCAGGCGGGAGCCCAGGAGAACGTGTCGCCGGGGACGACCTGCAGGAAGGTGTCCGTAAAGAAGGTCGTCGGGTCATCGCCCCACGCCGCGTTCACGGAGTAGATCGTGTACTGCACGCCCCAGGCGAGGACCGCGCCGTAGTAGACCATGATGACGAAGCACACGAAGGTCTGGAACCAGCCGATGAACTCGCCGCCTCCGATAATCTTGCGCAGAGCCCACGGCGGTGAGCCGCGGAACTTGTGGCCGACCGCGTAGTCGAGCCACAGCATGGGGATGCCAACGAAAATCAGTGCGACGAGATACGGGACCAGGAAGGCGCCGCCGCCGTTGGAGTAGGAGACGCCGGGGAAACGCCAGATGTTGCCCAGGCCGATGGCCGAGCCGATGGCTGCCAGGAGGAAGCCTGTCTGGCCGCTCCACGAGTCGCGCGCGCGGGGCGCGGATTTGGATGCGGAGGATGACATGAAGTGAGTTCCTTGCAATCGTGTCTATTCGGGATAATTCCCAGCCAGACTAGGGCCGATACACCGGGAAGTCTCCCAGAGTCCACGATACAGAACGTGTTTTTGGCCTCTTTTTGACGAAACTTTTGCCGGACGGGCTTCGCTCGGGCACTCGAAAAACAGGGCCTATGCCGATAAACCCCAGTTAGGAAACAACCCCAAGCGCGTGGAAAATCGCCGCAATACCAACGACGACGGGCAGCGACGCAAACGTCGTCACGAGGACCGTTCCCTGCGCGATGCGCTCCCCCGCCTTGGCACGCGTGGCCGCGATGTAGGCGTTCTGGGCAGAGGGCAGCGCCGCCATGATGGTAACGGACATGAGGGCGGGACCGGTCAGCCCGAGCAGGATTCCGAAGCCGCACGCGATCGCGGGCTGAAGGGCGAGCTTAGCGACGGCAGCGCACGCGATAGCAGGTGCCCCCGCGTCGCCGGTCGCGGTGCGGCGGTCCACAAGGGCGGCGCCGAAGGACAGCAGGATCATCGGGGGCGCCGCCGCCCCCAGCATGGACGTGGACACGTCGAGGAGTGTCGGCATCGGCCACCCCACAGCGGAAAACAGGAAACCGCAGACCGCCGCAATGACCATGGGATTACGCGCGACGACCCTCGCAATACCGACAATCGATGGGCGCTGCCCCGACCCCACGAGGTCGGCCAGAACGAAGAACATCGGGGTAAAGAAACCCAGTTGGAACACCAGGATAGGAACGACAGCGGACGCATCGTTCAGGACATACACGGCAATCGGGATACCGATATAGGCACCATTATTGAGGGACGAGGCCATGGCCCCCAACGTGGTTTCGCCCCGCGTGAGGTGCAAGACCAGACGGGCGACGGCCACGAAGAGGAGCGCTGTGCCCACACCCGAGGCGGCTGCCACGGCGAGCGGAGCCCCGAATACGCCAGACGTCCCCGTTGAGACGATCGCGTGGAAGAGCATGGCCGGCGACGCCACCCAGTACGTCACCGACGCGAGGGAACCCGCTGCCTCGGGACCGAGCGCACCCGCTCGGCGAGCGATCCAACCGACGCCGATGATGAGGGCGATCGAGAGGACCGACCAAAGAATCGACGCCATGCGAAGAGGAGACCCGTCAGCGCCAGGAGGCCACGGCCTCGTCGACCTTGGTGAGGGCCGATGCGATTGCCATGTGCATGTCCAGGTACTGGTAGGAGCCGAGTCGACCGCCGAAGAGCACGTTCTTCTCCCCCGCCGTCATGTCACGGTAGGCGGCGAGCGTCGAGCGGTCCGACGGCGAGGCGATCGGATAGTAGGGCTCGTCGCCGGGGCGGGCGAAGCGTGAGTATTCGCGCTGGATGATCGTGTTGGTCGCGCCGCTTCGATCCCGCTCGGGGTGCAGGTGCGCGAACTCGTGGATACGCGTGAAAGGCACGTCGCGATCCGAGTAGTTCATGACGGAGCAGCCCTGGTAATCAGGCACGTCCACGACCTCGGTCTCGAAGTCGAGGGTGCGCCAGCCGAGCTCGCCAGCCTCGTAGTCGAAGTAGCGGTCGATAGCGCCCGTGTAGACGACCGGGACCTGGCCGACGGTCGCGCCCTTCGAGAACGGCGAGGAGGCATCGAAAAAGTCCACGCCCGTGTGCACGGTAATGCGCGGGTGATCGACCATGTTCGCGATCCACGCGCCGTAGCCGTTGAGAGGCAGGCCCTCGTAGCGGTCCTGGAAGTAGCGGTTCTCGTAGGTGAAGCGCACGGGCAGTCGCGTGATGATGGACGCGGCCAGCTCGCGCGGATCCGTCTGCCACTGCTTGGCCGTGTACCCCGCGATGAAGGCGTCGTAGAGGGGGCGACCAATCAGGCTGATCGCCTTCTCCTCGAGGTTGCCCGGTTCGCCCGCGATCTCGGCGGCCTGGCGCTCGATGAGCGCGCGGGCCTCGGCCGGCGAATATGCGGCTCCGAAGAACTGGTTGATGGTGCCCAGGTTGATGGGCAGCGGGTAGACGACGCCCCGGTAGTTGGCGTAGACGCGGTGACGGTAGTCGTTGAAGGCCGTGAATCGGTTGACGTAGGACCACACGCGCTCGTTCGACGTGTGGAAGAGATGGGTGCCGTAGCGGTGCACTTCGACGCCCGTGGCCTCGTCGATCGACGAGTAGGCGTTGCCGCCGATGTGGTCGCGACGCTCGATGACCGTCACGTTCATGCCGAAACGCTCCGCGGCCTCGCGGGCGAACGTCAAGCCAAAAAAGCCCGAACCAACAACGAGCAGATCCACGCCACTCCCCTTTCACGGTAGTCATGACAATGGTAGCGGCCCCCACCTGCGGGTGCGCCGACATGTGATCGACGAGGCCGGAGCGTGGACTTGCGCGAACGGCGCGGCTGCGCTCGCTTATCCTTGTTCCCATCTGCTGTTACGTGAGGGAAGGCCAGATCATGGTGCGCATCGCCGTCGTCGAGGACGAGGCCGTCTCACGCCAGCTCCTCGCCGACTACCTCGCGCGCTACAGCGAAGAGAACGGCATCTCTTTCGAGGTCACCTACTTCGAAGACGGCGGCGCGATCATCGGCGACTACAAGCCGGTGTACGACATCATCCTCATGGACATCCAGATGACGCACGTGGATGGCATGACCGCGGCGCGCGCGATCCGCGAGGTCGATCAGGAAGTCGTCCTCGTGTTCATCACGTCCGCCGCGCAGTTCGCGATCCACGGCTACCAGGTGGGGGCACTCTCCTACCTCATGAAGCCGCTGCCTTGGTTCGCGTTCTCGCAGGAACTCTCGCGGTGCCTCGAGGCCGTCGCCAAGCGGCGCGGCGCATCGCTCCTCCTGCAGTCGGGCACGTCGACCCACCGCATCGACGTCGCCGACATCGTCTACGTCGAGTCGATCAAGCACCGCCTGGACGTGCACACGGTCTCGGACACCTTCTCGATTACCTCGACGTTGAAGGCCATGGAGGAACAGCTCGACGGGCACGACTTTTTCCGTTCAAATTCGTGCTACCTCGTCAATCTCGCCCACGTGCGCGGCGTCGCAGACCAGGAGTGCCTGATGACAGGCGGGGACAGCTTGCGCATCTCCCGGCCTCGTAAGAAGGCGTTCATGACGGCTTTGGCGAGCTTCGCGGGCGGGATCCACTGACGTGTTCGAGTCCCTCCCCGACATTCCGCGCCTGTTCACCGCCCTCGCGGAGTGGGGCGCCGCTCTTGTGTACGTCTTTGTCGTCGCGCGCTCGGCGTCGTCCAATGCCCTGAACCCGAACGCTGCTGTCCCCCGCTGGCGGCTCGCCGCTGCGGCTGTCGGTGGCCTCGTGGTGCTCGTCGGCGCCCAGGAGCTGCTCGGCCGCGCGCCCCTGTCCCTGTGGGTGCCGGGCATGATGACGGCGTACGCACTCGTGTGGTGCGTGATCCGCGTGGGAACCGCGCTGGACTGGCGATGGGTGACGCATATGAGCACACGCGCCTTCATCGTGGCAGAGCTCGCGGCATCCCTCGCCTGGCAGGTCGTCGTCTACTCCCACGCCGACAAGCCCTTCTGGCACCCGTTGTCGTTCGGCGGTTTTGCCGTGATTGCGGCGACGTGTTTGACCGTCGTCTACTTCTTCGAACGGCGCGTCTGCCGCCAGGGGGCACTGCCCATTCTGCGTGTCTCAGACCTCGCATCTGGGGTGTTTATCGGCATCGCGATCTTTGCTCTGTCCAACCTCAGCTTCATCTCGACGGCCACCCCGTTTTCCGGGCGCGCGGGGTGGGAGGTCTTCTATATCCGCACCCTCGTGGATCTGGCGGGCTACGCAATCCTCTTCGCACAGTTCGAGCGCATCCAGCAGAGCGCAACCGAGCGCGAACTCGCGTCCATCCAGGCCTCCCTGGATGCCCAGCACCACCAGTATCTGGCAGCCAAGGAGGACATGGAGCAGGTGGCGCGCGCTCACCACGACCTCAAGCACCAGGTGGAGGCGATTCGCGCGGAGCTGGACCCCGGACGCGCCGCCGCATCGTTTGCCGAGCTCGAGTCTTCGATCGAGCAGATCGGACAGCAGTATCACAGCGGCAATGCGGTCCTTGACGTCATTCTGACGACGAAAGGCCGTGCGTGCGCGGCAGCCGGCATTAACTTCACGGCGGTTGCTGACGGCGCCCTGCTGGGCTCCATGTCGTCAATGGACATCGCTACCCTCTTCGGTAACGCGCTCGATAACGCGATCGAGGCCTCACGGCGCGTCGACGACCCCGCCAAGCGTCTCATCAAACTGGCGCTGTTCCGCCAGGGGCAGATGGTGATCATCCGAGTCGACAACTGGTTCGACGGCCGCCTCAACACGGACGCCGGCGGGCGCCTCACAACGATCAAGCCCGACACCGTCCGACACGGCTGGGGGGTTAAATCCATCCAGTGGACGGCCCGCAAGTACGGTGGGCAAGCGGTCACGGACGTCACCGACCACTGGTTCACATTGACGGTCCTGCTTCCATCAACAAACCCGCAGGAGGACGAATGACGATCATCGAGACCCCGCGCCTGCGCTTGCGCCCCTGGAATGATATGGACGCACCGGAGCTCTACGAGCTGACCCGCGATCCCCGTATCGGGATGCTGTGCGGTTGGAAGCCCTACGAGCACATCGACGATGCCCACGAGGCTCTGTCGACGTTCCTGGCGGCACCCGACAGCTACGCGGTGACGCTCGCGTCGACCGGTGAGGTCGTCGGCTCGATCGCGCTGCGCATTGACACAGGATCTGCCGAGGGAACCGTCGCCGACATCGGATACTGGATCGGCGCGCCCTACTGGGGCAACGGATACGCAACTGAGGCGGGGCACGCCATCATCGAGCGCGCGCGTGAGCTGGGCGTCGAGACAATCATCCTGAAGTACTTCGATGGAAACGACGCGTCGCGCCGGGTCTCCGAAAAGCTCGGCTTTGCGTGGCGCAGCCGCGAGGAGGACGTGGAATATCCGCTCATCGGCAAGCGCCTCACCGTCCACCGAACGGAGCTGGCGCTCGCCGCGCGCTGACGGTGCGTCTCAGTTGAAGCCGAGGACCGCAGCCGCGACCTTGTAGCCGCCACGAACGACCTTCGGCGACGCGTGGCGCACGAGGCCGGCGAGCAGGTCCTGACGCAGGCGATCCGTGGCCTCGGGATTGATCTGGTCCATGGTCTCCCAGATCTGTTCCTTGAGGGCCAGATGCTCGGGCGTGCCCGACAGCTGGGCCATGACGGAGCAGACGACGGCGTTGATGCGCAGGTAGTGGACCATGTAGCGCCACAGCTTGTCCTCGACCTCGGCGCGCGGGGGCAGCGCACGGGTCATCGCCTCGTTCACCCGGGCGAGCTGATCCAAGCGCGTGATCATGACCTTCTCGTTGACGGACTGGTCGTCGCGGCCGATGAAGTAGTGGTAGAGGTCCACGTCCAGATAGCGGATCGTGGAGATGTAGGGCAGTGGCACGAACGAGTACAGGTAGTCCACATAGAACGTGTGCTCAGGCATGACCAGGCCGGAGGCACGAACGACCTCGGTACGCATCGTCAGGGCGTGCATCATGAGGTACTGGTCGTAGCGGCATCGGCGTAGGTCGGCCCAACCGAAGGTGCGTCCGCGAGGCAGAACGTTGCGGTAGCGGATGACGGCCTTGACCGACTTTCCCTGCTTGTCGTAGACGTAGTTGGTGACGAGCAGGTCCAGGTCGCGCCCGGCCTCGCGTTCCTCGCGCAGGACGTCGAGAACGGCATTCGTGGCGCGTCGGTCCAGCCAGTCATCGGAGTCGACGACGCGCACGTGCGTGCCGGTGGCGGCGGCGAGGCCAGCGTTGACGGCGCCGCCGTGCCCCTTGTTTTCCTGGTGGATGACCTTAACGGAGGGATACCGGGCGGCCCACTCGTCGGCTATCTCCGCGGTACGATCCTTCGAACCGTCGTTGACAATAATCGCCTCAAGTTCGTCGCCGTATCCGACGAGCGTGGTCAACGCTCGGTCAAGGTAATCCTCGGAGTTGTAGGCGGGCACGATCACCGTCAGCAGCGGCACGCTCATGGAATCTCCTCTCGTGAAGTCTGCCAGTAGTCTACTGTGCCGCGCTGACCTCCGCGTCCTCCTTGGAGGGTTCCTGCTTGAAGATCACCTTAAAGATGGGGAAGAACACCCAGAAGGAGATGGCGGCGTTGATGATCATCGTGACGACATCCGCGAACGTTTCGCCACCCGCTCCCATCGTCGAAATCGCCCACGCGTAGATCGGGTCCTTGTAGAGAACCTGGAGGGCGGCCGCAGCGATCGTGATGACGACGTAGGCGACGGCATACCAGAAGGCCGCCTTCCCCACCGACGAATTGGACTTGAAGGTGACGTTACGCTGGGCGAAGAAGTTGATGACCTGGGCAATCAGCAGGGTGATCTCGACGGCGAGGAAGTACGCGAGGCCGCCGCCCCCGCCCACCGACATCGAACCGGCCGGGTAGTCGAAGAGAAAGACAGTGTGTCCGTGCGAGACGCCGACGGGCAGGAACTGGAATGCCGTGTCGTCGAGGCTCGTGTGCGCGAATGCCGCCTTGAATGCCGGCATGAGGACCAGCTGCAGCACCGTGATGCCGTTGGAGAGGATGAAGAAGACGATGAACTGGGCGGCCGTGGTGTGCTTGTCTTCGAAGGCGGTCCACCAGCGCTTGAGAGCCTGCATGAGTTGTCCTTTGGTCAGTGTGTGAAACGAGGCTGGGGCCGCGTCATCGGGTCTGGTCGAGTTCGCGCTGGGTGGCCTTGTTCGCGCGGGCGTTGGAGATGAAGCCGAGGGCAGCGCGGGTGAGTCCTCGCAGGGGGTGCCCGTTGACGGCCAGGAGGATCGCATCCACCATGTCGGGGCTTGCCGCGCCGTTACTCATCTTCGCGATGGCTCGGAAAGGCATGTTGAGGACGAAGAGGATGTTGAGGTCCGGGGTTCCCTTCGCGTCCGCCTTCGCTTTGAGGCCGTGGAGCTTGCGTCCGGCGACACGGGCGAGCCAGGTCTTGGCGCGTGTCATCTCGGACAGTGGGTCGGAGGCGACGAGGTCGTCCGCGGGGTGAGCGGTCGGGATCGTCCGTCCCAGCAGGACGGCGAACTCTCCGTTGGTGACGTGCGCGACGTCGGCGTTCAGGTAGTGGCCGAGGGCCGGGTCGATCGGCGAGGGCGTGGTTCCTTCGACCTCGACGGTGGCGCTCAGCGGCGTGTCGGAGACGTTGCGTCCCACGTGGATCGTCCAGGTTCCTGCCTCGATTTCCCACGCCGCGCGCTGTGTCTCCCAGTGACGGAACGTGTAGCGGTCGAAGGGAATCGTCACGCTCACCGATTCTCCGGCGCTGACCTCGGCCTTGGTAAAGCCCTTGAGTTCGCGGGCGGGACCGAACACGCCGCCGGGGGCGCTCACGTAGAGCTGGACGACCTCGGCACCGTCACGCGTGGAGGTGTTGGTGAGCGTGAGGGTCGCCCCCTCCTCGTTCACGACGAGGTCGGAGTATTCGAAGCTCGAGTAGGACAGGCCGTATCCGAAGGGGAAGGCAACGTCGACGCCCGCGGTCGTGAAGTAGCGGTAGCCGATAAAGGGGCCCTCGCGGTAGTAGGACAGCGGGCCGGTGGCCGGGTACCAGGCGACGGTCGGGTGGTCCTCGTAGGAGTGGGCGTATGTTTCGGCCAGGCGTCCCGACGGATTGACGGCGCCGGTGAGGACGTCGAGCATCGCGGCGGCGCCTCCCTGGCCGGTCAGGTAACCGTTGACGAGCGCGGGCACGGACGATACCCACGGCATCTCGACACTGGCACCGCCGGTCAGGACGACGACGGTGCGCGGATTCGCTGCGACGACGGCCTCGATAAGCCGATCCTGACCCTCGGGCAGGCGCATGTGGGGGCGGTCCAGGCCCTCGGATTCGGCCAGCTCGTCGAGACCCACGTAGACAAGCGCCACGTCGGCGCTCTCGGCGAGGGCCACGGCCTCGGCAATGAGAGCGTCGTTCGTGCCGCCATGACGCTCATACCCGCTCGCGTATCCGGCGAGGACCAGACCGCGGGAGGACTCTCCCCCGGCTTCGAGCAGCTCGCGCGGCGATTCGACGCGAGTGGGATTGACCTGGGAGGATCCCGATCCCTGGAAGCGCGGAGTGTCTGCAAGATCGCCGATGAGGGCGACGCTCGTGCCGGCGTTCAGGGGCAACAGATCGTCGTTGTTACGCAGGAGCGTGATCGCCTCGGAGGCAATGCGCGTGGCCAGCTCGTGGTGCGTCCCCGGCTCATAGGGCCTGGGGGCGGGCAAGCCGGCGGCAGCTGCTGCGACGTTCAGGACCTCCTGGGCGCGCGCGTAGACGTCGGAGGCATCCAATTGTCCAGCCTCGACGGCCGCAACGATCTGGCGGGCACCCGCCAGGCCGGGTGCGGGCATTTCGAGGCTACCGCCGGCGCGCGCGGCCTCGACGGCGCTGTTCGAACCGCCCCAGTCGGAAACGACCATGCCGTCGAAGCCCCATTCGGTGCGCAGGATGTCGGTCAGCAGGTGCTTGTTTTCGTGCGCGTAGGTACCGTTAACGAGGTTGTAGGAGCTCATGATCGCCCGCGGCTTCGCGGCGCGGCAGACGATTTCGAAGCCGGTTAGGTAAATCTCACGCATCGTGCGCTCGTCCACGATGGAATCCGAGGCCATGCGGCGCAGTTCCTGTGAGTTGACGGCGAAGTGCTTGGGGCAGGCTGCGGTACCCGTGGATTGGATTCCGTCGACGAGGCCGGCGGCCAGGCGTCCGGCAAGAATCGGGTCCTCGGAAAAGTACTCGAAGTTACGCCCACATAGGGGCGAGCGCTTAATGTTGAGGCCGGGACCGAGCAGGACGTCGACGCCGAGGCCTCGTGCTTCCAGCCCCAGCGCCTCACCCATGTCGCGCGCCAGCTCCGGGTTCCACGTAGCCGCGACGGCTGAGGCCGTCGGGAAGCAGGTCGCTTTCTCAGACTCCGCGATGCCCAGGTGATCAGCATCCCCGAGCTGTCGGCGAACGCCGTGGGGACCGTCGCTCATCACGAAGGAGGGAACGCCCGCCGCGGGGATCGGGCGAGAGTCCCAGGCACTCGAACCCGAGAGAAGCGCCGCGGCCTGCAGGAGTGTGAGGTCGTTGGCGTCCGTCAGTACTGAGTGTTCCATCGTCGTGAACTGCCTTTCGTGCTCCATCGCGGGTATCGTCGATGGTTCCAGTGTGGACCACGGGATCCCTTCCTACCGACCGTGCGCATGATTTGTCGTTTGCGGGGCGTATTCTGCGCGTCCAAGGCCGGTTTCGCCCTGGGATAAGATGGATCCTATGACTGACACTGAGGTCCCCGCTCGCGTCGAGAACGAGTCCCCATCTCCCCACGCTGTCTTCGTCGACATCGACGGGACGCTGTGCGATTCTCGCCAGCGAATCCCAGAATCCGCGCTTGAGGCCCTGGCGCAGGTCAGGAACCGCGGTCACCGGCTCTTCGCGTGCACGGGCCGTTCCGCTCCCGAGGTGTACCCGCGCTTTTGGGATGTCGGCTTCGAGGGTCTCGTCGGTGGCGCGGGAGGATACGCCGCCATCGGCAACCAGGTGCTCCTGGACGAGCGCATGCCCCGCGAGCACGTCGATGTGTTGACCGCCCTATGGGAGGAACTCGACGCCTTCTATATCTGGCAGGGCCCCGACCAGATGGGGCCCAGCGAGGGATACCTCGACTTCTTCGTTCCCCGGGCCGGCAAACACCCTGAGGACTGGATCGAATACGCCCAGTCGATCACGCCCTTTATCGTGGGCATCGACGGCGGTGCATTCACCAAGGTCACAGCATACGTCCCGCCCGAGAAAGCATCGATGGAACGGGTGACAGCAGCCCTACCGGACGGCTATCGCGCAATCATCGGCTCCGTTGGTGCCGCAGGCTACGTCCCCTTCGAGGTCGTTCCGGCGCATCTGTCGAAAGCAGTCGGCATCCGCGCGATCTGCGAGCACGTGGGAATTCCGCTGACCCACACCGTCGCGCTTGGCGACTCCAACAACGACGTCGAGGCCGTAGCAACAGCAGCGGTCGGCATCAGCATCGGGGACGACTGCGAGACCCTCGTAGATGTCGCGGATATCGTCGCACCCTCCGTATCCGAAGACGGCCTGGCATGGGCTCTGCGCGCCGCCGGCCTGACGACAGTCGAGCGCACTGGGGGCCAAGGCCTCGGTGATGCACGGTGAACGGGTCACTGCAGCGCTGGCTGCACCATCCCCTCACACGTAACTCCGCCTTCATGCACCTGTGGTCGGGTCAAACCGCCGCAGAGATCGGCTTCCAGGTGGGAGCCCTGGCGACCTCGGCGATCGCGATCAGCCTCCTGCACGCCAGCGAAACCCAGATCGGACTGCTTTCCGCCCTGCAGACCCTCGCATTTTTGCTTGTCGGCTTGCCCGCCGGCGCCTGGGTGGACCGGTGGCGCAAGCGCCGCGTCATGATCGCCGCGAACCTCACGCGCATCACGGCCCTGACGTCTATCCCCCTGGCCTACATCCTCTCGTCACTGACCCTCGTACACCTCATGGTCGTCGCAACCATCCTCGGCCTATCCACCGTATTCTTCGACGTGGCCTACCAGTCCTACGTACCGATGATCGCCTCCAAGCGGTACATCGGCGCGGCCAACGGGCGCCTCGAGGCCTCGTACCAGGTCGGCCTTGCCGGGGGTCCGGGGCTGGGCGGCTGGCTCCTCGGCATCGTGGCTGCTCCCTTGGTCTACCTGCTGACCGCCGCCACCTACGTTGCGTCCACGTGGGCGATCTGGCGCATTCGCACGCCCGAGCCCACTCCTGTGCGCAGCGATGCCACCCTCGGCGCCCAGATACGCGAGGGCCTCGCCTTCGTGCGCGGCCAACGCATTCTCTACCCGCTCTTTTCCTGCATTGCCGCCGGGGCCTTTGCAAGCGCGGGCATCCGGGTGCTGCTGCCCCTCCTCGTGCTGCGCACCCTGAGCATGAGCGCCACGCAGCTCGGCTTGTTGCTCAGCGCCGGGGCGATCGGCGGATTCCTCGGGGCGCTCACCCGGCCAGTGTGGATCGCCCACCTGGGAATCGGGCGCACCCTCGTCATCACCAATATCATCGGCGTTCTTGTGATTGTCGCCCAGCCGGCCTCCATTCACGCCCCGGGCATGGCCGCGTGGATCATTGCCGTGAGCGGCGTCGCGTCCTCCTACTTCCTCACCGTCTACAACGTCACCCAGATGAGCCTGCGCCAAGAGATCTGCCCGCCGCGCATGCTCGGGCGCATGAACGCGATCTTCCGCTTCGCAGTCTGGGGCGTCATGCCCCTCGGTTCATTCGCTGCCGGTATCGTTGCCGCCCACACCGGGATCGAGGCTGCGATGTATCTGTTCACGGCACTCGCTGTCGCCGCCGGCGTCGCGATAGCATTCACTCCGGCTGCCCGTATCCGAGGTTCAAGTGCCTCCCCGACCATCTCATAATGTGACGCGCTCGGTCGCTGCAACTGTGCCCATTCGCGCACGGTCGCGATACCATAAGTGTGAGGCAAACCGCAACGGTTTCGGTGACTGAGCCAAGGAGGACACCATGAGCACCGCAACGACCCTCGTCGAGGCCCTGGGCGGCTGGGACAACATCTCCAACCTAGAAGCGTGCATCACGCGCATCCGCCTGGACGCAGCCAACACCGACCTCATCGACGAGGCCAAGCTGCGCGAAGCCGGAGCCTTCGACGTCGTCATCGTTGGCGACGCCGTGCAGCTCGTCATGGGCCCCGACTCCGAGGACCTTGTCGAGCAGATGAACGCGAGCCGGTGAGCTTTCTCGTCCGCGCGCCTTTCGGTGCGCACGTCCTGCCCCTGTCCGAGGTACCCGATCCCGTCTTCGCCAGTGGCGTCGTCGGGGATGGGCGCGCGCTCCTACCGGAAGCCGATGTCACGTGCGTGACCGTTCACTCCCCCATCAACGGAGTGGTCACCAAGCTCAAATCGCACGCGGCGATTATCACGTCGACGCGCGGGCCTTCGATCCTGATTCATCTGGGCATCGACACCGTCGGCCTGCGTGGCCGAGGCTTTGCTCCCCTCGTTGAGGAGGGCGACATCATCGACGCTGGCGCTCCTCTCATCCACTGGGATCTCGGCCCCGTCCGCGCGGCAGGTCTGTCCCCCTGCGTACCCGTCATTGTCGTCAGCCCACCCGGAGAGGCGGTTTCTCCCGAGTTCGATGAAGCACTGCCCACAGTGGGGATTCTCGATCCGCTGTTTTCTCTTTCCGATCACGACTGATCGACGATCCGATGAGTGAACCCCACGACCCTTTCGGGTCGCGGGGTTCACTTGTTCAGCGTATCGCAGTCCGTCAGCGGACAGCCCCTCGCAGCAGCGCGAACAGAGAGGTCAGGCGCTCGTCCGTGGGCAGGTCCTCAATCGCGACTTCTTCCCCATCGGAATCGCACAGCGGCACGCACCAGTTCGGGTACTGGTCAGCACCCGTGCCCGGCATGTTCTGCGGGCGCACATCCCCGACCGCATCCACGAGGGAGGCGACGACCAGCTTCGACGGTGTCTTCGCGACGTAACGGTACAGACCCTCGACGGTCTCACGCTCGCTGGGCTCCGCGCCGTCGATACAGCCGTACTCATGCAGTCGCGCGCCCACCTGTTCGAGTTCAAGGCGATCTCCGGCACGCACCGTCTCGATGTCGTCCGTCAGCAGGCCGAGCTCGGAACGCAGCGTCGTCTGGATGCCACGGATGTAGCCGAGCGTGGGCGGCAAGTCGTGGATGTTGACTGCGGCCAGAGCACGATCACGGTAGTGCTCGGGACGCAGCGGCCAGCCGCCACCCTCCTTTTCGAACCAGACGACGGAGGTACCGAGAACACCACGGTCGCGCAGGTAATCACGCACCCACGGCTCCACGACGCCCAGATCCTCGCCGATGACGACGGCACCCGCACGCTGGGCCTCCAGCAGGATGACGCCCATCATGGCCTCGTGATCGTAGTACACGTACGTACCTTCGGTGGCAGCGCAACCGTCCGGGATCCACCAGAGGCGGAACATACCCAGGATGTGGTCGATGCGCACCGCGCCTGCGTTCGCCAGCGCAGCGCGGACCATGTCACGCAGCGGCAGGTAGCCCGATTCAGCAAGGCTGCGCGGCGACCACGGCGGCTGCGACCAATTCTGGCCCTGCTGGGAGTAGACGTCCGGTGGGGCACCGACGCTCATGCCGCTGGCAAAGAGCTCCGGTCGACTCCACTTTTCGGAACCGTAGCCATGCACGCCGACAGCCAGGTCGGCCATGATGCCGATCTCCATGCCGACCTCGCGCGCCACGTGCTGGGCATGCTCGAGCTGTTCGGCGGCGACCCACTGGCACCACTGGTAGAAGTCGACGCGATCAGCGAGCTCGAGGCGCTCAAGCTCGACGCGAGGCGCAGACGAACGAGCAAGGTCCTCGGGCAGCTCGATCGTACCCTCGCGCTCGACGAGGGCGCACCACAGCGCATAGTTGGACAGCTCCGAACCGCCGCGCTCGATGAAGCGATCCAGCTGGCTCTGGCGATGGTAGGAACGCGGAGCGGCGAAGATGACCTCGAGGGCCTTGCGCTTGGCCTCCCACGAGCGATCACGGTCGATCAGGTCCTCACGGATGGCGAACTGGCGAGTCTCGTCGCGAAACAGCTCGATATCCTCACGCCAACCCTCGGGCATGGAGGCGTACTCCTCGATGCTCTCGGGACGAATGTAGATCGGGTTGAGCCAACGGCGCGACACCGGCAGGTAGGGAGAGTTCTCCAGCGGGGACACCGGCTGCGATGCGTGGACGGGGTTGATGAGCAGGAAATCGGCTCCCTTGTCCGCACACACGGCAGCCAGGTCAGCCAGATCGGTGGCGTCACCAATGCCCCACGAGGAGGCCGAGCGCGTCGAGTACAACTGAGCGTTGACGCCCCACACGCGACGCGAGGACTCCAGGAGCGGCAGGGACAGCGTGTTCGGCACGATGATGAGGGTCGCGGACTCCACGTGTCCGCCCTCGACAGTCGCCACGAGACGGTGCCATCCGAGCGGCAGCCAGTGCGGCACGTCAAAGGTCGCACGTCCGACGAGCTCGCCGTCGATCATGCGCGGCGGAACGTAACGGTCCACTTGATCGCACGCGCCCTTACGACCGTCCTCCAGCACCCACTGGACGTTCACCCACGAGCCGTCCGGCACGTGCACCGGGAACATGTAGCCGCCACCCTGGCGGGCGACGATCGTCGGAGGCAGGGTACGACGCCATTCGCGCTCTTCGGTCAGGCGCAGAGCCTCGTGCACGTCCCCCACCGTGGAAGATTCGTCGAGGGGCAGTCCGAGGGCGCCCAGGACCTTCAGGAGAGTAGACGCGCTCACGCCCACCCAATTCCCGTACCAATCCCAGAATCCGGTGGCTACGCCATTAGCATCGGCGATACGGCGCAGCTCATCGATGTTGTCAGATGCGGGTGCGTGAATATCCACGAAAAAGCCTTCTACGTTGCGGGCTGATGACACTCTAAATACTAAGCGTGGACGCGCTGCGACAAAGACTCCGCAGGCGTGTCATGGGCCACGCTCTCAAGGATTGAGATCATTGCAGCAGCCACATCATCGGACTGAGCTCCGCACACGATCTGAACAACGTCGCCGGAACGCACGACGGCCAATACGCCGTCCACGCGCAGCGCGGCCTCATCGACGTCTCGCTGAGATTTCACCTGAACACGGATACGCATTGTGCAGGGTTCAACCTCGACGATATTGAGGTGTCCACCCAGCGCGTCGATGAGCGTTTGTTCAATCGCCATCGGAGCCCCTTTCGCGCCGTCGGAAGTTTGCGATTCGTATCACATACTAAATGTGACCTGCGCAAAAGGCAAGTGGGATCCACAACATGACCAATTCAGGAGCGAACGACCACTGACAGGAGCGCATCCCATAACGCAGGGCTACAATCCAACGCTCTGTCAAACTACTGGCTCACACTAGCGAGCACCCCGCCATGATCCGACATGCCGAGTCGCCGATAGACAGCGTGAGGGGGAGGACCACCAGGCCCTCCCCCTCATACGCTACGAATCAGTCGCGCGTCAGCTTGCGGTGCGTCACGCGGTGAGGATTCGCGGCAGCCTCGCCCAAGCGGGCCACCTTGTTCTTCTCGTACGCCTCGAAGTTGCCTTCGAACCAGTACCAGTTATCGGGCGCCTCTTCAGTGCCCTCCCACGCGAGAATGTGGGTGGCGACGCGGTCAAGGAACCAGCGGTCGTGGGTCACGACGACGGCGCAGCCGGGGAACGCCAGGAGGGCGTTTTCCAGCGAACCGAGCGTCTCGACGTCGAGGTCGTTGGTCGGCTCATCCAGCAGGAGGAGGTTGCCACCCTGCTTGAGGGTGAGAGCCAGGTTCAGACGGTTGCGCTCACCACCGGACAGGACACCGGCAGGCTTCTGCTGGTCCGGCCCCTTGAAACCAAAGGCGGAGACGTAGGCGCGCGAAGGCATTTCCACGTTGCCCACCTGGATGAAGTCCAGGCCGTCCGAGACAACCTCCCACAGGGTCTTGTCCGGGTCGATGCCGGCGCGCGACTGGTCGACGTAGCTGATCTTGACGGTCTCGCCGATCGTCAGCTCGCCGCCGTCGAGAGGCTCGAGACCGACGATCGTCTTGAACAGGGTGGTCTTACCGACGCCGTTCGGGCCGATGACGCCGACGATGCCGTTACGCGGCAGCGAGAAGGACAGACCATTGATGAGCGAGCGGTCGCCAAAGCCCTTTTGCAGATCCTTCGCCTCGATGACGACGCTACCCAGGCGCGGACCCGGCGGAATCTGAATTTCCTCGAAGTCGAGCTTGCGGGTGCGCTCGGCCTCGGCGGCCATCTCCTCGTAGCGGGCCAGACGGGCCTTCGACTTGGCCTGGCGGCCCTTCGCGTTAGAGCGAACCCACTCGAGTTCTTCCTTCAGACGCTTGGCCAGCTTGGCGTCCTTCTGCCCCTGGACGGACAGGCGCTTTTCCTTCGTCTCCAGGTAGGTGGAGTAGTTGCCCTCGTAGGGGTAGAGGTGACCGCGGTCAACCTCGGCGATCCAGCCGGCGACGTGATCAAGGAAGTAACGGTCGTGGGTGACAGCGATGACCGCGCCCGGGTAGGACGCAAGGTGCTTTTCGAGCCAGAGCACACTCTCGGCGTCAAGGTGGTTGGTGGGCTCATCAAGCAGGAGCAGGTCGGGCGCCTCGATCAGGAGCTTGCACAGCGCGACTCGGCGGCGTTCACCACCGGAGAGGACGGACACAGGCTGGTCCGGGGGCGGGCAACGCAGGGCATCCATGGCCTGGTCGAGCTGCGAGTCAATATCCCACGCATTGGCGGCGTCGATTTCCGTCTGCAGCTTACCCATTTCCTCCATGAGCGCGTCGAAGTCCGCATCGGGGTTCGCCATCTCCTCGGAGATCTCATTGAAGCGCGCGAGCTTAGCGAAAATATCGGCAGCGCCCATACGAACGTTCTCAATGACGGTCTTCGTGTCATCAAGGACCGGTTCCTGCATGAGGATGCCGACCGAATATCCGGGGGTCAGACGGGCCTCGCCATTGCTGGGTTCATCCAGGCCAGCCATGATCTTCAGGATCGAGGACTTACCGGCACCATTGGGGCCGACCATACCGATCTTGGCGCCCGGGAAGAAGCTCATGGTGACATCGTCGAGGATGACCTTGTCACCAATGGCCTTGCGAGCCTTGATCATCTGATAAATAAACTCCGCCACGTTACTCCGTTCGGGTGGTTTGGGGCGCGCCCTCGCGCGCGTGTTCCCCCCTATGGTACCGACCCCGCACGGGCCAGTGAGCCACCCAGCGGGGCGCAGGGGTCGGTGATCCTCATCTCAGCGTCTTTTGTCGGGATTTCCCCGCTCCCGCTCCTCACAAGGGTTCCACGTTGGTTACGGATCCGTAGTGATTTGCCAGAAACTGTTCCAATTTTTTAAGAAACGCATGCGTAGGTTTGATTTTTGAGACAAACTTTGAAGTACTCGGGGAGGATTATCTCCCCTGTCAAACACGAGGAAGACCCGACAGGAGGTGGCATGCAACGCGCAACACGCATTCCCATTGCGGGCGTTCATTCCCCCGTCTATTACGTCAGCGACACGTCCTCCACCCTCGATCTCGCAGCTTCCCTCCTCGCCGACACGACGACGGCCACTCCCCACTTGACAACGATCATCGCCGATCGTCAGAGCGCGGGCCGCGGCCGCCTCGGGCGCACGTGGACAACCCCGGATGGTCAGGCCCTCCTCGCCTCCACCATCGTTTCCCTCCCCACCTCGTTTCCCACTGAGATGCTCGGCTGGCTCGTACACGCGTGTGCGCTCTCCGTGCGCGACGCACTCTCCCCTCGTCTCTCCCCCCTCAGCCACAGCGTTTCTCTCAAGTGGCCCAACGACGTGCTCGTCGACGGAGCACGCAAAATCTGCGGCATCCTCGCCCAGCTCGCCCCGGCCTCGTCCCCGTTTACGACGAGCGCGATTCTCGGCTACGGCATCAACATCGCCCAGGACTCCGATCACCTCGCGACCCCGCAGGCCACCTCCCTGTTCGCCGAGGGTGACAGCGAGGCCGGAGCCGATCCCACCTCCGTCTCCCACACCCTGCTTGCCCAGATCCTTACCGGACTCGACTCTCGCATCCGAGGCCTCGTCACCCATGGAAACGCGCGCGACTGCGGGCTGGCTGACGAGGCCGCGAACGCATTGCCGCTCCTGGGGACGCGCATCGCGCTCGCGAAACCGACGGATCCAAATGGTCACCCGGCGATGGAAGGCGTTGCCCTGGGGCTAAGCCCGACCGGCTCGCTCCTCGTGGCCACGGACGATGGCCGCACTCACGACATTAACGCCGGAGATGTCCTGGCAACCGGACTACCTCTGACAACCGTTCACGACACCAAGGAGAAGCGTGCGAACAATTAATCGAATCCTCGTCGCCAACCGTGGCGAAATCGCTCTGCGCGTGTGCCGCACGGCCACCGACATGGGCATTGCGACGATCGCGGTTTACGCCGATCAGGATATGGCCGCGCCTCATACACGCGAGGCCGACGAGGCCCTGTCCCTCGGTGGCGACGATGCAGCGTCGACGTACCTGAACGGTGAGAAGATCCTGGCGATCGCTCTGGAGACGGGTGCGGATGCGATTCATCCCGGCTACGGGTTCCTCTCGGAGAACTCCGAGTTCGCACGGGCTGTCGAGGATGCCGGTATCGCGTGGCTCGGCCCCGCGTCTTCCGTGATCGACGCGCTGGGCGACAAGATCAAGGCCCGCCGCGTCGCCGAGGCGTGCGGCGTAGCTCCGGTCCCGGGCGTGTCCGAGCCCGTGACCTCGCGCGAGGAGGTCGAGGCCTTCATTGCCTCCGCCGGTTACCCCGTGGTGCTCAAGCGGGCCGATGGCGGCGGCGGCCGAGGCATCAGCATCATCCGCTCGCAGGCCGACCTCGACTTGTTCTTCGCGCGTCACACGGACGCTGCCGACCTGGGCGCTCACTTCGTCGAGCGTTTTGTCGAGGTCGCCCGTCACGTCGAGACGCAGTCGGCCCGCGACTCGCACGGCAACTTCCACGTCATCTCGACCCGCGACTGCTCGGTGCAGCGTCGCAACCAGAAGCTGGTCGAAGAGGCTCCCGCACCGTTCCTGCCCGAGGGTGCGCACGAGACGCTCGTCAACGCGTCGCGCGCGCTGTTCGAGCACGTCGACTACGTGGGCGTGGGCACGGTGGAGTTCCTGCTTGAGCCGGACGGCAACATCTGGTTCCTCGAGGTCAACCCGCGTCTGCAGGTTGAGCACCCCGTGTCCGAGGAGGTCACGGGCATCGACCTGGTGCGCGAGCAGATTCGTATCGCACAGGGCCTGCCGCTCACCACTCCCCCGGAGCCTCGCGGCCACTCCTTCGAGTTCCGCGTGACCTCCGAGGACCCGTCGAAGGATTTGACCCCCACGGCTGGCCGCCTCGATGAGGTGCACTGGCCCCTGGGCCCCGGCATCCGTCTGGAGCTGGGTATTGATCAGGGCGACTCCGTGCAGACCGCCTTCGACTCCATGATCGCCAAGATCATCGTCACGGGCGCGGACCGCGAGCAGGCCCTTGCCCGTTCGCGCCGTGCGCTGGCCGAGTTCTCGGTGCAGGGCGTGGCCACCCCGGTGCCCGTCTACCAGGACATCATCAACGATCCCGATTTCTGTGGTGTGGGCGGCTTCAACATCTCCACGCGCTGGTTCGAGACGACGTTCATGCCCCAGCACGACTACTCGGATCTGGCTGTGCCCGCCGAGGCCTCGTCGACGGCTGATCTGCCGCGCCAGACCTACATCATCGAGCTGGACGGTCGCCGCGTGTCGCTGACGCTGCCGGCCGGCATGTTCAACGCGCCGTCCGCCGCGGCCCCTCGTCCACCGCAGCCTCTGCGCTCTGCTCCGCGTCGCGCGGGCGCCTCCGCCGTCCAGGCCGGCCCCCACCAGGGCGCCCCCGGCGACATCGTCGCCCCCATGCAGGCCATCGTCGTTGCCCTTGCCGTGTCCGAAGGAGACCAAGTTGAGGAAGGCCAGCTCGTCGCCGTCCTCGAGGCCATGAAGATGGAAAAGCCTCTGCTGGCCCCGCGCGCGGGTACCGTCACCTCCCTGTCGATCAAGCAGGGCGACACCGTGACCGCCGGGACTCGCATCGCCCACATCGCCACTGAAGAGGAGGCACAATGAGCACCCCCAGCCCGCTCACGCGTGACGGTTTCATCCAGGCCCAGGACGCGATCGCGCAGGCCGCCGAGGAAAAGGCCGCCCAGCGCCAGCACGCGAAGAAGAAGCTGACGGCGCGCGAGCGCCTGTCCCTCTTCTTTGATGACGGCGTGTGGCACGAGGTCGGTCAGTTTATTGGCGGTTCTGTGCGCGAGGGACGTATCGGCTCCGCTGTGGCTGCCGGGTACGGCCGCGTGCAGGGGCGTATGGTCGCCGCCTACGCGCAGGACTTCTCGGTGCTGGGTGGAACCCTGGGCAAGGTCGAGGGCGACAAGATCGTCGACCTGATTGACCGTGGCATCCGCATGCGTATTCCGATCGTCGGCATTCAGGATTCGGGCGGCGCCCGCATTCAGGAGGGCGTCGTCGCACTGGCCCAGTACGGCCGCATCTTTAAGAAGACCTGCGAGGCCTCGGGCCTGGTTCCCCAGATTTCGATCATCCTGGGTCCCTGTGCCGGTGGCGCCGTGTATCAGCCGGCTCTCACCGACTTCATCGTCATGACGCGCGAGAACTCGCACATGTTCGTGACGGGCCCGGACGTCGTCGCGGCGACGACCGGTGAGAAGGTCACGCTCGATGAGCTCGGTGGCGCGGCGATCCACAACTTCCAGTCCGGCGTCGCCCACCACATGGCCGACACGGAGGAAGAGGCGATCGACTACGTGCGCTCGCTGCTGGACTACCTGCCCTCCTCGTGCGAGGTCGCTCCCCCCAAGTACGAGTACATTCCCAATCCTGAGGACGAGGCTGCGGCCCGCGCGGTCGCCGAGCTGGTGCCGACCTCGGTGCGTCAGCCCTACGACGTGCGCGACGTGGTGCGCTCGCTCGTGGACCACGGCGAGTATGTGGAGATCCAGGACCTGTTCGCTCCCAACGTGACGATTGGTTTTGCGTGCGTCGATGGCCAGTCGGTGGGCATCGTGGCGAACCAGCCGATGAACGATGCGGGCACGCTCGACGTGGATGCCTCGGAGAAGGCCGCGCGTTTTGTGCGCTTCTGCGACGCGTTTGGACTGCCGATCGTCACCTTCGTCGACGTTCCCGGCTACCGTCCGGGCACCGAGCAGGAGCAGGCAGGCATCATCCGCCGCGGCGCGAAGGTGATCGTTGCCTACGCGAATGCGACCGTGCCGATGGTGACGGTCATCCTGCGTAAGGCCTACGGCGGCGCCTACATCGTCATGGGTTCGAAGTCGATCGGCGCGGACCTGGCGTTCGCGTGGCCGGACGCTCAGATCGCCGTCATGGGCGCGGAGGGCGCGGCGTCGATCATGTACCGCCGCGACCTTGCTGCCGCCCGCGAGAACGGAACCTTCGAGGAGACGAAGGCCGAGCTTGTGGCCCGCTACGAGGAGGAGACCGTCAACCCCGAGGTCTCCGTGTCCTCGGGCCAGCTCGACGGCATCATCGCTCCCGCCGATACCCGCCAGACCATCATCGATTCCCTGCACCTGCTGGCCACGAAGGACCAGCGTGCACCCCACGTCAAGCGTCACGATAACGGCCCTCTGTGACCGGCGTCGTTTGAGAAGAATTGTCCCCGAAGGAAAGTAAGAACATGTCGTTTGTGTCCTCTCTGAATGAGACCCCCTACGCGCTGACCTTTGCCGGTCAGGCCACCCCGTGGCGCGCCGCCCTCGATGAGATCGCCCGCGATCCCGAGATCGCTGAGATTGTCGCCGGCGTCATCAAGGCCTCGGATCAGGTGCTCTCCCCCGTGCGCCGCTCGCTGGCCACCCAGTCGGTCGCTTCGCTGCCCTTCGAGCTGCCCGCCGCCCCCGAGTCTGCGGCCGTGACCCGCGACGTCGCTGGCCCGGACGAGGCCGCCCTGTCGGTTCCCGGTATCGTCGCCGCCCAGCTTGGTGCGCTCATCGATCTGGCGCGCGCCGGCCTGAACATCGTCGCCAACCAGCCCACCGCGTTTGAGGGTCACTCCCAGGGCGTGCTCGGCGTGGAGATCGCCCGCGCGTGGATCGCCGGGGACGAGGCCCGGGCTGCCTCCGTGTTCGCGCTCGCTCGTCTGATCGGCGCGGCCGCCGCTCGCATCACGCGCCGCGCTCGCGCCCCGCACGCCGGCGACGCGACCTACATGGTGTCCGTGCGCGGCGTGTCCGACGCCCTCCTCGGACGCATCATTGAGTCCCTACCGTCGACCTCGCATCCCCTGTCGATCGCTCTGCGCAACGACACCGACACGCACGTCGTCTCGGGCGCCCCGAACGACCTGGGGTCCCTCGTTGCGGCCATTGAGCGCGCTGCCGCCAAGGACAAGGCCGCGCACGACGCCCACGAGCGCGGCGGCCGCCCGCTGACCCCCGTGTGCGAGTACCTGCCGGTCTACGTGCCCTTCCACTCCCCCATGCTGGCCGACGCTCTCACCCTCGTGGACGAGTGGGCCGCCCAGTGCGGTATCGACGCCGAACTGGCCCACTCCCTGGCCGCAGCAGTGCTCACGACGCCCGTGGACTGGCCCACCCAGATTCGTGCCGCCGCCGAGTCCGGTGCGGCTTGGATCATCGACATGGGCCCGGGCTCCACGACGGTGCGCATGACCCGCGCCCTCGTTGAGGGCACCGGCGTTGGCGTCGTCGCCGCAGGCACCGCCTCCGACCGAGACAAGGCTGCGACTCCCGGTTGGGCCCCCGAGCCCGGCACCGACTGGTCGCACCTGCGCCCCGGCCTCGTCACCCTGCCCGACGGCAAGACCGTCGTCGACACCGCCTTCTCGCGCCTCACAGGCCGCTCCCCCGTGCTCCTGGCCGGCATGACGCCCACGACCGTCGACCCCGAGATCGTCGCGGCAGCCGCGAACGCCGGCTTCTGGGCCGAAATGGCCGGCGGCGGCCAGGTCACCGAAGAGGTCTACAACGAGAACCTGGCGGGCCTGCGCGCTCAGCTGCGCCCCGGCCACACCGCCGAATTCAACTCCATGTTCCTGGACCGCTACCTGTGGAACCTGCAGTTCGGCCAGGCCCGTATCGTGTCGCGTTCGCGCGCGTCCGGCGCTCCCATCGACGGCGTCGTTGTCTCCGCGGGTATTCCCGAGCAGGACGAGGCCCTGGCTCTCATCGAGCAGCTGCGCGCCGACGGCTTCCCCTACGTGGCCTTCAAGCCCGGCACGGTTGACCAGATCCGTAAGGTCATCGCTATCGCTCGCGAGGCCGACCCGATCAAGGTCATCGTCCAGGTCGAGGACGGCCACTCCGGCGGACACCACTCCTGGGAGGATCTGTCCGACCTGCTGCTGGCCACCTACGCTCAGCTGCGCGCCCAGTCCAACATCGTCCTGACCGTGGGCGGCGGCATCGGCACCCCCGAGCGCGCCGCTGACTTCCTCACCGGCGAGTGGTCGGCCCGTTACGGCCGCCCGCCGATGCCCGTCGACGGCGTCCTCGTTGGCACCGCCGCGATGACCACGAAGGAAGCACACACCACGAAGGCTGTGAAGGAGCTCCTCGTCGCCACGCCCGGTGTGCCCGACAACGATGAGCTGGGCGGCTGGGTCGGCGAGGGCGTGACCCGCGGCGGCATGACGTCGGGCCTGTCCCACCTGCGCGCCGACATGCACGAGGTCTCCAACGCGGCGGCCGCAGCCGCGCGCATCATCGCCGAGATCGGCTCCGACGGCGCCCAGGTGCGCGCCCGCAAGGACGAGATCGTCGAGATCCTCTCCCACACGGCCAAGCCGTACTTCGGTGACCTCGAAGAGATGACCTACGAGGCCTGGGTGCGCCGTTTCGCCGACCTGTCCTACCCGTGGGTTGATCCCACGTGGCAGATCCGCTACCACGACCTCCTCCAGCGCGTCGAGGCGCGTTTGGCCCCCGTGGATCACGGCGAGGTCGAAACCCTGTTCCCGACCGTCGAGGATGTCGCCGACGCACACGCCGCGGCCGACCGCCTGATGGCTGCCTACCCGAACGCCGCGACCACGCACGTCAGCCCCATCGACGCCGCCTGGTTCCCGGCCCTGTGCCGCTCCTACCCGAAGCCGATGCCCTTCGTCCCGATCCTGGACGACGACCTCATCCGCTGGTGGGGCCAGGACTGCCTGTGGCAGGCCCAGGACGAGCGCTACACCGCCGACCAGGTCCGCATCATCCCCGGCCCCGTCTCCGTGGCCGGCATCGACCGCATCGACGAGCCCGTCGCTTCCCTCCTGGGCCGTTTCGAGGCCGCCGCAGCCGAGCGTCTCGCCTACTCGGGCGCCGTCGCGACGCCCGTCGCCTCGCGCCTGGGTAACGGCAAGCCCGCCGCCACCCGCAAGGAATGGCTGCGCAAGGTCCCCTTCATCTCGTGGACCGGCCACCTCATGACCAACCCCGCCTCCATCCTCGACGAGGAGCGCGTCTCCCTGAACCCAACCGACACCGGCGTGGACATGGTCATCCACCTGGATACCGCGTGGGACAACGACCCGCGCGGCGTCGAGAAGCACGCGGTGCGCGAGCTGATCTTCCCGCTGGTTCTGTCCGGCGAGGACGGTGCGGTCCCGGTCATCGACGAGGCCAAGCTGCCCCAGCACATGTACGCGATGCTCGCGGCGACCGCCGGCGTGACCTCCGTGTCCGTCGCCGGCGACACCGTGGACGCGCTGCCGGTCATGGTTCCCTCCGACAAGTCCGTCTTCGGCGAGGCACACTACTCCTTCACGCTGGCCCCCACCCTGGGCTTCGATCACGCCGAGGCCACGGGCGCTGCCCTGCCCGCCGACTACGAGCTGGCTGCGTGGGCTCCCGACGCCCTGCTCGGCCCCGCCTGGCCCGCGATCTACGCGGCCCTGGGTTCGGCCATCCACAACGACTACCCGGTCATTGAGGGCCTGCTCAACGCCGTCCACCTCGATCACTCGATCACGCTGGAATACACGCCCGAGCAGATGCTCGAGCGCGGCATCACGACGATCGACGTGACCAGCCACGTGGCCGCCGTCGACGAGTCCTCCTCGGGTCGTATCGTCACGGTCGCCCTCGAGCTGACCTCGAACGGCGAGTACGTGGGCTCCACGCAGGAGCGCTTCGCGATCCGCGGTCGCGCCACCGGCAACCGCGCTCCCTCCGAGGCCGCGCCCTTCGGCGGCGCAAACGTCGAGGTCGTCGACACGCCCCGCTCGGTCCTGCGCCGCGTGACCGTCAAGGCCCCCGACGACATGACGCCCTTTGCGATCGTCTCGGGCGACTACAACCCGATCCACACCTCCTACGCGGCCGCCAAGGTCGCTGGCATGGACGCGCCTCTCGTGCACGGCATGTGGCTGTCGGCCACCGCTCAGCACGCAGCCGAGGCGGTCGTCGCCGGTCAGGGCGGCGCTCAGATCGCCGGCTGGACGTACTACATGTACGGCACCGTCGACCTGAACGACGAGGTTGAGATCACCGTCGAGCGCGTGGGCCGCGTCGTCGGTGGCGGTCTGTCCCTCGAGGTCACCTGCCGCATCAACAAGCAGGTCGTCTCGCGCGCGTCGGCCTACACCTTCGCCCCGAAGGTTGCCTACGTCTACCCCGGCCAGGGCATCCAGAGCGCCGGCATGGGCCTGGACGAGCGCACCAAGTCCAAGGCCGTGGACGAGGTCTGGCGCCGCGCCGATGCGCACACCCGCTCGGCGATGGGCTTCTCCATCCTGGCGATCGTGCGCGACAACCCGACCGAAATCGTCGCGCGCGGCGTGACCTACCGTCACCCCGAGGGCGTCCTGAACCTCACCCAGTTCACGCAGGTCGCTCTCGCGACGCTGGCTATCGGCCAGACGGCCCGCATGCGTGAAGAGGGTGTCCTGGTCCCGGGTGCTGCCTTCGCCGGTCACTCGCTGGGCGAGTACGACGCTCTGGCTGCATACGCCGAGGTCTTCCCGCTCGAAACCGTCCTCGACCTGGTGTTCCAGCGCGGCTCCACGATGCACTCGCTCGTGCCCCGCGATGAGAACGGCCGTTCGAACTACCGCATGGGGGCCCTGCGCCCGAACCAGTTCGGCATCGACGACGCTCACGTCGTGGAGTACGTTGAGTCGATCGCTCACGCGTCGGGCGAGTTCCTCCAGATCGTCAACTTCAACCTGGCCGGCCAGCAGTACGCGGTCGCCGGTACGGTCGCGGGGCTGAAGGCCCTCGAGGAGGACGCCAGCAAGCGCGCTGCCGAGCGCGGCGGTAAGCGTCCCTTCATGTACGTTCCCGGCATCGACGTGCCCTTCCACTCCACTGTCCTGCGCAGCGGCGTGGCGGACTTCCGCACGAAGCTCGACGAGCGTATTCCCGCGCAGATCGATCCCGCGAAGCTCGTGGGCCGCTACATCCCCAACCTGGTGGCGCGTCCCTTCGAGCTCACCCGCGAGTTCGCCCAGTCCATCCTCGACGTGGTTCCCTCCGAGACGGTGCGTAACCTGCTCGAGACGGACGGCGCGTGGGACGCGGCCCTGGCCAACCCGGGCGTCCTGACCCGCACGCTGCTCATCGAGCTCCTGTGCTGGCAGTTCGCCTCCCCGGTGCGCTGGATCGAGACGCAGCGCGTGCTGCTCTCGACCGAAGAGGCAGCCCCCGGCGTTCCCGGCCTGGGCGTCGATCAGGTCATCGAGGTCGGCCTCGGCGCCGCCCCGACCCTGGCGAACCTGGCCTCCCGCACCCTGCTCGCCCCCGAGTTCGCGCTCTCTCGCGTCGACGTGTTCAACGTCCAGCGCGACGAGCCCCGCGTCTACGCGACCGACGTCGCTGTGATCGAGGACGAAGAGGACGAGGAGATCACCCCGGCAGCTCCCGCTGCTGAGGCCGCTCCCGCGCCCGCCCCGGCTGCCCCCGCCGCGGAGGCCGCTCCGGCCCCCGCAGCTCCTACCGGCGGTCCCTCGGGTGCCGACGTTGCGGATCTGCCCTTCACGGCGTCCTCCGCCATCGTCGCCCTGCTGGCCCTGTCCGCGAAGATTCGCATTGACGAGGTCGGCGCCACCGACACGACCGAGTCGCTGACCAACGGCGTGTCCTCGCGCCGTAACCAGCTGCTCATGGACATGTCCTCCGAGCTGGGCCTGAACTCGATCGACGGCGCCGGCGAGGCCGACGTGGCCACCCTGTCCGCCACGGTCGACAAGGCCGCCAAGGGCTACAAGCCCTTCGGCCCGGTCCTGTCCGAGGCAGTCAAGGAGCGCACGCGCAAGCTGTTCGGCGCCGCCGGCGTCAAGGCCGGTCACATCGCCGACCGCGTGACCGGCACGTGGCAGCTGGGACCCGGCTGGGCCCAGCACGTCACCGCCGAGATCGTCCTGGGCACCCGTGAGGGCGCCTCGACCCGCGACGGCGACCTGGCAACCCTACCCCTGGATGCCCCGACGAACGCCGCCGGTGTCGATGCCCTCATCGACGCTGCCGTGGCCGCCGTCGCGGCCCGTGAAGGTATTGCCGTGTCCCTGCCCAGCGCCGGTGGTGCGTCCGGTGGCGGCGTCGTTGACTCCGCCGCGCTGGATGCCTACGCCGCGTCCGTGACGGGTGAGGACGGCGTCCTGGCCAAGACCGCTCGCACGATCCTGTCCGAGCTGGGTCTGAACGCCCCCGCCCCCACCGGCGAGGACTCCTCCGACGACGCACGCGTCATCGACGCCGTCGCCGCCGAGCTGGGTTCGGGCTGGGTTGACCTAGTCGAGCCTCGCTTCGACGCCGCACGCGCCGTCCTGCTGGACGACCGCTGGGCCTCCGCCCGCGAAGACGTCGCCCGCTACGTCACCGAAGGCACGCTCGCCGAGGGCGCGTCCTTCGTGGGCACCGGCCGCGCAGTGGCCGAGCAGGCCTCGTACTGGGCGAACCGCCTGCGTGCTGAGGGCGATCACGATCGCGCTGCTCGCCTCGAGCAGATCGCGGCCGACGCGCGTTCCTCCGCTGAGGCCCTGCCCTACGCGAACGACGTCGCCGTGGTCACCGGCATGACCCCCGCCTCCATCGGTGGCGCGGTCGTGGGCGGCCTGCTCGCCGGTGGCGCAACGGTCATCGCGACCTCCTCGTCGATCTCCGCCTCTCGCCTGGCTTTCGCCAAGGAGCTCTACCGCACGCACGCCGCGGGCGGCGCGAAGCTGTGGCTGGTTCCCGCGAACCTGGCCTCCTACCGCGACGTGGACGCGCTCGTGGAGTGGATCGGCACCGAGCAGACCAAGTCCGTGGGCGCCGACGTCAAGGTGACCAAGGAAGCCCTGGTCCCGACGCTCTTCTACCCCTTCGCCGCTCCGCGCGTCTCCGGCACGCTGGCCGACGCGGGCGCTGCCTCCGAGAACCAGATGCGCCTGCTGCTGTGGAGCGTTGAGCGCTCCATCGCCGGCCTGTGCGCGATCGGTTCCGACACGCACGCCGATCACCGTCTGCACGTCGTGCTGCCCGGTTCCCCGAACCGCGGCATCTTCGGTGGCGACGGCGCGTATGCCGAGGCGAAGGCCTCATTCGACGCAATCGCGACCCGTTGGGCGGCCGAGCCGATCTGGGGTTCGCGCGTCTCGATTGCTCACCCGCGTATCGGCTGGGTGCGCGGCACCGGCCTCATGGGCGGCAACGACCCGATGGTCGCCGCCGTCGAGTCCGCGGGTGTTCGCACCTGGTCGACCGAGGAAATGGCCGAGCAGCTGCTGAAGCTGTCGAGCGCCGAGGTTCGCGCGCAGGCTGCCACCGCTCCGGTGGACGCCGACCTGACCGGCGGCCTGGATTCCTCCATCGACCTGCGCGCCCTGCGTGCTCAGGCCGAGGCCGCCATCCCCGCACCCCCCGCTGAGCAGCCGGTCGCGACCGTCTCCGCGCTTCCCTCGCCCTCGCAGGTCACCGTGCCGCACGTTGAGCCCTCGCAGTGGGGTGGCACCACCGCGTCGCTGGCCGACACGGTCGTCATCGTCGGTCACGGCGAGGTCGGCCCGTGGGGCAGCGCCCGTACCCGCGTCCAGGCTGAGCTCGGTATCCACACCGACGGCAGCGTCGAGCTCACCCCCGCGGGCGTGCTCGAGCTGGCGTGGATGACCGGCCTGCTGACCTGGTCGGACACCCCCGTGGGCGGCTGGTACGACAAGGACGACCAGCTGGTCCCCGAGTCGGAGATCTTCGAGCGCTACCGCGACGAGGTCGTGGCCCGCTCCGGCGTGCGCTTCTTCCACGACGATGGCCCGCTGCACGACGGCTACACGCCCGAGTCCGCGATGGTCTTCCTGGACCGCGACATCACGTTCACGGTCGAGGACGAGGCCGAGGCCCGCTCCTACGCCGAGGCTGACCCGCAGTTCACCGTCATTGAGCAGACCGCGTTCGGCGAGTGGCAGGTGACCCGCAAGTCCGGTGCCCAGGTGCGTGTGCCGCGTCGCGCGACGCTGAACCGCCGCATCGGCGGCCTGTTCCCGACGGACTTTGATCCGGCTCGCTGGGGCATCCCGGCCTCGATGCTGGATTCGATCGACCCGATCGCCGTGTGGAACCTGGTCTCCGCCGTCGACGCGTTCGTGTCGGCCGGCTTCAGCCCCGCTGAGCTGCTGCGCGTCGTCCACCCGGCGACCGTGGCCTCCACGCAGGGCACCGGCTTCGGTGGCATGCGCTCGATGCACAAGCTGTTCGTCGACCGCTTCCTGGGCGAGGATTACCCGCAGGACATCCTGCAGGAGACCCTGCCCAACGTCGTGGCTGCGCACACCATGCAGTCCTACGTGGGGGGCTACGGCTCGATGATCAACCCGGTCGGAGCTTGCGCGACCGCCGCGGTCTCCATCGAGGAGGGCCTCGACAAGATCAAGGCCGGTAAGGCTGACTTCGTCGTGGCCGGCGCGATCGATGACATCCAGGTGGAGTCGATCGTGGGCTTCGGTGCGATGAACGCGACGGCAAACTCGAACGAGCTGCTCACTCGCGGTATCTCCTCGCGCTTCGTCTCGCGTGCTAACGACCGCCGCCGCGGCGGCTTCGTCGAGGCGCAGGGCGGCGGCACCGTGCTGCTGACCCGCGCGTCGGTGGCGCTCGACATGAACCTGCCGGTCCTGGCTGTCGTGGCGCACGCGCAGACCTTCAGCGACGGCGCGCACACCTCGATTCCGGCACCCGGCCTGGGTGCTCTCGCGGTGGCGCGCGGCGGACGTGACTCGGTCATCGCCCGCAACCTCGGCGAGCTCGGCGTGGGCATCGACGACGTGGCCTTCGTGTCCAAGCACGACACGTCGACGAACGCCAACGACCCCAACGAGTCGGATCTGCACACCCGCGTCGGCATGGCGCTGGGCCGCACCCCCGGTAACCCGCTGCTGGTCATCTCGCAGAAGACCCTCACGGGTCACGCGAAGGGTGGCGCCTGCGTGTTCCAGGTGGGCGGCATCATCGACGTGTTCCGCACGGGTCTGATCCCCGCGAACGTCGCGCTGGACTGCGTCGACGACGCGATGGAGAAGTACAGCCCGCTCGTGTGGCTGCGCTCCCCGCTCAACCTGTCCTCGCGTGGACCGGTGCGCGCGGCGTTCGCGACCTCGCTCGGCTTCGGTCACGTCTCCGGCTTCCTGGCGCTGGTCAACCCGGCCGCCTTCGAGGCCATCGTGGAGCGCGAGGCCGGACGCGAGCGGCTCGAGGCGTGGCGCGCGGCGTCGGATCGTCGCCTGCGCAACGGCCAGCGTCACATCGAGATGGGCATGCTGGGCCATGCCCCGCTGTTCACCTCGGTGGAGGGCCGTCGCCTGCCCGACGACCCGGCCGCGGGCGTCGCGGGTGACGCGCACGAGGTCGAGGCCGCGATCCTGCTGGATCCGAACGCCCGCCTCGGCGAGGACGGCTTCTACCACCTGCCGGAAGGCAAGTGAGCGATGCGCGGACTCGGCGTTGACCTGGTCTCCCTCCCTGAGTTTGCCGCTCAGGTGAGGGAGCCGGGCTCGGCCTTCCTGAACGGCGTTCTCACGCCCAGGGAGGCCCGCCGGGTCCGCGCCCGCGCCGCCGCTACCTCGGGTACCCAGCCCGGTTCCGTCCGCTACGACGAGGCCGTGGCCCGTCACGCGGGCGGCCTATGGGCCGCGAAGGAGGCCTTCATCAAGGCCTGGTCGTGTGCCCTCTTCGGTCGTCCTCCCCGCATCGGAGCCGACGACGTGGACTGGCGCGAGATTGAAGTGATCCACGACGAGTGGAACCGTCCCGCTCTCGCTCTGCACGGAGACGTCGCGGCTGCCTGCGAGGAGTCGCTCGGCGCGCCCTCCACGTGGCGAGCGCTCGTTTCCATCAGCCACGACGGGGAGTGCGCCATCGCGCAGGTCGCGATCGTGGACGCGTCCGCCTAGGCGGCGTCGGGCGGCTCGTCCGCGTCGCCGTCGATAGGCTCGAACGCATCGTTTTTCGTCGCATCGGCGTGTCCATGGTCCACCGCCGAATAGTCGAAGCACGACGACGAGTTCCTACCCGGGTCCGAGGAATCTTCCTCGGACCCAACGCGTTCGTTGAGCGCGGGTAGAGGCGAGAGTTCGCCGCACACGACGCCAGTCGGCGCATGCAACGTCGGCTCTTCGTGCTGGGTGCCAACTTCCATGGGCGCGACGTTCATTCCCTCGACCGGCATGACCGCATGGGCGTGCACATCGGTGCCCATATCGCCCTGATGTTCCCCGTCCTGAGCCGTCACCGCCGATCCCTGCCCCTGCCTCGTCGAATAGGGATCCCCCTGCGTCCCACCCGCCGGCTCTTCCGTCGTGTGCGCCCCATTCTTCGTGAACTGGGATGTCCCCCGAGCCAAGTCGTGGCCAACCGAGGAGGCGCGGTAGACGATCGATGATCTGATCTGTCCGTTACCGTCGATCCAGCCGTTGGGGACGGGTCGGGCGACCACGACGACGGGGTCGCCCTTGCGGCAGCTGCGGAATACGTTGGAGGCCAAGGTGTCCCATGTTTCCACCGTGTACCAGTAGGCGCCGTCCTCCACGTAGGAGGCGTTGCCCGTGCGCACGTCGCTGACAAAGCGCCACCTCGTAATTGCGAGGCGGAACGTCGTCACGCAAACGTCGCCCTTGACGTGCTTCATCATCGGTTCTGATCCGATACGACCCCTCAGGGTCGTCGATATGTCCTGCATCGTTGCATCCTTTGTCCGTTCTGGCCGGCGTTGGCCGGATGCATCCAGGAAAGCCCTCCTTACCGCACCACTTCAAGCGCGCTGGCCCACCCTGTGGATGACGCGCGTTCGCCTCGTACCCCTGTGGATAGCGAGCGCCTCCCACACGCCCCTGTGGACACCGCTCTGCCCCCACCCGGCGCCCCACACAGCGAAGCGGCGACACCCCCGTAGGGATGCCGCCGCAAAGCGTCAGGAAGACCGATCAGGCTTCGTTGTCCGCGCCCATGGCGGGAATGCCCAGGGCGACGACCTCACGAGCCACCTCACGCGCGCGCTCGGTGGTGACCGGCTCGGCCGGGAACAGCACGCGGCGGTAGTACTCGAGCTCCTGGATGGACTCCAGGATGTCCGCCAGCGCACGGTGACCGCCGTGCTTATCGGGCGACTCGGCGAAGGCGGCGCGGTACCAGCGCTTGGCCAGTTCCTTGATGGAAGACACGTCCACCAGGCGGTAGTGGAGGTGGTCGATGACGGAGGGCATGTTCGCCTCGAGGAACATCTTGTCGGTGCCCACCGAGTTGCCCGCCAGGAGCGCCTTGCCCTGCTGGGGCACGAAGCGCTTGATGTAGGACAGGACCTGCTCGGTTGCCTCTTCCATGGAGACAGCCGACGTCTGCAGGTCATCAAGCAGCCCGGAGGAGGTGTGCATGTTACGCACGAAGTCGTTCATGTTGTCGAGGGCTTCGGCGGGCGGCGTGATCAGCACGTCCATGCCGGGGTCGACAATCGTGAGGTCGCCGTCGGTCACGACCACGGCCACCTCGATGAGGGCGTCGCGCTCGACGTCCAGGCCGGTCATTTCGCAGTCAATCCAGACCAGGGGGTCTTTCAAAGTTTTCACGCCTTCTATGTTAGTGCGCTCTGGGTCATACGGTTGGGTGGGACTTGGGGGCGGTGGCCACTACTACACTAGAAGGGTATTGGAAGGAGTTCCCATGACCGCTAGTTCTCACGTGACCACGCCGAAGGATATCCGTCAGGCTGCCACGGCCCTGGAGGGGGTCGCCGTTCGCACGAACCTGGATCGTTCCGAGCGTCTGTCCACCGAGGCCGGCGTCGACATTCTGCTCAAGCGTGAGGACCAGCAAAAGTGCCGCTCCTTCAAGGTGCGCGGCGCCTACGCGCGTATGTCGCTCCTGTCCCCCGCCGAGCGCGAACGCGGTGTCGTGTGCGCGTCCGCCGGTAACCACGCGCAGGGCCTAGCCTACGCCTGCGCTCACCTGGGCGTGCGCGGCACGATCTACCTGCCCTCGAACACGCCCCGCCAGAAGCGTCGCCGTATCGCGACGATCGGAGGCGAGTGGGTCGAGCAGGTCATCGTGGATGGCACGTTCGACCGTGCGAACGCGCTGGCCCAGGAGGCTGCGCGCGCGACGGGCCGCACCTATGTGCACCCCTACGATGATCCGTTCACGATCGCCGGCCAGGGCACGATCGGCGTCGAGCTCGAGGAACAGATGCCCGAGGACACGGCGGCCATTCTGGTCCCCGTGGGTGGCGGCGGCCTGATCGCGGGCATCGCAACGTGGTTGCGCGCAAACCGTCCGGAGGTGAAGATCATCGGGGTGGAGCCCGCGGGCGCGGCATCGATGCACGCGGCGCTTGAGGCGGGTCAGCCGATGTCCCTGGCGAAGGTCGATCCTTTCGTCGACGGCACGGCGGTGGGCCGGGCGGGCGCGCTCCCCTTCCACATCGCTTCGCAGTTCGTCGACTCCGTGCTGGTCGTCCCCGAGGGCGCGGTGTGCACCGAGATGCTCGAGCTCTACCAGTCCGACGGCGTCATTGCCGAGCCCGCGGGCGCCCTCGCCTCGACGGCCGCGCACGTGTACCTGACCGATCCGGCGGATCGCAAGGCCCTGCTGGGACGCTCCGACGGCGCGATCGTGTGCGTTGTGTCGGGCGGCAACAACGACCTGACGCGCTACGCCGAGGTCATGGAACGCTCGCTGCGCCACGAGGGCCTGCGTCATTACTTCCTCGTGACGTTCCCACAGCAGCCCGGCATGCTGCGTGTCTTCCTGTCGGATGTGCTGGGTCCTGCGGACGATATCGTGCACTTCGAGTACACGAAGAAGAACAACCGCGAGCTCGGGCCGGCTCTGGTGGGTATCGATTTATCGAACCCGGATGATATCGACGGGCTTCGACACCGCATGGAGGCCTCGCCCCTGCACGTGGAGGAGCTGCCGCTGGATTCGGAGATCACGCGACTCGTGATCTAAGGGAGTCGGCACATACGCCTGAGAGGGGCGCGGTTTCGGGGACGAGGCCGCGGCCCCTCTCCCCTTTTGTCTGGCCTGGGCACGTGCCTGGGCTGGGAGCCGCCCGGGGTGGCCGCTGGGCCGATGCGCGCGGCGGCGCGGCCGGGAGCGGCCGGCGGGGTCCGCCGCGAGGGGCTCAGGCTGCGAGGGTGACGGGGCGGGTGACGCGCACTCGCACGGAGGGGGTGGAGTTGAAGCGGTAGCCTTCGCCGCGGACCGTGGAGATGAGGTCGGGCAGGATAGCGAGCTTCTTGCGCAGGCGGCGGATGTGAGCGTCGACGGTGCGGGAGTCGGAGCCGAGCTCAGAGTCGGCCCACACGGAGGCGAAGAGTTCGTCGCGGGTGACGGACCGGTCGGCGTTGGCGGCGAGGTGCGCCAGGAGGTCGTGTTCCTTGGCGGACAGTCCGGCGTCGCGTCCGTCGAGGGTGACCAGGCCGCGGTCGATGTCAATGTCGATGCGGGAGGAGCTCAGTCGCAGGCCGGCCAGGACGTCGAGGAATTCCTCGTAGGAGGTGGGGGTGTCGTTGGCGGTGCGAACGGAGGCGGCAGGGGTGTTGACGAGGGTCATGGGTGTATCCGATTCTTCGGGGCCGCACTCCCACTATCGGCGTGGGTATATCACTGCGGCGGTGATTGACAGGGGTATCTGGGGCGTCAATCACATACACATTCGCGACATCATGCCACCGCAGGGGCAGCACATGGGGTTCGCGAAGGTCGTCATGGCATTAAGTTTGTCGGACGTTTTCCGTCCGGGCAACACCATGTCCACTAGGTGAGACTCTGTGACAGGATGTGTTCACGGTACGGATGCCCTGGTACAGGCGTGTATGAGCGCGGCGATGAGGCAGCACAGACGCAAACGGTGAGGGGCGGGACCCATCGGGCCCGCCCCTCACCTATCGCCTAGAAGAACGCTCAGCTCTCCAGGCCGCGCTGGGCACGCACTTGCCGAGTAGCGGAGACAAGGTTGTCCAGCGACGCCTTCGTTTCCTCGTAGCCGCGGGTCTTGAGGCCGCAGTCGGGGTTGACCCACAGGCGCGAGACCGGCACGGCGTCGGCGGCCAGGCCAATGAGCTCGGCGAGCTCTTCGGTGCTGGGGACGCGGGGGGCGTGGATGTCCCACACGCCGGGGCCGATGCCGTGGTCGAAGCCGGCCTCAGCGAGCTCGGGGACGACCTCCATCTTGGAGCGAGCCGCCTCGATGGACGTCACGTCGGCGTCCAGGCCCTTGATGGCGTCGATGATCTGGCCGAACTCGGAGTAGCACAGGTGCGTGTGGATCTGGGTATCGGGACGCACGGAGGAGGTGGCCAGGCGGAAGGATCCCACGGACCAGTCGAGGTAGTCGGCGTGGCGGTCGGCGTCGAGGGGCAGGAGCTCACGCAGGGCGGGCTCGTCGACCTGGATCGCGGCGATGCCGGCGGCTTCAAGGTCGGACACCTCGTCGCGCAGGGCCAGGCCGATCTGGTCGGCGATCTCGCCGAGCGGCAGGTCGTTGCGCGGGAAGGACCACGCGATGATCGTGACCGGACCGGTGAGCATGCCCTTGACGGGCTTGTCGGTCAGCGACTGGGCGTAGCTGGTCCAGCCCACGGTCATGGGCGCGGGACGCGAGACGTCGCCCCACAGGACGGAGGGACGCGTGCAGCGCGAGCCGTAGGACTGCACCCAGCCGTTGCGCGTGGCGGCGAAGCCGTCGAGGAGCTCGGCGAAGTACTGGACCATGTCGTTACGCTCGGCCTCGCCGTGGACCAGGACGTCCAGACCCAGCTCCTCCTGGAGCCTGATGACCGAGGCGATCTCCTCGCGCATGCGAGCCTCGTAGTCCGCGTCGGACAGTTCACCGCGTGCGTTGGCGGCGCGGGCCTTACGGATCTCGGTGGTCTGCGGGAACGATCCGATGGTCGTCGTGGGCAGCGGAGGCAGGTGCAGGCGCTCGGTCTGGGCGGCCTCGCGCTCCAGGTAGGGCTCGCGGGCGCGGTCGGCGTCGGTCAGGGCTGCGGTGCGGCTGCGAACTTCGGGACGCACGACGCCGGGAGCGGCGGCGCGCTGTTCAAGGACGCGGGTAGCCTCGGCGACCTCGGCGTCGATGGCGTCCCAGCCCTCATCCAGGCCGCGGGCCAGGGTGACAACCTCGAGAACCTTCTGGTCGGCGAAGGCGAGCCAGGCGTGCAGGTTCTCGTTGAGGGTCGCGTCGTCCCAGGTTTCCAGCGCGGTGTCGTGGGGCACGTGCTGGAGGGAGTTCGAGGTGGCGACGGTAACGCGCGCTGCGCCCAGGCCCTGCGCGGCCTTCAGGGTCTCACGCAGCTGGGCCAGGTCGGCGCGCCAGATGTAGCGGCCATCGACCGCGCCGACGACGAGGGTCACGCCGGACAGGTCCGCACCCTCAGGCAGCGAGCCTCGGAGCGTGTCGACGTGGAGCGCCTCGACGCCCGTCTTGGCAAGGGCACCCACCGCGTGGGAGGCATCGCCGTAGGGCGTGGTGAGCAGGATCTGGGGACGGTTCTGCGAGGCGGCCAGGCGCTCGTAGACGCGGGCGGCCAGCTCGCCCAGCTCAACGCGGGTGCGCGAGAGGTTGTCGGAGGTCAGGGCCGGCTCGTCAAGCTGGACCCACGGAGCACCCGCGGCGTGCAGGGAGGCCAGCGCCTCCTCGTACGCGGCCACTGCCTCGTCGATGCGCGTGAGCGGGTCGAAGTCCGGGGTGGCCGGGTCGGCCTTGGCCAGGGCCAGGTAGGTGACGGGGCCGACCAGGACGGGGCGAGTCACGTAGCCCCACTCGCGGGCGTCCGTGAAGCGGCGGGTAATCGTGTCGTCGGCGAAACGCAGGGGCGTGTCAGGGCCGATCTCGGGGACGAGGTAGTGGTAGTTCGTGTCGAACCACTTCGTCATCTCTTCCGGGCCGACCTTGTCGTCACCGCGGGCGAGCGCGAAGTAGAGGTCGAGGCCCTCGCGGCCGGCGAAGCGCGGCGGGATGGCACCCAGGAGGATCGTGGCGTCCAGGACGTGGTCGTAGAGGGAGGGCGCGTCGGCCAGGGAGGCGTCGGAGGGGTTCAGGCCCAGCTCGACGAGGCGCGCGAGGTTCTCCTTGCGCAGATCGTTGGCAGCCTGGATCAGCTCAGCCTCGGTGATGCGGCCGGCCCAGCGGGCCTCGAGGGCGCGCTTGAGTTCGCGGCCACGGCCGATACGCGGATAGGCCAGGATCGTGGCGGTGGGGAACTGCGTGGTCGCAGCGGACATGGTTTTCTCCTTGGGTGTGCTACTCGTTCGGCGTGCGCGGGAGACCCGCACCCTGCCGCAGGGTGGATGGTGATGCGCTCAGGCGCGGGTATCGGGGGCCGAGGCCTGGGACCGCAGCGGGTCGGGCTTGACTCCCATGAGGGCCAGGATGTCCAAGACAGGCTTGGAGCGGTTGAAGGTGTAGAGGTGGACGCCGGGAGCGCCCGCCTCCAGGACGGAGTGGATGAGGCGCGAGCCGAAGACTGCGCCGAACTCGTCGCGCGCATCCTGGTGGGGGTAGTCGGCGAGCGTGGTCAGCAGGTATTCGGGGACCTCGATGCCGGTGAGGTCCTGGACGCGGCGCAGACGGGCCGGGTCGGTGGCCGGCAGCAGGCCGGGCACGATCGGAATGGTGACGCCGGCGCGGCGGGCGCGCTCGACGAAGGATGCGTAGACCTCGGCGTCCCAGAAGAGCTGCGTGATCGCGAAGGAGGCACCGGCGGCCTGCTTGACGAGGAGGCGTTCGACCTCCTGCGCGGGCGTGGTTCCGGCCGCCGGATTGCCCGCGGGGAAGGCGGCGACGGCGATCGTCAGGGGCTTGAAGGCGGAGCGCAGGGCCTCGCCCGGGTGAGCGTCGCAGCGGCGCTTTTCGACGGTGCGGATCAGGTGGATGAGCTCGGTGGCACTTCCGACGCCACCCGGGCCGGGCTCCCAGTCTTCCTGTCCCACCGGCGGATCTCCGCGCAACGCCAGGAAGGTGCGCACACCCGAGTCCAGGTAGTCGTAGACGGTCGAGACGACCTCTTCGGTCGAGTTACCTACGCAGGTCAGGTGCGCGATCGGCTGGATCGGGGTGTCACGCACGAGGCGGCGGACCGTCGCGCGGGCGTTGGAGCGGTCCTTGCCGCCCGCGCCGTAGGTGACAGACATGAAGTCGGGGCGCACGCGCAGCAGCTGCTCGACCGTGTTCCAGAAGGGCTCTTCCAGGGAGGGCTTGCGCGGGGGCATGACCTCGAAGGACAGGAGCGTGGGCTCGTGGTCGTGGGTGCAGGGACAGGCGTAGGTGTCGTCTGAGAAGGGCACAGTGTAACTCTCGGGTGGCGGCTGGCCCCATCTGAGTGCGCCTTGGCGCGGGTGGTGTGGCAGTGGAGCGCGAGCCTAAGGAATGGCGGACGTCGGCGTCAGCTGCACATTCGGGCACGAATAGACCCGCACATGCGACGGGTGATGTTCGTTCGTGCGTTCATGACCCCAGTATGTCCGCCTTCGTGCAGGTGACGCAGGAGGGGTCCACGTAACGGGAGTTTGTGACAGCGCCCGTCTCGCATCCGTGCCAGAAATGACCGTACACAGTGCGACGATAGTGCTGCCTCCACGGCACCGCCCCGGGACACCTGTATTCCTGCCGGGGAGCGGTTCCGGGTTAAAGGACAAAAAGAGTTGGTGGAGGGTT
>KV835855.1 GCA_001838165.1 Actinomyces sp. HMSC035G02 | reverse complement strand
CAGCGCGTTGAGGCAGACCATGCAGTGTTGGCGTGCCGTATTACTGGTGAGGACCAGTGGTGTCGACGCTGCGGGTGCCAGGGCATTTCTCGTGACACGGTGGTCAGGCGCTTAGCTCACGAGCCCTGCGGGTGGCGTCCCACGATCTTGCATGTGAGCGTGCGCCGCTACCGGTGCGAGACGTGTGCTCACGTGTGGCGCCAAGACATGAGCCAAGCGGCCGATCCGCGCGCGAAGCTCTCGCGTGCGGCGGTGCGCTGGGCGCTGACGGGCCTGGTGGTCCACCATCTGACGGTGGCGCGCGTCGCCCAGGCCCTCGGTGTGTCCTGGAAGAGCCGCCAATACTGCTGTCCTGGCTGAAGGGGCGCGCCTGCTGATCAATGATCCAGCACGGTGTGAAGGCGTGCGTGTCATTGGCGTGGATGAACACGTGTGGCGCCACACCCCCTACGGCGACAAATACGTCACCGTCATCTTGGAC
>KV835854.1:139774-140322 GCA_001838165.1 Actinomyces sp. HMSC035G02 | reverse complement strand
GGGCTCAGACCAACTCTTTTTGTCCTTTAACCCCACAAACGCCGTCAACAGGAGACGAAGAAAAGCTCCCGCCGACAAACGAACGACGGGAGCTTGATAAACAAAAAAGCCGGACTAACCGATCCGACTTGCTGGTGGGCGATACTGGGATCGAACCAGTGACCTCTTCCGTGTGAAGGAAGCGCGCTACCCCTGCGCCAATCGCCCGAGGTGGGTACGGGATTCGAACCCGTGTATACGGCTTTGCAGGCCGCTGCCTCGCCTCTCGGCCAACCCACCACACCCAATGGGATCGAGTGGATTCCCGATTGAGAGCGGATGACGGGACTCGAACCCGCGACCCTCACCTTGGCAAGGTGATGCTCTACCAACTGAGCCACATCCGCGTGAACCGCTTGTGCGGCTCCCCTATAGCCCGCCAATCCTGTTTCCAGGATGACCGTGGGCGATACTGGGATCGAACCAGTGACCTCTTCCGTGTCAGGGAAGCGCGCTCCCGCTGCGCCAATCGCCCGAGCGGATGACGGGACTCGAACCCGCGACCCTCA
>KV835854.1:0-139674 GCA_001838165.1 Actinomyces sp. HMSC035G02 | reverse complement strand
AGGTGATGCTCTACCAACTGAGCCACATCCGCGTTTCTCAGAACGTCAACCGTTCTTCGCAACGGGTAAAACCTTAACAGAACATCCGGCGAGAACGCAAAACCAAACCCCCGTTATCCAAGTCACACGTCTATTTTCGGCCAGATTATCACCCGTAAGGACACATTCGTGGGAGGCTTAACGCTATGGAAACGCGACCTGGCAAGGCCTACCCCCTGGGTGCCACCTTTGACGGAACCGGAACGAACTTCGCGATCTACTCCTCGGTCGCAACGTCTGTGACGCTGTGCCTCTTGGACGACGACCTCAATGAAATGCGCATCCCCATGACGGAGGTCGACGCCTACGTGTGGCACGTCTACGTTCCACAGGTGCGTGCCGGCCAGCTTTACGGCTACCGTATCGACGGCCCCTGGGATCCGCAGAACGGTTTGCGTTGTGACCCTTCGAAGCTCCTTCTTGACCCCTATGCGAAGGCGATCGAGGGCCAGCTGAAGGATTCTCTCGACCTCCTCTCCTATCAGGCCGACGATCCTCTCACGCTCAAGGGCGGCGACTCTGCCGATGCGACGATGCACTCCGTCGTCGTCAACCCCTTCTTCGACTGGGAGGGGGACCGCAGCCCGGGACACGACTACTCCGAGTCGATCATCTACGAGGCCCACATCAAGGGCATGACGATGCGCCACCCAGAGATCCCGGAGGAGCTGCGCGGCACCTACGCAGGCATGGCGCACCCGGCGATTATCGAGCACCTGACGAAGCTCGGCATCACCACGGTCGAGCTCATGCCGATCCAGCAGTTCACGAACGATACGACGCTGCAGGCCAAGGGATTGTCGAACTACTGGGGCTACAACACGATCGGCTACTTCGCCCCGCACAACGCATACGCGGCTACGAAGGACCCCGGCGCACAGGTCTCTGAGTTCAAGGCAATGGTGAAGGCCTTGCACGCCGCTAACATCGAGGTCATCCTCGACGTCGTCTACAACCACACGGCAGAGGGCAACCACATGGGCCCAACCCTCTCTTTCCGCGGCATCGACAATCCCTCCTACTACCGCCTCGTCGACGGGGATCGTCAGCACTACTTCGACACGACGGGCACGGGCAATTCCCTCCTCATGAGCTCTCCGCAGGTCCTTCAGCTCATCATGGACTCGCTGCGCTACTGGGTGACGGAGATGCACGTGGACGGCTTCCGCTTCGACCTCGCCTCCACCCTGGCTCGCCAGTTCGCCGAGGTCGACCGGCTGTCCGCTTTCTTCGATCTCATCCACCAGGACCCCGTGGTCTCACAGGTCAAGCTCATCGCGGAGCCGTGGGACGTGGGTGCGGACGGCTACCAGGTTGGCGGCTTCCCTCCCCTGTGGTCCGAATGGAACGGCAGGTACCGCGACACGGTGCGTGACTTCTGGCGCGGCGAGTTCTCCTCGCTCCCTGACTTCGCTTCCCGCCTGGCCGGCTCCTCCGACCTCTACGGGACCACCGGCCGCAAGCCCATGGCATCCATCAACTTCGTCATCGCTCACGACGGCTTCACGCTGCGCGACCTCGTGTCCTACAACGAGAAGCACAACGAGGCGAACCTCGAGGGTGGGGCGGACGGCGCGAACGATAACCGTTCGTGGAACTGCGGCGTCGAGGGCGACACGGATGACGAGGAGATCATCGAGCTGCGCTACCGTCAGCAGCGCAACTTCCTGACGACCCTCATGTTTTCCCAGGGCGTGCCGATGATCGCCCACGGTGACGAGCTTGGCCGCACCCAGCGGGGCAACAACAACGTGTACTGCCAGGACAATGAGCTCTCGTGGATCAACTGGGATTTGAATGAGCACGACTACAACCTCCTGCGTTTCACCCGCCACCTCATCCACCTGCGACGCGATCACCCGGTGATGCGCCGCCGGCGCTTCCTGGAGGGTCCCGCGCAGCGCGGCGGTGAGTCCGAGCTCGGCGAGATCGAGTGGTTCACGCCGGCGGGTACGCACATGACCGAGGAGGAATGGAACCAGCCGTGGGCGCGCTCGACGATGGTCTTCTACAACGGCGATGCCATCCGCGAACCCGACGCGAACGGACGTCGCATCCTCGACGACGATTTCCTGCTGCTGCTCAACGCGGCTCCGGAGGCGGTCGACTTCACGCTCCCGGACGCGAAGTATGGGCACATCTGGCACACCGTCGTCGACACGGCTGGTGACGATGATCGCGCCGAGTACCACTCGGGCGACATCGTGCACGTTGGACCGCGCACCTCGTTCATCCTGCGCAACCCGCGCGGCCTGTAGTCCCCGGAGCGACATCGACCGAGACGAGGCACGCGTACCCGCTACTTATCGACCTGAAGGTTGGCGGCGCGTCTAGACCAAAAGGCGCATGGACACCCGTACGATTTGATTTGTGAATGAAAACGCGGTGCCCGAGGAGTTTATGCGGGCTCTGCTGTCCCTGCGGCAGGCGGACCACCTGGCGCACATACTCCTCGAGGAGGTTCCCCCACCTCGTCGTTTGGCACCCTTCACGGCGGCGCTCGCGATGCGGACCACGGACGAGGACGAGGCCGGACAGCCCCTGTCGACTGGTCGCATGGTCATCCTCCACGACCCCGTGGAGCAGATCGGCTGGAACGGCACGTTCCGAGTCGTCTGTCAGTTGCGTGCGCAAGTCGATGCCGAGATGATCGGCGACCCGCTGCTGTCGGAGGGCGTGTGGGGCTGGATGCTCGATTGCCTGGAGACTGCGGGAGCCGGATTCCATGACATCACGGGCACGGTCACGCGCGAAATGAGCGAGGCCTTCGGTGGTCTTGAACTGCGAGGATCGTCTCTGTTCGTCGATGTACGCGCATCGTGGACGCCCAACAGTGAGTATCTTGGTGAGCATCTGTCCGGCTGGGCGGATGTCATGCGTCGGACGGCAGGGATCGTTCCGACCCGTCATCTCGAAGGAGTCTGAGTGCTGGTCAACAATGGCGGCGGTTTGCCGCAGGGCGATACGGATAATCCGGAGCTCATTGCGCAACCGCGTGGGGGGACCCCCTCCGTCATTGATACTCAGAAAGATCTTCAGGCTGCGGCTCGCGCACTGAGTGCTGGCTCAAGCCCAATCGCCCTGGATGTCGAGCGCGCTCAGGGCTTCCGTTACGGCTCCGATCCTTACCTCGTGCAGATTCGTCGCGAGGACGTCGGCACGTTCCTCATCGACACGCACGCGCTGCCGGACCTCTCCGTGCTGCAGCCGGGCGTGGAGGACGTGTGGCTGCTGCACGATTGTTTGCAGGACCTGCCGAATCTGCGCCAGGTTGGACTGCGCCCCTCCGCCCTGTTCGACACCGAGATTGCGGCTCGCCTCATCGGCCTGGAGCGTTTCGGGCTGGCGGCCGTCGCCGAGCAGGTACTTGGCCTCGGCCTCGTCAAGGATCACCAGGCGTCGGATTGGTCGGTGCGTCCCCTGCCGAAGGAGTGGCTGCGCTACGCAGCCCTTGACGTTGAACTGCTGACGGAGCTCTACTACCGCCTCTCAAAGCGGCTCGATGAGATGGGTCGTTGGGAGTGGGCGCAGCAGGAGTTCGCCTACGCCCTGTCGGTGCCTGCTCCCGGCCCGAAGCCCGATCGCTGGCGTTCCGTGCCCGGCGCGGGCAAGATCCGAACTCGTCGCGGCCTCGCGGTCTTGAAGGCCCTGTGGGAGACCCGTGAGTCGATCGCTCAGCGCATCGACTTGAGCCCCGGCCGCCTCGTGCGTAACGCCGCCCTCGTGCGCGCGGCATCGAATCCTCCGCGCAACAAGCGCGCGCTCATGAGCATTAGCGAGTTCCGCTCCCCCGTCGCCCGCCAGTACGAGGACGAATGGATGCGAGCCCTTGCCAGCGTGGCCGCCATGACGGAGGACGAGCTGCCTCCCAAGCGCAAGCCCGTGCAGCCGGGTTCAATCCCGGAACCGCGCCACTGGAATCGCATTGACGAGGCCTCGGCAGCACGCCTGGGAACGGTACGTCACGCGGTCGCTTCGGTCGCGTCGAGTCTCGGGCTGGCTCCCGAGGTGGTGTTGGCTCCCCAAGTGCAGCGCTACCTCGCGTGGGCTCCCCTGGATCCATCGCGCCCCTCGGGCGACGAGGTCGAGGAGCGCATGGTCAATCGTGGCGCGCGCGACTGGCAGATCGATCTGACGCTCGACCCGATTTGCGACGCTCTCGGCGTCTAATTCGGACGCTTTAGCGTTTTCCGACTCGCTCGACGAGCTCGCGGGCCGCGCGCTCGATGCCGGCGGCGTCGAAGCCGAACTTCGCGATCATCTCGCCGCGGTCGCCGTGCTCGGGGAATCCCTGCGGCACGCCCAGGCAGCGCACGGGCACATCCGCCTCCGCTAGCGCGTCTCGCAGCGACCAACCGAAACCGCCCTGAACAATGCCGTCCTCGACGCTCACGACGCAGTCGTAGTCCCGGGCCAACGTTGCAAGCTCCGGGCAGACGGGGATCATCCACTGCGGGTCCACGACCGTGACGCTCACGCCGCCCTCCGACAGGCGGCGCCCGGCCTCAATCGCATCGGGCGCGCACGCGCCGGTGCCCACGATGAGCACACGAGCGGACGAGCTATCCACTGCCTCGTCAAAAAGAACATCCACTCCCCCGACGCTGCGCAGCGCCGGCATAGGCTCAGGCAGCGACCCCTTGCGGTATCGGATGACGGTGGGAGCATCATCAACATCGAGCGCCTCGCGAAGGCGCGCACGCAGCGTCTCCTCGTCACGGGGTGCCGCCAGGCGCAGGCCCGGGATCATCGAGCACATCGCGATGTCCCACACGCCGTTATGCGAAGCACCATCCGCGCCCGTCACGCCCGCGCGGTCCAGCACGAAAGTAACGCCCGCGCGATGGAGGCCGACGTCCATGAGAAGCTGGTCGAAGCCGCGGTTGAGGAAGGTCGCGTAGAGCGCTACGACGGGGTGTGCGCCCTGGTAGGCCATGCCGGCGGCGGAGGCGACGGCCTCGGCCTCAGCGATGCCGACGTCGATCACGCGACCCGGGTACGCCTCGTGCATGGGGCCAAGGCCCACGGGACGCATCATCGCGGCCGTAATCCCAACGATGTCGTCGCGTGTGGCAGCCTGAGCGCAGATCTCGTCGGCGAAAACTCCCGTCCACCCGAAGCGCTCAGGGGCGACCGGGAGCCCGGTCTCGGGGTGAATCGGGCCGACCGCGTGGAAGCGGTCAGCGATGTCTTCCTCGGCCGGCGTGTAGCCGCGGCCCTTTTCGGTGATCATGTGAACGAGGACCGGCTCGTCGAGGGATCGACCGCGGCGCAGAGCGGTCTCGACCGCCGCGATGTCGTGACCGTTCACGGGGCCGATGTACTTCAGACCCAGGTCCTCGAACATGACCTGGGGCATCAGCGCGTCCTTGATGCCCGACTTCAGGCCGTGCAGCGCGTCGTAGGCCGCGCGTCCCGGCGTACCGTGGCTGAGCAGGTGCTGTTTGCCCCACGCCAGGGCCTTCTCGTATCTGGCGGAGGTGCGCAGCGCGTCCAGGTGGGCCGCGAGACCGCCGATCGTCGGCGCATAGGAACGACCATTGTCGTTGACGATGATCATGATGCGGCGGTTTTTCGCCGTCGCGATGTTGTTGAGTGCCTCCCAGGCGAGGCCACCCGTCAGCGCGCCGTCACCAATGACACCCACGGTCCAGGTGCGATCCCCCTGGCGATGCTTCTCGCGCGAGATGCCATCCACCCACGCGATCGATGACGACGCATGCGAAGACTCGACGACGTCATGCTCGGATTCACTGCGCGACGGGTAACCGGACAGGCCTCCCGGGCAGCGCAGCGAGGAGAAATCCTGACGTCCGGTGAGGAGCTTATGCACGTACGCCTGGTGGCCCGTGTCAAAAATGATCGTGTCCTGCGGGGAGCGGAACACCCTGTGCAGCCCGATCGTCAGCTCGACGACACCCAGATTCGGTCCGAGGTGCCCGCCCGTGCGTGACACGTTGTCAATCAGGAACGCGCGAATTTCCGCCGCCAATTCGTCCAGCTGCTCGCGTTCCAGGCGACGCAGCTCCCGCGGTGCGCTGCAGCGCGACAGCAGATCGCGTGACTCTCGTGTTCCAGACATGAGAACCAGTGTAGTTGCCGAAGCGTCTCATCTACAGATCAAAGTGCATGTCAGGTACGTTCGACCCGCGCAGGCGACAAGCGCGCGCACTAAGATAGGTGGTGTTGGCTCGCCGTACCGCTTAAGGAGGCACTATGTCCGTCACCGTCGCACCCCACGGCCTGTGGAAGTCCCCCATTTCGGGTGATTCCTTCACTGCTCGTTCGGTCTCGCTGTCCCAGGTTCGCGTCGACGGACCCGACACCTACTGGGTCGAGGGGCATCCGCGCCAGGGCGGACGCGCGACGCTGCTGCGCCGGCGTGGTACGGGGGAAACGGGCGAGGTCCTGCCTCTCATCGACGGTTCGCGCCTGCCCGATGTCGGCACGCGCGTTCACGAGTACGGCGGCAAGGCATACGCCGTTCACCATGGCGTCATCGTGTTCTCCGATCAAACCGACGGCCGTGTCTACACCTTTGATACGGCCGATCCGCGCCGCGTCGTACGTCCTCTGACGACTCTGTCGAAGGTCCGCTACGGCGACTTCTGGATCGCCGACGTACGCGAACTCGTGTACGCGGTGGCCGAGGACCACTCTGCCCCGGGCGAGCCCGTCAACAAGATCGTCGCGATTCCTCTCGATGGCTCCGCCGCCCGCGACGACAGTGCGATCATCACGGTCTTCGAGGGCACCGACTTCGCTCAGGCACCAACGGTCTCCCCCGACGGCACCAAGATTGCCTGGATCACCTGGAACCACCCGAACATGCCGTGGACGTACTCGCAGCTGCGCGTCGCGTCCCTGACCTTCGAGGGCGCCATCGATCAGGAGGTCGTCCTGGTGGATCGCCCGGGCGTGTGCGTCTACGAGCCGCGCTGGACGCTTGACGGCGATCTCATCCACGTGGATGACTCCTCGGGCTGGGCAAACCTGTACCGCACGCAGGGCTTCGTGTGGCATGAGGGCGAGGACCTGAACGCGTGGACCTCGCGTCTGCGCACTCGCGCGCTGCACCCGGGACCTCGCGCATTCTCGCACCCGCACTGGCAGCTCGGCCTGCATTCCTACGACAACTACGACAACGACTACCTCGTGTGCTCGTGGGCCGAGGACCAGGTCTGGCATATCGGCACCGTGCGCATCGACAACGGCATGGCCGAGGAGTGGGCGACCGGCTGGTGGCCCATCGGCAACGTCGCCGCTGCGGATGGCCGCGTCGTCTTCCTCGCGGACTCCGCGACGCACACTCCCGCGATCATCGAGGTGTCGCGCGGCAAGACCAAGGTGCTGCGTCCCTCGTCCGAGGCCGAAGTGCCCACCGCCCTCGTCTCCACGGCCGAGATGCTCACCTGGAAGACCTCGGACGGAGAGGAGGCTCACGGCTTCTACTACGCGCCCGTGAACCCCGAGTTCGCCGCTCCCGAGGGCGAACTGCCCCCGCTCATCGTCAACGTGCACGGCGGACCGACCGAGGCTGCCCGACCCGGCCTGCAGGTTCCGTTCCAGTACTGGACCAGCCGCGGCTTTGCCGTCCTTGATGTGAACTTCCGCGGGTCGACCTCCTTCGGCCGTCCCTACCGTGAGCGCATCAACGGTAACTGGGGCGTCATGGACGTTCAGGACTGCGTCGACGGCGCCCAGTACCTCATCGATCTGGGCCGCGTCGATCCGAAGCGTATCGCGATCCGTGGCCGTTCCTCCGGTGGCTTCACGGTGCTCAACGCGCTTGCGTCCTCCGATGTGTTCACCGCCGGCGCGTCGTTCTCGGGCATCGCAGACCTGGTGAAGCTGAAGGAAACCAGCCACAAGTTCGAGTCACACTACGACGCGATTCTGCTCGGCACCGATGACACCTCAGACCCGGTGTGGGCGCAGCGCTCGCCCATCAACCGTGTCGGTGAGATTAAGGCACCGCTCATGCTTCTGCAGGGCACCGACGACCCAGTCGTTCCCACCTCGCAGGCCCAGGAGATGTACGAGGCACTGCGTGCCAACGGCAACGCTGTCGCCCTCAAGCTCTACCAGGGAGAGGGGCACCGCTTCCGCTCGGCCATCAACATCAAGGATGCATGGCAGTCGGAACTGGCCTTCTACCGGACAGTCTGGGGCATCGCGACTGACGCCCCCATTCACGTGGAGATCGCAAACCTGTGACACCCCTGAGTCAGTCCCCGCAGTCAGAGGAACCGGCTGCGGGGACTCGCTTGCACGTCGGCCATACGGTCGCCGCGCATCGTTCCCTGCTCGGCGTTACCGCCGCCCTCGTTGGCGCGGTTGTCGGCGCGGCAGCCGTCGTCTTCAACCTGGCGATTCGCGCGTGGACGTGGGTGTCCACCGGCTTCGACGAGTACACGACCCACATCGGCCAGTCGCACGGCGTATGGGGGTGGGCGCCGTGGCTCTTCCTGCTGCTCTCCCCCGCGATCGCCGGCCTGCTGTACGGGCCGCTCATCCAGCGCTTCGCGCCCTCCGCGAAGGGGCACGGTATCCCCGAGGTGATGCTCGCGGTACGCCGGAAGGGCGGGCGTATCCCGGGGCGCGTCGCCATCGTCAAAATCGTGGCCTCGGCCCTGACGATCGGTTCGGGCGGCTCAGCGGGACGCGAGGGGCCGATCGTGCAGGTGGGCGCGTCGCTGGGATCCACGATCGCGTCGTGGCTGCGCATGCCCGTCTCCCGTGTGGTCCTGTTGGCCTCGTGCGGGTCGGCGGCCGGTATCGCGGCCACGTTCCACGCTCCCCTCGCAGGCGCGGTGTTCGCCCTCGAGGTGATCCTCGTCGAGTTTACGGCCGAGACCTTCGGCTTTGTCGTACTCTCCGCCGTGACCTCCTCGATGGTCGCACGCATCCTGCAGGGCGACGAAATGGTCGTGCGCGTCGCCGACAACCTGACGTTCACGTCGATGTCGGACATCTCGTGGGTGGCGATCCTCGGCCTCGTCGCGGGACTGTGCGGCCTCGGTTTCTCCAAGCTCCTGTACGCCTCGGAGGACGCGATCGACTGGCTGTGGGCGCGCACCCGCCTGCCGGAGTGGGCGCGTCCGGGCGTGCTCGGCCTCGCTCTCGGCGCGGCTCTCGTTGCTTTCCCGTACATGTACGGCTCGGGTTATCCCCTTGAGGAGGAGGCGATCGCGGGGAACTTCTCGATCGCCTTCCTGCTTGCCCTCATGCTGGGCCGCGCTGTGTTTACCTCGTTCACCATCGGCATGGGCGGTTCGGGCGGCGTCTTCGCACCCACGCTGTTTATCGGCGCGATGGCGGGTGCTGCCTTCGGAGACCTCGTCTCTCCCCTGTCAGATTCTCCCGTCGGCGTCTTTGCCGTGGTGGGCATGGGCGCCGCCTTCGCGGGTGCTGCGCGCGCCCCCATGACGGCGGTCCTCATCATCGTGGAGATGACCGGCCAGTTCTCGCTGATCCTGCCGATGATGCTCGCGGTTGTGATTGCGACGGGCGCCTCGCGTTTCCTGACCCGCGCGACGATCTACACGGAGAAGCTGCGCCGGCGCGGCGACGTGCTCGACGACCCGGTTGAGGGCACGCTGCTCGGAACTCGCGCGGCCTCCGAGTGGATGACGGAGGCTCCCGAGACACTCTCGTGCCGGGCGAGCGCGGCATCGGCGATCGCCGCCCTGCGTCGCACGAAGGAGACGGTGCTGCCCGTCGTGAACGAGGAGCGCCGCTTCGTCGGCCTCGTGTCGTCGCTGCGTCTGGCCGAGCTCACGCAGGAGGATGGCTCGCTCGACGCTCCCCTGTCGGATTTGCCTCTCATCGACGAGGCCGTGGCAGCCTCCGCTCCCCCGTCCGAGGTTCTCGGGGCGCTGCGGCGCACGGGCTTGCAGTCTCTGCCCGTGGTGGATGAGGATCGACGAGTCGTCGGCTGGGTGTCCGAACGCGACCTGGTGGATCGCATGTACCGCGATCAGCGCCGCGCGATCGAAGCCCGTACGCAGACGTCGTGGGGCTCGCGCATGCAGGAGCGCAGGAGGAGCCGCTAGCGGCGAAGGACCGAGACCATCTCCACGTGGTGGGTGTGCGGGAACAGGTCCCACGCTTGCAGTGACTCGAGTGAGTATCCGGCCTCGGTGAGGGCACGCAAGTCGCGTGCGCCCGCCGCCGGGTCGCAGGACACCAGGACGACGCGAGGGGCACCCATGGCGGCAATCGCCTCGCACACCTCGGCTCCCGCACCGGCGCGCGGCGGGTCGGCCACGACGACGTCCGGCACAGCACCGAGCTGGCCCGACAGGTCGACGACTCCCTCGCGATCAACGTTTCCGGCGAAAGCGTCCACCCAGTCGAAGGCTGCGAGATTCTCGCCGGCGTCACGCACGGCACCCTCGTCACCCTCAAGCGTCACGACGCGCCCCGACTCTCCGACGACGCGCGCGAGCGGCACCGAGAACAGACCCGCACCCGAGTACAGCTCCATGATCGCGTGCCCAGCCACGGCCTCGTCGGTGCCAAACGCCGCAGCCAGCACCGCGTTCGCGAGGACCTCGGCTCCGCGCACGTGCGTCTGCCAGAAACCGGAGGGGCGCACGTAGTACGACTCGACTCCGGAGCCAACCGGCACGTTCCAGCGCAACACGTCAGTATCGATGCGCACGCCGTCGGCGGCGTAGGTGTCCTCGCCGATCAGGACAACGGGCTCGCCACCGGAAGGGGCCACCACGCGCACGCGATCCCCCGGCTTCCACAGGCGACGCCACGGGGTATCCTCATCGAACAGTCCGAGCTCGCGAATCCCGGGCACAGCAAGCGGCATGTCCTCGAGCGCGATGACGCGGCGTCCGCGGAACTCATGCATGCCGGCACGACCATCCGCGTCGATGACGACGTCGATGCGCGAGCGGCGACCGGTCAGCGGATCACCCGGGTCCTCGTCCCCCGGCGCGGGAGCGACACGCACTCCCCCGAGGGCGTCCACGGCCTCGGCCAGGGCCTCGCCGCCCACGCGACGCAGCTGCCCCGCAATCACGCGGGTCTTCCAGTCACGCTGAGCGGCCGGGGTCAGGTGCGCGAGCTCGCCGCCACCGACGCCTCCCGGACCGGCCTGGGGCCAGAGGGAATCGACACGGTCGGGCGAAGGCTCGACGATCTCGATGGCATCCGCCCAGGCCAGCTTCTTCTGCACGGCGGTCACGCGTGCACGGACGACTTCTCCGGGTGCCGCGTGGCGCACGAAGACGACGCGACCGCTCTCATCGCGGGCGACGCACGCGCCACCGTGGGCGGGCTCGCCGACACTCAGCTGGAGAATCTCGCCAATCCCCTCACGGGGCTGAGCGGATGCCGTGCGACGGCGCGGAGAGGGACGACGGCGCGACGGACGGGGACTCATTCGTTCTCCTCGGTGGGGCTTTCGCTGCGAGTGCTGCCGGGCTGCTCGGTTCGGGTCTTCGAGTCAACCGAAGACGGAGCGACACGCAAGAACGGGTCATTGACGCGCTGACGGCCCTCCACGACGTCGTCCTCGCCGAGCTGCCACGGGACGACGGTAATCACCACGCCGGGAACGCCGAGGAGCGCGGCGCGCAGACGCAGGGCCGACTGATTGTGCACGAAGTTCTCCCACCAGTGGGTGACGAGGAACTGTGGCATGTAGACCACGAGCATCTCGGTGGGCATCGCACGACGGCGCCCACGCACGTACTGCAGGATCACCGAGGCGATGTCACGGTAGGGCGCGGACAGGAGCGTCAGCGGCACGGGAACGCCGGAGGCCTTCCATTGGCGCAGGATCTTGTTCTCTTCCTCGTCGTCGGCGACGACGGAGACGAGCTCGATCGACGTCGGCGAGGACGCGCGGGCCGCCGCGATCGCTCGCATAGCGGGGCGCGATAGGGAGGACACGAGGACGAGGGCACGCACGCGGGTCGGCAGGGCACGGCGCGCATTCCAGTCGTCCACGCGCAGCTGCGAGCGGATCGTCTCGTAGTGGTGATGGATCGAGATCTGGAGGCCGAAAACGATCGCAATCATCAGCAGGGTGATCCACGCGCCGTGCGTGAACTTCGTGGCCAGGACGATGATGAGCACGAGGCCGGTCATCATGAAGCCGACGATGTTGACGGCGCGCGAGCGCAGGACGGACATGCGTTCCTGGCCGGACTGGCGCGTGCGCAGCTGCCGGTTCCAGTGCTTGATCATGCCCAGCTGCGAGAGCGTGAAGGAAATGAAGACACCGACGACGTAGAGCTGGATGAGGCGCGTCGTCTGTGCCTGGAAGCCGACGATCAGCGCGATCGCTGCGGCCGTCAGGACGACGATACCGTTCGAATACGACAGTCGGTCGCCACGGCGCACCATCTGGTGGGGCAGGAAGGAATCGCGCGACAGGACGGATGCCAGCGTCGGGAAGCCGTTGAACGCCGTGTTGCCCGCGAGCACCAGGATGAAGCCGGTGACGACGGTGATGAGGATGAAGAGGATCGAACCCTGACCAAACACAGCGGAGGCGATCTGCGAGATCGCCGGATCGATCGGCGTGTTCTCGGGGACGGGCGCGCCCTGGTAGGTCAGCTGGGTTGCGGCATCGTCGACGATCTTCACGCCGGTCGCGCGCGCCAGAACGAGAATCGAAATCATCATGGAGGCGGCAATCAGACCGAGCATCGCGAGCGTTGTCGCCGCGTTGCGGGACTTGGGGCGGCGGAACATGGGCACGCCGTTGGAGATGGCCTCGACACCGGTGAGTGCGGCGCACCCCGAGGAGAAGGCGCGCATGAGCAGGAAGGCTCCCGCGAGCCCCGCCAGGCCGTCGGCGTTGCCAGGAGCAGCCACGAGGTCGTAGGCGGCCGTGGGCGACTCCCCGAGGTGTCCCGTCGCCATCTTCGCAAAACCAACGACGACCATCAGGCCGATGGCAGCCATGTACAGGTAGGTGGGCACGGCGAATGCACCACCGGCCTCGCGCGTGCCGCGCAGGTTCAGGGTCGCCAGGATGACGACGAGCGCAACCGCGATCGGCACCTCATGGCCGAGGAGAGCCGGGACGGCGGTCGTGATGTAGCTGGCGCCCGACGAGATCGAGACGGCAACCGTCAGGATATAGTCGACCAGCAGTGCCGAGGCCACGAGCAGGCCCCAGGAACGGCCCAGGTTCGTGGTGACGACCTCGTAATCGCCACCGCCCGACGGGTAGGCGTGCACCGTCTGACGGTACGACGCGACCACGACCGCGAGCACGATCGCGACGACGACGCCCACCCACACGGACTGAAGCGCTGCCATCGAACCGGCGAGCGCAAGGGTGAGGAGGACTTCGTCCGGCGCGTAGGCGACGGACGATAGCGCGTCCGACGCGAAGATCGGCAGGGCGATTCGTTTGGGGAGAAGCTGGTGGCCCATCGCGTCCGATCGCATCGGGCGCCCGATGAGCACGCGCTTTGCGTAGGCCAACAAGTTCGTCACGGATGTTAAGCGTAGTCCACTAAGCCTGACAGTGGCAGCGGCGAAGCGCACACTTGGCTATTACGCGAGGACCGGAGTACTTTGGTAGTCGTGCACTTTGTGATCATGGGTTGCGGGCGCGTCGGCGCTCGCCTGGCATCAACGTTGGACGCCGCGGGTCATTCCGTGGCGGTTATTGACCAGGATTCCAAGGCTTTCTCTCGCCTCTCCCCGGACTTTTCCGGTCGTCGCGTGACGGGTGTGGGCATGGACCGCGACTGCCTGCGTCAAGCGAACATTAAGGACGCGTACGCGTTTGCGGCAGTCTCGTCGGGTGATAACTCGAACATTATCGCCGCGCGCGTCGCACGTGAGGTTTTCCACGTCGAGCACGTCGTCGCACGCATCTACGACCCGACGCGCGCCTATCTGTACGAGCGCCTCGGCATTCCGACGGTCGCCTCGGTCCAGCGCACCACCGAGTCGGTGATGCGCCGCCTGCTCCCTCCGGACGCGTCGCTCATCTGGTCCCACCCAACCGGCGTGGTCGGCCTCGTCAATGCGACGCCCTCCCCCAGCTGGTACGGCCTGAGTTTCCAGGTCGTCGAGGAGCTCACGGGCTGCCGCATCGTCTTCACATCACGCTTGGGATCCATCCGCACCGCGTCGCCGGACCTCGTGGTCCAGGAGCACGATCAGCTGTACTTCGCGATCAACGGGACCGAGACCACGCAGCTGCGCGACCAGTTGGCTAACCCGCCCAAGACGGAGGTGTGAGCATGAAGATTGTGATTGCTGGAGCCGGATCGGTGGGCCGCAGCGTCGCCCTGGAGCTGCTCGCTCACGGACACGACATCACCCTGATCGACAACATGCCCGAGAAGCTGCGCATCTCATCCGTGGCAGACGCAGACTGGGTGCTCGCCGACGCCTGCTCGCCCGACGCGCTGCGCGACGCGGGCGTGGCCGAGGCCGACGTGATGGTCGCCGCGACCGGCGACGACAAGGCGAACCTGGTCATCTCCCTGCTGGCCAAGACCGAATTCGCGGTGCCCCGCGTGGTCGCGCGCCTGAACAACCCGACGAACGAGTGGCTGTTCGATCAGGCGTGGGGCGTGGATGTGTCCGTGTCGACGCCGCGCATCATGACCTCCCTCGTCGAAGAGGCGGTCTCGGTGGGCGTTCCGGTGCGCCTGTTCTCCTTCAACACGGCCGCCGTGTCGATGCACGCGCTCATCCTGCCCGAGGAATCCCCGGTTGTGGGCAAGCGCGTCCATTCCCTGCAGCTGCCGGCCCGTTCGGTCCTCGCTGCGCTCCTACGCGACGGTCGTCCGATTACGCCGAGCGCCGACGACGTGTTCGAAGCCTCCGATGAGCTCCTGCTCCTCGTGCCCGATGCGGACACCGCCGAGCTGCAGGACCTGCGTCAGCTGGTCGAATCCCCCGTCTCGGAGGAGTCCGAGGATGAGGAAGACGAGGAGTAATCCTTCAGCTTCCACCAGGTGGCCCAGGCTCCCAGCGCGAAGAGCGGAAGTCCGAGGGCCAACTTGGCGACGCCGAGAGCCGCAACCTGGCCCGTGAACCACAGGGGTGCCTGCACGGCGACGCGCAGCGCAAAGATTCCCGCCCACATCCACGTGATCGCGGCGCAGCTGCGGCGCAGGTCCGCGTATGTGGGATCTGATTGCCATCCCTTCGCCAGGCCGGTCAACGGACCGTAGAACTGGGCGACAAGGCTCCGGCGACACAGGACGGACAGAGCGAAAGCAAGCGCCATGGCCACGTTCGTAGCAATGCCCCAGACGAAGTAGTTTTCTCCCCGCCCGGTCGCCGCCGCGAAGATGACGCCAATGGCGACTCCGAAGAGACCGGAGAGGGCCTGCCCCATCCCCTGACGCTGGATGAGTCGGATGACGCAGGCGAGAACTGCGACGCCCGACGCCGCGATGAGCGTCGGCACGAGGGCACGCGTGGCCACAAAAACGACGACAAAGAGCAGACCGGGCGCGGTGGCTTCGATGACGCCGCGCGTGCCGCCGAGGGCACGCGACCAGGAGAATTCCTCAGAGGTGGCCTGATCCATCCAGCGAGGAGTAGGCATCAGCCCTCCCCCGCGATCACGCGGTACAGCGGGTTGATGATGACGAGGCGTTCGCCCACGCGGCCAACGGTGCCTTCGACCTCGAGGCGCTGCCCGACGCTCAGTCCGGGGATGGAGGATCGTCCGGGCCAGCGCAGCTCCAGCGTGTCGGTGCCGTCGTAGAGGGTCGCAACGAGGACGCGCTGAGCGCCCTCCTCGGGCGGATACGTCATGCCCAGCAGCGTGCCGAACACGAGTGCGTGAGAGCGGTCGACCACGTCGCGAATCGGCGTGACACCGCGGGCGGCGCGCGCCGAGTCCTCGTCGAGGGCAGCGTCCAGGGAACGCGTGTCCTTGTCGAGGCCGAGCGCGGCGCCAACCTTAGCGAACCACGAAGCCATGTCAGGCCTCCTGAGCACCCGCGGGCAGGTGCACGGGCAGCAGCTCCAGGCGCGTACGCGGGTGATCGTCGCGACGCACGACGATGCGGTCGATGACCTTCTCGATGTCGGCACCGGCTTCCGCGGTGGCAGCGGCCGGACCGAGGATATCGATGCGCGCAAACCAGCGGTCGCCTTCACGACCGATGATGCGCATACGCGAGGTCGCGGAACGGCCGTCGGGCATCTGCATCGGCATGTCGACGAGCAGCTCGTTGCCGTAACGCGTCGGGTAGTCAGCGACCTTGGCACCCTGATCTTCGAAGCCCTTACGGATTTCTTCGCGCAGCTCCTCCCACACACCGCCGGAGCGGGGTGCGGCTGCGACGCTCATCTGGATGCCCGAGTTTCCGAGCACGACGAGGATCTGCAGGACGGTCGTGCCGTCATCAGCGACCTGGGTGCGCAGCTGCATGCCCTGAACTGCGGGGAACAGGATGGACCCCATGTCGACGTAGCCGTCGGTGGTGTCGACCTCTCCGAAGTTACGCGGGCCGGGCTCGCTCCAAATCGCAGCATCTTCGTCGCTCAGGCGAGGCAGGGCCTCGACCTCTTCGATCTCGTCTTCGACAGTCTTCTTCTTGCGTCCGAACATCGTCCTACCTCACATCGCGCACTCGGTGCACACGGGGGCGCCGTTGGCGTCCACGTGGTCGAGCTGCGACGCGTGGTGCACGAGGAAGCACTGCGAGCAGGTGAATTCGTCTTCCTGGCGGGGAACGACGTGGACCGTCAGTTCCTCCTTTGACAGGTCCGCGCCGGGAAGCTCGAAATTCTCAGCGGCTTCGTTTTCGTCTTCTTCGATCTCGGCGGAGCCGGCGTCGTTGCGACGGGACTTCAGCTCCTCGATCGAGTCCTCTGCGACCTCGTCTTCGTTCTTGCGCGGCGCATCGTAATCGGTTGCCATGGTTCTCCCCTTTCGCCTCTCGAGCCGGTTTGCGCGAGTGGTCTATGCGCAGGGAGGATAACACTTGTGAGAGTAATGTGCCATCGTATGTGTGACACGCGCTCAGCTACGCGACATTCTGAGCATTATTTGAGACGATTCGACCTAGACGTTTGAGGAGGAAGTGATGATTGAGCTCGAATTGCTCGGGACCAGCGCCGATGGCGAGTCCCTGGTGCTCACCGATGCCCAGGGTGAACGCTATTCGGTGTTGATCTCCGATGAGCTCCGCGGCGCGACGCGCCGTGATCGTCCGCGAGTGGAGCTGGCGCCCGCTCGTCCCACGCTTGCTCCTCGCGACATTCAGGCTCTCCTGCGCGCTGGCGCAACTCCGGCTGAGATCGCGTCGCAGCACGGTATGGAGGTCAGCGCGGTTGAGCGTTTTGAGGCTCCCGTGCAGGCCGAGAAGGATTATGCGCTGACGCGCGCCCGCGCCGTTCGTATTGGCGACGGTGGCCCCACGATGGGCGACCTCGTCCTGGATCGGCTGGCGGCGCGAGGCGTCGACCCGTCGTCTCTGGAGTGGACCGCGACGCGCGAGGCCGGGGAGCCCTGGCAGATCATCGTGACTTTCGTGCAGGGTGCGGCCGAGCACGCCGCCCACTGGCACCTGTCGAACTCCGGCTCGCTTGAGGCGATCGACCAGGAGGCTCAGTGGCTGACCGAGCAGGTTTCCGCCTCCCCGACGGCCTCGATCTTCACTCCCATGCCTCGCACCGCCCCCGCCCCCGTCGTCGACCCCGGAGCTGAGGACCTGCGTAACCGCGAGGCCATCATCGACCAGCTCAATGCCGTGCGCGGGAAGCGCCAGCAGATTGACCTGGACCTGGACGATGAGGTCGACGAGGAGGCCGAGTACCTGGCGGCCATCGCCGGCGAGGAGGAGGCTCCCACGACGGAGCCCGACACGTCGACGGGCCCGATTTCCGCGCGCATCTATTCGCTTGCGTCGGCGCGCACCAAGGCGGAGGCCCCGTCCGAACCCGCCGAGGACACGTTGTTTCCCGCGACCGGTCAGATCCCGTCTGCCCGTCCGACGCCAACGGGTGCCATCCCGGTGGCGTCCCGATCCCCCAAGACCGAGGCCCCGGCCTCGTCGGGTGTCCTCCCCTGGCTCTCCGACGCCCCCGCGTCTTCAGGTGAGGGCACAGGCGAAGAGCCCAAGGCCGAGGAGCAGGCGACCCCCGCGATCCCGATGAAGGCCGTGTCGGCGCCCGATTCCGCTGAGTCCGCTCCTGCCGAGGCCGAGGAGAGCACGACCGGGTCCGTTCCCGCTCAGGGAGTGACGGGGTCGAGGATGGCGCGCTCTTCCTCGAAGAAGACGCGTCGGTCGGTGCCCAGCTGGGACGAGATTCTTTTCGGCTCGAAGTCCTAAACCATGCATACGTCAAGCGGCCGCTCACATCTGTGAGCGGCCGCTTGACGTATGTTCCGACGTCGCCTTACGACAGGACGATGACGGGAATGCGTATTTCCGTCGGGGTGAGCGAGCCGTGGACGCCCGGCATCGCGATCGCCGAGGCGCTCTGGATCCTCGAATCGACGATGCCGCCGTTCCCGCGGGCGAGGACCAGCAGGTCGCCGATGACCGAGGCGCCGTCTCCGGGGCCGATGAGAGCACCCATCTGGTCGCGCGAAAGGATCCAGGCGCTCTCCCCCAGGACATCGCGCCAGCGCGCCTCTACGTCGGCGGCATGGCCCTCCTGCGCGTGCACGTGCACGGCTCGCGTCTCGCCGGCGACGATGCGCACGCCCTCGCGCAGAGCGGGCGTCTGAGCGACATCGACAAGGGCGGAGTGCTCCACGTTGATCATGCCGTGGTCAGCGGTCATAACGGTTCGCACGCCCGCGGGCAGGCCACACAGCAGCGCAGACAGCCCCGCGTCGAATTCTTCGAGGCAACCGATCCACGCATCGGATCCGACGCCGGAGCTGTGGCCGGCGTGATCGATCTCGGACCAGTAGAGGTAGACGACGGGCGTGCCGGCGCGCAGCTCGCGCAGGGCGGCGCTCACGCGGTCGCTGAGCGACTCTGCGGGCACATGGCGCGCTCCCCGCAGCGCAGCGCCCGTCAGTCCGGAACCGGCGAAACGAGCCGGCGAGATGACGGCCGAAGACACGTCCGCTGCGGCCAGGCGCTCAAAGTAGGTGGGCGTGGGCTGCCACTCGGTCGGAGCAGGCCCGCCCTCCATGGCCAGAAGATTCATGACGCCGCCGCCGTAGGCAACGGAGAAGCCCACCATGTTGGTTGCGCCGGGGCGCGCACCCGTGCCGAAAGCCGTGATGGCCGCGGCCGTCGTCGAGGGGACGACCGTGTGGATCGAGCGGATATCGTTCCTCGCGCGGCGCAGCGTCGGCGTGTGCCCCAGGTGATCCTGGATCAGCTCGTACCCGAGCCCGTCCACGAGGATGAGGAGCACTTGCTCAGCCCCGGCCTCGATCCCGAGGGCGTCGGCCGCCTGCGACGAAGCACCGGGCAGGGCGGAATCGATCGATGCGAGGGCTCCCGCAATGACGTCCGTGATGACCGGATCCCCCGCGACGGGCAGGTCGGCGCCGGGCAGGTCCAGCGTGAGAGCGCGCTCACTCACTGCGAGTCCCCATCAGAGCCGCGAGATGATCGACGAAGACCATGGCCTCGTCGAGGGCGTCCTGCCCGTCGGCGGCCGCGGAGATGCGGAAAGTCATGTCGTCGGGGAAGGACGTGCCCGTCAGGCCGTGGTCGGCCATGCAATTCGGGTCGTCGCAGCGGGCGGGCTCAAGCTCGAGGCGGCGCGCGCCCTTCAGGTCCAGCGCGATCGTCATTTCGGACAGGCCGCTCGCATTCTCGGGATCCGTGTACACCTCCATCGTGGAGTACCCGGCGATGTCGCCCACGCGGTGCACGGCCGTCGCGATCGTTGCCGAGCCACCGTCCATCTCATCGACGTGCAGCTGGACGATAGCGCGGTCCGTCAGCGACGCGACCGTCAGGTGCCGAAAAACCGATCCGCGGTCGAAACCCGTATCCACCTGGCACAGCGTCGCGAGCGGCTCCGCGGTGCCCAGAGCGCGGCGCAGCGCACGCTGCACGGCCTTGGGGTAGAAGCCCCCACGTTCGATACGGGTCCATGTGTCCATGCCCCAATTGTGCCCCGAAGCGGCGCGCCAGTCGAAATGAGCGCCCAGCCGCGCAATAATTGCGCGTATGGCTAAGAAGGACCAGGTCGTCGACATCCCTGAGAAGGACGAGAACATCACAGAGATCGACGTGTCCGATGAGATGCGTGGGTCCTTCCTGGAGTATGCCGTCTCCGTGATCTACGCGCGTGCGCTCCCCGACGCGCGCGACGGCCTCAAGCCCGTGCAGCGCCGCATCCTGTTCCAGATGGATCAGATGGGGCTGCGCCCCGACAAGGGGCACGTGAAGTCCCAGCGCGTCGTCGGCGAGGTCATGGGTAAGCTCCACCCGCACGGCGATTCCGCGATTTACGAGGCCCTGGTGCGCCTCGCGCAGCCCTTCAACCTGCGCGTTCCACTGGTCGATGGGCACGGTAACTTCGGTTCTCTGGACGACGGCCCGGCCGCCGCGCGTTACACCGAGGCGCGCATGGCGCCCGCCGCGCTGGACCTGGTGACGGGCCTGGACGAGGACACGGTCGATTTCGTCCCCAACTACGACAACCAGTTCATGCAGCCGGACGTTCTGCCGGCCGCATTCCCGCAGCTGCTGGTCAACGGCGCCTCGGGCATCGCCGTGGGCATGGCGACGAATATCGCCCCGCACAACCTGTCGGAGACGATCGCTGGTGCCATTCACCTGCTGGATAACCCGTCGGCGTCCGTCGCCGACCTCATGCGTTATATCCCGGGTCCCGACCTGCCCGAGGGCGGCGTCATCGTCGGCCTCGAGGGCATCAAGGAAGCCTACGAGACGGGCCGAGGCGCGTTCAAGACCCGCGCGAAGGTCCAGATCGAGCGCGTGACCGCCCGCAAGATGGGCATCATCGTCACGCAGCTGCCCTACATGGTCGGCCCCGAAAAGGTCATCGAAAAGATCAAGGAAAACGCGAACGCGGGACGCCTCAAGGGCATTTCCTCCGTCCAGAACCTCACCGACCGCATCCATGGCCTACGCCTGGTCATCGAGGTGAAGAACGGATTCAATCCCGAGGCCGTGCTTCAGCAGCTCTACCAGCGCACGCCGCTGGAGGACTCCTTCTCGATCAACGCCGTGGCGCTCGTGGGCGGCCAGCCGCGCACGCTGGGGCTCAAGGAGATGCTCCAGGTCTTCCTGGACCACCGCCTGGACGTCACGACGCGTCGTAGCCGCTTCCGTCTGAAGAAGTGCGAGGATCGCCTGCACTTGGTCGAAGGCCTACTCATCGCGATCCTGGACATCGACGACGTCATCGCGATCATTCGTTCCTCCGACGACGCGGAGATTGCGCGCGAGCGCCTCATGACGGCGTTCGACCTGTCCGAGGCCCAGGCCAACTACATCCTCGAGCTGCGCCTGCGTCGCCTCACGAAGTTCTCGCGCATCGAGCTGGAGACCGAGCGCGACGAGCTGATGGCAACAATCGCCTCGCTGCGCGAGATTCTGGAGGATCCGGAGCTGCTGCGCGCGCTCGTGAAGAAGGAGCTGCGCGAGGTCTCGGATCGCCTGGGCACGCCGCGTCGCACGCTGCTGCTGGCCTCGACGGGCACGCCCGTGGGCGCGGCGGCCGCGGCCGCCGACGACGCTGCGCTGGCGGCCCTGCCGTCGGTGTCGCGTTCCGGTAAAGGCCTGGACCTGCAGATCCCAGACGACCCGTGCGTCGTGGTTCTGTCATCCTCGGGCGCTCTCGCCCGCGTCGAGGGCGGGGATCCCCTCGAGCCCGGTCCGCGCGCGGCGTCGGACGGCTGGCGCGTGCAGCTGCCGTCGACGGCCCGCTCGCAGGTGGCCGTGGTGACGGAGGACGGCGTTGCCCACCGCATCGACGTCGTGGACTTGCCGGCGCTCCCCCGCTTTGAGACGGGCTTGTCGCTCGCCGGTGCGATGCCGTCGTCGCTGCTCCTGCACACGGACGTTCCTGCCGTTGGTCTGCTCGATCCCGAGGGCTCCGACGTCGTCGCGATGGGTACGGCTCGCGGCACGGTCAAGCGCCTGCGACCGGACGTGCTGCAGCGCGACGAGTGGGAGGTCATCGCCCTGGAGGACGGCGACCGTCTCGTGGGCTTTGATCGGTGCTCGGACGAGGCGGACCTGGTGTTTATTTCGTCGGACGCGCAGCTGCTGCGCACCCCCGCCGCGAAGGTGCGCCCGCAGGGTCGCACGGCCGGCGGCATGGCCGGCATGAAGCTGAACGCCGGGGCTGAGGCCCTGGGCTTCTGGGTGGTCGAGGCTCCCATTGATGCTGTGGTGGTGACTGTGGCCGCGGCGCTGGGCGCGCTGCCGGGCACGGGCCAGACGACGGTGAAGGTGACGCCTTTCGAGTGCTACCCGTCCAAGGGCCGAGGCGGTCAGGGCGTGCGCTGCCAGCGCTTCCTGCGCGGCGAGGATCGGCTCGATATCGCGTGGGTCGGCACGAAGCCGGCACGCGCCGCGTCCGCGGACGGTTCACCCGTTGAGCTGCCCGCAGAGGATGAGCGCCGCGACGGCTCGGGCGTGCCGATCACCTTCGCGATCGCGACGATCGGCTGACGCTCCCCTGTCGTCATAACGGTGGGGTGGCCGGGAATTGTCCCGGCCACCCCACCGTTATATCAGCTTCTCTGTGGCACCTATTTCGCGTGATAGCGGGGGCTGGTTCCCAGGTGCGTAGGAACCGTGACCATCGGATCGGCAATCAAGGATTCATCAAAGCCCCTGTAGGCATACGAGTTGTCGTTGACGATCTGCAGGGGGTTGACAACGCCGTCCGCGTACTGCTGAACTTCGTCGGGCGTCGGGCTCGATCCATTCCCCTTGTCGGCCAGCGGGTTGACGTCGGGCAGCGTCGTGGGATCCGTCTTGAGCATTGCCCCCGGATCGATGCCGCCGTAGCCGGTGTACTGGTTCCAGGTGTGGTCTGGGTTGAGGCCCGTCTTGACGAGGAGCTGGAGCAGCTGATTGGCTGTCGCATTCGGCCACTTCTGGCGGGCGAGCGCGAGGACACCGGCGACGATGGGAGACGAGAATGATGTACCGGACGTCTCAACGATCTGATTCGTCGCAAAGTCATGCGTTTTGACCGGACCGCCAACTGCTGTCGTTGCTACTCCCTGCCCCCAGGACGAATAGTCTTGACGGTTACCATCGACACCAATCGCGCTAACACCAACGACTCCGGACCACTGGGACAGCGACGATGAGTTTTCATCCGTTGCTTCATTTCCGGCAGCAGCTGTAATGATCACGCCCTTGGTTAATGCCCTCGCGACAGTCCATTTCAGTTCGTCGCCCTGAAGTGAGCTGGAAGCAGAAAAATTCACGATTTGCGCACCGTCGTTCATCGCTTGGTTGAGGAGCCACGGGACACTAACTTTAGACAGGCCATTCTGAGTTTCAGCACAGGAAGGAGATGCAGAATCTCCCCTGCTAGGGGCGGGTATCTGATAAGTCAGAAGAGAACTCTCGGGAGCCACTCCATAGACGGATGACACCAAGATCGAAGCAACTGCAGTGCCATGGCTCTTGGAAGATGCGGAAGATGTAACTTCACACGTTGATTTGTTGTGAATATCCGATTCTCTCAGCTCTGGCGCAGTAGTATCTACCTCCCCATCAACGATGGCAATGGTTACCCCCTTACCGGTATACCCCTTTGCCCTGGCCTGATCCAAGTGGTAGTACGCGAAGTACGCCTGGTCCGCCGCAGTGATCGTATTGTCCGCCTGGGCTGGAGTGGTGGGGAGCGCGGTGAGACCAGCGGCGATGACGAGAGCGGCAGTCGAAGCTCCCCACGCGCGCCTACTCTTTCGACACGCTCGTCTCGGCTTTACCATTGGCGCGGGTCCCATCCGTCGTCCTTTCGCGGGGCAGGGCTCAAGTCCTTATCCGACCCGTAGGTCTGCGACATCGGATTCACGTAGCCCTCGGGCAGTTCGTCTCCATCATCGTCAAAGCGGAAGGGCGTGTACTTGCGACGCGCCGACTTCTTCTTATCGTCCTTACCGCCAGCTCCGCCGGCACCTGCTCCTCCCATGAAGCCACCGGCACCACGAGCATTGCCCTGACCGGCACCTCCCGAGGCCGATGCCTTAGCTGCGGAGCTACCGGGGGCGGCGGTCGTGCCACTCGCACCGGTCCCTGCCCCTCCGGCCGCAGGAGCCTTGTACGTTCCATATCCCGGGCCAGAGTAGGATCCTGCGCGAAGGGAGGCCGCTCCCGAAAGACCGCTGCCAGAGGCACCAGAAGCCGCCGTACGGCCCAATGCGCTCAGTCCGCCAGCACCAAGGCGCGAAGCGGCACCCATCCCCAGCGCACCTGCGCCGAGAACGCCGGCACCACCCATACGGGAAGCAAGCGCGGACTCGCTGCCAGGACCCCCGTTCACGTTCCACAGGGGATGGTATCGGTCGACGGGTGGCGCGGGCGTGTATCCTCCCACCGTTCCGTTGGCGTGCCGATCGCCGTTCACTCGCGTGTGCAGCAGGTCCATTCCCATGAGATCCTGCGGGTCGGTAATGGGATTGAGGCGCGAACCAACTTCTCCCTCGGTGATGTACTCATTCGGGATGCGAGGCGAAGACATCACGCGACCGCTCACCGGCCCACCCTCGTCATAGCCATCCGAGTAGAGCCCGGAACCCGTGCCACGCAGGTCGGAACGCCCGTAGTCGCTGTCGCGATCACCGGGATACACGCCCGGAGCGTGCGGGGAGACGTTCAGGTATCCATTCTCGATATCCCTACGGACCGTCGAGTTCGAAGGGCCAGGATTCTGAGGAGAGCGGAAGTCCACATCGCCATCAAGAAATCCCTGAACATTAGTAGTCTGGGTATTCAAACCATCCGCCAGCCCCTGCATCGTATTATTCGCTCGCTCCAGAATGTCCGTCGCCGCGACCTCCCGCTGCGCATTGGCTTGAGCGATAAGCGCCTGGAAGTAGGCATCGGCCGACACCGCAAGCGTGTTAACCGGTCCGCCGAACGGCCCGAGGAACTCCGTCACGGGGACCGCCACGTGGGTCATATCGGCAAGCTTCTGCAGATTGGAGTCGATAAGAGTGGGCGACAGCTGCTGCGCCTCCTCACGAATATGCGTCATGGCGCGCCGCGCCTCGACGTAGTACTCCATCGCGGTGTTGTGGTTTTCCTTGATTCCCTGGACCTGCTTCATCGTCGTATCGGTCCACGCATCAATCTGATCGCCGGTTTCGCCCGTGAACCCCTGGTAGGAGCGCATATGGTGCGTGACGTTATTCGCCTCGTTCAGGCCGCACACGATCGTGTTGTGCTCATCGTCCGAGGCGTCGAGGGCAGAGGCACTCTCAATCGCGGCAACCAATCGCATGAGCCGGTCGTACATGGGGCTATCAACCATGATGGTTCCTCTCCTTCTCAGAACTCAGACGGCGCGTTCTGCGTGGGACTCGTACCGGCACCAGAGCCGCTGCCACCTGAACCCGACGCCGTGGCGCCGTTGGCATTTCCAGACGACGCTGTTCCCCCGCCCACGATCTGCGAGGGCGCCTGCGTCGCAGGGGATGACGGTGCCCCTGTAGGCTGCGGGTCCATCGACGCAAGGATACGGGCAAGCTCATCGGTATTGCCCTGCTCGGCAGCTTCAAAAGCGCTAACAGCGGTATCGACGTCGCCATCAAATTTCTGGAAACGAACCATCTGGTTGGAGACGACATCTTTCTCGGTCCTCAGATACGAGATCAGCGAGCGGCGCATCGCCTGGAAGCCCTCCTCTTCAGACCAATACTCCGCCTTCTGAGCGTCCATCAAGCGACTGATTGCCTGAGTGGAGTCAGTGAGCGATTGCCCCCCCTTTCTCCATATCTCCGCTTGTTTGGGCGTGCTTATCAGAGTCAAAGCCAACGTCAGCCACGCGTCACCTCCACGAATACCAAGACCGAAAATGACGTGTTCCACGGAACACTATGAGACCTCTGCAAGCATATGACCATTTGTTCACATTGACAAGCGCGTTCGAGGATCGCACAGTGACGACAGACCAGCCGATATGGGTGTGGGCCCAGCCAAACGGCCGGGCCCACACCCATCAGTTGAGGAACGCTCCCCCGTCAGCCTCGCAGCGTCGGGTCGGCGGCCAGAATGCCGGCAACCTCCTCGCGCGTGGGCGAGTACGCGCCCTGGTGCAAGATGGTGATGCCGGAAGTAATGATGCCACGGTGGATGGCGGGCAGGATCTGGTCCCACGAGGCCTCGCGCAGTCGCTGCTTCGCCTCACCGGAACCCAGGAGTCCCGCGTCCACCAGGCCGGAGATGAGGCCCGCCATGAGCGAGTCGCCCGCGCCCACAGTGTCCACCAGCTCAACGTCCAGCGGGTCGACGACGAGCATGTCGCGCTCGGCAGCGGCCTTGATGTAGACGCCCCAGGGGCCGCGCGTGCACAGGATCAGCGACGGGCCAGACTGCGACCACTCGCGGATGACGTCCTCGACGGGACGGCCCGGGTAGAGCCACTCGAGATCCTCGTCGGATGCCTTCACGACGTCCGCGAGGGCCACGATCGCCTCGATGTGTGGGCGGGCCTCGTCGGGCGTGCCCAGGAGAGCCGGGCGGATATTCGGGTCGTAGGACACAGTGCCGCGGATGGCCTGGCGCTTGACGGCGGCCAGGACCTTGTCGGCGCCGGGCTCGACGACGACCACGTAGGAGCCGGTGTGGACGTGCCCAACGGTGTCCGGGTCCTCGACGGCAGGAACGTCCCACGTCAGGTCGAACTCGTAGGTGGCGTGCCCCTTCTCGTCGACGGCCGCGTGGGCGACCGTCGTGAACTCGGCGCCGTCGCTACCGGGCGTCAGGGTGACACCGGCGGCCTCGGCATGGGCGCGCACCTTGTCGCCGCGAGCGTCACGGGCGAACCACGTCGCCAGCTCGGATTCGTGACCCAGCCGGGTGAGGCCGGCTGCGACGTTGAGCATCGATCCCCCGACAACTTCGACGGGTTCACTGTTTGGGCGGGTGATCTCATCGATGAGAGCTTCCCCGATGTTCACGATCCTAGTCATTCGTCAACCCCAGCTTCTCTTCCATTTCTTCGAGCGGAATGCCCTTCGTTTCGGGCATCACCTTCAGGACCCAGAATAGCTGACCAACCATCGCGAGGAAGAAGATACCGAACGCGAAGCCGCCGCCGAGCTTATCCGTGAGGACCGGGAAGGCGTACGTGGTGATGAAGGCGAACACCCAGTGCGTGAGCGAGCCCAGCGACTGGCCACGCGCGCGCACGCGGTTCGGGAAGATCTCGGAGATGAAGACCCAGATGACCGATCCCTGACCGAAGGCGTGGGAGGCGATGAAGCCGAGCAGGCCGAGGAGAATGAGCCACACGGGGGCGGCGCTGCCTTCCTGGAAGACACCGCCCTCATAGGCGAACATCATGCCGGCGAGGAAGCCGAGCGAGATCAGGTAGCCGATCGAGCCAACGATCATGAGCTGGCGGCGGCCGAGCTTGTCGATGACGGTCAGGGCGGCCATGGTGGCGATCAGGTTCATGAGGCCGACGATGACAGAGCCGATGTAGGGGAAGGCGTCACCCAGGACGGCGGCGCCGCCGGCGAGCTTCATGACCTTAGGCGCGTAGTAGAGGATCGCGTTGATGCCCGAGAGCTGGTTGAACATCGCGATGCAGAAGGCCATGAGGATGACCTTGCGGTAGCGGCGCGTGAAGAAGGCAACCTTGCCACCAGCGGCGTCCTCGGCGATCTGCGCCTTCATCTCGGCGATCTGCTCGCTGCTTTCTTCCTGCGTGGAGGTGAGGCGCTCGGAAATCTTCACGGCGCGTTCCTCGTGTCCGTGAGCCAGCAGCCAGCGCGGCGTCTCGGGGACGGTGGCCAGGAAGATGAGGAAGAAGACGGCGGGGACGGCCATGACGCCGAGCATCCAGCGCCACGCGGTGTCTTCGTGCGCAATTTCGCGGATGACCGCGTTGGAGGCGTAGGCCAGGAGGATACCGAAGACGATGTTGAACTGGACGAGGCCGACCAGGCGTCCGCGCACACGCGCGGGTGCGATCTCGGCGGTGTAAATGGGAGCGACCACAGAGGACAGGCCGACGCCGACGCCGCCGAGGAAGCGGAACACCATGAAGAAGGTGATCGGGAAGGCGGACGAGGCCGAGACCGTGCCGTCAGCAGCTGTCACCAGGGTGGGCACAGGCGCCAGGGCCGTGGCCAGTGCACCCACGCCGAAGAGGATGCCGATCCAGAAGAGGATGGGTTTACGGCCAAAGCGGTCGGCGAGTTTACCGGCGACGATAGCGCCGCAGATCGTGCCAATGGTTGCAATGGCAACGATCATGCCCTCACCCATAGAGGAGAGCGCGTAGAGCTCGGTGAGCTTTTCTTCCGCGCCGGAAATGACCGCTGTGTCAAAGCCGAAGAGCAAGCCGCCGAGGGAGGCAACGATGGCGCTTCGAATGACCAGAGGCGGAATGGACTTGGTTGGTGCTGACGACTTCGTAGTCATGCTGGCTCCGCACTGTGGTGAAGGGACGCGCATGGCGCCGAGGCCGCTCGTGGCCTCTGCTGGGAGCCTAAGAAATTAATTGGTCAGACAATTAGGACCTAGGGATCATTTATGTGAAAACTGAAAAGAAAACGGGAAGAAATGATCCCATCAGAGAGAAAAAAGTAACGACGGTAACACAAGAGGATGCGCGGAAACATCCACCATGCGAAACGACGATCAAATTTCGATCGCGTAGAGCCTCGTCTGGCCGACCGTGCGGAAGCCCAGGTAGTCGTAGATCGCGAGCGCGCCCGTGTGGTTCGCGGAGCCCACGCCCGTGCCCGCGCGATCCATGCCGTCACGCTTCTGCGCCCACATCGACGCCAGGATCAGCGCGTCCGCGACGCGGCTGTCGCGCCACTGGGACAGGACGCCCAGCTGGTCGATGTACCCCTCGCGCCAGCCCAGAGCCGCCCAATCCTGCTCGTAGCGCGAGGCCAACAGGAAGCCGGCGACGCGGGGGCGGTCCCCCGTCCGGTCGACGGCGACGAACGACCATTCGGGAGCGAAGGCCGTGCGCCCCTGCATCCACTGCTCCTGGGTGAGCGGAGGCCGGCCCCACTCGGACTCGTTGAGGCGGTTCGCGGCACGCAGGGCGGGTTCCTCCCACTGGGGACCCCAGGCCTCGATGCTCATGTACGAGCCCAGGTCAGGAACCGGCGGAAGCCCCTCCAGGGAGGCACGCAGCTCGTAGTAGGTGCGCGTCCAGCGGAAGCCGTGAACCTTCAGCTGCGCCTCGAGATCATCCTGGCCGGTCTCAACGTGACAGGTGATCTGAGCGGGAGCGTCACCCTCAACCTCGGCCAGCATCTGGCGAGCAGTGCCCTCCTGCCAGTCGACGATCGCATTGCCGAGGCCGATGCGCCGAAAGTCGGGATCCACTCCCCCGACGCACACGCACTCCACGCGCCCCGGGAAACGCAGAACCACCTGGGCAAAGGCGACGATGCGACCCGCCGCGATACCCCTGCGGGCGATCCCGACGAGGCCTCGCCACTGCGAGGCACCCGAAAGCATCTCCTCGACCTCGTCCGGGCTGGTGCGATAGGGCGGGTTATCGCGGGCCTCCATGCGGGCGAAAAGGGCGGACAGGCCACCGTGGTGGGCAGCCGTGAGCGACTCCCACTCGATCCCGTGATGTTCGCCCGGGAAGGGGACGAACTCGGGGGCATTTGCTCGCTGTGCGAGAGGAATGCTCATGCTCGCCTCCTTCCGTCCCTACTGGTCGATCGTGTAGTAAACCTCGGCGGCTTCATCCACGAAGCCCAGGTGTTCGTAAATCTTATGCGCTCCGTCCGGGCTCGACATGTCAACGTCGAGGCCAATGCGCGACGCGCCGGACGCGGACGCTGCGGCGACGGCATGCCCGACAAGGGCGCTCGCGATGGAGCGTCCACGGTGCGCCTCAGCGACGCCGAGCAGGTAGATGTACGCCTCGGAGCGGCCCGTGGCCACCCAGCGCTGCGCGGGACGTCCAGTGATCGCGTAGCCAACGACCTCACCCTGAGCATCCACGGCCACGAACGACCAACGCGGGTCGAAGTGGTTCATCGCGTCGTCCCACCACAGCGCGCGCAGCGGCGAACGGAACGACTGCTGGAAGGCCTCCATGTGGATGGCGCGAACCTGGTCCTGCGGAACCTCATTCCACGGCAGGACGCGGTATCCGTGACGCGCGGGCACGGGCACCTCGCCGCCGGCCAGGTCGCGATACATGACCTGGTACGTGCGCTTAGCGAAGAAGCCGGCCGCAATGTAGAGGCGACGACGATCGGTCATGTGCGCATCGACGAGGTTCGAGATCGACGCGGGCACCTCGGACTCGGCACCGAAAGCATCGACGAGCATCTGTCGGGCGCGCCCGTCCTGCCAGTAGAGCAGAGCCCGGCCCACGCCTCGGCCACGCCAGTGCGGGTGGATGAAGGCGCTGACGACGGCGGTCGCGGCCTCGTGAATGCCTCGCAGAACGCGCACGGACGCCACCGCGCAAATGTTTCGCTTCGCGTCCAGGCCGACGATCGTGTCGACCCAGTCGCGCCCGTTCTCGCCCTCCATCATGTCCGCGATGTCGTCGACGGAGGTGCGCCGAATGGCGTTGTCGTCGTCTTCGATCAGGGAGATGAGCGCATACACGGCGGGGGCATCGCGGCCGATCATGGGCCGCCAGCGCAACCCGAGGTGATTGCCCGGGTACGGGACGGACCCGGGCGGCGTGAGTCGCTGCGCAAGTCCTGTCATGGCAGATATCCTACCGGCTATTCGGGCCTTTAGTCACACTGGCGCTTGACATTTGGTCAACGCGCGTGAACGTTTGTGCAGCGCGCGGGGATTTTTGCCCGTGATTACGCGTCGATGCGCGTACGATCCAGCCCCGCGGATTCCTCGACAATGAACTCCTTGCGCGGACCCACGGTCGAGCCCATGAGCAGCTCAAACACGTCCTCCGCCTGGCGCAGGGCTTCCTCGTCGGCCAGCGTGATGCGACGCAGCGAGCGGTGAGCCCGGTCCATCGTGGTCTCAGCCAGCTGGTCGGCGTCCATCTCACCCAGGCCCTTGTACCGCTGGATGGGTTCCTTCCACGTGCGACCCGAGCGACGCAGGGCGGCGAGCTTACGATGCAGCTCGTCCTCGGAGTAGGTGTAGATGTACTCGCGCTTCTTACGTCCCTTACCCGCGACCTCGATGCGGTGCAGGGGCGGGACGGCGGCGTAGATCCGGCCGGCCTCGACCATGGGGCGCATGTAGCGGAAGAACAGGGTCAGCAGCAGGGTGCGGATGTGCGCGCCGTCGACGTCGGCGTCGGTCATGAGGATGACCTTGCCGTACCTCGCCTGAGACAGGTCGAATGTACGGCCCGAGCCCGCGCCGATCACCTGGATGATGTTGGCGCACTCGGCGTTGGCCAGCATGTCCGCGGTCGAGGCCTTCTGCACGTTGAGGATCTTGCCTCGAATCGGGAACAGGGCCTGGTAGTGGGAGTTGCGCGCGGCCTTGGCCGTGCCCAGGGCGGAGTCGCCCTCGACGATGAACAGCTCGGTCTCCTCGACGTCCTCGAGGCGGCAGTCCGCGAGCTTGGCGGGCAGCGAGGAGGTTTCCAGCGCGTTCTTCTTACGCGAGATCTCCTTGTGCAAGCGCGCGGAGACACGGGCCTTCATCTCGCCGACGACCTTCTCCATGAGGAGGGAAGTCTGCTGTTTGTCGTCGCGCTTGGAGGAGGCGAACTTGGCCTTCAGCCAGTCGGAGACGACGCGGTTCACAACGGTGCGGATCTGAGGCGTGCCCAGCGTTTCCTTGGTCTGTCCCTCGAACTGAGGCTCGGGGAAGCGCACGGTGATGACGGCCGTCATGCCGGCCTGGACGTCGTCCTTTTCGGGGCGCCCGTCCTTCGCGCCGACCTTGAGCTTGCGCGCGTTCTTGTCGATCGCGGCGCGCAGGGTCTTGAGGACCGCCTGCTCGAAGCCGGTGACGTGGGTGCCGCCCTTGGGGGTGGCGATGATGTTGACGAAGGACTGGACGGTCGTGTCGTAGCCGATGCCCCAGCGCAGCGCGATGTCGACCTCGCAGGTGCGCTCGACCTCGGTGGCGCGCAGGTGCCCGGTCTCGGAGTCCAGGGCCTGCACGGTCTCGTTGTAGGTGCCCTCCCCCGTGATGTGCCACGTGTCGGTGACGGGGCCGTCGGAGGCCAGCCAGTTCGCGAAGTCGACGACGCCGCCGTCGAAGCGGAAGCTCTCGTGGAGCTCCTCTTCGCCGCGCTCGTCGTAGCAGTTGATGGTCAGGCCGGGCACGAGGAACGCGGTCTGGCGGGCGCGCGCCAGCAGGTTCTCCCACGAGAACCCCTCGGTCGACGGGAAGATCTGGAAGTCCGCCCAGAAGCGCACGCGCGTGCCGGTCTGGGATTTCTTCACCTTGCCGACCGTCTTGAGGGTCGAGCCGTCCACGAAAGGCTTGAAGGGCGAGTTGGGGGTGCGCTGCTTGGAGTCGTCGAATTCGCCGGGTTCGCCGCGACGGAAGCACATCTCGTGGGTCTTGCCGCCGCGGTCGACCTGCACGTCGAGGCGGGCCGACAGGGCGTTCACGACGGAGGCGCCGACGCCGTGGAGGCCGCCGGAGGCCGCGTAGGAGCCGCCGCCGAACTTACCGCCGGCGTGGAGCTTGGTGTAGACGACCTCGACGCCCGTCAGGCCCTGACCGGGCACGATGTCGACGGGGATGCCTCGGCCGTTGTCGGCGACGGAGGCGGAGTGGTCGGGGTGCAGGCGCACGTCGATCGTGTCGCAGTGGCCTTCCAGGGCCTCGTCGACCGCGTTGTCGATGATCTCCCAGAGGCAGTGCATGAGGCCCCGGTGGTCGGTCGAGCCGATGTACATGCCGGGGCGCTTGCGCACGGCCTCGAGCCCCTCGAGGACCGAGAGGTGCCGTGCGTTGTAGTCGGATGCGTCGGTAGGAGTCACGATGTGCATCATATGTGGCTGGGCGCTCGTTTGTGGCCAACGGTGCGCGTGGCGCGGGTTCTGGGACGCTTTCCACGATTGACGAGGCCGGGGCCAGATCGCGCTGGTGGGCGCGCTTTCGGGGCGTGTTGGCGGTTGCGTCGGGAGGGTGTGCGCTCCCCCGTTCCACTGTATCGACGTGCGGGCGGTCGATTGCGCCCCGGGTGAACAGGGGTGCGCGGGGCGGGACGATGGTGTGTGATGGAAGCATGAACGCACAGACTCTTGAACGCCCCGTACTGGACGAGCCGCAGCTGAATGCGGCGAATCGTTGCGACGCCTGCGGCGCTCGCGCCTGGGTTCGTGCGACGATGCCTTCGGGTGGCCAGCTGTATTTCTGCGGCCACCACGCAAACGAGCACCTGCCTTCGCTGGTGGGTGGCGGCGCACAGATCCTGGACGAGCGTCATTTCATGAACGACTGAGAGCGAGCCTCCCGCAGCGGCGGGACGCACGGCTTGCAGGCGCGGGCGGGGACCAACGGGTCCCCGCCCGCGTTTTCATACTCGAACTGCCGTTGCTCCACCAGGCGGGTCAACATGCGCATGAGTGAGCCTGCACTCCATCGAATCCCCCATTCTTTTGGATAGGAAACACAGTTCTGGATAGGAAACACAGTTCTGGATAGAAAACGCAGATCTGGATAGGAAACGCAGATCTGGATAGCTTATTAACCTATCCAGATACTCATAACCTATCCAGAAGGCCGCATCCTATCCAGATCAACAATCAGCAATCCCGGCAGCACTCTCACTCCGCGACGAACGAGCTCACTTCGAGTTTGTCCGAGTTCCCCTGTCGCCTCGCTAAGCTCGCGGACTAAAGATTCAGGCAGGCGCGTGCCGACCGGCATTTATTCCTCGCCGACAAGCTGCGGACGCCCAGGGAGAACCTTCCACGCTCCGTCGCATTCGCCCACTTCGAAGCGCTGCGCATCTGCTTCAAGATCGGCGTCGGTAACGGTGATTCCTCCCGCAAGACGGTAGGTCTCCTGTTGTTTCTTGCTCATTGCCCTCTCCTCTCAGGTCCAAATATTTCGGTCATCATTTTCTTTGAAGGTGGAGTCATCGCGACCAGATGCAACGGCTTCATCCACGAGAAGGTTGTCCCCTAGTCCGCGAGGCGCTGGGACACCACCGTCGTGACGCCGTCGCGCATCGTCACGCCGTAGAGGGCATCCGCGATCTCCATCGTGCGCTTCTGGTGGGTGATGACGATCAGCTGCGAGGTTTCCTGCAGCTCCTTGAAGATGGCGAGCAGGCGCGTCAGGTTCATGTCGTCCAGGGCGGCCTCGACCTCGTCCATGACGTAGAACGGGGACGGGCGCGCCTTGAAGATCGCGACCAGGAACGCGATCGCGGCCAGGGAACGCTCGCCGCCCGACAGCAGGGACAGGCGCTTGACTTTCTTGCCCGCGGGCCGAGCCTCGATCTCGATGCCCGTCGAGAGCATGTCGTCCGGGTCGGTGAGCACCAGGTCGCCCTGGCCGCCCGGGAAGAGCACGCCGAATACGTGCTCGAACTGCTCGCGCGTCTCGGCGAACGCCGACGCGAAGGCCTCCTCCACCAGGCGATCCACGTCCTGCACGATGCGCAGCAGGTCCGCCTTCGACGCCTTGAGGTCTTGGACCTGATCCACGAGGAACTTGTGCCGCGAGGCCAGCGCCTCGTGTTCCTCGAGCGCCAGCGGGTTGACGCGCCCCAGCTTCTCCAGGTCCTTCAGCGCCTTGGCGAGCGCGCGTTCCTGCTCGGTGCGCACGTACGCGCTCGGCTCGGCGGCCGCGGCCTTCTCGACCTGGTCGGGGTCGAGCGGCAGCATCGGCACCAGCATCTGCGGCCCGAACTCGGCGAGCAGCTGCTCGGGTTCGAGGGACAGCTCCTCGAGGGCGCGCCGCTGGAGATCCTCGACGCGCAGGCGCGTCTGCTCGGCCGCGATCTGCCCCTGGTGGGCCGAGGCCGTGGCTTCCGACAGCTCCGCGCTCAGCCGGTCTAGGGCGCGGCGGGCGTCCGAGACCTCCTGGGAGACCTGGGAGCGCCGCTCGCTCAGGCGATCACGTTCGGCGGCAGCCTGGGACAGGGCTCGCTCGGCGGCCTCGAGGGCGACGCGGGCGGCTGCCTCCACGTCCGAGGCCGTGGCCAGCTCCGTCTTTCGCGCGGCCTCGCGCCGGGCGTAGCGGGCGCGCTCCTCGCGCTCGGCGGCGGCCCCCTGGCGCAGGGAGCGGGCGCGGGAGGCGGCGCGCCGCGATTGTTCTTCCAAGGCACGCAGGCTCAGGCGCGCTTCGTTTTCGGCCTCGCGGGCCTCGCGGGCGGCGCGGGATGCGGCGTCGGCGCGGGCTTGAGCGTCTTCGAGGGATTCGGGCGGGCCGACGGTGTCGGCGCCGTCGAGGCGTGCGCGGGCGGCAAGATCCTGCTCGCGGGCCCAGGTGACCTGCTCGTCGGCGCGGCGGGCCACGTCGTGGGCGCGATCGGCCTCGGCGCGGGCGGCCTGCGCGGCCGACTGTGCGCGGGCCAGCTCCTGGGCTTCCTTGGCGCGCTGGGCGTCTTCCTCGCGCAGGGCCTTCAGGGCATCGTTCGCCTCGCGAATGCAGCGGTCCAGGTGGGCGTTCGCCTCGCCGAGCTGCTCGGACACCTCGGCCATGCGGGCCTGGGCGGCCTCGGCCTGCGCGCACGCCTCCTCGTAGTCTGCGCGTACGGAGAGCACGGAGGATGCCTGGCGGCCACCCTCCACCGACCAGGAGCGCAGGACGTCGCCACCCGACGTGACGACGGCGCGCACGCCGGGCACGTCCAGCACGTCAGCGGCGGTCTCGAGAGAGCAGGCGACGACCCCGTCCAGCAGGGACGCGAGGGGCGCGGCGGCCCCCTCGCAGGCGACGACGTCGGCAAGCCACGTCGCACCCTCGGGTAGATCGGCGCAGACAGCACTGCCGGTCCCATCCGCGGGGAAATCGGAAGAACCGGAAACATCTGAAGAACCCGATGCCACGACCAACCGCAGCGAGCGTCCGGCCGCGCGGGCGGCGTCCAGCTCACCCAGGCCTCGGGCCAGGGAGTCGACGACGACCGCGTCGGCGAAGGGGGCCAGCACGGCGGCGACGGCGTCTTCGAAACCAGGTGTGACGTGCAGGAGCGGCGCAACCTGGCCGAGCACACCGGGGCGTCCGAGCAGCTCGGCGGTACCATCCTCGGGAGCGAGCAGCTGCTCGAGCGCGTCGCGGCGGGCCTCCCAGCGCGCGCGGTCGGCGCGGGCCTCGCGTTCAACGCCGAGCAGCTCGTCCACGCGGGCGCGCGCGGCGTCGCGGCGGGCGGAGGCCTCGGCGTGTGCGCGGGCCGCTCCCCCGCCGGCTTCTTCCTCGGACGAGGACTCCCCAGCGACAGAAGCGCCCACACCAACGGTGCCCACCGACGACGCAGGCACGGCCTTCTCGGCTGCCTCGGCGCGCTCCTGAGCCGCGCGGTATGCGCCCCAGGCTCGGTCGGCCTCGGCGATCGCTGCCTCCAGGCGAGACGCGGCGGTGGACGCGTCTCCGGTCAGTCGCGCGACCTTCTCACGGTGGTCGGCAATGACGCGGTTGACGCGGGCCAGCTCGCGGGACGCGGAATCGTCCGCATCCTCGGCGGCCTCGCGCGCGCGAGTCGCAGACGTCAGGGCAGAGCGCGCCTCTTCGACTTGAGTGACCAGCGCAGCGTCCTCGGCGCCGGCGACGCGGGCGCGCTCGTCGAGGACGTCGGGATCCTCGCCGCCCGGGGGCAGCTCGGGGGTCGCGCGCAGTGACACCTTCTGGGTCGCCGCCATCAGCGTGCCGCGCAGGCGCTCGGTAATCGTGGTGAGCGACTGCCAGTCGGAGGATGCCTGATCGAGTGCCGGTGAGGATGCCCGTTCGGCTTCCTCCAGCCGTGACAACTCAGCGCGCGCAGCCGCAATCTGCTCCTCAAGCGAAGCCCGGCGTGCGGCGGCCGACTCGTCCGACGCCTCGAGCACGGACAGCTTCGACAGCGCAGACGCCAGATCATCGGCGAGCAGGCGGGCCTTCGCGTCGCGCACGCGCGCCTGAATGAGGGACGCGCGACGAGCAACCCGCGCCTGGCGAGCCAGGGGCCCCAGCTGGCGGTGAATCTCGTTGGTCAGGTCCAGGACGCGCACGAGGTTCGCGTCCATGTCGGCCAGCTTCTTGAGCGCGCGCTCCTTGCGCCGGCGATGCTTCAGGACGCCCGCGGCCTCTTCGATGAACCCGCGACGCTCCTCGGGCGTAGAGGAGAGAATCGCGTCGAGCTGCCCCTGGCCGACGATGACGTGCATCTGACGGCCCATGCCCGTGTCGGACAGGAGCTCCTGCACGTCCAGCAGCCTCGCCGGAGTGCCGTTAATGGAGTATTCGGAGCCGCCCCCGCGGAACAGGGTCCGGCTGATCGTCACCTCGGAATACTCGATGTCGAGCAGCCCGTCGGTGTTGTCAATCGTCAGGTCCACCTGGGCGCGCCCCAACGCCGCGCGCCCAGATGTCCCCGCGAAAATCACGTCCGCCATTTGCCCGCCGCGCAGCGCGCGGGCACCCTGCTCGCCCATGACCCAGGCGAGAGCGTCGACGACGTTGGATTTACCCGACCCGTTGGGGCCGACGACGCACGTGATGCCCGGTTGGAGGGCGAGCGTGGTCGCACTGGCGAAGGACTTAAAGCCCCGCAGCGTCAGGTTCTTGAGGTACACCCTTGCAGGTTAGCCGCGAGTCAGTAAATCTCCGGGAACCACAGGGAGATTTCGCGCGTTGCGTTCTCCACAGAGTCCGAGCCGTGGATCAGGTTCTCCATGTGGGGGCTGTTCCACGCGCGACCCAGGTCGCCGCGGATCGTGCCCGCGGGGGCCGTCGTCGGGTCGGTCGAGCCCATGAGGACGCGCATGCCCTCGACGACGCGCTGGCCTTCGACGATGATGGCAACGACCGGGCCGGAGCTCATGAACTCCAGGAGGCCTTCGAAGAAGGGCTTGTCCTTGTGGTCGGCGTAGTGCTCGGCGAGCAGCTCGCGGGAGGCGATCATGAGCTTGAGGCCCTTGATCGTGTAGCCCTTGGCCTCGATGCGGCGCAGGATCTCACCGGTCAGGCCGCGGGCGTAGCCGTCGGGCTTCACGACGATGAGGGTGTGCTCCAGGGTGGGGTCGAGAAGGTGCTGGGGCTCCAGCAGAACACTCTTAGCGCTCACATTGTCTCCTTTGATTCTGGCGTTTGCGGTGTTGCGCTTTCCAGCATATCTGTCAGGGCCGCGACCGCCGCTGTGGCGTCGGCCCCATTGGCCTCGATGTGGACGCTCTGACCTTGGGTAATGCCCAGGGCCATGAGCTCCAGGACCGAGCCGCCGTCGGCCCCGTTGACGGTGACCTCAGCGTCGAAGGTGCCCGCCAGGCGCACGAAGGCGGCGGCGGGGCGCGCGTGCAGGCCGACGGGGTCCGCGACGACCGCGTCCCCCTGCGCCCAGGTCGACGAGGCCTGGGCTCCTCCCCCTGCCCCGCTGGGCTTCGCGGGAGCGGGGCTGGGCGCCTCCTGGGCGGGCACGTCGTCCACGCGGGGGGCCAGGGCGGCTGCAACGTCGGCGACCTGGTCGAGGTCTTCGCCAAGCTGGGCCCGCACGGAGGAGGCGACGGCCCCTTCGACGAGGCAGGTGTCGACGAAACGCACACGCTCGGGCTCGTCGCTCATGTCGATGACGGATTCGACGGTCATCGTGGCCGAGCCGAGGTCGGTCAGCACAATGACGCCGCTTCCCTCACCGTCCACGGCCGCAAGGGCGGCCTCGACGGCCATCTCGACGAGGTCGTAGGAGGTACCGATGCGGCCATCGTCCGTGCCCCCGGCGGCCTCGAAGTGCACGTCGGGGGCCATCTGGGCGGCCAGCTCGCAGACTCCATTGGCCAGGGAGGTCGAGTGGGAGACGATGACGAAGGAGACGCGCACGCTCATGCCGCGCCGGCCTCGCCCGCTGCGCGCGCGGCGGCGCGCAGGATGAGGGAGGTGGACACGGCACCCGGGTCGAGGTGCCCGATGGAGCGTTCGCCCAGGTAGGAGGCGCGTCCCTTCGTGGCCCGCAGGGGTTCCGTCGCTGCTGCTCCGGCCTCGGCTGCCGTGGCGGCGGCCTCGAGGACGGCCACGGGATCGCTACCGGCCTCGGCGGCCGCGCGGGCGGCCTCGAGGGCGGGCGTCCATGCGTCCACCATGGTCTTTTCGCCCGTGGTGGCCTTGCCTCGGGCCTGGATTCCGTCGAGCGCGCCCGCGATCAACGCTGCCACGCCCGCGCCGTCGAGGTCGCCGTCACCGGCGGCCTTGGATGCGCGCAGGAACGCGGTCCCATACAGGGGCCCGGCGGCACCGCCGACCGTGGACATGAGGGTCTTGGCGACCGTCTTGAGGACCTCGGCGACGCTGCCCGGCTGGGCCTGGCCCAGGGCCTCGACCGCGGCCTTGAAACCGCGATCCATGTTTTCGCCGTGGTCGCCATCCCCGATGGCTCGGTCCAGGTCCACCAGGTAGTCGCGCTGCTCAGCGATATCCGCCGCCGCCAGCTCGATCCACAGGCGTGCCCACGCTGCATCTAGGCTCATCGTGTTTCTCCTTGTCCTGCCTCGTTGCTTACTTCCAGGCGACCGTGTTCACGGGCGCGTCGAAGAGCTCAAGGAGCTCGTCGTCGGCGCGCATGAGGGTCACGGAGACGCCGGGCATCTCCAGGCTGGTCACGTAGTTGCCGACCATCTGGCGAGCGATCTCGATGCCGTCCTTCTTCAGGAGTGCGGCGAGCGCTCGGAAGCAGATGTAGAGCTCGGAGATGGGGGTGCCGCCCATGCCGTTGACGAGGGCCACGACGCGCTCGCCTTCGGTGAGGCCGAGGTCTTCACGCACGCGCTCGTAGAGCTCGGCGACGAGGCTGTCGGCCGTCTCCATGGAGCCGCGGCGGTATCCGGGCTCGCCGTGGATGCCGATGCCCAGCTCGATCTCGTCCTCGCCCAGGTCGAAGGAGGGCTTGCCGGCGTGGGGCACGGTACAGGGGCCCAGGGCCAGGCCCATGGAGCGGGTCTGATCGTTGACCTTGGTGGCGATGCGGGTGACCTCCTCAAGGGAGTCACCGCGCTCGGCGGCCGCGCCCGCGATCTTCTCGACGAAGATCGTTCCGGCGACGCCACGGCGCCCCGCCGTGTACAGGGAGTCCTCGACGGCCACGTCATCGTTGACGACGACGGTAGCGACCGTGATGTCCTCCATGTCGGCCAGCTCGGCGGCGGTCTCGAAGTTGAGGACGTCGCCCGTGTAGTTCTTGACGATGTGCAGGACGCCCGCGCCGTGATCGGCGGCCTTCGTGGCCTCCAGGATCGGGTCGGGGGTGGGCGACGTGAAGACCGCGCCGGGCACGGCCGCATCCAGCATGCCTTCGCCGACGAAGCCCGCGTGCAGGGGCTCGTGTCCGGATCCGCCGCCAGAGACGAGGCCGACCTTGCCCTCAGCCTTGGGGACGTGACGGGTCACGAAGTCGGGCGAGTAATGGACATCGACGAGGTCGGGGTGGGCCAGGGCGAAACCTTCGAGGGTTTCGCGGACGACGGCGTGGACGTCATTGACGAGCTTCTTCATGATGCCTCCTTGCACATTGCTCATCTGTACTTGTATGCGTGATCAATCGTGCCACCTTTGAGCACGAAATCCCAACCGTGGCGGCCGCCACGATGCGGCCGCTCTGGTTGGGTTCCATCCTAGCGGGGGCTGTGACCGGCGAGGGCCAGCATTTCCCCGGCCAGCATGACCGAGCCAAACACGAGAACTCCGCTGCGATCCGAGGGCTCGGCCCCGGCCTCGGCGATCTCGGCTGCACGATCGACCGCGTCGGCCAGCGACTCGCGCACGTCTACCCGGTCAGGACCGAAGACCTCCTCGGCGATCTCGGCCAGGCGCGCGATGTCAGCCGCGCGCTCGCCCGGCATCTGCGTGACGACGAGGTGATCGATGAAGGGTTCGACCTCGGACAGGACGCCTTCGACGTCCTTGTCCCCCATCGCCGCGTACACGCCCGCGATGCGCGCGAACCCAAAGGAGGATTCCACGGCCTCGCGCAGGGTGGCCGCGCCAGCGGGGTTGTGCGCGGCGTCCACGATGATCGTGGGCGAATGACGCACGACCTGCATGCGTCCCGGGCTGGAGGCGTTCATGAGGCCCTGCTCGACGATGCGGCCGTCCAGGCCGCGCCCGCCCATGAAGGCCTCGACGGCGACGAGGGCCGCCGCCGCGTTGTGCGCCTGATACTGGCCGAACAGCGGGACGAACACATCCTCGTAGACCGCGGAGGGCGTGCGAATCGTGACCATCTGGCCGCCGACGCCCATCTGACGATCCACGACCTCGAAGTCGCGGCCCTCGACGCGCGCGATCGCGTCGACGGAGCGCGCCTGCTCGAGCAGGATGTCGAGGACTTCCTCCTCCTGAGCCATGATGACGACAACCTGGCCGGGCTTGATGATGCCGGCCTTTTCGCGCGCGATTTCCTCAATCGTGGAGCCGAGCCACTTCGTGTGATCCAGGGCGATCGGGGTGATGACGGAGACGCCCGCGTCGATGACGTTCGTGGCGTCCCAGCGCCCGCCCATGCCGACCTCGACGACGGCCGCATCGACCGGGTAGTCGGCGAAGGCCGCGTACGCCATGATCGTGAACACCTCGAAGAAGGACAGGCGCGGGCCACCCTCTTCCTGGCTGCGCTCGTCCACCATGCCGACGTAGGGGGCGATGTCCTCCCAGGCGCGCACGAATCCCTCGCGCGTGATCGGGTGGCCCTCCAGCGAGATGCGCTCGCGCACGTCGAGCAGGTGCGGGCTCGTGAAGCGGCCCGTCTTCATGCCGAAAGCGGTGAGCAGCGAGTCGATCATGCGCGACGTGGAGGTCTTGCCGTTCGTGCCCGTGATATGGATCGACGGGTAGGAGTTCTGCGGGTCGCCCAGGATATCGAGCGCGAGCTTCACGCGGTCGAGAGTGGGGTCGATGTCGTGCTCGGGTGCGCGTGCGACGATGGACTGGTAGATCTCCTGCACGCGCGCGTCCAGCGCGACCTCATCTTCAGCCTTCGCCAGCGCTGCCTCGTGGGAGGCGCGCTCGTCGCGTGCCTCGGCGGCGTCGTCGGCGAAGTCCTCGTCCACCTCGCCCTCGATCTCGGCGAGGACTGAGGGGTCGGGGCCCAGCAGCAGCGAGTGCTCGACGAGCGCACGCAGCGCGGCCTCGCGTTCGCTCTCCTGCGCCTGAGGGTCAGTGCTCTCCCCCGCCTCGGTGTCCTCAACCTCGTCGGCCGCTTCCAGGTACGGGATCAGGTCGGCCGGAATGCCGCCCTGCTGGTCCTCGTGGGTGGGGTCTTGCCCGAAGAACGATTCGCCTGCCATGTTTCCTCCGCTGCTCGCAGTGTCTCCGCTATTTTACCGGGCCGTGTGCTTCGGGCGGCTTGTTCAGCCGGTCACGGCGCGTTGGCGCGCACTGGTCGCGCGTCGTCATCGACGAGGCCGGGGCGGGGTACCCCCAAACTCCCACATTCGCCGCAGCGTGCTCGCCGTCACCGCGCCGGCGCAGACAGATAGAATGAAAGCCTTCACGATGATCCATTTCAGGAGGCAACACGTGGGTAAGTGGTTTGGTCAGGCCAGCGAAATCGAAGAGCTGCGCGCCGAAAACTCTCGGCTCAAGGAGCAGGTCGCAACCCTGGAGGCGCGCCTGCGCGCGGCCTACGCGGACGCGGGGGTCACGGCACTCGCCGGATCATCCTTCCCCTCTCCCGAGGCAGCGGTCCCGCAGACTTCAGGTCCCGCCTTTCCAGCCGGTGCAGCCAACCCGGCCACGGCCTCGTTCCCAGAGCTGAGCGCAGCCGAACTCCAGATGATCGCCGAGGGCAGGACTCTCTACGCCGTCAAGGCCTACCGGGACCGCACCGGCGTCGGCCTGAAGACGGCGAAGGCAGCGATCGACGCCGCCCGCAGAGGGTCGGCAAATAGGTGACCGTTTTCCCGGTGACGCTCGCTCATGCGGATACGTTGCGCACTTCCGGATAGGTTGCGCACTTCCGGATAGGTTACGCACTTCCGGATAGGTTATTAACCTATCCAGATGCTCATAACCTATCCAGATGCTCATAACCTATCCGCGTGAGGGCATCCGCCGGCTGCGCCGCGTTATGCGCTCCTTCCTCTCATCGATGACGACGCAGCCGGGGCTGGTCACACCGCATGTTCCCCTCGATGTTTCCCTTGCGATCAGCCAGCCACCCGCTCTGATAGGATGCCGACCACACAGACATCCTCAATGACGCGAAGGATTCCCCATGCTGCTGGCAGGTCTCACCGAAGAACCGGGCTGGATCCGATCCAGCTTCAACCTCACGTATCGCGTGCCGTGGGAGAAACTGATCCAGGGCGTGCGCGGGGTCTACCCCTACATCGAGGACGCGGAGGTGCAGGTCGACGGCGAGCCTCTCCACTTCTCCGCTCCCGAGGATCTGCTGGCCATTCCCGAGGCTTCCAGCGTCATGATCCGAGGTATGTCGCCCATCCTCAAGGCGCCGATCATGCTGACCTTCTTCAACCAGAGGCCGTTTATCAACGTCGCGATCGGCCGGGTGAACGAGGAATTCCAGACCACCGACTACGAGAAGTTCAACAAGTCGATGTGCCAGTTCATGGACTCCATCGAGATCATGATGCACGTCCCGCCGGCCACGCTGCCGAAGGGCTGAGCCCCGCACGCACCCCCGGAAGCGAGAGGAACACAGGCATGCACCTGGAAGGGCATCACGAGGATGGCGGCTGGCTCCTGTCCACCTTTACCCTCACAAACCGAGTCTCGTGGGAGATGATGCTCCAGGCGGTCTACGCCGCCTTCGAGTATTTTGCGGACATCACGATCTTCGTGGACGATCACTCCATCAAGCTCAAGTCGCGCGAGGACGTGCTCTCCATCCCCGAGGCTGGCAACATCGGGATCGGCGGCGAGTCCGTGGTCGTCAAAGAACCGATGCTCATCATCTTCTACAACCAGGTGCACTTCATCAACCTGCGTATTCGGTGCGGCAACGACGACCTGCGCGACCTCGACTACGAGGGGTTCAACAAGATCGTGGGCCCGATCGTCGACGCTATCGAGCTGGCGATGTACCAGGAGCCCGTGCCAGCACCCGTCAAGGAAAAAACCTCCGAAGAAACCGACGAGGGCGGAGAGGAGAAGGAGTCCGAGGAGACCGGAGAGAAAGCGGCAAACCCCACCGACGATGCCGAGCAGACCGAGGACACCGGCAACGGTGAGCAGACCGTAGACACCGGAGACGGCGAGGAGGTGGAGGCGCCCGGCGACAGTGAGCCCGAGGACGCAACCGCGGAGAGCGCGCAGGAGGATCAAGCAGCCGAGGCCTCGTCCGCTGAACCACCGATTCCCCCGCCGCCGGCCGCCGAACCACCGATTCCTCTCCCGCCGAGCGAGGCCCCGGCCCCACCGATCCCCTCCCCCACGCCTGCACCGAGAAAGAGGAGTGAGTTCCGATGCAACTAGAGACTCCTTCCCCCGGCGAAGCCCAGCGCACTGTCCATCAGACACACATTTTTCCCACGCGTGGACCCGGCCCCGGCGACGTGCTGCCCAATGCGGCGCAGGGCCTCGGAGAGCGCTACCGGTGCGGAGCTGACGTAACCGGCGCCATGGAACTCCAGATGGCCAAAGGAACCGACCCGTACATTCGGTCGACGGCCGACTGGATGCGCTCGCGTTTCTCGCAGCCAGGAACAATCTGCCCCGTATGGCGCGACGACCGCGACCACGGCGAAATCCCGGGAACCAACCGCTATTTCCGCAACAAGGACGAGTTCATCGAAGCCTTCGACATCGACGGCCTGGACCACATCGGGCACGTCGGGGCGCGCAACCTGACGCCCATCATCAAGGGGTTGATCTTTCCCTCGGAGTTCCGATCGGGTCCACCCGCCAACTACAACGAGCTGTACCGTCAGTTCCGTTTCACCGATAACCCGTTGCCTGAGGACGTCGCCATCGAGATCTGCCTGCTCGACAAGGACATGGGTTCCCACGGGCAAATCCCGCAGGTGCGCATCCTCGAGAAGGTCTTCATCGGCGGATGGGCGCCCATGACGATCGACGAGCTCATCACGCAGAACATCATCGAAGGAGTCTCCGAGCATGTTGGAGAAATTGGAAGAATTAATTGGCAAGATCTGTTCGGATACTTCCGTCGCTAAAGCCGACTTTCAGGACGGGTACGGATACGGGTATTCCTTCTCGAGCTACAACACCGATTTTTTCACCGCCTGGGAGATGTCGGGCTACTACCGCTTTAGCTGGTCCGAACGCCGTCCGAGCAGACGGTTCACCATGGACACGCGCAACGAGACGCTGGCCAGCTACGTGCTGATCACGCAGGTCGGTGCGCTGCGTCGGGCACGGCTGCGCCAGCGTCCCATCGTGATCCCGAGTGAGGCTCCCTCTGCGCAGCAGTGGACGATCACGGACACGCGGTGGCCGCGGGTCAAGCGATACACGAGCGCCGCCGACCCGACGATGGTCGTCGAGTCGGTCAACAGCCTCGAGCTGCGTCAGACGCTCTTCGCCACTCAGTTCCCACTGGAGGACTACCTCGAGTCCTTCATGGACCCGGACGCGAATCCTGTCCTCTCTCCGTATCTCTCCTCTGTCGAGCCACACCTGGAGCGCCTACACCACGCGGGCGTGAAGCTGCCGACCGACGACTCCTACTAGGAATGAGCTGGTCTTTCCTTCTCCATACGCGGCGAGCAACGAGGCACGTCAGGAGGGCACACCCCTGAGACGTCCTGGCAATACGCTGCACGCTCAGCATGTCTAAATGGGCACCGATGTGCTCAAACAAGAGATATCGCGCGCGTTTCGACGCAAGTCGGCTGAGATCGCAGAAACAGCGACTTCTAGTCGCGTCGGATACATACGAACTGTCAAGCCTAGATATACTGAGCAAGTAATCGGCCCCGAGCCCCACTCGCGCCCTTTCAATCGACAACCAGGAGTCGCCCGTGCCCGCAACGCTCTCGATTAACGCCATCCGCGAAAGGTGCGTGAAGTTCGCATACGACTGGAGCGATTGTGTAGGGGATGAGAAGCAGGACGGACACGAGTTCATGCGCGAACTCATGAAGTGTTTCGGCATCACCAAGCGCAAAGCGATTTCCTACGAGAGGCGCTCAAACCGTGCATCGACGGGGCGCCAGGGATACATCGACGCTCTCATCCCCGGCAAAGCACTCATCGAGATGAAGTCCGCGGGGAAGGACCTCAACAAGGCCGAGGAACAGGCTCTCGATTACATCCACGACCTCGCAGACGTCGAGACTCCACGCCTCCTCATCATCAGCGACTTCCGCCGCATCCGGATCGTCGATCTCGACCACAACATGACGACTGATGACGGCATAGATTCAGGGCACACGGAGTTTGAACTCGCCAAGCTCCCTGATCACGTCGACGACCTGAAGTTCCTCGCCGGCTACGGCATGGTCCAGGTCGGTTCACGCGAGCAGGAGGAGGCCTCGATTCGGGCCGCCCGCGTCATGGCCGACCTCTACGAGGCCCTGGACGGGTCGGGCTACAGCGATCACGAGGCCTCCATCTTCCTCATCCGCACCCTCTTTTGCCTCTACGGTGACGACGCGGGCCTGTGGGAACGCGACCTGTTCGCCGATTTTCTCGACTCCAGGACCCGTGAGGACGGCAGCGACCTCGGCGCACAGCTCGCGCTCCTCTACCAGACCCTGAACACCCCCGTAGAGCGCCGTCAGTCGACCTTGGACGAGCTGATTGCGCGTTTCCCCTACGTGAACGGCGGAATCTTCGCGGAGCCCCTCAGCATCCCCAGCTTCTCTCTCGAAATGAGAGAGGAACTCATGCGAGCGTGCGCCTTCGACTGGTCGGGCATCAGCCCCGCCGTCTTCGGATCGCTCTTCCAGGCCGTCAAGTCCCCCAAGGCCCGACGCGAGCTCGGCGAGCACTACACGAGCGAGACGAACATCCTGAAGACCCTTGGCCCGCTCTTCCTCGACGACCTGCGTGAACGTTTCGCAGAACACACGCACGATCTCAGCAACCTCAAGAACCTACGGAAAGAGCTCGGCGAGCTACGGATCATGGATCCCGCCTGCGGATGCGGCAACTTCCTGGTCGTCGCCTACCGAGAGCTGCGCCACCTAGACACCGAGATCCTGGTACGTATCCGGGAGCTGGAGCTCGCCCGCAAGAATAACGACGAGTTCCAGGCGACGATGTTCTTCGAAGACCGCGGAGAAAACACCGACATCGCTGTTCAGCTCGACCACTTTTTCGGCATCGAGATCGAAGAGTGGCCGGCCCGCATCGCGCAAACCGCCCTGCACCTCGCTCACCACCAGGCGAATCGCGAGATGGAGCGCCTCCTCGGCCAGGCCCCCTCGATCCTTCCCCTCAGCACGTCCGCCCACATCACGATCGGGAATGCACTGCGTGAAGATTGGACGAAGCTATGTCCGCCTACTCCGTCTGTAAGGATCGTGGGAAATCCTCCCTTTATTGGGCAGTCAAAACGATCTACAAATCAGAGAGCAGATCTCCGCTTGGTGTGGGGACAGGCTTACAACGGATACCTGGACTACGTGACCGGCTGGTTCATCAAGGCCTCCCAGTACTTCCAGTCAGTTCCACGGGGCGGTCGCTTCGCCTTCGTCTCGACCAACTCGATCGCGCAGGGCGCACCCGTCGCTTCCCTCTTCCGGCCCCTGCTCGAAGGGGGCTGGAGGATTCGTTTCGCGCACCAGACCTTCGCGTGGACGTCCGAGGCGCCGGGGGCCGCCGCCGTCCACTGCGTGATCACGGGCTTCGACCGGGGAGCGCCACACGAGAAGGCGCGTCCCGTGCTCTTCACGTATTCGAGCCTCAAGGCACAGCCCGAGGCGCTGCCGGTCAAGCACATAAACCCCTACCTGGTCGAGGGACCTGATATCTTCCTCGAACCACAAACGCATCCAATTTCATCTTCCGTCACACCCGTACTACGTGGATCGCAGCCTACTGACGGCGGTAACCTCATCGTTGAAGCGAAGGACTATCCGCAAGTCGCGGCCGACCCGATCGCGGCGAAGTATCTGCGCCCCTTCCGCATGGGCCGAGACATGATTCAAGGACTCGATCGTTGGTGTCTGTGGATGGCGGAGAGCGATTTCGATCCTCGCGACATCAAGATGAGTTCACTACTATATGCGCGAGTGCAAGCCTGCCAAAAAAAGAGAAATGCGTCGGACAAGAAGGCAACTCGTGAAAGCGCAAACACTCCATATCTTTTTCAAGAGATTCGCCAGCCCTCTGAACGTTATCTTGCTATACCAAGTGTTGTTGCTGAGACACGTGAGTTCTACACCGTGGCATATCTCGACAAAAAGGTTATTGCCGGCAACAAGCTTTATACAGCAATTGACCCCGATGGCTTCCTCTTCGCAATTATTAGCTCCTCGATGTTCATTACGTGGCAGCGCGCTGTCGGCGGACACATGAAGTCGGATCTCAACTTCTCGAACAAGATCGTCTGGAACACCCTGCCGCTACCCGCGGTATCGGACAAGCAGCGCGCCGAAATCATCGCGGCCGGCCAGGGGGTCCTGGAGGCTCGCGCCGAGCAGCCTGGGGTGAGCCTGGCCGACATGTACAACCCGCTGGCGATGGCACCGAGCCTGCTCAAGGCCCACCGCGTCCTCGATCGAGCGGCCGACCGCGCATTCGGAGCAAAGAAGGCCCTGGAGACCAACGAGGAACGCCTCGCGCTCCTCTTCAAGCGCTACCAGGAGATGACGGCGACAGACAGCTGATCGCACGTTTTCGACCGAGGTATCCACGGATAGAGAAGCGGGCGGGCCGCGCTTTCGCGCAGCCCGCCCGCCTCAGTAACAGCACTCAGTGCTTGGCGACGCTCACCGCGAGCTTGTCGCCGGCCTCGACCGTCAGCGACAGAGCGAGGGTCTCGGCGGCGATCATGTCGCGCCAGGTCTCCACGTCAGCCACGTGATCGGAGGGCACCGTCAGCGACAGGTCGATGCGGTCCGCGATGTGCAGGCCGGCGTTCTTACGCTCGTCCTGAACGGCACGCACGACGTCGCGGGCGTAGCCCTCGGCCTCGAGCTCGGGGGTCAGCTCCGTATCGAGCACGACGAAGGTGCCCGAGGCGAGCACGTCCGCGACCTGGCCCTCGGCGGCGTCCACGGAGGTGGACACGGAGAACATGTCGCCCGTGAGCACCAGCGGCGCCCCATCCAGCTCGACGGAGGCGAAACGGCACTCACCATCCACGACCTCCCACTCACCGGACTTCTGAGCCTTGAACAGCTGGCTCGTCAGCTTACGAACGGCCGGATCGAAGGCGCGCGGGTTCAGCGCCAGCTCGGTGCGGACGCTCAGGCCCGAGTCCTGCGGCGCGGAGAACACCACGGACTTCACGTTCACCTCGGAGGCGATCAGATCCGCGAAGGGCTCCAGCGCAGCGAAGTTCTCCGACACGACCAGCAGGGAGGCCAGCGGCTGGCGCACGCGCAGCTGATGCGTCTTGCGCAGCGCGTGGGCTGCCGACACGATCGAACGAACCTCGTCCATCGCGGCGACCAGCTCGGGGGCGTCCACTGCCTCGTCGATGACGGGGAAGTCGACGAGGTGCACGGACTCCCCGCCCGTCAGGCCTCGCCAGATCTCCTCGCTCAGCAGCGGCAGCAGGGGCGCCGCCAGCTCCATGAGCGTCACGAGAGCCGTGTACAGCGTGTCGAACGCGGCGCCATCCTCGTCCCAGAAGCGCTGACGCTGCGTACGCACGTACCAGTTCGTCAGAACATCCAGGTAGTCGCGGATCGCCTCGCACGCGCCGGCCACGTCGTAGCCGTCGAGCGCGCCGCGCACATCCTCAGCCAGGGTGCGGGTGTGGGCCAGCAGGTAGCGGTCCATCTGCGCCAGCGCGGCCACGGCCTCGGGCGACGACAGATCGATGCGCGAGGCCTCGTACCCCTCGCCCTTGTTGCAGGCGCCCGCGTACAGCGTGAAGAAGTAGTACGTGTTCCAGATGGGCAGCAGCACCTGACGGACGGTGTCGCGGATCGACTCCTCCTTGACGATCAGGTTGCCGCCGCGCACGACCGGGCTCGACATGAGGAACCAACGCATGGCGTCGGAGCCGTACTTGTTGAACACCTCGGCCACGTCCGGATAGTTACGCAGCGACTTACTCATCTTCAGGCCGTCGTCACCCAGCACGATGCCGTGGGAGACGCAGGAGCGGAACGCGGGGCGATCGAAGAGCGCGGTCGCCAGGACGTGCAGCGTGTAGAACCAGCCGCGCGTCTGACCGATGTACTCGACGATGAAGTCGCCCGGGTAGTGGTTCTCGAACCACTCCTGGTTCTCGAACGGGTAGTGCACCTGCGCGAAGGGCATCGAGCCGGACTCGAACCAGCAGTCGAACACGTCGGAGATACGACGCATCGTCGACTTGCCCGTCGGGTCGTCCGGGTTCGGGCGCGTGAGCTGATCAATGAACGGACGGTGGAAATCCGTGACCTTCACGCCGAAGTCGGCCTCGAGCTCCGCGATGGAGCCGTAGACGTCGGTGCGCGGGTAGGCGGGATCGTCCGAGACCCACACGGGGATCGGCGCGCCCCAGAAGCGGTTACGCGAGATCGACCAGTCACGGGCACCCTCCAGCCACTTGCCGAAGATGCCGTCCTTGGTGTGAGCGGGGGTCCAGGTGATCTCCTGGTTGAGCTCCACCATGCGGTCGCGGATCTGGGTCACGCGGACGAACCACGAGGACACGGCCTTGTACATGAGGGGCTTGCGGCAGCGCCAGCAGTGCGGGTAGGAGTGCACGTAGGACTTCTCGCGCACCAGCACGGCGCGGATCTCCGGGGCGCGGCGCGCGATCGGGCCACCCTGCTCGCGCAGGTCGGCGACCACGTAGCGGTTCGCGTCGAAGATCTGCATGCCCTCGTAGTCGGGAACCTCGGAGGTGAAGACGCCGCCCTCGTCGACGGGCATGACGAGGCCAATGCCGTACTCCATGCAGGTCCACATGTCGTCTTCACCGAATGCGGGAGCCTGGTGGACGAGGCCGGTGCCGTCCGTGGTCGTCACGTAGTCGGCGGCGATGATGGACCAGCCGTTGGGGCCGGGGGCGCCGCCTTCAGCGCGACGCTCGGGGGTGTCGAAGTAGTCGTAGATCGGGTGGTAGTGGATGCCCACCAGCTCATGGCCCTTGTAGGTCGCGACGACGGTGGGGTCCTCGCCGAGCTCCTTGGCGTAGGAGGGGATCAGGTCGGTGGCGATGAGGACGCGCTCGCCCGCGAGGTTACCCGCGTGGTCGGAGGCGACCTCGACGAGGGAGTACTCGATCTGCGGGCCCACGGCGACGGCCGAGTTCGAGGGGAGCGTCCAGGGCGTGGTCGTCCAGATGAGGGCCAGCTCGGGGCGCGCCGAGTCCTCACGCAGCTTGGTTTCCAGACGCAGGCCCACCGTCACCGTATTGTCGGTGCGGTCCTGGTACACGTCGTCGTCCATCTTGAGCTCGTGATTGCTCAGAGGCGTGCGGTCATTCCAGCAGTAGGGCAGGACGCGGTGGCCCTGGTAGGCCAAGCCCTTGTCGTAGAGCTGCTTGAATGCCCACAGCACGGACTCGGTGTAGGACATGTCGAGCGTCTTGTAGTCGTGCTCGAAGTCCACCCAGCGGGCCTGGCGGGTGACGTACTCTTCCCATTCCTTCGTGTAGCGCAGGACGGAGGAGCGGCAGGCGGCGTTGAACGCCTCGATGCCGACGCCACCCTCGCGGGTGATCTCGGTGACGTCCTCGATGCCGAGCTGGCGCTGAGCCTCGAGCTCTGCGGGCAGGCCGTGCGTGTCCCAGCCGAAGCGGCGCTCGACGCGGTGGCCCTTCATGGTCTGGTAGCGGCCCACGACGTCCTTGACGTAGCCGGTCAGCAGGTGACCGTAGTGGGGCAGGCCGTTGGCGAAAGGCGGCCCATCGTAGAACACGAACTCGTTGGAGCCATGCTCGCCGGCGTCGCGCATCTCAATGGACTTGCGGAAGGTGTCGTCGCTGGCCCAGAACGCCAGGGTGCCCTCTTCCATCGTGGGGAAGGAAGGGCTGGGGTCCACCTCGTCTTGCCGGTGGCGGGGGTAGAAGCCGTGCTTCGTCATGAGTGTCCTCGTCTCGCGCCTATACAGGGACGAGGACCGGCGTCGCCGGCACCCGCGGTACCACCCCGCTTGCCGCTCCCTCACCGGGCGCGGCCGCTTCGTTGGGGCTATGTCGGGCCCTCCCGTCCGGTTCTACTGGAGGGGACGAGGCCGTGGCCGGCGCTCGCGCTCCTCTTTCTTCCGGATGCTCCCCGGTGATACCCCGCGGCAGCGGGCCGGATCGTAGCGAAAAACCAGTGTAGCGAAGAAACTCGCGAGCGCCCACCGGGCGGAGCGTCTGCCTGCCCACAGCGCACCTGTGGGAGCTTGGCGTCGCGCGCGTGGGCCGCCGTCTCGTGCGCCTTGTTCGGCGAGTGAACGGAGAGGCGCGGGACTCCTGTCCTAGAGTTGTGGGGTGAGTGTAGTGGAGACGAAACGCCCTGCGCGTCCCTGGGGTGCGCTTATCGGCGCGCTTGTGTTGGTGGCGCTGGTTGCCGTGTGGGCCACGCAGGGAACCCTGGCTGGATCGGGCCTGCCCATTGGTCGCGCGGCGACGATCGCCGTGGGCATGACCCTGCAGGCGATTCCCTTCCTGCTGTTGGGCGTGTTCGTTGCAGAACTCATCGAGGCTTTCATCTCCCCCGCCCTGATCGCGCGCGTGTTTCCGACGAACCCGGTGGCGTCCGTGTTGACCGCCCTCGTCGCTGCTTTTCTTCTTCCCGTGTGTGATTGTTCGGCGGTGCCGATCTTCCGTTCGCTGCTGCGCAAGGGCGTGCCTCTGTCGGCGGCGACCACTCTCATGCTGGCATCCCCCGCGATCAATCCCCTGGTGATTGCGTCGACGTATTACGCGTTCGGCTCGTGGGCGATTGTGGGGGCGCGTATCGGCCTGAGCATCATCGTCGCGTTGTCGGTGGGCTTGTCGATGCTGGCTTCTCCTCCGAGCGCCCTGCGCGAGGAAGCCCACGTCCATGACGGGGACTCGTGCGGATGCGACGGCGGCTGCGAGACGCCGGATCGCTCGTTCTCTGGCGTCCTTGGCGCGACCGGCCATTCCTTCGGGCGGATCCTGCCCTACCTGCTAGGCGGTGTGGCCGCCTCGACAGCGGCGCAGGTGTTCTGGCCGGTGTCTTCCCTACTCGCGGGCCTGCCCGCGCCCGGCGCGCTGGCGCTCATGATGGCGGCGGGCTTCGCCCTGTCGCTGTGTTCCTCGTCCGACGCGGTGATCGCGCGTTCGTTGGCCTCCCTCGCGCCGCAGGGCGCGCTCATGGGGTTCATGGTCTACGGCCCGATGATGGACGTGAAGAACGTGGCCCTGCTGTCCTCGCAGTTCCGCGGCGCGTTCGTGCTTCGCCTGTTTGCGACCGTCACCAGCGTCGCCGCCGCCGTCATTGGTGGCGCCTGGTGGATGGGGGTCCTCGCGTGAAGCTCATCGACCGCATCGCCCCCGTCCTCGAGTCGCTCTCTCTCGCATCCCTCGGCGGCGTGCTGCTATGGCTCGCTATGTCCGGCCGCTACGCGTCCTTCGTGCCCCCGTCGGCGCGCTTGGGCATCATCGCGTCCAGCATCGGCCTGTTCGCCTGCGCGCTCGCACTCTCCGCGCGCATCGACGCCGGCGAGCACGACAACGCCAACACAGCAGCCTCCTACCGGGCCACAACGCGCAGCCTCGTCGCCCTCCTAGCTGCCGCCCTGCTCATCCTCCCCTTCCGCGTCTCCCCCTCCGAGCTGGCCGCGGGCGCGATTGGCGCACGCCCCACCTCTGGCGGATCCACCATCGACGCGGACACCGACGATTCGACCGCGGACACCCCCGGGGATTCCAACAGCGCAGCAAACGGGGGCGCCAACCCAGCCACCGGGAGCGGCAGCCAGAACGGGGGTGCGGGGCAGGCCTCGTCGAGTGGGAAGCTGGAGCTGACGACCGACAACTTCTACTCCCAGGTGGAGGAGATGATCGCCAACGGACGCGCGCACGACGGTCAGCGCGTTGAACTCACTGGCTTCGTCCTCAGTTCCGAGGCCGCGAGCGCTCAGGCGTCGATTCCGCGTGTGACGGATGAGGAGAGCTTTGCGGTGGCGCGTATGGCGATTTGGTGTTGTGCGGCGGATGCGTATCCGGTTGGTTTTGCGGTGCGGTGGGCTGGGCCTGCTCCTGCGGCGGATAGCTGGGTGCATGTGAGCGGTACGTTGCGTGTGCGCGGTGGGAAGGCGCTGGTTATTGAGGCTGATTCGGTGACGCCGGCACAGACGCCGAATCCGGAGTTCGTGGTTCAGACGCGCTAACACGATTGGTGACACGGTGCACTTTTGATCTTTTTGTCCGGTTCAGTGGGCGCAAAACCATGCGCGTACAGTGAAGTGTGAGCGAGCGTACGCTGTTCGTCGCCCGCCACCGGGAGAAGGAGCAACTGATGGCCCATACACCGAGGGATATTCCCGACAACGTGCGCAACGTCCTGGTCATCATGACCGACCAGCACCGCACCGACACGATCGGCTGCCTGGGCAACCCCCACGCGCAAACCCCCGTCATCGACGCGATGGGCGAATCGGGCTTCGCCTTCACGCACTGCTTCACCCCCACGGCTATCTGCACGCCGGCGCGCGCCTCGCTGCTCACCGGCAAGCGCCCGGGCAAGCACCAGGTGCTGGCCAACCCCGAGTGGAACATCGCCTACCAGGTCTCAATCCCCGAGGGGACATGGACGTACACGCAGGAGCTGCGCGACGCCGGATACAACGTCGGCATCGTCGGCAAGTACCACTGCGGCTACAACCTGCCCGACAAGTTCGGCGCGGACGACGACACCTACTGGGGTGCCGAAAACCCGGTCGCCAACGAGAAGTACGTCGCCTGGCTCGAGGCCAACAATCTCCCGCCGGTTCGCGCGCACGACCTGTGGCGCGGCAAGCTGCCCGGCGGGCGCGATGGCCACATCATCGCCGCGCGCCTCGACCAGCCCGAGGAGGCCACCTTCGAGCGCTTCCTGGCGGACCGCGCGATCGAGAAGCTGCGTGAGTACGCGGCCGACTGGAAGGACTCGAAGCAGCCCTTCTGCCTCGACGTGCACTTCTTCGGCCCCCACCTGCCCTACTTCCTGCCCGACGAGTGGTTCGACCTCATCGATCCGCACGACGTCGAGCTGCCGGAAAACTTCGGCGACTCCCTCATCGGCAAGCCCCCAATCCAGGAGAACTACGCGACCTACTGGTCCACGTCCTCGTTCACGAACGAGCAGTGGAAGAAGCTCATCGCGGTCTACTGGGGATACACGGCCATGATCGACTTCGAGATCGGGCGCATCATGGACGTGGCACGCGAACTGGGCATCCTGGACGACACGGCGGTCTTCTTCTGCGCTGACCACGGTGAGTTCACGGGCTCACACCGCCTCAACGACAAGGGCCCGATGATGTACGACGACATCTACAACGTCCCCTTCATCGCCCACATTCCCGGCGTCTCGACCGTGGGCCGATCCGACGCGTTCGTCTCCCTCATCGATCTGCCGGCCACGGTGCTCGACATCGCGGGCCTGGACACCTCGCTCGTGGAGGACGGCCGCTCGATCGTGGACCTGACGCGCGGCGAGGACGTCGAAGGCTGGCGCGAGGACATCGTGTGCGAGTTCCACGGCCACCACTTCCCCCTCCAGCAGCGCATGCTGCGCACGCGGGACTTCAAGCTCGTCATCAACCCCGAGTCGATCAACGAGCTCTACGACCTGCGCCTGGATCCGGCCGAGATGAACAACGTGTACACCGTGCCCGTCTACGACAAGATCCGCAGGGAGCTGGCCACGAACCTGTACCTGCAGCTGCGTGAGCGCGGGGATCACTCCTTCGCCAAGTGGATGGCGGCGATGACGGACTTCGACATCCCGCTGGTGAACACGGCTCGCTCCGACCTCGACGAGGTCACGAGCGACTAACCCACTGCCTCGGCGGCGGGAGGACACGCATGATCCCGCCGCCGAGGCCAACGCGCGCCCTGCACACCCCACACAGTGACGCGTATCATAGAAACTGTCAACGAGGCCGAAGCGCCCCGAGCGGACACCAACGACGAAGCGCCGGGAAGGAGAGGCATGCACTACCCCACACGCAGACCACTACCCACCCTCGAAGACCGCATCGTCGCCCACCTGGCCAAAGCCCCCGCAACGCGCTCCCAGCTGTGCGAGGCCCTCGACACCTCACGCACGAACCTGGGGCGCGCGCTCACCACCCTCCTCGACGAGGGATCGGTGACGCCCGTGCGCACGAACGCCCCCGGACGAGGCCGGCCCACCCAGCTCCTCACACTCAACTCATCAGCGGCACACTGCGTCGGCCTGAACGTCACGCGTACGTCGTGCGCGGGCGTCATGCTCTCACGCGCCGGGACCGTCCTGGCCGCCGTTCATATCGTCTCCCCCGCCTCTCCCTCCCTCCAGCTCTCTCTCGAGCAAACCTGCGAGGCTCTGGCCGCGAGCGCGGCCCGTCAAGGAATCAACACTTCGACGGTGCGCGCAGTGGGCGTGGGTGTTCCCATTCCGATGGGGCGTAACGCCAGGCTCTCCTCGGACGCGTACCCGACCATGGAGGAGCTCAGCGAGCTCACGCGTCGCTGGTGGGCTCCTCTCCCGATCGTCGACAACACCGTGCGCATGGCGGCGCTCGCGGAGGCCCTGTGGGGCGCGGGCGCGGATATGTCCTCATTCATCTATCTGCGCCTGTCGGGGGGCGTGGGCGGCTGCGTCGTCTCCGATTTCCGCCTCGTTGGCGGGGCGGGCGGTCTTGCCGGGGAACTGGGGCACATGACGGTGGGTGCCAACGAGTCACCCTGCGCCTGCGGCAAGCGTGGTTGCCTCGAAACACTTGCATCCGTCCCGGCGCTGTGCGAGCGCGCGGGCGTTGCCGATATCGCTCAGCTGCGAGGCGCCGTATTGTCCGGCGATACGCGTGCGCGCGAGGCCCTGGAGCAGGCTGCCCAGGCTGTCGGCTATGTCTTGGGTTCGGCCGCGCTCCTCATTAACCCTCGGGCCATCATCGTGGCCGGCGAAATCGTCGACGCGTTTCCCTCCCTGCGATCCGACATCGCGGCCGCCATGCATAGGGAGCTCATTCCTGTCATGGAGTGGGACATTGACGTCGTGGGGGCATCGCTGGGGCCTTTGGGTGCCGCTCAGGCCAGCGCCCACATTGCTGCGCACCCCTCCGACGAGGATGCCGTGTCTCCCCACTACCCCGAGGAAGGCTCACCCCGGGAGGCGGGGCCGGCCTCGTCGATGGAGGCGCGCACCGATCGCGGGGGCAGGCCGTGACGCGCTCAATCCCATTCTCCGTCGTCACCAAACCGACGGGGGCCGCGTGCAACCTGGACTGCCAGTATTGCTTTTTCCTGTCCAAGGAACTGCTCTACGACGCTGCCGCACAGACCATGTCCGAGCAGACCTTGGAACGCTACGTCGAGGCGTTCCTGGAGTCGAGCCCCGATGGCGAGGTCACGATGCTGTGGCAGGGCGGGGAGCCGACCCTGCGCGGCCTGCCTTTTTTTGAGCGCCTCATCGAGCTGTGCGACCGCTACCGCCGGCCCACCCAGCGCGTGCGTCACGCGCTACAGACCAATGGCACGCTGGTGACCGACGAGTGGGCCCGCTTTTTCGCGGACCACAACTTCCTCGTGGGCGTGTCCATCGACGGGCCCGCTCCCCTCCACGACGCCTACCGGCTCAACCGTGGCGGGCGGGGCACACACGCGATGGTTGTGCGCGGCTGGGAGGCCCTCGCCCGCGCGGGCGTGGAGACGAACATTCTGTGCACGGTCAACGCCGCGAACGAGGAGCACGGGGAGCGGGTGTACCGCTACTTCCGCGACGACCTGGGGGCTCGCTACCTGCAGTTCATCCCCATCGTCGAGCGCGTGCGCGCAGCCGACCTGGCCCAGGCCGAGCGCGGCTGGCGCTCCGGGACCTCGGCGCTCCTGTACCGCCAGGACGGGGACTGCGTCACCAGCCGTTCCACATCCCCGGCTTCCTACGGGCGTTTCCTGTGCGAGGTGTTCGACCAGTGGCTGGCCGCCGACGTGGGCGAGGTCTTCATCCAGGACGTGGATTCGACCCTGTCGGCCATGTTTGGCTCGGCCACAGTGTGCGTGCATGCGCCCCAGTGCGGGGCGAACATGGCGATGGAATTCAACGGGGACGTGTACGCCTGCGATCACTGGGTGGAGCCGGATTGGTTGGTCGGCTCGATCAACTCCTCGTCCTTCACGCAGCTGGCGGCCTCGGATAAAATGCGTGACTTCGCTCGCCTCAAGCCCGACCTGGACGACGAGTGCCGCGCGTGCCCACACCTGCGGCTGTGCTGGGGCGGCTGCCCGAAAGACCGTTTCGTGCGCCGCGGCGAGTCCTCGCATAACTACCTGTGCGAGGGGTACCGGGCGTTTTACGAACACGCCACCCCTGCCCTGCGCGCGATGGGCATGCTGATCGCGGCGGGCAGGCCGGCCTCGGACATTATGGACCCCGCGGTCTCTACCTCTCTCGGACTATCCCTCACCACACCTATTCGGACATGACCAATGATTGTTGAAGCGCTCCTCATCGGCGCATTCGTCGGCATTGTCGTCGGCTCGCTCGGCGCGGGAGGCGGCATCTTATCGGTGCCGATCCTCGTCTACATTCTTGGGCAGGATCCCCACCAGGCAACAGGACTCTCTCTCATCATCGTGGGGCTGACGGCCGCCGTCTCGCTGGCGACGCGCGCTCGCGGCGGGAACGTCGCGTGGCGCGAGGGAACGGTCTTTGCGCTCGCGGGCCTCGTGGGTACGTGGGCGGGATCGGCGCTCGGCCCGCTCGTCTCGGCGCGTGCCCTCATGCTCTCCTTCTGCGCTCTCCTGGGAGCGGTCGCGGTCTTCATGGTGCGCTCCCAGCTGCGCCCATCTGCCGCATCCTCATCTAACGAGGCCGGGGATACCTCCGACGTTCAGGGGGCCTGGACACTCGCGACCGTGTGCCGGGTCGTCGCTCTGGCGACGCTGACTGGTTTCCTCACGGGATTCTTCGGCGTCGGCGGCGGGTTCGCGATCGTGCCCGCGCTGCACCTGGCGCTGCGATACCCGATGAAGCGGGCATCCGCGACGTCCCTGCTGGTCATGGTCATCACCGCCGCCTTCGGGCTGGCCTCGCGCACTCTCGCGGGCACGCTGACGATCACCGCCGAGGCCGGGGTCATGGTCGCGCTCTTCACCGCGGCGTCGATGGGAGGCGGCATCGTGGGGGCCAGGCTCACCAAGAGAGTCTCGAACCGCGTGCTCGGCCTGGTCTTTGCAGCGCTCCTCGTGTGCGTGGCAGTCTCGACCCTGGCGGCCACACTCGCATAAAAGGCGCGCGAGACGGATGTCGTCTCGCGCGCCCTCATCGCTCAGCTGGCGGTCGTTCCTTCGCTCTCGGTGGAGGTGTCCGCACTACCCTGGCTTCCAGACTTGCTGCCGGGGCCTCGACCTCCCTCCGGGGGAGGTCCCGGGCGGGTGCTGCCGGTATCGCCCTGCTCACCGCCAGGCCCCTGCTGCTGGCCGTTGCCCGGACCTTGCTGGCCGCCAGGCCCCTGCTGGCCACCGGGGCCCTGCTGCTGGCCGTTACCCGGACCTTGCTGACCATTGCCGGGGCCGAAATCCTCGTCCTCGTCGCCGTAGCCCTGGTCGCTGACACCGTCCTCGTAGCCCTGCTCATAGAAGTCCTGACCATCGCCCATGACGGCTGCATGCGTGATCATGCCCGCGCCAAAGCCGACGGACAGCACCGCAGCTGCGGCACCGGCGATGGCCGCGCGCTTACCCCACGAGGTCTTCTTCGGTGCAGGCTCGGCTGTCGCGTCGCTAGCCGCCACGGCCTCGTCACCCGCCTGATTGTCGGCAGAAGCCCCCGCGACAGACTCCAGGGGCGTGCCAGCAAACGCATTGCTGGTTTCCTGCTGAGTAACGGGAGGCATCTGCGCCGTTTCCGCCTGCGCCACGTGCGTGGGCAGGACCTCGGTCTGCTCCGCGGCCTGCGCCTCCGACTGGGGCAGGATCGAGGTGCGCTCGGTGTCACCTGACAGGTTCTTGTTGTCGTCCGCCATGGGGGACGCTCCTTTCTGCTGATGTGTGCATCATTGCTTCGCAGATTAGGGACGACACTTTTGCGGACGTTATGGCGATACTGTGAAAACACTATGAAATCTAATGTGTTACACATCACTTGATTTGGCTTGCGCGATGCGCCACCTCACATCTATTCCGCAACGTTCGCCTCCCGACGATCCCAGTGAAGAGGTGTCCCATGTCTACGAAGACTCTGACCATCACCACGCTTGCCGCAACTTGCGCACTCGCCCTCAGCGCCTGCGGCTCCTCCACTCCCGAGCCGAGCGAGACCCCAACTTCCACCCCGACACCGCGACGAGCACAGCTCCAGCACCAGAACCCTCCAATTCACCCACACCGGACAGCAATTTCGCCGAGCTAGAGGGAAAGCCCATGCACGGCATCATCATCGAAGAAGAGCTGGACGGACAGCACCGCGTGCGCGCAATTGACCCAGTCACCTACAAGTCGGTAGCGACACGCACGTTCCCCGCAGTCGAACACCTGGCGGAACAGCCGTTTCAGTACCACTGCTTCTATAACAGCTGCTACTCCCCAGACTTCACGTACGCGACCAGACGCAAAATGAACCCTGTCAACGAACGACTGTCATACAACACGGGCTTCATCGATACCACGGGCACCTTCACGGATGTCAGCGCGATGATCCCACTGACGGACGACGACAGGGATGTCAACGACGGCTACGGAACATTCTCAGCCGACGGATACTTCTACCTACAGCGCGTCTACACCACGCGAGACGGCAACACCTCGATGATCTACCGACTCAAGCCGGGAGAAACAACTCCCGAGCTCGTCAGCACTGTCGGGCAGGAGGACGAAAAGAACCTCTACTTCAATCTGTTGAAGGGAACCGAGTTGTCGACGAACAAGAAGTATGTCGACACACATACGAACGACGGCAACCTCTTCTGCTGGAAGGCCAACGAGACAATCTCCGTTGACAACATCTGCTACCAACTCCACCGGGAAAAGGGACTCGTCGCTTTCCAGGCGACCGCGCTCGAAAACAAGCCTCGCCGCGAGGAAGACCGCATCGGAGAGAAGGTCATCTTCAAGCCAGAGCTGCAAATCGAAGAAACCGTCAGAGAGTACAGGCCGTTCCCTAGCCCTTACGGGTCTCAAGTCGTCTTCGATCTGTACCTCAAGAATCCCACCGGCAATGATTGGCTCCCCATCAGATCCATGCACATCATCAACGCCGATGGTACCAACGACCGTACGCCCGATCCGACCGCAGAACAATGGGGCGCATTCCAGGTGATCGGATGGGTTGAGTAAATCAATACACGTCGGACACACAGACCCGAGGCCGGGACCGCGACGCGCACCCCATCGCGCGTGCGGCCCCGGCCTCGTTCCGTGTATACGAGCGGCGCGGCGGCGCTACTCTGCGGTGGTATTCCGAGCCACGAGGGTGTTCGTCGCCTGAGCTACGGGGCGCAGGGTCATCGAGTCGATGTTGACGTGCGAGGGGCGCTCCAGGGTCCACACGATCGCCTCGGCGACGTCCTCGGCGACGAGCGGGGCGGCGACGCCCTCGTAGACGCGGTCGGCGGCCGCCTTCGAGCCGAGCCGGTTGAGGGAAAACTCCTCGGTGCGCACCATGCCGGGCGCGATCTCGATGATGCGCACGGGTTCGCCCACCAGCTCCTGGCGCAGCGTGTTCGCGATGATCCGCTCAGCGTGCTTAGCGGCCACGTACCCGCCGCCACCCGGGTAGGTGTCGTGGGCGGCGGTCGAGGTGAGGAAGACGAGGTCTCCACCGCGCTCGCGCATTCCCGGCAGGAAAGCGCGCGAACAGTGCAGGGCGGTGAGCACGTTGCGCTCGAACATCGCGCTCCACCGGGCGGGATCGCCCTCTGCAACCCGATCCACGCCGATGGCCCCGCCGGCGTTGTTGACGACCGCATCCACGGGGCCACCCTCCAGGATGTGCGCGGCCATCTCCTCCACCTGCGCCTCATCGGTGAGGTCGGCTGCCCAGTATTCGCAGCCAATCTCGGCGGCGAGGGCCTCGAGGCGCTCACGGCGCCTGGCCACGGCGACGACCCTCCACCCCCGCTTCGCCAACAGGCGGGCGGTAGCCTGACCGATTCCGGTGGATGCTCCAGTGACGACGACGCGACGAGAAGTGCTCATAGGGCAACAGTAATATCCCCAGGTACGCACCGTCGTGCGCGCCCGGGGATACTCGCTGATATCTCAGCCGTTGGGCAGGCCGTAGGCCTTGTGGATCAGCCAAATCGGGTGGACGACGTTCGCGCCCGTGGCCGTACGCAGCTGCCAGCGGCACGTCTCCGTGTCGCAGGCGGCCAGCTCGGCGTTGACCTGCTTGATGAAGTCGAAGACGGGGGCGCCCACGGCCTGGGCGATCGCGTACTTCTCCTTCTTCATGCCGTACGTGCCCGCGATACCGCAGCAGGGCTGCTCGGAGTCCTTGACGGTCACGCCGGGAATCAGGCTCATGAGCTCGATCGCAGGCTTGCCCAGCCCCTGGGACTTGACCTGGCAGGGCGCGTGGTACGGGATGGTGACGTCGATGCGCTGGAAGTTCGTGTCCAGTTCACCCTTGTCGTACAGGTGCAGCAGGAACTCGCTGATGTCCCACGTGCGGCTACCCACGTCGCGCAGCTCCGGGGTGTCCATCTCGAGGATCTCGTGGGCCTCGTGGCGTAGCATGCCGCCGCACGAGCCCGACGCGGAGATGATCGGGGCGTCACGGTTGACGCTGCGCAGGTCGTTGGTCAGCTTCGAGACGTACTTGCGCGCATCGTCGTACAGGCCGTTGGACTGCAAGGCCAGGCCGCAGCAGCCGTGCTTGGGAACCAGGACCTCGTAGCCCAGGTGCTCGAGCACCATGACCGAGTGGATCGAGGTCTCGACCTCGAAGTACTGGCCGGCGCATCCGTGGAAGAAGATCACCTGGCCGCGCGTGCCGGAGTTCGGCAGCGGCTTGTGCTTCTTGAACCAGGACTCGAAGGTGCGTCCGTAGGCGCGCGGCATGGGCGCCGAGCGGTGCACGCCGATAACGGCCTCCATCGCCAGGCGAATGGGCTTGACGTCGAGCGCCCAGTTCGCGATAGGGGCGACCGGGGTCATCATGGTGCCGATCAGGGAGGTGCGGCCGATGAGGCGGTCTCGCAGCGGAATGCCGTGCGCCTCCTTCATGGCGGTGCGGCGGTGGTGGATGATCTCGGTGACCTTCACACCCTGGGGGCACACGAGCGAGCAGGTGCCGCACGAGGAGCAGTAGTCGATGGACTTGTCTACCATCTGCCCCTCCTTGCGGAAACGCTCGGCCTGCGGACCGGAGTACTTGGGGCCGGCGAACAGGTCGGTGACGCGCATGACCGGGCACTGGGTCTCGCAGATCGTGCACTTGACGCACGAGTCGAGGCTCGCGCGCAGCGCGGCGTCACCACTCAGGGCGAAGACGTCCTCTTCCTCCACGCCCGGTCCCATCAACGTTGACATTTCCAGGGTCATTTCAGTTCCTCCACGATCGAGTCGACGGCCGCGAGCGCGCTGGCCAGCGCGATTCCTTCGCCGCTCTTTTCGCGCCAGCGCGTGGCGCCGGCCAGGTTGCCTCCGGCCGCGTACAGGTTCGGGCACACGGGCGTGCCTTCCTCGTTCAGGACTCGCATGTTGTCGTCAACGGCGAGTCCGGCCAGGAAGAGGTGCTGATCTTCGCCCCAGAAGTCGGCGTGCAGGAGCTGTCCGGAGGCCCCCATGACGGGCAGCCCGCAGATGGTTTCGCGCACGGTGCCGTAGGAGTCCATGTCGAGGGCGCCGGATTCGAAGCCGCCGGCGGCCAGGATCAGGGAACGCGTTTCCACGACCGTGGAGCGTCCCGCGCTGGCGTACTCGACGGCACTCACTCGTCCGCCCGCCGTGTGCACGGCCTTAATCGGGGATCCGAGGATGACGCGGCACTTGTCGGAAGCGATGCGGGTCAGCAGGGCGTTGAGGCGCATGCCGGGCACCGACGGGGGCTGGATCGGGATCTCGAAGACGGGGTGGCCGAGCTTGTCCGCCAGGTCGCGCCACGCGTTCGGGTCGTCGAGGCCGAGGACGGCGGGCAGGCCAACGATCTCTCCCTCTTCGAGGAGGGGGCGAATCTGGTCTGCCAGGCGCGCGCGGTTCTCCTCGCGGTCGAGGCTGCGCGCGTGGTTGGTGCCGGTCGAGTCGACCTCACCGTCGCGCACGACGTAGTCGACGGACAGGGCGCGCGCCTTGATCGGGGTGCCGTCGGGTCCGGTTTGGCGCGTCAGGTTTTCGGCGACGAGGCCGGGGTAGAAGTCCTTGAAACGGGTCAGTCCCACGATGGCGTAGCGAGCGCCCGCCTGGGGGATGCCGGCCTCCATGGAGGGCGGGATCAGGCAGGTGGGGCGCAGCGCGCCAACGCCGGTGGGAATGCGCACGTTGCGCGTCTCGTCGCCGATGAGGACGTCCGCACCGACGAGGTCACGCAGCCACGCGACGGACGCACCGACGAAGTCGGGGGTGACGTGGCTGTAGGGGTGAGTGGGGCGGGAGGCCACGTGGGCTTCCAGAGCCTCGAGGGGCGCCTCGACCGGCTCGGGGCGATAGCCGAGGATGTCGACCGTGCCCGCGCCAAGCTGAATTCCGCCCACGCCCTTGGTAACGAGCGTGACGCTCAGTCCCGCGTCGGCTGCCTTGATTGCTGCGGCCAGGCCTGCCAGGCCAGCGCCGATAACGACGACGTCCCTCATCGAACAACCTCCTCGCTGGGAGCGGGCAGGTGCTCAACGTCGAGCGTGCCCTCGTGAATCCAGGCGTCCAGTGCGGCCTGCCTGGCTTGCTTGCCGAACATAATGGGCCACAGGCCGATCCAGCGGTTCTTCAGGAAGAGACGCAGGAGGGAGTTGGCGCGCATCGAGTCGATGTCACCGCGCTCGTGGGCGATGCCCGCGGCGCGCTGGGAGCAGAAACCGCCCTGGCAGGGACCCATGCCCAGGCGCATCTGGCGACGCACGTCGTCAAGCTGGCCCTTGGGCAGGGTGTCCATGACGTTTTCGAGCATGGCTCGCGTGGCCATCTCGCACTCGCAGATGATCTGCTCGTGGGAGGGGGATTCGTTGCGCGATTCGACATTGGCGAGGCGGTGGCTGATCGTGTACAGACGCTCTTCCTTGGCGGGAGGAACGGCCTCGTCGGCGGTCTTGCAGGCGCGCTGCTCGCCCATCTCCTCGCACATGATGTCGACGATGCGCTCGGCCATCAGGCGGTAGGTGGTGAGCTTGCCGCCCGCGATGGTGAGCATGCCGTAGACGCCGTCGCGCGTGTTGTGGTCGATGATGCTCATGCCGCGCGCCATGTGGCGGGTGTCGGTCGCGGACACGCGCGAGTCCTTGATGAGGGGGCGCGCGCCGGCCCAGGCGTGCACTGCGCGAGCCTTGCGGAAGCCGGGGATCATGGCCTCGCCGGCGTCGAGCATCTGCTGGACCTGGTCGGCGGGGATGGAGAGACGATCCGGGTCGTCGGCCTTCAGGTCGGTCGTGCCGATGATGCACACGGTGTGGTCGGGCACGAGGATGTCACCGTCGGCGGGCCACACGCAGCGGTTAATGACCGAGTGGCTGAGGCGGTGGTTCATGGCGATCATGATGCCGGCGCCCGGGACGACGTCGACACCGTGACAATCCGCCATGGCAGCGATCTGTCCGGCCCAGGGGCCGCCGCAGTTGAGGACGAACCCGCATTCGATGCGCACGTCCTCGCCGCCGCGCTCGTCGTGGACAATGACGGCGCTGACGCGATCACCCTCGCGTTCGACGGAGGTGACGCGGTGATAGGTGAGGACCTGCGCCCCGTAGGCCTGGGCGGAGCGGATCGCCCCCCACGTCATCTGCCAGCCATCGACCGTGCCGTCCTGGACCTCGAAGGCGCGCTTGATGCGCGGGTCCAGGCGGGGTTCGCGACGCAGCGCCTCGGCGATGGAGATTTCGGCGGCGGGCACCTTTGCAGCCGCTGCGCGGGCCAGGAACTGGTCCGCGTACTCTTCATCGTCCTGGGCGGTCACGACGAAGAGGCCTCCGGTGGCCTCGACGGCGTTGGCATTAATGCGCTTGACGATCTCGTTTTCTTCGGCACACTCGGTGGCCGACTCAGGATCGGACGCAATGTAGCGGCCGCCCGAGTGGAGCAGACCGTGGAAGCGACCGGAGGTTCCCTGAGCGATGTCCGCCCGGTCGACGAGGACGGCTGAGAAGCCGCGCATGGCGACGTCGCGGACGACGCCGGCACCGGTGGATCCGCCACCGATGACGCACACGTCAGTGCGAAGTGTCTTCACCGTTAAAATTCCCTTCACCTCTTGATGAGGAAGTGCCTCATTGCTTTATCCATGATGCCCCTTCACACCCCCATTGCACGAATGTACACACCACTGTGCACATATGTGCACGGCGGGGGTGCATGAAACTGACATCCGCACTCCCCCGCACAATTCCGCGAGAAGATGACGAATTAGATCCCATACTCATCACGTAAATGCGAGCGACGCCCCTTCCGTGGACGCTCATCCCACGCGCCCCCTCTTCTCCCCCTAGAGTTAAGGCATGACGAACACACTGCTCGCCCGAGTCCTCGACACCTCGAACATCGATTCAACGGTGCGTCCGCAGGACGATTTCTATCGCCACGTTAACGGCACGTGGCTGGCGACCCACACGATCCCCGCGGACCGCCCCATGGACGGGGCGTTCCACACGCTGCGCGACGCCTCCGAGAAGTACGCGCGCGCAATCGCCCAGGACGCAGCCGACGGCTCCCTGGACGATCCGGATGCACACCGCATCGCCACACTGTGGACTCAGTTCCTCGACGAAGACACCATCGAAGAAGCCGGTGCCACTCCCCTGCGCCCCGACCTCGACGCGATTCACGCCTGCACCACCCACGAGGAGCTCGCCCGCGAGATGGGCCGCCTCATGCGCGAGGGTATCGGAGGCCTCATCGGTGCATACGTAGGCACCGACCCGCACGATTCCTCCCACTACATGGTCTCCCTCGTCCAGTCCGGAATCGGCCTGCCCGACGAGGCCTACTACCGCGAGGATGACTACGCGCCGATCCGCGAGGCCTACGTCGCGCACACCGCCCGCCTCCTTCGCCTCGCCGGCGTGACAGACCCCGAGGGTGCGGCGAAGCGCATCATGGAGCTGGAGACCCAGATCGCCTCGCACCACCGCGACTCCGTGAGCAACCGCGACCCGCTGCTCTCCGACAACCCGACCCTCTGGGGGCAGATTGCCTCCCTCGCCCCCGGCTTCGACTGGGACGCATGGGCACAGGGCGCGCGCATGCCCGTCGCCGGCCTCGTCGTGAACGTCGACCAGCCCGACTTCCTCATCGCTGCCGCCTCCCTGTGGGCCGACACCGACCTTTCCGTGCTCAAGGAGTGGCTGAGCGCCTCGGCGATCGACTGCCACGCGTCACTCCTGTCGAGCGATTTCGTGAACGAGAACTTCGACTTCCACGGCCGCACCCTGTCCGGCACGGAGGAACTGCGTCCGCGCTGGAAGCGCGCTCTCGGACTCATCGAGGCCTACCTGGGCGAGGCCATGGGCCGCGCGTGGGTGGCCCGCCACTTCCCGCCCGACGCCAAGGAGGCCATGGACGCGCTGGTACGCCGTCTCCTCGACGCCTACGGCGAGTCGATCCGTGGCCTCGACTGGATGAGCGAGGACACCAAGGTCAAGGCGCTGGACAAGCTCGCGACCTTCAACCCCAAGATCGGCTACCCCGTTAAGTGGCGCGACTACTCGACTCTGAACCTGGACCCTGAGGCCACGATCGTCGAGAACGTGCGCGCCGCCAACGCGCACGCCACCGACCGTGAGTGGGCCAAGCTGGGCCGCCCGGTGGACCGCGACGAGTGGTACATGACCCCGCAGACGGTCAACGCCTACTACAACCCCACCCAGAACGAGATCGTCTTCCCCGCCGCGATCCTTCAGCCTCCGTTCTTCGACACAGAGGCCGACGACGCCGTGAACTTCGGCGCGATTGGCGCGGTCATCGGCCACGAGATCGGACACGGCTTCGACGACCAGGGCTCACGCTACGACGGGGAGGGAAACCTCTCGAACTGGTGGACCGACGAGGACCGCGCCGCGTTCGAAGAACGCACGCACGCCCTCATCGAGCAGTACGACGCACTCACCCCCACAATCCTGCTGGAGCAGGGCGAGGAGTCAGAGGAGGGCGGCGAACGCACGCTCCCCCACGTCAACGGCGCGCTCACGATCGGTGAGAACATCGGTGACCTCGGCGGCCTGACCATCGCGTGGAAGGCCTGGGCGGCCTCGCTCGCCGAGCAGGGGCTGACCCCGCACACCGCCCCCGTCATCGACGGCATTACGGGCCCTCAGCGCTTCTTCTACTCGTGGGCCCGAGCCTGGCGCACGGCCACGCGCCCCCAGTTCGCACGCCAGATGCTGGCGATCGACCCCCACTCGCCCGCTGAGTTCCGCTGCAATCAGGTACTGCGAAACCTTGACACTTTCGCCGAGGCGTTCGACGTCACCCCCAGCGACAAGATGTGGCTGGAGCCCTCCCAGCGCGTCACCATCTGGTAAAAGCGTGTCCCAGCCGACAAAATGCAGCGCGCCCCGCGCAATCACACCCAACACATGACAACATAGGAATGTTGAGCGCAACAGCGCCCCCATTCCATCGACGGAAAGGCAACCCATGCCAGGCCTGAACCTGACTCGCGAGGAAGCGACCGAGCGCGCCTCGATCATTTCCTCTGTGACCCGCTATGAGATCTCTCTGGACCTCACGCGCGGAGACACCGACTTCGGTTCATTCACCCGCATCGAGTTCGACGCGCGCGAAGGCGCCTCCACGTTCGCTGACCTCGTGTCCAACAACGTCCACTCGATCACGCTGAACGGCAACGCCCTGGACCCCTTCTCGGTGCACCAGGACAACCGCATCGCGCTGGAGAACCTTGCCGAGCACAACGTCCTCGAAGTGGAGGCGTCCTGCCAGTACATGCACACCGGCGAGGGCCTGCACCGCTTCGTCGACCCCGCCGACGGCCAGGCCTACACCTACTCCCAGTTCGAGGTTCCGGACGCCCGCCGCGTCTACACGACCTTCGAGCAGCCCGACCTGAAGTCCACCTTCACCCTGACGGTCAAGGCCCCCAAGGGTTGGAAGGTCTTCTCCAACGCGCCGACCCCCACCCCCGAGGAAGAGGGCGAGGCCTGGGTCTACCGCTTCGCGACCACCGAGGTCATGTCGACCTACATCACCGCGATCGTCGCCGGCCCCTACGAGGGCACGACGGCCACGCTCACCTCCTCCGACGGCCGCACGATCGACCTGGGCGTCTACGCCCGCGCCTCCATCGTCGAGCACCTGGATGCCGACGAGATCATCGACATCACCCGTCAGGGCTTCGAGTTCTTCGAGGGCGCCTACGGCATCGCCTACCCGTTCACCAAGTACGACCAGATCTTCGTCCCCGAGTACAACGCGGGCGCCATGGAGAACGCCGGCTGCGTGACCTTCCGCGACGCCTACGTGTTCCGCACGCGTCCCACCGAGGCTCAGATGGAGGCTCGCGCCAACACGATCCTGCACGAGCTCGCGCACATGTGGTTCGGCGACCTGGTCACCATGAAGTGGTGGAACGACCTGTGGCTCAACGAGTCTTTCGCCGAGTTCATGAGCCACCTGGCTCTGGCCGAGGCCACCAAGTACACCGAGGGCTGGACTGGTTTCATGGTCCGCAAGGACTGGGGCCTCAAGCAGGATCAGCTGCCCACGACCCACCCGATTACGGCCGAGATCCGCGACCTGGCAGACGTCGAGGTCAACTTCGACGGCATCACCTACGCCAAGGGTGCCTCCGTGCTGCGCCAGCTCGTCTCCTACGTGGGTCGCGACGCCTTCTTCGCGGGCCTGCACGAGTACCTGACGAAGCACTCCTACGCCAACGCCACGCTGGACGACCTGCTCTCCGAGCTGGCCGCCGCCTCGGGCCGTGACCTGGCCTCGTGGTCGAAGGTGTGGCTGGAGGAAGCCGGCGTCACCCTCCTGCGTCCGGTCATCACGACCTCTGAGGACGGCACGATCGAGCGCCTCGAGATCACCCAGGAAGCCTTCTCCGAGGGCGCTTCCCTGCGCCCGCACCGCATGGGCGTGGCCGGCTACTCGCTGACCGAGGAGGGCACCCTGGCCCAGGTCTTCCGCGAGGAGCTCGACATTGACGGCGCTTCCACGGTGATCGAAGCCGCCGCGGGAATCGCCCGTCCGGACTTCATCCTCGTCAACGACGGCGACCTCGGCTACGCCAAGGTGCGCCTCGACGAGCAGTCGCTGGCTTTCGCTATCAACAACATCACCAAGTTCACGGATTCGCTGACCCGCGGCGTCGTCATGGCCTCCGCATGGGACATGACCCGCGACGGCGAGATGCCGGCACGCGACTACCTGAACCTGGCGCTGCGTGCCGTGCCCGTCGAGGACAACATGAGCCTCCTGACGCTCACCCTGCGTCACATCGACGAGGCCGTGCGCACCTTCGTGGCACCCAAGTACCGCGCCGAGGCCGCAGAGGACACGGGACGTCGCCTGCTCCTCCTGGCTCGCACCGCCGCCTCCGGCTCCGACGCGCAGCGCATGCTCGTCGCCGCCGCTGCCCGCAACGCGACCAGCCCCGAGCAGTTCGAGGCTATCCGCGCCCTCTACGACGGCACCCAGACCCTCGACGGCCTGGACCTCGACGTCGACCTCAAGTGGGACCTGCTGATCGCTCTCGTGCGCGGAGGCGCCGCCACCGAGGAGGACATCGCGGCCCTGGAGGCCACCGACGACACGATGACCGGCCACCAGAACGCGGCCGCCGCTCGTGCGGCCCGCGAGGGCGAGTGGATCAAGGCCGACGTGTGGGACAAGGTCCTCACCGACACCTCGATCCCCAACGACACCCGCTGGGCGATGATCTCGGGCTTCTGGGCTCAGGCTCGCACCACCCCGTCGGCTTACGCCGGCTACGTGGGCGAGTACTTCGAGGCCCTGGCGGGCATCTGGGAGACCTTCACCTTCCACACCGCCGAGGACCTCACGACGCTGCTCTTCCCGAACGCGCTGGCGGGCTACGCCCCCGAGGTCGACGTGGTCGCCTCCGGCAAGGCCTGGATCGAGGCTCACGCGGACGCGTCCGCCGGTACGATCCGCATCATCCGCGAGCTCATCGACGTGTGTGAGCGTCAGATCGCCAACCAGGCGGTGGATGCGGGCTGATCCGTTCCTCATAGACGCCAGGGGGCGTGGCCACGCGGCCACGCCCCCTTCGCTTGCTCCCCCGACAACACGCTGGAACAGAATGGCCAGCAGCCAACAGGGAGCTTCAACCTGTTGGGGAGGATTCAACCCGATCAGAAGGGGTTGAATCTTCCTGATCGGGTGTAACGCCACTGAGCAACAGGCCACCATGCGGGCATTGGTTGCAACAGCCATACAACCACCCGGTCCACAACCTCAGCAAACGATCATGCTTCAGTCTCAGATCCACAGGTACGGAAAGCCTCCCGTTTCTTGGAGATCTCCAAGAAACGGGAGGCAGTTCGGTGAAGGACCAAGCCGAGGCTTGAGAGCGCAGCGTCAGCGCTTGGCTCGACGCGATGCGACAACCGCACCAGCACCAGCAACCAGGACCGCGACGGCCCCCACGCCCACCCACACGGAGGACGCGCCGGTCGCAGCGAGGGCATCAGCGCGCGCCTGCGTCGGGCTGGAAGCGTTCTGGGCTGCAGGGGTGGACGCCTGCGTCGGATCAGCACTCGGGGTGATGTTGACACGAGCGGTCACCGTGCCCTGATCATCGGAAGGAGCGCTCGTCTCAGGGGCAGCCGGGGTGGAATCGCCGTTGGCGGGAGCGGAAGGCGTGACAGACGGGTTGCCATCGCCGTTCGCGGGAGCAGAAGGCGCAGCAGACGGAACGGAAGGAGCCGGTGTCTGGCTGGGTTCCTGACCCGCAGAGGGGTTACCATCGCCGTTCGCAGGAGCGGAAGGCGCGGCCGACGGGGCCTGCTGATCGGGCGTCGGACCTGCCCCATCACCCACGGAGGGGTTGTTGCCATCCTGCGCGACAGACAGCGTCGTGCAACGCGTCAGGGCATCGCGATACTCGGTGGCGGTCAGGTAGCGGCCAGCGTTCTGCCCGCCCTGCAGCGTCACGCCACCATCCTTTTCAGGACGCACGGCGGTCTGCGACGCGATAGACTCCGCAACGCGATCAAGCTCAGCATCAATGTCAGCGAGAGAAGTGGCGGGTTTCTGCTCGCCCGCCGAGGCCAGGTACTCGTCCAGAGCAGCATGAGCGGCGTTCACGGATGCCTGCGCGTCGATCACGGCCTGCTGGCGATCCGCAGCGGGCGCGGTGTCGGCGGGTGCAGGCGTTGAGGTCGAGGGAGCAGCGGATCCTGCCTTCGCAGGCAGGCTCGACACGTCAACAGGAAGGGCGACGCCGGGCAGGGAACCCACCTTGTTCTGCCAGGAGTTGGCGCGCTGAGCGTCGCCACCACCGGCGAGGCCGGAGACGTAGTTGGTGTTGTCGGCGTTGAAAGCGGCGCCGTCGAAACCGTATGCGGACGCGGTATCGCCGGTCGTGTGGAAGCGGGACACGTTGGGCGAGCCGCCGGTGATGGCGTAGAACTTCTGGGTGCCGTAGATGCGTGTGAAGTTGCCGTGCTTCGCGATGTGCACGCCCACGCCGACGACGTTGTTCTGGGCCAGCATGTTCTTGTCGTGACCGGAGGAGTTCTTCCACTGATCGAAGAGGGCGTCCGCGGCCTGCATCGGGTTCTTCGAGGTGCCATACGCGCCCCACTTGTCGCCGAAGTTCTCACGGTGGTTGTAGGCAATGTTCTCGCCGGCGTAGGTCGTGTCTCCACCGTCGAGCTTGCCCGCACCGAGGTACTTGTAGTCGGGGTCGTGGTTGAAGTCGTCACTGTCCGACATGTGCTTGCTCCACGCGCGAGCGTCGGTGGTGACCGTATCGGAGACAACCAGCTCGGGCAGGCCAGCGTTCGCACGGTAGGCATTCATCTTCTGAACGATGAGGGCCTCGATAATGCGCGCCTGGGTGGCGTCATCGACCTGGGACCAGTCAACCCAGTCGAGGCCACGGCTTGCGGTATCCGTAGCGGGCACGGCCTCACTGGCCGACGTGGTGGGCTCGAGGGCAGCCTGCTGCGCGGACTCGAGTGCGGCCTGCGCATCGGCGAGGGCGGCTCGCAGCTCGGACTCACGGGCAGGGTCAAGGGCGGGAGTCGCAGAGTTACCCGCGGCCGCGGCGGCATAGCTCGCAAGAAGCGGATTGTATTCAGCGGTGATGCGACCTTCCGCCCCCGACAGGGCGTTGCAGAAAGCGTCGCTGGTCGTCGCGTTTCCCTCAGCGAGGGTGGGGATCACGACGAGGGAAGCGGCAATTGTGGTTGCAGCGAGGACCACGGACGTGTGTGTACGAGTGAGCTGGAACGACATTGACTACCGGCCTAACACGATGAAACAAGAACAGGTAAATCTTTCCACGCGGTACAGCGTTTTTCAAGGTTTTTTCAGTAAGTCTTTACAGGTGAATCCACCTATTTTCAATGCTTTCTCAGTTTGACAGATTTTGAAGATCCCACATGCCGATATCAAAACGTTATGTTTCGGATCTACCAACTGACCAAGCTGCAACCACAAGCGCCACCCTTGCTCTTGCAACAAAAAAATCGACACCTGAAACCGGATGTCGATATTTTCTGTGGAGCTAGGGGGATTCGAACCCCCGACCTCTTCCATGCCATGGAAGCGCGCTACCAACTGCGCCATAGCCCCGTTATTTAGTTCGTCGCCCTGGCGACCTGATAAATAATAGCGGACCTTTCAAGAATGGCGCAAATCCAATCGAGTGCCCCTCGTCACAACGCTCGAAAACCTCAAGATTCTGCGGTGACGAGGGGTCCGAGAGCCATCACGCCCCCAAAATGTCCTCACGAGAGCCGATGTTGTGCGACGCCAGGCGCCACCCGCTGATCGCCGCGCTCTTGGAGGTCGACATGCCCACGGGCACGAGCTCTGACCAGTGGCAGTTATCGACCCCGCGCAGCCCATTGAAGACCGCCGGATCCAGGCCCAGCAGCGACACGATGCCACGCGCGATCGCGGAGCCATGCGAAACGACGATCAGAGACTGGTCGTCTCGGCACGCCCGTGCCGCTTCCAGGACGGCATCGCGAACGCGCTCACCCACGACCTCGGAGCGTTCCACCTCGGCGAGGTCACACTCCCCCTGCGCGCGATACTGCGCGTAGGCCTCGGGCTGCTCGCTGGCGATCTCCTCGTAGGTCTTGCCCTCGAAGCTCCCGTAGAAGCGCTCCGTAAGCCGCTCGTCGAGTTCCGGTCCCTCGCAGGGATATCCGGCGATGTCAAAGACACGAGCGATGATCCTCGCGGTATCGACTGCACGCCCCAGGGGCGAACTCACGATACGCACTCCCCCGTCGTCGTAGCTGCGCCCATCTTCGGCGGTAACCATGCCAACCTCGGCGCTCGGCTCGCACAGTCGGCTCACCAGCACACCGGCGGCGCCCGCCGCCTGGGACCGCCCGGCCTCGTTCAGGGGCTGATCGATGCGCCCCTGAAAGCGCCGCGCGACATTGAAGTCCGTCTGACCGTGGCGCAGCAGGACGATTCGCGAGGCGCTCACTGCGCGCTCTCCACACCGTGCGCGGCTGCACGCTCGGCGGCAGCGGCGCGGGCCTCGTCGGTGTCGACATCGATCGGTACAGCCGGGCAGTCGCCCCACAGGCGCTCGAGAGCGTAGTACTCGCGCTCCTCCTCGGAGAGAACGTGCACGAGCAGGTCCGAGTAGTCGAGGAGCACCCAGGTGCCCTCCGCGCGCCCCTCGATGTGGGCGGGACGGCGCTGGTGCTCGGCCCAGATGCGATCCATGATGTCCTCGGCAATGGCGCGCACCTGACGGTCCGTCGGCGCCGAAACAACCACGAAGGCATCAGCCAGGGCGAGCTTGCTGGTCACGTCGACGAGCACCGGGTTGATGCCGCCGCGGTCGTGCGCGGCACGAGCAACCAGGCTCGCCAGTTCTGCGGTAGCGTCGGGAAGGCTCACGTTTCTCCTTGGGTTAGGACCGGTACAGGCCGTACTTGTTGATGTATTGGACGACACCGTCGGGCACCAGGTACCACACCGGCTTGCCCTCTTCGACGCGCGTGCGGCAGTCCGTCGACGAGATCGCCATAGCGGGGACCTCCAGCAGCGACACGGACTCATGCGGCAGACCAGGATCCGACAGGTTGTGCCCGGGGCGCGTCACGCCGATAAAGTGCGCCTGCTCGAAGAGCTTATCGGCGTCCTTCCACTGCGCGATCTGCGCGAGCGCGTCGGCACCCGTAATGAAGTAGAAGTCCGAGTCCGGGTACTCGCGCGACAGGTCCGCCAGCGTATCGATCGTGTAGGTCGTCCCACCTCGGTCAATGTCCACACGAGACACGGCGAAACGAGGGTTCGACGCCGTTGCGATAACCGTCATCAGGTAGCGATGCTCCGCCGAGGTGACGCGTCGATCCGCCTTGAAAGGCTGCATGGCGGCCGGCACGAAGACGACCTGGTCGAGGCCGAAGACGTCCATGACCTCGGAGGCCGCAACAAGGTGGCCGTGGTGGATCGGGTCGAAGGTGCCGCCCATGATGCCGATCGCGCGACGACGACGCAGCGCGCGCGGAGGATGCTGGGGCGAGGCCGGGGCTGCGGTCGCCCCCGCCGTGGCCTCGGTGGTCTTTTCGATCGCCGCCTCCTCTGAGGCGGCCGCCGCATGGTTGTCCTGCGCGCTCACGGGCGAATCGTTCCTTCTCCCTCGTAGATCCACGTGGTCGTCGTCAGCTCCGCCAGGCCCATCGGGCCACGCGCGTGCAGCTTCTGCGTCGAGATACCCACCTCGGCGCCCAGACCCAACTGGCCACCGTCCGTGAAGCGGGTCGAAGCGTTCACGGCGATCGCCGCGGCATCGATACCCGATCGGAACGCACGCACGACGGCCACGTCGGACGCCACGATGCCCTCGGTATGACCCGAGGAATAGCGGCGAATATGCTCGATCGCCTCGTCAACGTCGGCAACGACGCGCACAGCCAGGTCCATCGACAGGTACTCGGTCTCCCAGTCGGCCTCGGTCGCGTCGACAATCATCTCCGCATCGATCGAGGGCTGGCCATCCACGACGGCCCGGGTGCCCTCGTCCGCGTGGATCGTCACGCCCGCCGTCGTCAGACGGGTGATCGCGGCGACGAGGAAACGCTGGGCGACGTCAGCGTGCACGAGCAGCGTCTCCGCCGCGTTGCACACGCCCACGCGCTGCGTCTTCGCGTTCATGATGATGGCCTCAGCGGCCGCGAGGTCAGCGGAGGCGTCCACGTACACGTGGCAGTTACCAGTGCCCGTCTCAATGACCGGAACACGCGACTCTTCGACGACAGCATTGATCAGCCCAGCTCCCCCTCGTGGAATCAGCGCATCAATCGTTCCACGCGCGCGCATCATCGCTCGGGCACCCGCGCGTCCCCACGGATCCACCGTGGTAATCGCATCGGCGGGCAGACCGACGGACGTGAGCGCATCACGGCACACCTCGATGAGGACGCGATTCGAAGACTGTGCGGCGCTTCCACCGCGCAGCACGACCGCGTTTCCTGCCTTCAGGGCAAGCGAGGCGGCATCGATCGTCACGTTGGGGCGGGCCTCATAGATGATGCCAATGACGCCCAGGGGCACGCGCTCCTGCGTCACACGCAGACCGATATCGGTGCGCATGCCGCGAACCACCTGACCGATCGGGTCCGGCAGACCCGCGATCTCGCGGACGGCCTCGGCGATTCCACGAATACGATCAGGGGTCAGTGCGAGGCGATCCAGCAGGCCCTCGCTCATCTGCTCCGCGCGACCGCGGGCGACATCTTCAGCATTAGCGGCCAGGATCTGGTCGCTGCGTTCAATGAGCGCAGCCGCGATCGCCTCGAGACCGCGGTTCTTTACCTGGGTCGTCGCGTTCGCAAGCACTCGCGCTGCGGCGCGAGCGGCATCGGTCACCTGGGAAATATCTGCAGCAGTATCCACCGGGCCATCATGGCACACGAGAGCCTGTCAAGCCGCGTCAGTCAGCGCTCAGCGCAGAAAATGCGTCGCCCAACACCGCCAGGTCGTCGCGGTGGATTGCCGGCCTGGGGTGCTCGTGGCCCGCGGCTTGCAGTTCCGCGGTGCCCGAGCCGGCGATCTCGGCCAGCGTGTCTGAGTCGTATCCCGACACGCCGCGGGCGACCAGACCCGTCGGGGAGGCCACGTCGACGACGTCGCCGGCCTCGAAGTGGCCCAGCACGGAACGCACGCCTGCGACCAGCAGAGACTTCTTGCCGACCGTAATCGCCTGGGCGGCACCCTCGTCGACGATGATCTCGCCGCGCGACGGAGCCACGTGGGCGATCCACAGGCGGCGCGAGGCCGGACGCTCCTGCGAGGGCTCAAACCACGTGCCGACACTGCGACCCGCAAGCACCGACTCCAACGCATCCGCGCATGCCAGCTGCACGCCGATGCCGCTGGTGGTCGCCAGCATGGCGGCCTGCACCTTCGTCGCCATGCCGCCCGTACCTACGCGAGAGCCAGCGCCGGTCACGAGCACGCTCATAAGGTCGTCCGCACTCTCGACGCGCTCGATGAGCTTCGAGCCCGGGTGGTCCGGAGGAGCGGTGTAGAGACCGTCCACGTCCGTCAGCAGCACGAGGGCGTCGGCCTTGATCATCTGCGCGATGAGCGCGGCGAGGCGATCGTTATCTCCGAAACGCAGCTCGCGGGTGGTCACCGCGTCGTTTTCGTTGAGAATCGGGACGACTCCGAGGCCGAGGAGACGCGTCAGCGAGGCGCGCACGTTCGTGTAGTGGTCGCGGCGCATGACGTCGTCCGTGGTCAGCAGCACCTGGGCGGCATCCAGGTGATGCGCCTGGAAGGCGGCCGTCCACCGCGCCATCAGAAGCCCTTGGCCCATCGCGGCGGCAGCCTGCACGCTCGGCAGGTCCTTCGGTTTCGAGGTGAAGCCGAGCGGATCAAGGCCCGCTGCGACCGCGCCCGACGAGACGATGACGACCTCGCGGTCCGCCCCTCGCCAGCGCGCGACGAGACGCGCAACCGAGTCGATACGGTTCAGATCCAGGCCGCCGTCCTCGCGCGTGAGCGACGACGAGCCGATCTTGACGACGATGCGAGAAGCCGCGGACACTCCGCTCATGACTGATCCGACGCGTCGGTCCAGTGCCCGGCCTGACGCTCCGTCCACAGCTCGTCACGGGCGGCGGTCTTGGCGTCCATGACCTGGTGGTACACCTCGCGGCGCTCCTTACGGCTCGGACGCGCGTTCTGATCCAGGCGCAGGTCGGTGCCGCGCGAACCCAGCAGCTCCGGTCCCGTCGTCAGGGTCGGCTCCCAGTCGAAGACGACGCCACCATCCAGGTCGCCGATCACGACGGTGTCGCCGGCGAGGGCGCCAGCCTTCATCAGCTCGTCCTCGACGCCCGCGGCGTTCAGGCGATCCGCAAGGTAGCCCACGGCCTCGTCGTTGGCAAAGTCGGTCTGACGCACCCAGCGCTCCGGCTTGTCGCCGCGCACCTGGAAGACTTCCTCGCCGTCCTTGCGGGTTTTGCGCACCGTAATCTCGACGCTGCGACCGACGGCCTTCGGACGGATGACGGGACGGGCGGCCTCGAGGGCAGGACGCTTCGCACGCTCTGCCTCGACGATGCCGGCCAGAGTAAAGGACAGCTCCTTGAGACCCTCGTGGGACACGGCGGACACCTCGAGGACGGGCCAGCCGAAAGACTCCAGCTCCAGGCGCGTGATCTCGGCGAGATCGCGGCCGTCCGGGATATCGATCTTGTTGAGGACGATGACGCGGGGGCGCTCCATGATCGGCACGTAGCCCTCGACCTGCGTCAGGTCACCCTGGTAGGCCTCCAGCTCGGCCTCGATGATGCGCAGGTCTTCGACCGGCTCGCGATCGGTTTCGAAAGCGGCGGTGTCGAGCACGTGCACGATGACGGCGCAACGCTCGATGTGGCGCAGGAAGTCCAGGCCGAGGCCTCGTCCCTGGGAGGCACCGGGAATCAGGCCGGGAACGTCGGCAACCGTGTAGCGCGTGTCGCCGGCCGACACGACACCCAGGTTCGGCACCAGCGTCGTAAAGGGGTAATCGGCGATCTTTGGGCGCGCCGAACTCAGGGCGGCAATCAGCGAGGACTTTCCGGCGGAGGGGAAGCCAACGAGAGCCACATCCGCGACGGACTTCAGCTCAAGGATGACGTCGCGCTCCTCGCCGGGCTCGCCCAGAAGCGCGAAGCCGGGGGCCTTGCGTGCCTTCGACGCCAGCGCCGCGTTGCCCAGGCCGCCGCGGCCGCCCTCGGCGACCACATAGCGAGCGCCCGCGCCCGTCAGGTCGGCGAGCAACTCACCCGACATCGACTTGACGACAGTGCCCTCGGGAACCGGCAGGATGATGTCCGCGCCGGTCTTACCCTGGCGGAAATCACCCATGCCGGGCGTGCCGTTATCCGCACGACGATGCGGGCTACGGTGGTAGTTCAGCAGCGTGGTCTCCTGCTCGCTCACCTCAAGGATGACCGAGCCGCCATTGCCGCCGTCTCCGCCGTCAGGGCCGGCCAGCGGCTTAAACTTTTCACGCTTAATCGAGGCAACGCCGTTACCGCCGTTGCCACCCATCGCATGCAGAGTCACGCGATCCACGAAGTCTGCCACTGTTGCTCCTGACGACTGAAAATGAATGTTGAAAAGGGCGCCCGGCAACGCCGGACGCCCTTTATGCGCGCGGTCTCAGGCAGAGACCGGCGAAACGCTAACGACCTTGCGATCGCGCTTGCGGCCGAACTCAACCGCACCGGCGCGCAGGGCGAACAGGGTGTCATCCTTGCCACGGCCAACGCCGTCGCCAGGGTGGAAGTGGGTGCCGCGCTGACGAACGAGGATCTCACCAGCGTTGACCAGCTGGCCGCCGTAGCGCTTCACGCCGAGGCGCTGCGCGTTCGAGTCGCGACCGTTACGGGAGGAACCAAGGCCCTTCTTATGTGCCATCAGTTGCTACTTTCTGCTCGTGGGAACGTCGGGTTCAGGCGATCTCGGTGATCTTGACGACCGACATCTTCTGACGGTGTCCCTGGCGCTTGCGGTAGCCCGACTTGTTCTTGTACTTAATGATGGAAATCTTGGGGCCCTTGGCCGAGTCAACAACCTCAGCCTTGACGGAAACCTTGCCCAGCTTGGCTGCGTCAACGGTGATGGCGTCGCCATCCACCAGCATCAGCGGCTGGAGCTCGATGCTCGAACCGATTTCTTCTGCCAGCTTGTCGACGACGACGACGTCACCGACGGACACCTTTTCCTGCCGGCCGCCAGCCTTGACGATCGCGTAGACCACGTTGGAGCTCATCTCTTCTCGTATTCGTAACCGGAATCGCGCCTCGAAACTGCCGAGGACTTGTCTCATTGTCATGATTCCGTTGGCGCTTGTTGCGCCGACGATCAAATTTAGCCGATTCGCACGCCGGATTGCAAGCCGGCACGGTCACGGGCGGGTGTGAAGCGCTGTGCGATTCCACACCCTACGCTCGGGGGAGGGATGATCGCCCCTCCCCCGGCGCCTGGAGCATTAACCGGCGTCGACGATGCCGGTCGATGCGGCGCGACGACGGCGCTTGACGCGAGGTTGATCGCTCGCCTCGGGAAGCGCAATGTCATCGGTCGACTTTGTCGGCGCCGCCGGGGCGCTCGCCTCAGCGCGCGCGGGCAGGTCGATGACGACGGGGGCGGGAGCCGCGTCGGGCTCAACGACGCCGGTCGAGACGGCGGCGCGGCGCCTGCGTGTCTTGCGCGGCGCGGCGGGTGCCTGTGCGGGCACCTCCTCCACGACCGGCGCACTCACCGGCGCGGTGGCCGGAGCCTCGTCAGCCTGCACCTCGGGAACAGCCGTCTGCGCGGTGGCGCGGCGACGGGTCTTCGTCGGGGCGGGAGCCTCGGCCGGCTCGCCAGACGAGGCCGTGGCGGCCTTGCGGGTTGCGCGGCGGTGGGTTGTCGTCGGAGCCTTCTCGCGATGCTCGGGCATCTGAATCTCAGAGGCATCCTTGACGGGGGCCACCGGCTCATCCGAGTGATCGACCGGCTCGGGCAAGTCGATGTGCACGGGCAGCTCGGGCAGCGGCGCGGACTCGGCGACGCGACGGCGACGACGAGGACGCTTGGTCGCACTGTCCTCAGACTTCTCCGCGCCGGACTGAGACGCGGGCGCCTCGGAAGTCTCGGTCGATGCGACCTGCTCAGCGCTCGAGATCTCGGGTTCCTTGGCCTCGGTCGAAGCGGCACGCGTGCGGCGCTTCTTGGTGGGAGCGGCTTCCTCGGCCGCGCTCTCCTCTTCCTTGCGGGTCGAGGCAGCGACGATCACACTCAGGGCCTCCTTGGCGCGCTCGTGATCGACGTTATCCTCAATGCGGCGAGGCTCAGCCTTCTTCTGCTGCTTCTTCGCCCCCTTGGATCCCTTCGACGACTGCTCTACCCCGGAGGTCTCCACCGGGTGGTGGTGAACGATGAAGCCGCGGCCCTCGCAGGCTTCGCACGGGGAGGAGAACGCCTCGACGAGGCCCTCACCCACGCGCTTACGGGTCATCTGCACGAGGCCCAGGGACGTAATCTCGGTGACCTGGTGACGCGTACGATCGCGCCCCAGGCACTCCACCAGGCGACGCAGCACGAGGTCGCGGTTGGATTCGAGGACCATATCGACGAAGTCGATGATGACGATGCCACCAATGTCGCGCAGGCGCAGCTGACGGACGATCTCTTCGGCGGCCTCGAGGTTGTTACGGGTCACCGTCTCCTCGAGCGTGCCGCCGGCGCCGATGAACTTGCCGGTGTTGACGTCGATGACGGTCATCGCCTCGGTGCGGTCAATAATCAGAGTGCCGCCCGAGGGCAGCCACACCTTGCGATCCATGCCTTTGGCGAGCTGCTCGTCGATGCGGTGCGCGTGGAAGACATCCTCCGTGCCCACCCACTGCTCGACGCGATCGGAGAGCTCAGGGCTGAGCTCGTCAACGTATTCCTTGACGGTCGCGTAGGTGTCGCGCCCCTCGATAACGAGCTTCGAGAAGTCCTCATTGAAGATGTCGCGCACGACGCGCACGGCCAGCTCGGGCTCGCCGCGCAGCAGCGTCGGGGCGCTCTTCGTGTTGGTGCGCTTCTTCTCGATGTCCTCCCACTGACGGGTCAGGCGAGCGACGTCGTCGCGGATCTGCTCCTCCGTCGCACCTTCCGCGGCGGTGCGCACGATGACGCCAGAGCCCGAGGGCACGACAGCCTTGAGGATCTTCTTCAGGCGAGCGCGTTCCTTGTCCGGCAGCTTGCGGGAGATGCCCATCATGGAACCGCCGGGGATGAGGACCAGATAGCGGCCGGCCAGCGTGATCTGAGAGGTCAGGCGGGCGCCCTTGTGGCCGATCGGATCCTTCGTCACCTGAACGAGGACCGGATCGCCGGACTTCAGCGCCGCCTCGATACGACGGGGCTTGCCCTCCATACCGACGGCATCCCAATTGACCTCGCCGGCGTACAGGACGGCGTTGCGTCCGCGGCCCACGTCGACGAATGCCGCCTCCATCGAAGGAAGGACGTTCTGGACGCGGCCCAGGTAGATGTTGCCGACCATCGAGGACTGCGTGCGGCGGGCGACGTAGTGCTCGACAAGCAGGCCGTCTTCGAGGATCGCGATCTGGTCGAGGCCGTCCTGGTCGCGGATGACCATCGTGCGCTCGACCGACTCGCGGCGCGCGAGGAACTCGGACTCGGAGATGGAGTGGCGACGGCGACCTTCGCGCCGGCCTTCGCGGCGGCGCATCTTCTTCGCCTCCAGGCGCGTGGACCCCTTGAGGGCCTGGACCTGGTCCGCGGGATCGCCGCTTTCCTCGGTGGAGGCGGAGCTGCGCGCGCGACGGCGACGACGGCGACGACCGGAGGTTTCCTCCTCGTCCGAGGAGTCGGAGTCCTGCGCGGGCGCGTCGGACTTGTCGGATTCTTCCTGAGCGGGGGCCGAGGCCTCGTCCGCCTTCTTGGCGCGACGGCGACGGCGGGTCTTCGGCTCGGCGGGCGCCTCCTCAGACTCCGACTCGGATGCGGGGGACTCGGAGGCTTCCGCAGTCTCGGCATCGTCAGCGGCCTTCTTGGAGCGACGGCGACGCTTCGGGGCAGCCTCTTCACGAGGAGCAGACTCCTCCTCGGAGGCAGCGGACTTGCGGCGACGCTTGGGCTCGGGCTCCTCGACAATCGCGGGAGGAGCGACCTCGGGGGCAGCCTGGAACACGGGCGCCTGGAACAGCAACGACGCGGCGGGTGCCACGGGCGTGGTGGATTCGGTTGTCACGATTCTCCAATGGCGGGTGCGCGCCCCGTGCCTGGACGCACCCTTTTTCATCGCCCTCGGGGGGCGGAAACCTAGTGGAGCGCTGATGCGCAGCGGCCGGCGGCATATGAATACGTCATCGCTCGGCTCTCGTCGCGGGGGCACTCCCGCGACATCCATTCGCCTCTATTGTCGCACAACAGGGCCTCGTACCGACGATGGGGTGATCAGAACAACGCAACACGGAGCGATATCTCACGGAAGAACCCGTAAAAATTATTCGGACGCGTATGTCACAAAACGGCCCCTGAACCAGCATTTCAACCAATCCAACCGACGTTTTTGGGCTACATTAATATCAACCCGTGACATAGGTCCCACAGACTTCGGACACGGGACAATCGACCCCAATCCCAACACGAGAAGGTCCCATCATGACCCTCGCGCAGACAGCGCTTGACGCGGTCACCGTCGGACGATGGCAGTTCGGTGTTACCACCGTCTACCACTTCGTCCTCGTGCCGCTGACGATCGGCCTGTCCCTGCTGGTTGCCATCATGCAGACCGCGTGGCACCGCACCGGCAAGGAATACTGGCTGCAAGCAACTCGCTTCTTTGGCAAGCTCCTCCTCATCAACTTCGCGCTCGGTGTCGCCACCGGTATCGTGCAGGAGTTCCAGTTCGGCATGAACTGGTCTGAATACTCCCGTTTCGTCGGCGACATCTTCGGCGCTCCCCTGGCCGTTGAGGCCCTCCTCGCCTTCTTCCTCGAGTCCACTTTCCTGGGCCTGTGGATTTTCGGCTGGGGCCGCCTCTCCAAGGGCATGCACCTGCTGACGATCTGGTGCGTCGCCCTGGGCACCATGTTCTCGGCTGCCTGGATTCTCGCGGCCAACGCGTGGATGCAGCACCCCGTGGGCGCCCGCTTCAACCCCGAGACCGGCCGCGCCGAGCTTGACGGGGTGAGCGGCTTCATGAAGCTCATCACCTCCGGCGTGTACCTGAGCGAATACTCCCACGTCATCACCTCCGCGTGGCTGGTCGCGGGCTCCTTCGTTGCCGGCATCTCCATCTGGTGGATGGTGCGCACCGCCCGCGAGGGCTCCGACGAGGCCATGGCTCAGTCGCGCGACATCTGGCGCCCGATCGCCCGCTTCGGCCTGACCGCCGTCCTGATCGGCGGCCTCGGAACCGCCGTCTCCGGCCACATCCAGGGCCAGGAGATGGTTGAGGTCCAGCCCATGAAGATGGCTGCCGCCGAAGGCATCTGCGTGGACACCGACGGCGCGGCCTTCACGATCGCCCAGTTCGGCTCCTGCCCCCTCGGCGATGACGGCGCGCAGCCGACCCAGTTCATCAAGGTCCCCGGCGTCGCGTCCTTCATGTCGCATAACTCCTTCACCGCCACCTCCGAGGGCGTCGCCGACGTCCAGGAGCGCATGGTGGAGCTGCTCAACTCCGATGCGAACTTCACCGCCAAGTACGGCGACGCCTCGCAGTACGACTTCCGTCCTCCGCAGATGGTCGCCTTCTGGTCGTTCCGCTTCATGATCGGCCTGGGCATGCTGGCCTTCCTGCTGGCGGCGTGGGGCCTGTGGGCCACCCGCGGCGGACGCACCTCGTCCAACAAGTGGCTGAGCGTCCTCGCCCTGGTCAACCTCCCCCTGCCGTTCGCAGCAGCTTCCTTCGGCTGGATCTTCACCGAGATGGGTCGTCAGCCGTGGGTTGTCGTCCCGAACCTGCAGGCGCTGTCCGCCGGCTCCGACCTGGGATCCGTCAACATGATGACCGACATGGGTATCTCCCCCAACGTTCCCGCTGGCCAGATGCTCACCTCGCTCATCCTGTTCACCCTGCTGTACGGCGTCCTCGGCGTCATGTGGTACATCCTCATGAAGCGCTACGCCGTCGAGGGCATCCACTCGTCGAAGGCCGACAAGGCTAAGGACGATGCTCCCGCCGACCTGTCCTTCGGATACTGAGAGGAACACCGATCATGACTCTGTCTATCCTGTGGTTCATTCTCATCGCCGTTCTGTGGACGGTCTACCTGATCCTCGAGGGCTTCGACTTCGGCGTCGGCATGCTCCTCCCCTTCGTCGCCAAGGGCGACCGTGAGCGCACTCAGACCGTGCGCACGATCGGCCCCCACTGGGACGGCAACGAGGTGTGGCTGCTCACCGCTGGTGGCGCGACCTTCGCCGCGTTCCCCGAGTGGTACGCGACCATGTTCTCGGGCATGTACCTGGCCCTGTTCCTGATCCTCGTCTGCCTGATCATCCGCGTCATGGCCCTCGAGTGGCGCTCCAAGGTCGCCACCGAGAAGTGGCGTCACGCCTGGGACTGGGCGCACACGATCAGCGCGTGGCTCGTCCCGATCCTGCTGGGCGTCGCTTTCGCGAACTTCGTCCAGGGCATGCGCATTGAGGTCGTTGACGTGGCCACCGGCACCGTCATCGACCCGACGCTGGTCAACCAGTCGCTGGCAACCGCGACGCACCAGCTGACCGGCGGTTTCTTCTCGCTGCTCACGCCCTACACCATCCTGGGTGGTCTGGCCGTTATGGCCGTGTGCCTGGCTCACGGCGCGCAGTTCCTGGCGCTGAAGACGACGGGCGAGGTCCGCGACCGCGCCAACGCGATTGCCGCCCCCGCGACGATCGCCGCGACCGTCCTGGCCGCCGCCTGGCTCGTGTGGGGTCAGTTCGCGTACACGACGAACGTCCTGGCCTGGATCCCGCTCGTGGTCGCCGCCCTGGCGATCATCACGTCGACGGCTCTGTCGCAGGCGTCGCTGCGTCGTGAGGACTGGTCCTTCGTGGCCTCCTCGGTCGCCATCGCCGGCGCTGTCGCGTGGGTGTTCGCGTCGATGGCTCCGGCCGTCCAGAAGTCCTCGATCAACCCGGCGTACTCGCTGACGATTGATCAGGCTTCCTCGACCCCGTCGACGCTGACTGTCATGACCATCGTGACCGTCTGCCTGCTGCCAATCGTCCTGGTTTACGTCTTCTGGTCCTACTGGATGTTCCGCGCTCGCGTGGGCGCCGAGGACGTTGAGACGCAGACGGGTCTGCTGCTCAAGAAGATCCGCGTGGGCGAAAACTTCTTCGCCAACTGATCCTCGCATCACGACGCGCCCGGTCCCTCGTGCAGGGGCCGGGCGCGTTTGTTGTCACGCCACGAGGATGGGGACCTTTGGCCCATGACGAGGCTTTTTCAGGCACAATAGATACGTGCGTCCCTTTGATCCTCGCTTGTTGCGTTATGCCCGCTCAGCGCGCGGCCCCATCGCTGTGACGGCCCTCCTGGGGACGTTGACTGCGCTGTTGGTTCTCGCCCAGGCGCTTCTCATTTCCGCAGCCCTCTCCCCCGTCGTCTCGGGCACCGCGTCCCTCACCGACGTCTGGCCCTTCATTGTGGGTATTGCGGCCGTGTTTGCCTGCCGCGCGCTGATCGTCGCCGCCCGTGAGGCGGTGAGCACTCGCGCGGCCGCTGCCGCGGTCAGGGAGCTGCGCGGACGAGTCGTGGATGCGAGCGTCACGCTGGGGCCTCGTTGGAGGGCGACCAAGGGCGCGGAGACGACGACGCTGCTGTCGACCGGTCTTGAGGATCTGCGTCCCTACTTCGTGTCCTTCCTGCCCCAGCTCGTCCTCGTGTGCACGGTGACCCCGGCGGCCCTCGGCGTCATCCTCCTGCTCGACTTCTGGTCCGCACTCATCGCCCTCCTCGTCATCCCTCTGATCCCGATCTTCATGATTCTCATCGGGCGCTTTACGCAGGCCGCCTCGGAGGACAAGCTCGCGTCGATGAAGCGCCTGACCGCCCAGCTCCTCGACCTCATGTCGGGCCTGCCCACGCTGCGCGGCCTCGGCCGAGAAAAGGCACCGCGCACGCACCTGCACACTCTGGGAGCCGCGAACACGAAGGCCACGATGGCTACGCTTCGCGTCGCGTTCCTGTCGGGCGGCGTGCTCGAGTTCCTGACGACCCTGTCGGTGGCCCTCGTCGCCGTCGAGGTCGGTATGCGCCTCGTTTTCGGTAACATCTCGCTATTCCACGGCCTCGCGGTCATTATGCTCGCACCCGAGGTTTTCGAGCCTCTGCGCCAGGTCGGCGCGCAATTCCACGCCTCGGCGAACGGCGTGACGGCGTCGAAGGCAGCGTTCGACATCATCGAAGAGGCCGAGGCCGTGGCCTCCCCCGGAACCGACGCATGCCCCGACATGGCACGTACCGACATCGTTCTCGATGGCCTCGGCGTGCGTGCGCGCGGCGCGTGGGCTCCAGCTCCGACGAGCGGCGTCATCACGCCTGGCGTCGTGACCGCGCTGTGCGGCCCCTCTGGCGCGGGCAAGTCCACGATTGTCGCGTGCTTGCTGGCCGACATGACACCGGACGCAGGCCGTGTCCTACTGCGTCCCTCGTCCTCCGGGAGCGAGGAATCCGTCCTGTCGGATATCGATCCTGCCGCCTGGCGTCGCCAGATCTCGTGGGTGCCTCAATCCCCCACGCTGGTACCCGGTACGATCCTGGACAACATGGGCGATCTGCCGCTCGACGACCTGAACGATGCGGCAGCGGCGACCGGCTTCGATGATGTCTTGGCCAGCGCCCCCGACGGGTGGAATACCGTCATCGGCTCCGGCGGCGTCGGCCTGTCCGTTGGCCAGCGCCAGCGCCTCGCCCTCACGCGCGCCCTGGCCGCGCACTCCCAGGTCGTCATCCTCGACGAGCCCACCGCGCACCTCGATGCTGTCAGCGAAGAAACCGTCGTGCGGGCCATCGACGCGATGCGGGACGCGGGACGAACCGTCATCGTCATCGCGCACCGCGCAGCCATGATGGAGGCCGCGGATGCCGTCATCGACGTTCGCTCGGCCGCTGACGAGGAGGCTCACGCATGAAGCTCTTTCTGACCCGCTCGGAATCCGCCGCGCTGCGCCGATGCATCTCCATGCTCCAGGTCTCGCGCTCGGGCTTCGCTCTGTCGTTGCTACTCGGCGTCGCCGCCCTCGGCGCCGCAATCGCTCTCGGCGGCACCGCCGCCTGGCTCATCGCACGCGCCTCCCAGCAACCCCCGGTGCTCTACCTGACGGTCGCCGCCACCTCGGTCCGCCTCTTCGGTGTCTCGCGCGCCCTCGCACGCTACCTGTCGCGCCTCGCCTCCCACAAGGTGGCGCTGACGGGCATGGACAACCTGCGTAACAACCTCTACGACGAGTTGGCTGCGGCCCCGGGAACGAAGCTCTCGACGCTGCGCCGAGGCGATCTCATGACCCGCGCCGGAGCTGACGTCGACGAGGTCGGCAACGTCGTCGTCAAGACTCTCCTACCCGCCCTCGTGGCGGCGATCGTCGGCGTGGGCACGGTCGGTGTCATCACCGTCATCTCGCCTGCAGCCGGCATCATCCTCGCTCTTTGCCTCGTCGTCTCGGGCGTCATTGCCCCGGCCCTCATCGCCCGCTCGGTACGCCTGGCCGAGAGCCAGGGAGCCGACGCGCGCACCGACATCGCGGCGACCTCGCTCGCGATCCTCGAGGGAGCCACTGAGCTGTCCATGGCGGGCACGCTGGAGCGCGCACGCCACTCTCTGGACAGTGCTGAAGGCGAGCTGAGCGCCGCTCTGGCCCGCTCGTCCCGCCTGTCCGCGTTCGCACGCGGCCTCGACGTGTGCGCGATGGGCGTCGCTGTCATCGGCGCGCTCCTCATCGGGATCCCGCAGACAACCTCGGGGGCCCTCGCACAGGTCCTCCTGGCCGTCATCGTCCTCGTCCCTCTGTCTTCCTTCGAGGGCGTCGCCGAACTGACGCCCGCCGCCGCCCAGCTCGTGCGCAGCGCCCAGGCCGCGACGCGCATCTGCTCACTCCTGGACGAGGAAGCGCCGGCACAGCCCCACGATATTCCGGAAGGTCCCACCGTCATCGAGGCACGCGATCTCGCCATCGGATGGCCGGGCGGACCAACGCTCGCAACGGGTATTTCGCTGACGCTGCAACCCGGATCGTCCCTTGCAATTGTCGGCCCCTCGGGCATCGGCAAGACGACGCTGCTAGCGACCCTCACGGGTATCATCCCGCCCAAGTCGGGCAGTGCCCTCATCAACGGCCTTCCCGCGTGGGGAGCCGATCGCGACCAGCTCACCTCGCGCATCACGATGACAGCAGAGGACGCTCACGTCTTCGCCACCACCATCTACGAAAACCTGCGGGTTGCCCGCGCATCCCTCACCCGGGACGAGGCCTCGGAGCTCCTGTCCCATGCCGGCCTCGCGCAGTGGGTCCAGTCCCTGCCCGACGGCCTCGACACCGTGATCGGATCCGGGGGCACGACCGTGTCCGGCGGCGAGCGTCGCCGCCTTCTCATGGCCAGGGCTCTCGCCGCGCCCGCTCCGATCATGGCTCTCGACGAGGCCTCCGAACACCTCGATGCGGCGACGGCCGACCGCCTCATGGAAACGCTACTGACCCGCTCGCCCGACCGGGCTACCCTGGTGGTCACCCACCGCTTGAGCGCCCTGGACCAGGCCGACCACGTCATCGTCTTGGCAGCCCCCGAGCCCGGCCAATGCGCGACGATCGCCGCGCGCGGCACACACGATGAGGTCCTGCAGGCCCTCCCCACCTACCGATGGGCCCTCGACCAGGAGGAACAATGAGCACCGACTCCACAGACTTCACGCTGCTGAAAGCGGCCCTAGACCTCACCAGTTCCCTGGATCTAAAGGCCGGCCTGCAAAACTTCGTGGACCAGGCCTGCGTCCTCACGTCCTCTCCGCACGCCACACTTTCGGTCCTGGACACGTGGGGGGCCACCACCCTGCAACTCGAGTTCCACGAGCCCGGTCCAATCCCTGAGGTCCCCGAAGCTCTCATGACGGCGATCCCCGCGAGCATGCCTCTCCTCGTCAACTCGCCGTCGGACGCACCCGACCTCGATCTGCCGGAGACCACTCCCCCGTTCCTGGGCGTCTCGATCCTCGTCCACGAGCAGGTCTACGGACGCCTCTACCTGTGCGGAAAGGCGGGCGGGTATTCATCCGCCGATGCCGCTGTCCTCAGCGCGCTCGCGCCCGCCGCCGGCATCGCCGTCGAAAACGCGCACCTGTACGCGGACTCGAAGCGCACCGCACGGTGGATCAGCGCCTCTCAGTCGCTGACGACCACCATGCTGGAGGGCGCTGATGAGGAGGAGGCGCTCGAGCTCATTGCCAAGACAGTGCGCGAAGTGTCCCACGCGGACACCGCCATCATCGTCCTTCAGTCCGTGGGTGACACCTGGGCAGCTGAAATCGTCGACGGCAAGAACGCCTCCAGCCTGCTGGGCCTGACTTTCCCGCCCGAAGGGCGCGCGATGAGCGTGTTGCACGAGGGCACCGGCATGATCGTCGACTCGATGTCGCGTGCGCAGACAATGCGCGTCCCCCAGCTGGCGGCCTTCGGATCGGCTCTCTACGCTCCCCTGCGTTCACGTGGCGTGTCCTCCGGTGTCCTCATCCTGCTCCGTCAGATTGGCGCACCCGAGTTCGACAGCTCCGAGCTTTCGCTCGCGGAATCCCTGGCCTCTCAGGCCACGCTCGCCCTCGAGCTCGCGTCCGCTCGCCACGCGCAGGACGTGGCAGCGCTACTCGACGAGCGCGACCGTATCGGACGCGATCTCCACGACTTTGCCATCCAGCAGCTGTTTGCGACCGGAATGGCCCTGGACGCAGCCAAGCAGAAGGTTGCTGCGGGCCAGACGGACCCGGCTGCCCTCGAGTCCCTCATCGATTCCTCTCTCGCTTCAATCGACGAGGCCGTGCGTCAGATCCGCACGATCGTGCACAACCTGCGCGAGCGCGACAAGGCCGTCGGCCTGGTGGAGAGAATCCGCCGTGAATCGTCGCTCACGCGTTCCGCCCTGGGCTTCGCCCCTTCGCTGCTCATCACGCTCGACGGCGATGCCATCAACTCGGACTTGGATAACGAGCTCGTCGTCATCGACGAGTTCGACGGTCGCGTCGATCCGGACCTGTCCGACGATGTCGTAGCGATTGTCCGCGAAGGCCTGTCGAATATCGCCCGCCACGCGCACGCGACCGCGGCGGCCGTGTGCGTCGATGTGTCGGGCCGGGGAAAATCGGGGCGCGTGCGCATCACGATCACCGACGACGGACGAGGCATCAACCCGTCGCGCACTCGAAACTCCGGCTTGGCAAACATGGCGGAACGCGCGCGACGACACCGCGGCTCGTTTGATACCAGCAGCGGCGACGGCGGGGTGGGCACCCAGATCCGCTGGATCGCTCCGCTCGAGGGCTGAGGAGACTCAACCGCACAAGACGACAGTGGGGGTGGATGTTCCGATTGGAACTCCACCCCCACCGCTTGTAGACGAGAGCTATCTATCTCCCGGCTCTCAGCTGAGCGTCAGCCCAGCCAGCGTCCATCGCTCCCGAAGGTGTACCAGCGCCAGCCGATCCAGTGGCCGCCCGTGTACATGTCGCCTCCGGTCCCGAAGTAGTACCAGGTGCCACCGATCTGCTGCCAGCCGGTGGCCATCTGGCCCGAGGCTCCGAAGTAGTACCAGGTGCTTCCGATCGGCACCCATCCGATCATCATGGCGCCGCTGTCGCTCATCAGGTACCAGTGCGAGCCCATCTGAAGCCAGCCGGTGTGCATCGCGCCGGACGGATCCAGGTAGTACCAGGCACCGCCCGTGTAGAGCCAACCGGTGGCCATGACGCCGTTGGAGGCGAAGAAGAACCACTTGTCTCCCACCATGTGCCAGCCGGTGACCATCGCGCCGGTCTCTGGCGTCAGGTAGAACCACGAGCCACCCAGGTTGACCCATCCGGTGACCTGCGCTCCGGCGCCGTTGTGGTAGCGCCACGCGCCATCCCAGTAGACCCAGCCGGTCAGCATGTAGCCGTTCTGGTCGAAGCGGTAGACGTTGCCACCGAGCGTCAGGGTCTCATTCTTGGCGTAGCCGCCGGCGCTGATCTTCCACCACCAGCCGGCACCGTCGTTCATCCAGGTGCCCACCGTGTGATCGGGAGCGGGCGCGGGGTCCGGGGTCGGGTCGGGCGTGGGCGCGGGGTCCGGGGTCGGATCGGGGCTCGGCTCGGGCTCAGGTGCCGGTTCCTCGGCCAGGGCAAGGGTCACGAGACCCGATTCGGCAACCCCGGCCTCGTTCATGGCCATGACACGGATGACCGAGCCGTTGTTCTCGCCGTCAATCGTGAGGGTCAGCTCGGGGCCATTCTCCTCTTCGACGATGGCCCACGAATCGGAGCCCTCGCGCTTGATCTGCCAGAACAGGGTCGGGGCGGGCTTGCCGGTCGCTTCGGCCTTGATCGTGACCTGCGTGCCTTCCTTCGCCGTCACGGTGCGGAACGCACCATCGCCGGAAATCTGCGCGTCTTCGGCGGGGTTGGCCGTCACGGTCAGCGGCTTGATGACCGGGGCCTCCTGGTCATCGGGGTCCGGGGTTGGCGCGGGCGCCGCGAAGGCCTCGACCTCCGCGAGCGCGAACTCACCGAACTCGGTGGGCTGGATGACGCGGATGAAGCGCGCGTCGAAGCCCTCGAAGTCGACCGCGCTCGGGCGACCGCCGACTCCGTCGACCTTGATCATGTGGACGCCGTCCACCGCGCCGGCGGTGGCCGGGTTGAAGTTACCGGACAGGCGCGTCGTGGAGGCGACGACCCAGAAGTCGTGCAGGCGCTGGTCGCAGGAGATTCCCTGGCAGTTGTCGGAGGAGGAACGGTTCCAGACGTTCACGACGCCGAGGGGGTGTGTCTCGCCGAGGTCTACCTCCCACCAGGGGTTCGCTTGCTTGCCCGTGTGGGCGACCGATCCGTTGTCCCACACGCCGTCCGTGTTGCCATCGACGGCGCGCGAGGCGGTGCCACCCCAGCCGACGGAGGACATGGAGGCCGTCTTGTTAAGGGCCAGGTTGTCGCTGCCCTTGGTGACGGTCAGGGTCGCGCGCGCCGAGGTGGTGGATCCGTTGGCGTTCGTGGCGACGGCGTAGAACTGCGCGCCGTCATCCTCGAGCGTGGTCGTCAGGGTGTACATGGAGCTCGTGGCGTCCGGGATCGCCGTTCCTTCGGCCGATCCCTTGGGGACTCGGTACCACTGGATGGTGGCGGCTGGGCGGCCCGAGGCAACGACGGTGAAGGTGGCGCTCTCCCCCGCCTTCACGGACACGGAGGAAGGGTCCGTGGCGATGACGGGAGGCTGGGTGGCAGCGTTCTCGCCGTAGACGTGCAGGGTCGCGCTCACGGAGCGCAGGCCGATCGGGTTGGCGTAGTAGGAGGGGTGTGCCAGTTCGAGGCGCAGGGGCGTCACCTTGCCGGGCTCGAGGCTGAGTCCCTCGCCGACTTCTCCGGCCTCGATCTGGGCGCCGGTCACCTCGATGGAGGTGGTCCCGAGGGTGATCTTGTAGGTCGTGGAGGCGTCGAAGTTGCCGGAGAACTTCAGGGTCAGGTCGGTGATGGCCTTGTCCGTCTTGTTCACGAGGTATGCGTCGTAGGCCTGTGCGCCGGAGTAGCGCAGCGCGGAGGCGCGTCCAAAGAACTGCTCCGAGGAGATGGTCGCACCGTCGACGGCGGTGACCGTCTGCGTGGGCACGTACATCGGAGCGCCATCGAAGGTGACCTTGACGACGGGGCGCAGGTTCGGCTCCGGGTTCTCACCCGACATGGTCACCGTGAGGGTGGTGCCGTCCTGGGTGAACTCAAGCGAACGGTCGGTGCCATCCACGGTCACGGCGGTGACGTGGCCGCCAACGCTGGGAAGCGTCAGGGTCTTGCCGGGGCTCCACAGTTCGGGGAAAAAGTACAGGTCGTTGCCCTTGGTCATGACCTTGCCCCAGTTGGGGGCGGGGTACCACGTCGGGCGGGCTCCCGTGATGGCGTCGGGGTGACGCTGCATCCACTGGCCGACCTCGGTGACGACGCCGGAGTCGAAGGCGTCGATCGTGCCGTCACCCTTGGGGCCGATGTTGTAGGCGAACTGGCCACCCGAGGCGACCGTGCCGATCAGGTTGTTAATCAGCTCGCGTTCCTTGTAGCTCTTCGCGCTATTGTCGCGGTTCGCCCACGAGCAATATCCCCAGCAGGACGGGTAGATCGAGCGAATCGACTCCCAGGGACCCATGTGGAAGTCCGTGGTCACCGAGTTGTCGCCGCCGACCTCGAAGTCGCCGGCTTTGTTCCACACGCGGGAGTTGACCATCGTCTCGGGCTGGAGCTCGTGGACCCACTGGGCCATGCGCTGGGATTGCTCGGCGGTGGGGCCGCCCATGTCGAACCACAGCTCGGCGATCGGGCCGTAGTTGGTCAGAAGCTCGGTCAGCTGGGGCTTGATAACGGTCGTCATCAGGTCCTCATCGATGGGATTGACGTTGCCGTAGGGCTCGGGGGTCTGCTTCGTCCAGTCGATGATCGAGAAGTAGAAGGCGAGCTTGACGCCGAGCTTGTTACACTCGGTGGACAGCTCCTTCATCGGGTCCTTGCCGTAGTTGGACTGCTTGACGATGTTGTAGTCGGTCGTCTTCGTGTCCCACATCGCGAAGCCGTCATGGTGCTTCGACGTGATCATCAGGTACTTCATACCCGAGTCGTGGACTGTCTTGCAGATGGCGGAGGCATCGAAGTTCGCGGCCAGGTCCTTGGCCTTGAGCAGGTAGTCGTCGGTGGGGATGTTCTCCCAGGCCTTGATCTGCTCGGGGTAGCCCATGCCCTGGCGGTGGCCGTTGTAGTAGCCGCCGTAGACGGAGTAGACGCCGAAGTGCATGAACATGCCGTACTGGAGTTCTTGCCACTTGGCGATCTTGGGAGTGGAGCTCAGTGGTACCGCTGCGGGGACGCCGGTAGGCGCTGGCGGCGCGTCGGCAAAACTCGGGGCGCTCATGGGTGCGAGCACCAGTGCCGTAGCGACCGCACAACCGGCAAGCATTCGCTTGAGGTTCACGGGGTGTCCTTTCAAGGGGTGATGGTGGACGACAGTGTCCGTCCTCAACGGTGAGGATGAGGCGAACGTTACCCCACAGGGCTTTTTCATGAACCAGTTTGACAGTAGCTTTCTCGTAAATCAGGTGTTCCCCTGATTAATAAACAACTGAATGCGCGGGATAAATAAGCTGACGGGCCCGCACACAAGCCGAGCGGGCCGGATAATTCCGACCCGCTCGCGTTCGTCTCACCTCATCCGGGACGAGGCAGTGGCTCAGTTACGCCAGGACGCCGCCCTCTGCCCGGCCACCCACGCGGCCACCTGCGTGCGACGCTGCAGGCCCATCTTCGACAGGAGGGAGGTGATGTGGTTCTTCACGGTCTTTTCCGCAACGCCCAGCTTCTCGCCGATTTCGCGGTTCGACAGGCCATCGCCGATCAGGTCCAGAACCTTGCGCTCCGACGGCGTCAGGTCGGCGGTCGGATCCTCATGATCGACGCGGCGACGCGTCAGGGTGCGCTCGTCGAGCAGCACGCGACCGTCGGCGACCGCCTTGATCACGTCGGTGATTTCCGCGCCGCGCACGGTCTTGAGGATGTACGCACGGGCACCCGCTTCGAGGGACTCAGCCAGGGCCTCGTCGTCGTCGAAGGAGGTGAGCACGACGGGGAGGATCTGCGGGTGGGAGGAACGCAGTCGGTTCATGATGTCGATGCCGGTGCCATCGGGCAGCTGCAGATCCACCAGGATCACGTCAGGACGCACCAGGTCGGCGCGGCGCACAGCGTCAGCAACGGAGCCGGCCTCGGCGACAACCTCGAGGGCGTCGTCGCGGTCGACGATCTCGGCAATGCCACGTCGAACGATCTCGTGGTCGTCAATGATCATGACGCGCGTACGCGCAGACGTATTTTCACTCACGTGTTGATTCTAACCGTCGGGAGGGCAAACGCCCTCGTGTACTTACTACTTCTCGGGAGACAGGCGGCTCATCGCATCCTGGGCGGCCGCGTTCTCCGCGTGCTTCTTCGACGAGGCCTGTCCCGCGCCGATCGGATCGGGGCGCTCGGAGACGAAAGCGTGGGCCGTGAACACGCGCTGGTGGTCCGGTCCCTGCCCCTCGACCTCGTAGGAGACCTCGCCCAGGCCCTGCGCCTGCGCGTGCTCGATGAGGATCGTCTTCCAGTCCTGGTGCTGGCCGCGCGAGGGAGCGTCCACGAGGAGGAAGCTCAGGCGCTCGAGGATGACCCGGCGCGCCTCTTCCAGGCCGCTGGTCAGATAGGTTGCGCCGATGAGCGCCTCGAAGGTGTCGGACAGGATCGAATCCTTGTCGCGTCCCCCGTGCGTCGACTCGCCCTTGCCCAGGAACACGAAGTCACCCAGGCCGATCCGGCGGGCGGCGGCAGCCAGGGGCTGCTGGGAGACGGTCGCTGCACGCATGCGCGACAGGTCCGACTCGGCCACGTCCGGGTACTGCTCGTAGAGCTTCTGCGCGATCACGATCGACAGGACCGAGTCACCCAGGAACTCGAGGCGCTCGTTGTTCGCGATGCCCCCGGCCTCGTTCGCGTAGGACCGGTGCACGAGCGCCAGCTGCAGGAGCGGGGCGTCGATGCGGGTCCCCCACGCCTCCACCAGCGCCTCCGTGTCGGTGCGCGGAGGAACGGGCAGGTGCTTGGATCGACTCATCAGGATCGCCCCGGCTCGGCGTCGTCGCCCAGCAGGGAGGCCAGCGAAGCCAAGCGCGGGTCGACGACGAAGTGCTCGTGGTCGGAAGGCAGATCCGCCCACTTCTCGCCGCAGACATCGCACAGGCCCGCACAGTCCTCGCTACACAGCGGGCGCGGATCCACGAGGGGAATGATCGCATCGCGCAGCTGCGTCTCGATGTTGATCGTGTCGCGCTCGCCGATGACGAACAGGTCCTCGACCTCCTCGTCCTCGTCGTCCGTGGGAGTCAGGGCGGGGGCACCGGGTTCGAAGTAGACCTCCGCGCTGGAGACGTCGTGGTGTTCGCGCACCTCGTCGAGGCAGCGCACGCACTCCCCGACGAGATCCACGGAGGTGGAGAGCTGCACGAGCACGCCGTCCTCGACGCTGGTCAAGTCCACCGACACGTCCAGGGGGACGCCGGGGACGGCCGACATGGAGGGGGTGCCCAGGTCGTCGGGGGTCACCCACACGAGGTCCTGGTGCAGCGTCGAACCCAGGGCGCGCGGCAGGCGCGCCAGGGACAGGGTCAGGGAATTATCAGTCATTGGTCAGATCCACATCGGTGACGTCGACGCCGCGGCGTTCCGCGATCTTGCGACGTCCCGCGTCGGTGCGACGCGACAGGTCGGAGATGAGGTGGGCAAGTTCGTCCAGCGAGGAGGCCACGTAGTCGTCGGCGCCCTCACGCAGGGAGGCTGCCGAGCGCTTGGCCTCGGAAACGATCTCGCGGGCGCGATCCTCGGCCATGCGCACGATGTTCTCGGTGGAGACGATGCGGGCGGCCTGGGCGTTCGCGTCGGCGATCGTGGCCTCGGCATCCGAGCGGGCCTGCGAGACGAGCGCGGTGGCCTCGTCGTTTGCGCGCGAGCGCGTGCGCTCGGCTTCTTCCTCGGCGTCGGCGAGGATCTGCGCGGCGCGCTCATTGGCCTGGTCGAGGGTCGAGGAGGCGCGCGAGTTCGCCTCGGCGATGCGCGTCTCAGCGGCAGAGTCGGCGCGTCCCAGGACGGCATCCGCGTCGGCGACGACGGCATCGGCGGCCACGAGGTCCTCGGGCAGGGCCTCGCGGGCCTGGTCAAGCAGGTCAAGGATCTCGGCCTTGTTCACCATGATTGAGGCCGACAGGGGAACCGTGCGCGAGGACTCCACGAGGTCCTCGATCTGATCGAGGGCAGCGATCACGGTGGAGGGACCGTAGACGGTTTCCTCGTTCCACTCGTCCTGAGTCTGGTTGTCGGTCGTGTCAGCCATGGCTGCCTCCTGCGTTCCACCGGGCATTATTCAGTTTCTATTGTCGGTCAAAAATCGCTCAATCGCTGGAGGGACATACCGAGAAATATCCTTTTTCAGACCCACAAGTTCGCGCACGGCGCTCGAGGAGACGTGTGCGAGGTCCGGACGGGTCGGAATCCACCAGGTGTCGACGCCCCCGATCTCACGGTTGAAGACCGCCTGGGGGGCCTCGTAGTCCACGTCGATCGACGAGCGCACGCCCTTGACGATGAGCGTGGCCCCCAGGCGCGAGGCCTCGTCCATCGTCGCCCCTTGCAGCAGGACGACCTCAACGCCGCCCAGGTGTGCTGTGGCTTCCCCGATGAGCGCGACGCGATCTTCGGGGGCGATGAGGCCGCGCTTGGCGGGGTTCGCCCCAACGCCGATGATGAGGCGGTCGGCGATGGCACAGACGCGCTGCGCGACGTCGAGGTGCCCGTTCGTGAAAGGGTCGAAAGAACCGGGGAACAGCGCGATCATCGTTCTTCCTCCTCAGCGTGCGACGAGGCCGGGGTGCCCTCATGGGCCTGCGACTCTTCGTCGGAGTCGTCCTTGGGCAGGGGCGGACCGGCGAAGTAGGCGACGGTTTCGCCCCACGTGCGCTGGTCCTCGAGGACGAGGAAGCCCGGCCACGTGGGGACGGGCGCGCGCGTGGACCGTTCGACGACGACGAGGGCGTCGGGGCCGATCCACGGGCCGAGGGAAGACAGCACCGTCGTCATGTCGTCTTCGGCGATGTCGTAGGGAGGGTCGATGAACACCAGGTCGATGTCTCCCGCGAGCGCTTGCCCGCTGCGCGCGCTCAGGTAGGTGCGCGCGTCGGCGGTGACGACGCGGGCGGGCAGGCCCGTCGAGCGAACGTTCGCGGAGGCGACGCGGGCTGCGGCAGATGCCTTTTCGACGAGGGTGGCGTGGGCGCCGCCGCGCGACAGGGCTTCGAGGCCAAGAGCGCCCGTTCCGGCGTAGAGGTCGAGGACGGTCGCGCCGTCCAGCACGTTCATGTGGTCCAGGCGCGAAAAGAGGGCCTCGCGGACCCGCTCGGAGGTGGGACGAGTGCCGGACTTGGGCACGGCGAGGGTACGCCCCTTGGCGCTGCCTGCGACGATTCTGGTCATACCCCTACCCTACCGGGCGCACCTCAGGAGCGTTGCATCCACTCGATCTGTCCGTCCGATGCAGCGCGCAGCGCCCGGGCGAGGTCCGGGTGGCGCTCCAGCATCGGGTCCTGTTCCAGGAGGGTTTCGGCTTCGCCTTTCGCGCGGCGGATCAGCGCCTCGTCGCGGCGCACAGACAGGAAGCGCAGGTGGGTGGCCGTGCCCGACTGGCCGGCTCCAAGGACGTCGCCTTCCTTGCGCAGGCGCAGGTCGGCCTCGGCAAGCTCGAAACCGTCGGTCGTGTCCGCGAAAGCCTGGAGGCGTGCTCTGCCCGAGTCCGTGAGTTCGTGGCGATGCATGGCGATGCACAGCGACGGCAGGGAGGAGCGCCCGACGCGCCCGCGCAGCTGATGGAGCTGGGCGAGGCCAAATTGTTGGGCGTCGAGGATAACCATGAGGGTCGCCTCCGACACGTCGACGCCGACCTCGATGACGGTTGTGGCGACGAGGAGGGGCGCACGTCCGGCTGAGAAATCCTCCATGATCTGCGCCTTGACGGGCGAGGGCGTGCGTCCCGTCAGCTCGTGGATGGCAATGCCGGACAGGGCCGGGTGGGAGCGCAGGTAGGCGGCGACCTCCTCAACGGAGGCGAGGGGGCGCGCGCCCTCCTCCTCGGCATCGGCGACGTCGTCGGAGGCGTCGATACGCGGGCAGACGACGTAGACGCGACGCCCCTGGGCGATCTCTTCCGCGGCTCGCGCCCACGTGCGCTCCACCCACGCGGCGTTGGCGCTGTCAGCGAGGTAGGTGGCCACGGGGGTGCGCCCCGAGGGCATGCCGCTCATGCGCGTGTCGTCGAGGTCTCCAAAGACGGTCATGGCGATCGTTCGCGGAATCGGTGTCGCGGTCATGACGAGCTCGTGAACCGCGCGCCCGTCCTCGCGCGCCCCGCGCAGCGCGGCTCGCTGCTCGACGCCGAAGCGGTGCTGCTCGTCGACGACGACGAGGGCCAGGTCCGCGAAACGCACGCTCTCCTGAAAGAGGGCGTGGGTCCCCACGACGATGAGCGGCTGTAGCGCGTTCATCGCAGCCTGAATCTCGCGGCGGGCGGCGGGCGTCGTTGAACCCGTCAGCAGGCGAACGTCCGGGGCGTCCATCCCCAGGGGCTCCAGGAGCGCCCGCAGCGAGGCGGCATGCTGCTCTGCCAGGACCTCGGTCGGCGCGACGAACGCCCCCTGGTGACCGGCGGCAACCACCTGGAGCAGCGCACTGAGGGCGACGACGGTCTTGCCCGATCCCACGTCTCCTTGCAGGAGCCGCTGCATCGGCACCTCGCCGGCCAGGTCGGCCCCGATCTGGGCGACCGCCTGACGCTGGGAGTCCGTGAGCTCAAAAGGCAACGACGAGCGGAAACGCTCGCACAGCGGCGCGTCAATCGGCGAGGCCAGCGCCGCCACGGCCCGCGCGCCCCGACGCTGCGCGGCCAGCCCCACCTGGAGGACAAAGGCTTCGGCGAAGGCCAGGGCGCGGCGTGCCTGCTGGTAGTCCTCGTCCGTCTCGGGCTGGTGCAGGGCGCGCAGGCACGAGGCGTGGGAGGCGAAGCCAGCACGCTCGCGCACGTCGGCGGGGACCGGGTCGGGCACGTCGGCATCGTCCAGGTGGTCCAGCACCATGCCGACTGCTCGGGCGATCGCCCACGAGGCCAGCGATCCGGTCGCTGGGTAAATCGGGATGGGGCGCGAGGCAATGCGCTCGATGTCCTCCCCATCCACGCCCTCGAAGGAGGGATGGGTGAGCTGCAGCTTGCCGCGGTAGGCCCCGACCTTGCCCGCGAAGAGGAAGGACTGCCCCGGCGTCAGGAGACGTTCGATGGGGGCGAGCTTGTACTGGTTTTTCGCGAAGAAGGTAGCCGACAGGAACTGGACGCCGTCGGTGAGGGTGACTTCCAAGCGCACGCCCGAGCCGGATCGGTTGGCCACGAGGTGTGCGCCGGCGACCTCGGCGAGGATCGTCACGTCCTCGCCCTCGCGCAGGGAGGACAGCGGCGTGAGGCGACCCCAGTGGTAGTAGCGGCGCGGCGCGACCATCAAAAGATCTCCGACAGTCGCCACGCCGGCCCCTTCGAGGGCCTTCGCCGTCTTCTTCGGCAGGCGCAGGGACAGGGGGACGTCGAGTGCGCTCACGAGGCGCACCCCGCGACCAGGCTCGGCCCGCTCTGCCCGCCGTCCCAGGTCTCCAGGTCGATCGTGGACGACGCGTCTCGCGTGGAGAGCAGCTGACGAACGGTGGCCACGGTGTAGGGGCCGTCGTCGTCGCGTGAAATAAGGAGGCGCCAGGAATCACCGCCACTGCGTGAGGCCTCAGCCAGTGCCTCGGCGATGCCCTCCGGGTCGCCGCCCGGTGGCAGCGGGGCGCTCGCACACGAGGCGAGGGCGTCGTGCGCGCCGTCGCGCAGCATGCGCGCCAGCGTCGGAGCGGCTTCGACACCGCCCGGCTGGGGCACGAACAACGGGGCGCAGGCACGCGCGACCGCAAGGACGTCCAGGTCATCGCGGCTACCCGCGCGCAGAATCGCGGGAACACCCGGGGCGGGGGACGGTAGCACCGAGGCCACGGTGCCGACCAGGGAAGCGCTGGCCTCGTCGCACGTGGCCACGAGGGTCACGCCCGTGCGCGAGGTGGCTGCCGACACGATGCCCGCGGCGTCCCCAGCGCTCAGGTCTAAGAACACGACCGCTCCCGCGCGCGCGAGGTCTTCAACGAGGCCGGGGGCTCGCGTGCAGGCGATGACGCGGGCGCGCTCGACGCGGCGCATCGGGCGGCGCTGCAGCAGGCGCACGCCGCGGTGGCTCAGCCCCTCGTCGGCCAGCTCGTCGATGCCGATCTGCGCGTCCGGGCGGGCGTCACAGACCTGGAAACGGATGACCTGCCCCGAGGTGGGGTGCGCGGCCAGAGGGGCCGAGGTGTCCACATGCAGACGCCACTCCCCCATGCCAAAGAGATCGACCCTGCCCACGTAGGACAGGCGCGCCCCCAGGCCACCGAGGCGCGCGAGCAACGCAGCCAGGTCCTCTTGCGTCCCCTCTAGGATGATGTCGACCGTGAAGTCGCGGCCGGGCGGAGGGGAGGCGGCCTCGGGCGCACGCGAATGACGCTCCGCGAGATCGGCCAGCATCGCGGTAAACGACTGAAGAATTCCGACGTCGCCCCGCATCGACGCGTCGATGCAGGCCAGGACAAGAGCGATGAACGCGCCACCGGGGTCGATGCGACCCGTTGCCTCATTCGTCGCCTCGACGAGGCCGATCTGTGCCTGGGAAGAGAAACGGGAGAAGACGTCTTCGACCTCCGGGAGCGTCGCCCCCAGGTCCTCAAGTTCACGCACCGCCCCGCCGAGCATTTCGACGAGGGCGTCGGACCACTCAATGGAGGAGGCCACGGGAGTCAAGGATGCCGCAAGCATGCGGCGCAGCGCGAGCGGCGTGACATGAGGCTCGTCCCCCAGCGCGCCGACCCACGCCTCAAAGAGAGCACCGAGGGCGATGCCGCTATGTCCGAGGCCGCGGCGGATAATCGTCTCCACGGCCGCTTCGAGCGCGTCGCGCAGGTGAGCACGCGGGTCCAGGGAATCCATCGCGGCCTCGAGTGCAGCCATCGTCGCCGCACCATTCGAGCCCGTGTCGCAGTCCGCCCCGTCCCATCCGTCCAGGTCGTCGAGGAAAGGCGCGAGCCTGGCGGCTTCCTCAGCCCCGGCGCGACACGCCTCGATGATGACAGACGCATTCAGTTCCATGACTCCCCTTTCAGCCCCCTCCCATTGTCCCTGCGCGGCTCGGTGTGTGCGACCTGACACGACCCAGATCGGCTGCGACTTGTTGAAAGCGTGGTTCGTCCGCTATTCTGTCATGGTTGCCTTCGGTTCAAGCACCGAAGGATGCGTTCTCCGCAAGCGCGGAGACAAAGACTGAACTGGAAGACATACCGAGGAGAACATCGTGGCTGCCGTTTGTGACGTGTGCGGTAAGGGACCCGGCTTCGGCAAGAGCGTGTCGCACTCGCACGTTCGCACCAACCGCCGGTGGAATCCGAACATTCAGCGCGTTCGCGCCCTGGTCAATGGGACGCCCAAGCGCCTGAACGTCTGCACCAAGTGCCTGAAGTCCGACAAGGTCGCCCGCGCGATCTGAGTCGACACTGACGTAACGCCGGAGGGGCGAGCCAACAGGCTCGCCCCTCCGGCGTTACTATCATCCACTCCCCGTCCGTTGTCGCCCGCGCGTACGGGTCAGCGCCCGCGACGAGAAGTCGCGGGCGCTGACGCGTCCCTTGTACGTCCGGATTCCCCGTGCGCTCTCAGGAGGCGAGGCTCAGAGGAGATCCGCAGCCAGGTCGAGCGGGGTACCGAAACGGTGGTTCGTGATCGAGACCGCCTGCTCGCGCAGGAACGGCAGTAGCTCCGAGTGCGGCCACGCCGTGACGGCACCCGTGTACAAGGCGACGTCAGGGCTGCCGCCGCTCGCGCGGGTCGCGTCCGCCCAGCGCTGCTGCGAGCTTTCATCGCGCGGACCGAGGACACGCACGCGCATGCCCAGGCCACCGGAGTTCGCCACCATCGCCAGGCGAGAATCCCACGAGTGCGCGTCTTCGACCGTTACCTCGATACCCCAGCCCTCCAGCAGCTCCCGGACGCTAGCCGGAAGCTCGTCGGCGACGGATAGTCCGATGGGTCCGCCCGCGAGGATGCCCGCCGCAAGCGCGCGCACGGTATCGACAAGGGCAGTCCCGCTTCCGGCACGCACGAGGACCGGCGTGGGACGGTAGCGCAGGACATTACGCTCGCAGGTCATGCCGGTGACGTCGCGGTTCGCCCCATATTCGGATGCCCAGGCAGCGCCGTCCGCGGTGACCGCACGACTCAGTTCGGCCGCATCATCCGCGCTCAGGTGAGGCCCGGCCGCTTGGCACAGGGCGAGCACACTCGGATCGAGCGCCTCCGCGGGAGCACCGGAGGCCCCCACGCTCGTCTCGCGGGCAGGCTCAACCTCGCCCAGGCCCAGCAGGTACGAGGGGCCACCGGCCTTCGTCGTCGAGCCGATCGCGGAGCGCTTCCAGCCGCCAAAAGGCTGGCGGCGGACGATCGCGCCGGTAATGCCACGGTTGACGTAGAGGTTGCCAGCCTCGATGCCCTCCAGCCAGGTGGCCAGCTCATCCGTGTCGAGCGTGTGGAGGCCGGAGGTCAGTCCGTAGTCGACCTCGTTGACGGCCTCGATCGCGTCCTCGAGGGTATCGACGCGCATGACGCCGAGGACGGGGGCGAAGTACTCGGTGAGGTGGAACTCGCTACCGGGCACCACACCCGCACGGACACCGGGGGTCCACAGCCCATCGCCCAGGTACCGGGGCTCGAGCACCCAGTGCTCACCCTCGCCCAGGGTGGTCAGGCCTCGCACGGCCTTCTCGTCGTCGGGCACGACGACGGGACCGACCTGCGAGTCCAGGGACGCGGGCAGGCCCACGCGCAGCGAGGCGGCCGCATCCACGAGCTGGCGGGCGATGCGACTCGAGCGTCCCGCGGATCCGACGAGGATCAGCAGGGAGGACGCCGAGCACTTTTGTCCCGCGTGCGCGAAGGCCGAATGAACGATGTCGCGCACCGCCAGATCGGGGTCAGCGGACGGCGTGACGATGATGGCATTCTTGCCGCTGGTCTCACCCAGCAGGTGCATGTCTGGCTTCCACGAACGGAAGAGACGCGCCGTGTCGTACGATCCCGTCAGGATGACACGATCGACGCCCTCGTGGGTCACCAGGTAGCGCGACACGTCCCCGTCCTCGAGCGGGGCGAAGGCTACCAGATCGCGGGGAACCCCGGCCTCGTGGAAAGCCGCGACGAGCTCCGCGGCGCAACGCTTGGCCGGAGGGGCCGGCTTGAGGATCACCGCGCTACCCGCCGCCAGCGCCGCGGCGACCCCACCCACGGGGATAGCCACGGGGAAGTTCCACGGCGAGGCAACGACAGTGACGTCCACGGGCACGAATCGCGCACCCGCCATGTACGTCTCATCGGCGAGCTGCAACGAGGCCTGTGCGTAGTGATGACAGAAGTCGATCGCTTCACTCACCTCAGGATCGGCCTGATCGATGGTCTTGCCGGCCTCAGATCCGGCGACCTCGATGAGCTCGCCCCGACGCGCGGCAAGAACATCGCCGACGCGATGCAGTGCGGCTGCACGCTCCTCGGGGGTCAGGGCCTGCCAGGCGTGCGCCGCCTTGGTGCTCGCCTCGACGAGAGCGTCAACCGCCTCGTTCGAGGAGAGTGCCTGCGCGCCGGCACGCACGGCTTCGATGCCCCGCGTCGAGGCCGGGATTGCCGCAGCAATCTCACGGGCCCACTGCCGATTGGCGGCGAGGGCGGGATCTGAATCCGGCTCGGAGGCGAAGGGACGACGCGCACGCTCGGCGAGGCTCCCCTGCTCGGCGCCCACCCCGGCGTCGCGCTCGGCCAGACGATCCTGGACGCGGTTGGGAACGGGAAGCGGAGCGTCCGGATCGACGTCGGACAAAGCCGCGAGGAATCGGTCGCGCTCGCGGGCGAAGACGTCCTCGTTCGTGGCGATATCGAAGACGCCGGACATGAAGTTTTCGGGCGCAGCGTTCTCTTCCAGGCGGCGCACCAGGTAGGAGATGGCGACGTCGAACTCTCGGGGGTTGACGACCGGGACGTACAGGAGGAGGGAGCCGACATCGCGACGCACGACCTCTTGGATGCCGGTTGCCATGCCGGAGAGCATCTCGAATTCGACGCTGTCCTCGACGCCTCGCGCTGCCCGCAGCTCGTAGGCAAAAGCAATATCAAAGACGTTCTGTCCGGCCACTCCCAGACGAATCGCGCGGGTGCGCTCGGGCGTCATCGCCCAGCTCAGCATCCGCTTGTAGTTGGTGTCGGTGGCCTGCTTGGATGGCCAGGTCGTCAGCTCCCAGCCGTGAATCTCGGCGTCCACCTTCTCCATGGACAGGTTCGCGCCCTTGACGATGCGGACCTTGATGCGCGAACCTCCCGCGTCCACGCGTGCGCTCGCCCACTCCTGGAGACGCTGGAGAGCACCGAGCGAATCGGGCAGGTAGGCCTGGAGAACGATGCCGGCCTCGTAACCGCGCATGTCCGGCTGGTCGAGGATCGCGGTGAACACCGCGATCGTCAGGTCGAGGTCCTTGTAATCCTCCATGTCGAGGTTCAGGAACGTCCCGTTGTCGCGAGCGAGGCGGTAGAGCGGCAGGAGCGCGCTCACGCCGTGGTCGACGACCCCCTCGAAGCCCCACGGGTTGTGGGGGCCTGTCACCGCGGAGACCTTGATGGACACGTAGTCGACGTCCTCGCGGGTCACGAGGCGAGAGACCTCGGCCAGGCGGTGAGATGCTTCCTTCTCACCGAGAACGGCCTCACCGAGGAGGTTCACGTTCAGACGGTTGCCGCCCTTGCGCAGGCGGGCAAGCGCGGGTCCCAGGCCCTTGTCGGTCGCATCGACGACGAGGTCGCCGACGATCTCGCGGAATACGCGCCGGGCCACCGCTGTCACCGTACGAGGAGCGAGGAGCGAAGCGGTCGAGCCGAGACCCATCGCCGCGGCCAGAGCCGGGGGCAGGAAGTTCTTTCGGCCGGCCGACAGGCGCTTCATGGCCGCGCTGGCAACGTCCAGGTCCGCGGGGCGCACGACGTCGTCAACGAATCGGGTCGTGAAAGTAAGTCCGTCCGGGTCGGCGAGGATGCGGGACAGGAGCTTGGCCGAGCGCGGCGTGGGCTCACACGCCGATTCATCGGCCCAGCGGCGGGCGCGGATGACCGCCCGCTCCCCCAAGGCCCATAGGTCATCGGGACAGCGTCGAGCATTGGTGTCGTGGTGGGACGGGGTGGGAACAGCGGCGTTCGCCATGCGTAGACCTCCAGGCGTGGATGTGCGACGGTTTATCGGCCTCGCGTGGGGCGTCAACGCTGGACACGCTCAGCACAACTCCCGACGTTGTGAAGGATGCTGGTTTGTCCATCGTAACGCGCGTCAAGCCTGCCTGTGCGGGCATCACAGGACGCCGATACGATCCATCAAGGGACCTAAGCCCCGAATCGCGCAAAACGCCCACAAAGTCATATTCCAAGTGTCGCTTCTCACACGAGCGTCATCGCCCTACGCGACGACATCCCGCCTCACTCAGCGCGAACGAGCCACCGCTCCTTCATATCGACGGCGACACCAGCCATGACCTCGTGCATGTTGAGCGCACGCCCACCGTCCGCGCGCGAGCAGAGCCACTGGACCTGAAGCCCATCCGAAATTGCCACGAGGCGGCGCGCGATCTGCTCACTCGGAGCGTTCTCACGTACCTCACCCGTGGTCTTGCCGTGCTCGAAAGCCTCAACGAGGTAGGAAATCGCACCGATCAGGTGCTCGCGAAACCACGGATGCGCCTGATGCTTCGAATCGATGACGGCTGCCGACATCGCCGTGTAGAGCGCCACTCCGTCGGGATGGCGCTGATTGTGTGCCACCATGTCCACCCAGGCGTCCAGCGCGGCCTCGGCCCCCTCCTCGGGGCGCGGGAGTCGACTGACGATGCGGCGGTCACGCTCGTCTAGCACCGCGGCGAGCAGCTGATCCTTCGAAGAGTAGTGATGCAGGAGCCCCGCCTTTGAAATATCGGAGGCGCGCGCGATGTCTGCAAGCGAGGTTGCCACGTAGCCCTGCGTCGAGAAAAGGGTGAGTGCCTCCGACAGGATGCGCGCCTTCTTATCCTCGCTACCGGCCTTCGGACGGCCGGGCCGACGGGTGCTCGTTGCCTTAGCATCGTTGCTCATGCGGGCTGCTCCATGTTCACTGTGACAGAGTTACCAACAACCCATCATAGCGTGCAACCGTCTGTGCGCCACCGGGTATGCGAACTTCTTTCGTCGAGTCCGCATACCCGGTGCGTCAATGGTCCCATTCGAGGCCTTAGTAGCCGAAGCGAACCTCGAACTGCGGCTTGCCCGACGCATCCAACTCGAGATTTCCATCCTTGTCGGTCTTCACCGTCGCAGTCACGCGAGACGTCACGTCACGCTGCTTATCCCAGCTCTCCATGCCCTGGATCGTGAACGTTGCCTCACCGGTGTACACGCCACCTTCGTCCGTTGTGGCCTTCATGGCCGTGGGCATCGTCTTGACCTGCAGGAGGGCCAGGGTCCGGGACTGCACAGCGCTCGGGCACGCCGAGTCGATGTTGCCCGGAACGGTCGCGCACGAGTTCGTGAGCGCAGCCGCAGCATCGAGCGCGGCGGCAGCCATCTTGTCGTTGTAGGTGCCCTTCAGTTCGACCGTTCCACCGTAGTAGGAGCTGTCGTACCCCGTTGCCGCCTTGACCGAGATGGTCTTGGGCGCAGCGTCGATGTACTCGCCCGTCTCCTCCGGGGTGAAGGTGTAGACGCCCGGGTAGAGCACGATGGAGCTGCTCGGGGCTTCCTTCAGCGTCGCGACCGACATCTTTTCGCCGCCGATCGAGAAGTGCGTGACGTTGTCTGCCTGCACGTCCACGCGAGCGACCATCGCATCCTGGATCTTCCAGTTCTTCAGAAGACCAAAGGTTTTCTTCGCCTCAGTGACACGGAAGGAACGCGTGAAGCGTTCGCCGTCGAGGCGCATCGTCGCCGTCACCACGCGTTCCTTCGAGCGCTCCGCATCGTCCGCGGTCACGTCCTCCACCTCGATGCGGGCACTCGACGAGGCCATGACCTCGTCGGAGAGGAAGCCTCGCTGGTCGTTGGGCAGCCCCGGATCAACCATCGCCGTCGCAGCGCTGGCCTTGCCGTCCGCGAGAAGATCAAGGTACTGGCGAACCTTCGCCTCGGGCGTGCGCGTCCAGTTCGCGATCGTCAGGGCCACTGTTGCAACAACCCCGAGAACAACGAGGGCAACCACGCCCACGACGATGCGCTTAATGCGACGGCGACTCTTGTCCGACATCGGCGTGAAGGTCACGCCCGCCTGCGGGACTGCGACAGCCTGAACGGCCACATTCTGGGGGCTCGGAGCGGGCGGAGGCGTCGGGGACTGGGAAGGGGCCGGGGGCGGGGGCACCTGCGGATTACGTTCAGGAGCGGCAGGTGGGACGCTCATCCCCTGCCTCACATCGCTAGCATGCGGTTCCATCGCTTCTCCTCACTGTGCTGGCGTCGCCGATCTGCGCGTCTGGGATATAACGCAGGGATCAACGGATACGAACTCGACAATATCCCATAGCGTCATGGCACCTCAAGGACACGCGCTCATCGCACCAGACACCGAGTCCCAGTCGGCATCGGATAACAGACGTGTGGTGCCCGTCCACACCAGCGGACAAGCACCACACGGATAGTGTGTGACGGCCAACTATCAGAGGGCGAAGGACACCCTAAAGTCAGGCTTGCCATCCTGATCGAGCTTCAGGAGCCCGTTGCTGTCGAACTGCACATCGAGAACCAGCGCGGTATCCACGTCGCGCGTTCCCTCCATGTAGTACTTGTTCGAGTACGTTGCCGTGAAGGTGACGTGCCCCTGGAAAGCTCCCGGGTCTGTCTTCAGCGGCTCCATGGATGTGGGCATCGTTTTCACCGAAACCGCGGTGAGCGCATCGCTCTGAATCGCAAAGGGACACACGGAGTTCTGGTTGCCCGGGATGGACGCGCACGAGTCAATGACCTCCTTGCCAGCCTCGAGCGCCGCATCCTTCAGATTATTGTTATAAGTAGCCACCAGGGACACGTCGCTCGCATCGCCGTCGGTATTGCCGCGATGGACGACATCGAGTACGGCAACGGTCTCGGGAGTGGCATCGACGTATTCGCTCGGCGCGACCGGCGTAAACGTGTACACGCCCGGATAGAAGAAGAACGTTGTCCCTTCCCCCATGAGTTGCTTCTTAGGGGCATCGGCGCTCACGTCGCCGACCGTAAATTGGGCGTATCCCTGGGCGTCGACACTCACCTCGGACACCAGAGCATCCTTGACCCTCCAGTTGTCCAGAACCGCCATCGTGGGCTTCGCTTTCGTCACAGTGAACTGGTGCGTGAAACGCTCACCGTTGACCTGCATAGTCGCGGTCACCGAGCGCGTGCTCGATTCATCGTTCTTATCGGCAACGACATCTTCGACGACCAAGCGAGACTGGGCCGAGGCCATGACGCCGTCAGTGAGGAAGGTTCGCTGATCGTTCGGAACGCCCGGATCGACCATCGCCGTGGCCGCACTGGCATGACCGGCGGCCAGCAGATCCAGGTACTGACGCACCTGCGCCTCGGGCGTACGAGAACTATTGGCCACCTTGATCGCCACCACACCAGCGATCACCAGCACGAGGAGGACACCGACCAGAATCCCAATCAGCTTCACACGCTTTCTACCCGCCGCAGACATCGGCGTGAAAGCCACCCCACCGTTGCCAGCAACCGCCGGGCTCACCCCCGCCGGCGGAGCCGGAATCGGCGCGTCCATCGACTCGTTCTTCTCAGTGCCCATCATGTGCTCCTCACACCCATTGACAATCCACGACCGAGCCAGCGCCACACCCCGCGTGTCCGGACAATCGGCCATTTAGGCGTGCTCAGTATCACGCCACAGATGCCCATAGTCAAAGAGCGATCACACTGCGGATAAACCGTGCCCGTCCGCAGACACGGACGGGCACCGGGTGTATAGGACCCTGTGTCAGTCGTCGCTATCAGTTTCCATCTCAACGACGGGCAGGGCCTTCGTCGGCGGCACGCAGGCATCACCCTGCAGCGCAGGCAGGGACAGGCCAGCGGTCGCCGGAATCTCCTCCGACGACTCTGCGAGCTTGCGCGCCACGCGCGACATCGGTCGAGACGAGGCCGGGGTGCCCTCAGTCAAGTCGGTCATCCTGATGTACTCCAATCATTGGTCATCAAGCCGCTTCACATCCCCTTCTACAAACAAAGAATCCAGCGGCCCACATCACACTAGTCTACGGAATCAGCCGAGAAATGATCCCACGCCCCGCGCAGGACCGCGCCATCCATCATCGCCTGCGGTTCCTCATCGGCCAGGCACGCGCGGACCACACCGACGACGCGGAATCCGTCGGGCAGCGCCGCATCCGGCGGGAAAACGGCGATCATCCCGTGTTCCTCTCCCCCTTGAAGCACCCACCGCACGGGATCGACCGCGCAGACGCGGGCTGCGGGAGCCAGGTGAGACGCCTCGGCCTCGATAGCCTCTCGGTCAAACTCGATAACGACACCCGACGCCTTGGCGATGCGCGCCGCGTCCGTCGCGGGCCCATCCGACAGGTCCATCATCGCGCGAGCACCCGCAGCCGCGGCGGCCACGCCGGAGCCCAGCGGAGGCCTCGGCGCGCGGTAAGTGTCGACAAACGGAGCCAGATCGCCCAGCTGCTCATCTACTCGCGCTGACGGATCGACGTGCCCACCCTCCAGGAGATCAAGGCCGGCATAGGAGTATCCAAGGGTACCGCTCACCGCCACAAGGTCACCGGGGCACGCGCCATCACGGCGCACCACCGGCCCCGGGCAATAGCCGAAGGCCGTAATCGAAATGACGAGCTTCTCCCCCGCACTCAGGTCACCGCCTACGACGCCCGCGCCAGCCTCTCGCGCGCGATCCCCGAGGCCTCGGACAACATCCAGGAACACGTCCGCGTCCATGTCGCGGGGCGCAACCACAGAGGCGACGAGCGCCGAGGGACGCCCGCCCATCGCGTCGATGTCCGCGAGGTTCTGAGCGGCCACGCGCGCGCCGACCTCGTATCCGGTCGACCACGACAGGTGAAAGTGCTGGTCCTCCACCATGACGTCCGTCGTCACGATGAATGATCCTTCGGGAGCCGCAACCTGGGCGCAGTCGTCGCCAATGCCAATCATCGTGCGCTCGCCGCGCGGAAAAGACTCGCGGAAATGAGACACCAACTGTGCCTCGGAGAGCTCAGCTAACTTCATAGGAACCAGACTAGTCGCGGGTGCGCCAGCGCGCCCCCAAGCCGCCTCAGTTCTCGACGCCTCGCACGGTCTGGGAGGCAAACAGGCAGGTCGCGGCCGCGCTGGCCACGTTCAAGGATTCCGCGTCCCCCGTCATCGGGATCGACACGAGCGCGTCGCACAGGCGCATCTCATCGCCCGACAGGCCCCGCGCCTCGTTCCCGAACACCCAGGCGTGGGACTGGGACAGGCGCGAGCGCGCCGACACGCCCTGCACGAGGAGGTCGGAAAGACTCAACGATCCGGCGCCACCGCTGGTGCCCAGCAGGGCCGCGCTGCGGCCATGAACGAGTGCGCGCGCATCCGCAAAAGAGGGCACGACGCACACGGGAATGTGAAAAACGGAACCAGCACTCGAGCGCACGACCTTCGGGCTGGCTACGTCGACCGTGCCCGCGACAGCCACGACACCGACCGCACCGAATGCGTCGGCCGTGCGAATGATCGTGCCGACGTTGCCGGGGTCGCGCCCCTGAGCGAGCACGACGATCGTCTCACCAACGCTCGGCTCAGGCAGTTCGCGCGACAGCGCATCCAGAGATGCGACTGCGCAGATGCCCTGCGAGTCCCCCGACAGGGCAGCCGAGACCTCGGCGGTCACCGGGTGCACCCAGCGCGTGGCGCGCCGGGCGACGTCCACGACATCCGCGTGGGTCTCCCATGCGTCCTCGCGAACGTACACGTCGCGCACCGCAAACGGTCGATGCACGACAAGTTCACGCACTGCCTGAGGCCCCTCAACGAGCATCAGGCCCGAGCGTGAACGCGCCGAGCGCCCAACCAGACCCGACACCCTACGCACGCGATCGGCGCGGGGATTATCGAGAACGGTCAGGCGCTCGGCGGAAAGGCTCACCTATCAGGCCTTGGGGGCGTTGATATCGGCGGGCAGCGCGTCCTTGGCGACCTTCACCAGGGCGTTGAACGCGTTGATGTCGTTCACGGCCAGCTCGGCCAGCATACGACGGTCGACCTCGACGCCGGCCAGGTTCAGGCCCTGGATAAGGCGGTTGTAGGTCAGGCCCTGGGCGCGGGAAGCAGCGTTGATGCGCTGGATCCACAGACGACGGAAGTCACCCTTCTTGGCCTTGCGGTCGCGGTAGGAGTAGACGAAGGAGTGAGTGACCTGCTCCTTGGCCTTACGGTACATGCGCGAGCGCTGGCCACGGTAGCCGGAGGCCTGCTCGAGTACGGTACGACGCTTCTTCTTGGCGTTGACAGAACGCTTAACACGTGCCATTTTCTACTGTTCTCCTCTAACTCGAGCTCACTTGCCCAGCAGACGCTTGACGCGCTTCACGTCAGCGGTCTCCAGGACCTGATCGGTCGCCAGACGACGGGTCTTGCGGCTGGACTTGTGCTCCAGCAGGTGGCGGGCGCCGGCCTGCTCGCGCATGATCTTGCCCGAGCCGGTCGTGCGGAAGCGCTTCTTAGCACCGGAATGAGTCTTGTTCTTCGGCATTTCTATTCCTTCGTTGTGAGGCGATGGGTATCGCCGTCAGTCCTGTTCGTCAGCCTTGTCGGCTGCCACTCGGGCCTGGTCCTTGCTGGCGCGCTCCGCGCGCTTGCCCCGGCGCTCAGCGCGCTCGGCCTCGCGGCGCTTGCGCTGCTCAGTCAGGGCGTCAGCCTTGCGCTTGGTGGGGGCCAGCACCATCGTCATGTTGCGCCCGTCCTGACGGGGCATCGACTCGACGGTGGCTAGATCACCAATCTCCTCGGCGAGGCGCTGCAGGAGGCGGACGCCAGCCTCGGGGCGAGACTGCTCTCGACCGCGGAACATGATCATGACCTTGACCTTGTCGCCGGCGGACAGGAAGCGCTCAACGTGGCCCTTCTTGACGCCGAAGTCGTGATCGTCGATCTTCAGTCGGAAGCGGATTTCCTTCAGCTGCGTGTTCGCCTGGTTGCGGCGAGCATCGCGTGCCTTCTGGGCGGCTTCGTACTTGTACTTGCCGTAATCCATGAGCTTTGCGACGGGCGGCTTAGCGTTCGGCGCAACCTCAACCAGGTCGAGCCCGGCCTCTTCGGCCAGACGCAGCGCGTCCTCAACTCGGACGACGCCGACCTGTTCACCCCCGGGTCCCACGAGGCGAACCTCGGGGACTCGAATACGCTCATTGATGCGAGTCTCGCTGATGAGCGGCTCCTTCCACAGAATCCTTATGCGTGTAACGAAAAGCCTCCGTTACGCGACGCGCACGGAGGCTTCCATAGGGTCAACACACACGGGCGTTGACCGCCGGACCCGATCCCCTGCGCAACGCCCCTGTGGGCGGCATCCTCTCTGGCGAGAGGCGGGTATCCAGGTGGGATTTCTCCGCTTGCGTTCCGGGCTTTCGCCCAGACGGTCGTACCAACGATACCAGAAATGGCGAGAGACCGCCAGATCAGCAATCATTGCGCGCCTCACGCTTCGCGAGGAGCACTCGATGCCGGTTCAGCGCAGCACGGGCGTGATCTCGACCCGGTCGGCCGAGGCGATGAGGCGCGGGTTGGCGCCCACGGCGTTCAGGGCGTCCGACAGCGCCTCCTTCATCGCCGAGGCCTCGGCACCCTGCGCGAATCGCTGACGGTCCACGGACACGACGACGCGCGTGAGGCCGTCGCCCGCGTAGGTGATCTCAACATCGACGATGGCCGGGCACGCCGCGGCGGCCTCGGCAAGCAGGAGCTCACGCAGGGAGCCGTCGCGCCAGGCGGGCAGCCACTCATCCCCCTGCGCGAGCGCGGCCACGGCGGGGCGCGGCAGTAGCACCGCATCGGTACCCGGGTTAACGACGATGCGCCCGCCCGTCTCCACGAGGGCGGTCAGCCCGATCGTGCGGAAGTCCAGGGCCATCGGACGGTCACCGGGGCGGTGTGCGGTCAGTGCCTGCGCCGACGAATAGATGGCGAGCGCCTCCCCCGCGGGAGTCTGCGCGCGCACGAAATCAATCGGGTTGTGTCCGTTTTCGCCGGCGTGAACGCCCGTCACGCGCGGGTCGGGCTCAACATCGATGGGAACGATGACACGTTCAAAGACGAGAGCATCGACGAGGGCCTCAAGCCTGGTCGCCCCCGCATCGCTCCCCTGCCCCAGCGCGAGCGCCCGGGCGGTACGAGGCAGCCCCTGACCGACATCCGCGCGGTCGTGGCTCATCATCGACAGGCGCTGCGCCAGTCTGTTCTTCTGTTCCTCGGTGAGAGAAGGGGGCGTGGGAGTCATGAGAGTTCCTCGTATCCAGCAACATCCAGCGCATCGGCCAGAGTGAATGCGCCCTGGTACAGGGCCTTTCCGATGATCGCACCCTCGATGCCGAGGGCACGCAGGGCTTCGATGTCGGCCAGGGAGTTGACCCCACCCGAGGCAATGATCCGAGCCGGGGTCTGGTCTGCGACGCGGGCCAGCAGGTCTTGGTTGGAACCGTTCATCTGACCGTCACGAGTCACGTCGGTGACGACCAAGCGAGCCACTCCCGCATCGTTGAGGGTGCGCAGAGCCTCCCACACGTTGCCACCCTCACCGCGCCCACCGCGCGCGGCCAGGCGATCTCCGCGCACGTCCAGGCACACGGCAACGCGCTCACCGAAAGTATCGACGGCCTCACAGACGGCGTCGATGTCATCGAGAGCTTGCGTCGCGATATTGACGCGCTCGGGGCCCATCGCCAGCCCAGCCTCGATGGCCACTCGGCTCGCGATCCCTCCCGATAGCTCGACGAGCACGGGAACCTCACGGATCACCCGGGCGAGCAGCTCAGAGTTCTCGCCGCGACCGAACGCCAGATCCAGGTCCACGAGGTGCACCCAGCGGGCCCCGGCCTCGTTAAAGGAACGGGCGACATCGATCGGGCTGCCCCAGGAACCCTCGTCGACCGACCCGGAGGACAGGCGCACGGCCTGACCGCCCGTCACGTCGATCGCGGGCAGCAGTTCGAGGATCGTCATGATTGCTTGCGTCGCAGCCAACCGAAGGGGCCGCCGCCCTGGCAGCTACCGTCGGCCGCCACGGAATCCTTGTAGTCGGCGGGCGTCGTCCGACCCAGCAGGAGGTCCTCCGTCGCCGCGGGCATCGCCCCCAGCAGCAGACCCGCGGGAATCGTCTCCTCGGGCTCACCGCTCACGTAGCGCTGAGCAGAGATACGACCCGAGACGCCCGGCTCCACGCCGTCCCCCTCAACGAGCCAGCTCATAAGGGCGACCGCCCCGTACTTCGACAGATTCGAAACGGCACGGGCCACACGGTCCACCGCGTCAGGCATCGGACGCTGGCCGGTGAGCAGAGCGTCGAGCTCCTCCTCGTCCGTCGGCGTCGTCTCCACGCGCAGCCACACGGCGGTCCACGGCTTGAGACGCACGATCGACTCGCGCACACCCGTCAGCGCGAGCAGCGAGTGCAGCGCCTCCGGGTAGGAAATCGGGGCGAGCACGAGGGCAACCGACAGGCGACCACCCTCCAGGTGCAGGGACTCGTCAACGGGAGTGTCGTCCGGATCGAGGGACGGCAGAGAATCGCCCGCGGCGGGCGTCGATCCCAGCGATGCAACCAGCGACTGGAACTCCGCGTCGATATCGTCGTTGTGAGCGCTCACCGCTCCTCCTTATACTGTGTGTCTCTACCCAAGGATACTGTTCATCCACGCCCTCGCGCGTGATGCGCTCTCCACCAGCGAAAGGATTCACCATGAGCACACCGACGATCCCCGTGCGCGGGGAGATCAAGCTCGGCCAATTCGTCAAGCTCGCCTCCCTCGCGGAAGACGGCGCACAGGCCCGCGAACTCATCCAGGCCGGCGACGTGACCGTCAACGGCGAGGTGGAGACGCGCCGCGGACACCACCTGAACACCGGCGACCTCGTCGAGGTCGACGCCCCCTGGGGCAAGGCCTCCGCGATCGTCGGATCCGCCTCCTAAGCACGCCCGTCGACGACGCGAGCCGAGTCCCACCGGGGCCCGGCTCGCATCACATTAGGACGAGGTGACGACCCCGCCAGCACCGACGACAGCCTTGATATGGCTGAAGAAGGCGCTCGTCTGTTCGACGCGCAGCTTCGGATCCAGCTCGACGACCGTCGTACGCCCCGGCTCCGTCAGGTGCAAGCGCACCGGGGAACCGCCGGGATAAGACTCGAGCACACCGCGCAGGTCGGTGAGCAGCTCGGGCGTACACCTGGCGGCCGGCAGGCGCAGGTCGAGGGGCAGGTCCGCCCCACCCGACAGATCCAGGAGGGTCATCGACTGGCCGTAGATGGTCATGCCCTCCTCGCGCACGTTCACCTTGCCCTCGATCTGAACGATGATGTCCTGCGCGAGGTAGGTCTGAATCGACTCGTAGGAGCGCGGGAAGAAGAGCACATCCACCGAGCCCGACAGGTCCTCGATCGTCGCGATCGCCCACGCGTTGCCCTGCTTCGTCACCTTCGTCGTGACGCCCGAGATGAGGCCCGCGATCTTCACGACGCGGTCCGCCATCGCCCCGTCGGAGCCGACGACCTGGGCGATCTCGTAGTCCTGATGGCGAGCCAGCGCCGCCTCCACGCCGCGCAGCGGGTGGTCGGAGACGTACAGGCCCAGCATCTCGCGCTCGGCCGCCAGCTTCGTCTTACGGTCGAACTCGGGCAGGTCCGGAATGTCGATCGTCAGGCCCGAGCCCGTGTCCTCGTCCTCGCCCAGAGCTCCGAACAGGTCGAACTGTCCGATCGCCTCGTTGCGCTTGACGTCGATGATCGCATCCACGGCCTCGTCGCAGCGCGCGAGGAGGGCGCGGCGCGTGTGACCCATCGAGTCGAAAGCGCCGGCGCGGATGAGAGACTGGATTGTGCGCTTGTTGCACACCACCTGGGGCACCTTGTCCAGGAAGTCCTGGAACGAGGCGAACCGTCCCTTCTGCGCACGGGTTTCCACGATGGCGTCGACGACCGGGCCGCCCACGTTCTGGATGGCGTTCAGGCCGAAGCGAATCGCCTCGCCGTCAGGCGCAAAGTTACCCATCGACGCGTTCACGTCCGGGGGCAGGACCGTGATGTCCATGTGGCGACACTCCGCCAAGTACAGGGCTCGACGATCCTTGTTGTCCTTCGTCGAGGTCAGCAGGGCCGCCATGTACTCCGTCGGATAGTTCGCCTTCAGGAACGCCGTCCAGTAGGAGACGAGGCCATAGGCCGCCGAGTGTGCCTTGTTGAAGGCGTAAGCGGAGAAGGGAACGACGACGTCCCACAGGGCCTTGATCGACTCCTCGGAGTAGCCGTTATCGATCATGCCCTGGCGGAAGCCCTTGAACTGCTGGTCCAGGACTTCCTTCTTCTTCTTACCCATCGCCTTACGCAGAATGTCTGCCTGACCCAGCGAGTATCCCGCCAGCTTCTGCGCAATCTGCATGACCTGCTCCTGATACACGATCAGACCGAAGGTCGTCCCCAAGATGTCCTTAAGCGGTTCTTCCAGCTCCGGGTGGATAGGAGTAATTTCCTGACGCCCGTTCTTACGCAGCGCGTAGTTCGTATGCGAGTTCGCGCCCATCGGGCCGGGGCGATACAGGGCGCCGACGGCGGAGATGTCTTCAAAGTTGTCGGGCTTCATGAGCTTGAGGAGGTCGCGCATGCCGCCACCATCCAGCTGGAAGACGCCGAGGGTCTCACCTCGTCCCAGCAGCTCATACGTCTTCTTATCATCGAAGGCCAGATGATCGAGGTCCGGGTCCGGCTTGCCGTTGAGCGCGATGTTCGCGAGCGCGTCGGACACGACCGTGAGGTTACGCAGGCCCAGGAAGTCCATTTTCAGCAGGCCCAGCGTCTCGCACGTCGGGTAGTCGAACTGGGTGATGATCGCGCCGTCCTGCGGGCGCTTCATGATCGGGATGATGTCGGTGAGCGTGTGGGAGCTCATGATGACCGCACACGCGTGCACGCCCCACTGTCGTGTCAGCCCCTCCAGGCCGAGCGCGTACTGGACGACCTCGTGCGTGTCCGGGTTCTCCTCGTAGAACTTACGGAACTCCGAGGCCTCGGCGTAGCGCTTGTCCTTCTCATCGAAGATGCCGTGGACCGTGATGTCCTTGCCCATGATCGCCGGGGGCAGAGCCTTGGTGAGCTGCTCGCCGACCTTGAAGTCCTTGCCAAGGATACGCGCGGAGTCCTTCAGGGCCTGCTTGGTCTTAATCGTGCCGTAGGTGACGACCTGGCTGATGCGGTCCTCACCGTACTTGCGCTTGACGTAGGCGATCACCTCGTCGCGCCTACGTTCGTCGAAGTCGACGTCGAAGTCAGGCATGGAGATTCGCTCAGGGTTGAGGAATCGCTCGAAGATCAGACCGTGATCGAGGGGATTCAGCTCGGTGATCTTCATGGCGTAGGCGACCATCGATCCGGCACCCGAGCCACGACCGGGCCCCACGCGGATCCCCTGCGACTTCGCCCAGTTGATGTAGTCGGCGACGGTCAGGAAGTAGCCGGGGAAGCCCATCGAAATGATGACGTCTTCCTCGTACTGGGCCTGCTTGCGCACGGCGTCAGGAATGCCGTTCGGGAAGCGATCGCGCAGGCCTCGCTCGACCTCCTTGATGAACCACGAGGTCTTATCCTCGCCCTCGGGAACCGGGAAGTCGGGCATGTAGTTCGCGCCCTCCTTCGTGGTCGTGAAATGCACGTCGCAACGCTCGGCGATCTCGAGGGTCGAATCGCAGGCGCTGGGCAGCTCGCTCCACAGCGCACGCATCTCGTCCGAGGACCGGATGTAGTAGCCATCGCCGTCGAACTTGAAGCGGTCGGGATCGTTGATACGCGAGCCCGAGTTGATGCACAGGAGCGCGTCCTGGATCTTGCGGTCGTCACGCTTGACGTAGTGCGCGTCGTTGGTGGCCACGAGGGGCGCGTTCATGAGCTTGGCGATCTCGAGGACCTGCTGGTGGGTGCGCCGCTCGATGTCAATACCGTGGTCCATGACCTCGACGTAGAAGTTCTCCGCGCCGAAAATGTCGCGCAGCTCCGCCGCCTCAGCCACGGCCTCGTCCCACTGCCCCAGGCGCAGGCGCGTCTGCACGGCACCCGAGGGGCAGCCCGTGAACACGATGAGGCCCTCGTGGAACTGGCTGAGCAGCTCCTTATCCGCGCGCGGCCACTTGCCGAACTGGCCGTCCGTCGAGGCGTAGGAACCCAGACGGAACAGATTATGCATGCCGGTCGTGTTGTAGGCGACCAGGGTCAGGTGGTTGTAAGAGCCGCCCGCGCTCACGTCGTCGGCACGCTGCCACGGCTCGCCCCACAGGACCTTCTGGCGATCAAAGCGTGAGGTCCCCGGCGTCACGTACGCCTCGAGGCCAATAATCGGCTTGACGCCCGCGTTCTTACAGTTCGTGTAGAAGTCGAAGGCGCCGAACAGATAACCGTGATCCGTCAGGCCGATCGCGGGCTGCCCGAGACGAGCGGCCTCCTCCGCCATCGCTTTCGTCTTCGCCGCTCCGTCGAGCATCGAATACTCGGAGTGGTTGTGAAGGTGCACGAAGGAATCATCCATGCGTCGATTCTACTGTCCGAGGAGCGTGCACCCGCGGTGAACGCCCCGAGCGGAGCGGTCGTTCATCTCACGGCGTGAGCCTCGACGAGGCTGGGGCCAGGAATCGGGGAAGCCTCACCATCGGAGGATCAGTCGCGCGGGTGGCGCAGCTCCTCGAGGGCATTGGCGAGATCATCCGGATAGGGGCTGGACACGCTCATCGGCATGCCCGTGCGGGGGTGGGCGAATCCGAGGCGAACGGCGTGCAGCCACTGGCGGGTCAGCCCCAGGCGCTCCGCCTGAGTCGGATCGGCACCGTAGAACGTGTCACCCACGCACGGGTGCCCGACGGCTGCCATGTGCACGCGAATCTGGTGGGTGCGTCCCGTCTCCAGGTGCACCTCGGTGAGCTGGGCGCCCGCCATGAGTTCAAGCGTGTCGTAGTGGGTGACGGCGCGCTTGCCGCCATCGATGACGGCCATGCGCCATTCGCGCGAGGGGTGACGACCGATGGGCGCGTCAATCGTGCCCGAAGCCGGGTCGAGGTGCCCGGCCACGACGGCGTGGTACACCTTCTCGATCGTACGTTCCTTGAAGGCTCGCTTCATGACCGTGTAGGCGAGCTCGGACTTGGCGACCATCATCGCACCCGAAGTACCCACATCGAGGCGGTGCACGATGCCCTGACGCTCGGGAGGGCCGTAGCTGGTAATGCGATACCCCGCCGCCTCCAAGTTCCCCAGGACCGTGGGGCCCTCCCACCCGGGGCCGGTATGGGCGGCGACGCCGACGGGCTTGTCGACGACGACAATGTCCTCGTCGTCGTAGAGGATCGCCATGTCGGTGACCGGCGTCGGCTTACTCTCCGGTTCCGGAATGGTCACCTCGATGATGTCCATGGCCCCGAGGCGATCCGACTTGCCGGCGGCAACACCGTTAACGAGGACGTGACCCTCCCCCGCCAGCTCCGCGCAACGCGAGCGCGACAGGCCGAGCATGCGGGCCAAAGCGGCGTCGACCCGCTCGCCCACGAGGGCGTCGGGGACGGGAAGCATACGCGAACTCACTGGGTGTCCTCCTTCGAGGGCTCCCTCGAGAGCGCAAGGGCCAGCAGAGGGGCCCCGAGGACGATCCAAATGTCTGCGACGTTGCCTACGAACCAGTTGCCGTAGGCGATGAAGTCGGTGACGTGGCCAACGCCGAAGCCGGGCTCTGCCGTGAGACGGTCGATCAGGTTACCGACGGCACCGCCCGCCAACAGCGCGATCGCCAGCATCGTCGAAGCGCGGTGCACGCGACGAGCCATCACGACCAGCACGCCAATAATGACGACGGTGAAGATCGTCAGAATCCATGTCTTGCCGGCACCGAAGGAGAAGGCAGCACCCGAATTGTGCACGAGAGACAGCGACAGCCACTGCCCGATAAGCGGACGCGGGGCTTGGCCGTCAAGGGCGGTACGTGCCCACATCTTTGACGCCTGATCGGTGGCGATAGCAGCAACGAACACGAGGACCGCGTACATCCACGTCGCGCGGGTGTGGGTCGGGTGGGAGGAGTCAACCATGGTTCCCTATCTTAAACGAGCGGCGGCGGCGCACCACGAAGTGCACCGCCGCCGGTCAAAGCGATTGCGATCAGTTCTCGCCGTTGTCGACCTCTTTGAGGAGGGTCTCGAGGTGGTTGCGCAGGTTCGAACGGTACTCGGCCTCGAAGGTGCGCAGGCCGTTAATCTTGTTCTCGAGCAGCTCGCGCTCCTGGTCGAGCTGGGAGAGCAGCGAGTCCTTCTGCTTCTGGGCGTCGGCGATGATCGCGTCGCGCTCGGCGTTAGCCTCGGCGATGATCTTCGCGGACTGCTCTTCGCCGTCGCGCACGTACTCGTCGTGGACGCGCTGGGCGAGGGCCAGCATGGAGGTGGCGGACTCCGCATCCTGCGGGCCGGTGACGGCCGGAGCGGCGGGGGCCGGGGTCTCGACGACCGGGGCAGCCACGGGGGCGGGGGTCTCGGCCGGCGCGTAGTCGGAGTTGGACAGCTCGGCGATGCGGCGCTCAGCGGCCTCGAGCTTTTCCTTCAGATCTTGGTTCTCCATCTGCAGGGAGTAGATGGTGGAGACAACCTCGTCGAGGAACTCATCAACCTCGTCCTGGTCGTATCCCTCGCGGAACTTGACGTACTGGAACTTCTTGTTGAGGACATCCTCGGTGGTGAGCAGGGCCATTTCTTCGCCTCTCGGTCGTTTCGATTGGACGCACGGTTGCCGCGCGCCTGGACGACCGGGAAGGCCGCCCGCTATCACGTCACCAAAATAATAACTGAAATTGTCACACTAGCAACATCCATCACGAGGTGAGGGACTTTTTTGTGGGGCCTCTCATCCCCCTTTTTGAGCTCTACAGGCTCAAAAAGTACAGGAAACTAGCGAAGCGCTGCCCAACGATAAGCACCAGGAATAAGAGCATGAAACCGACATCGATTGCCATGCCGCCACCGAGGCGCAGGGGCGGAACGAAGCGCCCAATCCAACGGATCGGAGGATCAGTCAGCGCGTAGAGAACATTCGCGAGGACGAGCAGAATGCCACTCGGGCGCCATCCGCGCGCGAAAAACTGAACCCAGTCCAGAATGACGCGCGCGAACAGCACCATCATGTAGAGGTTGATGAGGACACTCAGCCCCCACCCGATCCAGCCAAGAATGGCCACGAGCGACCTCAGCCCTGGTTGTAAAGGGAACCGCGACGGCCGGAGGTGTTATCGCCCGCAACCTCGACCGTGGCCGGGGACAGCAGGAAGACTCGATTGGTGACGCGCTCGATGACGCCGTGCAGGCCGAAGGTCAGGCCAGCCGCAAAGTCAACCAGGCGACGCGCCTCATCCTCACCCATGTCGGTGAGGTTGATAATGACGGGCGTGCCATCACGGAACGCCTCGCCGATCGTGACGGCGTCAGAGTAGGCGGTGGGGTGGATCGTCACGATGCGCGTGAGATCTTCGGCCGGCTCATCGCGGCGAATGCTGGTCAGGGTCGGACGGGACACGGGGGTAATGTCAGCCACGGGAGCTACCTCTTCCACCTCGTCGAATTCGTCGAATTCATCGATGGGCTCCTCCGGTGAGTACCAGCCCATGAACTTACGTGCGCGTGCACCGAACGACTCGCTCATTGTTCCTCCTTCAGCCGATGCATAGCCACAAGCTACAGTTACCGAGCGGCATCGCCGGGCAGGGCGCTCGGCGCGTCGCGAGGACCGCACCGGCGAGCCTCATCACGGGGCATTTCCGCGTCGCCATCAGGGCGCAGAAAAGCCGCCGACCCGCGGCTCTCCCGACGATATGGGCGCCAGTCAGGCGGGGACGATGATGAGCGCCTGGCGGCCGCAGGACGAGTCGGCGCGATACGAGAAGAGGCCGGCGTCCTCGAGGGTGCAGCGCTCATCGATGTCCACTCTCACGCCCCGGGCCGCCAGGGACGAGGCTGCAGCGCGCGGCAGGTCGAGTGCAGGAGTGCCCCACGACGTGACAGAACGGATGCCGGGTATGAGCGCTTCACTCTCGTCTGCCATGTCGGCGGGCACCTCGTAGCAACGCCCGCAGATCGCCGGGCCGATCAAAGCGTCGATCGTTCCACCATCGAGGCTGCGGATGCGCTGGGCGGTCTCCTCAAGGATTCCTCCGAGCAGGCCGCGCCGACCCGCGTGTACGGCTGCGACGATCTGGCCGGAGGCGGCGGAGAAAACGACGGGCAAGCAATCCGCGGTCTGCACGGCGAGGGCGGGAGCACCCTGCCAGTTGCGCGCGTCGATGATGATACCGTCCGCATCGACGGGCCCCCACTCCCCCGTCGCGGGCTGAGCGAGTGCCTCTCCGGACGCCGCCAGGGTGGGCGCCATCTCGCCACGAACAATGAGTTCCACCCGGGTCGAATGGGTCTGATCCATCCAGACAATCTCGCGCCCGAGCGTATCCGCCAGGGCGCGCCGACGATCGCGCACGAGCGACTCCTGGTCGCCCACATGCAGGCCAACGTTGCCGCATAGCGCACCGGTGCCCGGGTCCACCTCGGTGAGGTGGACCCGGGCACCGGCCCAGAGCTTGTCACTCATCAGCGCAGGAAGGGGGGAATATCCAGCTCTTCCTTCTCGGGCGCCTCAGGGTAGACGCGAGGAACCTCGAAGGAGTGCTCGGACTCGGACTCCTCGTATTCAGCGGGCGTCTCGACGGGGGCCGGAGTGGCCTCACGCACGGGAGCCGCGACGTCGGCGCGGTGCTGCGGGCGGCGCGTCGACAGCTGGGTGATGCGAGTGGTCTCGGCAGCCGGCGCCTTGGCCTCGGGGGCAGCGGGACGCTGCTGAGCCACCGGAGCGGACACGCGAGAGACGTTCGGGCGCGACATGGCCGCATCCGTGGCCTCGTCGAAGCCAGCGGCGATGACGGTCACGCGGATCTCGTCACCCAGAGCATCGTCGATGACGTTACCGAAGATGATGTTCGCCTCGGGGTGGGCCGCCTCGCGCACGAGCTGCGAGGAGCTGTAGACCTCTTGCAGGCTGAGGTCGGAGCCACCCTGGAAGAACATGAGCACGCCGTGGGCGCCGTCGATCGAGGCTTCCAGCAGCGGGGAGGAAATGGCACTCTCGACGGCGCGCAGCGCACGATCCTCGCCGGTGGCCGCACCGATACCCATGAGGGCCGAACCGGCATCCTTCATGACCGACTTGACGTCGTTGAAGTCGACGTTGATGAGGCCGGGGGTGGTGATCAGTTCGGTGATGCCCTGGACACCGGAGAGGAGCACCTGGTCAGCAGCGCGGAAAGCGTCGAGGACGGAGATGTTCGCGTCGGAGATCTCCAGGAGACGATCGTTCGGGATGACGATCAGGGTGTCGACCTCTTCGCGCAGGGTCGTCACGCCACCCTCGGCCTGAGCCGCACGGCGGTTGCCCTCAAAGGAGAAAGGACGGGTCACGACGCCAACCGTCAGAGCGCCAGCGTCGCGGGCGATCTTAGCGACGACGGGGGCCGCACCGGTACCGGTGCCACCGCCCTCGCCAGCGGTCACGAACACCATATCCGCACCCTCAAGCGCGGCGGTGATCTCGTCGATGTGATCCTCCGCAGCCTTACGGCCGACGGCCGGATCCGCGCCGGCACCCAGGCCGTGCGTCAGTTCGCGGCCGATGTCGAGCTTGGTCTCGGCATCGGACATGAGCAGAGCCTGCGCGTCAGTGTTGACGGCAATGAACTCAACGCCCTTGAGGCCGACCTCGATCATTCGGTTCACGGCGTTAACTCCGCCGCCGCCGACGCCGACGACCTTGATCACTGCCAGGTGGTTTTGCGGTGTCGCCATGGATGTCTCCCTTGCATCAGACCCTCAACCTCTAGTTGAAGGTTGATGTTTAACGTGCTTCGTGTCGGAAAGAACCTAGGGGTCCGCGGGCATTCCTTCAAGCCAACACGCGGACAAAAGACAAGGCTTAACTGGTCACAGGGTGATTCGGCGAGGACACGTCGTAGGTGCTCGCCTGAACATTAGCCAGCAGGGTGGCCAACACACGCGCCTTTTGCGGCGCATCTCCACGGGTTCCCCACTTGACAGTCTGGCCACCGCGTAGCGTGAAGTTCACCTGAGTTCCCGTCGACGTCACGGACGCCACCTGGGCGCGCGTGGCCTCGTCCAGCGCACCCAGCGCGGAGGCAATATCTGCCGCGCCGGTCGCCCGGTCCTCCGGGAGCGTCGCGAGCGGGTATTCCCCCGCCGACGGAACCTGCTGGAAGGCGACGCCCTGATCGTCCACCAGCCAGTAGCCACCCGATGCGGCCTCAACAGCCATTCCCGTGCGCATCGTCACCGACACGCGCAGGCTCGTCGGCCATCGACGCGACACGCTCGCCGAGCGCACCGCCACGTTGGACTCGACCGCGCGAGCTACCGCCTGCGTGTTCAGGCGCGTGAGCGGAACCCCCTCAAAGGATGCGATCGACGAACGCACGGAATCGGCCGTCACCAGCGTGCCGTCCTCACCAGAGACAACGACCGCAGACGATGAGAACGCGAACACGGGCGAGAAGAACGCAACCCACACGCCTCCCGCTGCGAGCGCGAGCGTCACAAGCGTGAGCGCGATGCGACGAGCGAGGAGGATACGGCGCGCGCGAGTACGCTCGCGCAGACGGTCCCCCAGATCCGTTGCCTCCTCGCCGCCCAGCAGGGACGCAGCATCGGCAACGGGCATCGGACGGTCCACGGTCGTACGCGCGCGGCGGCGCTGCGTGAGCGAGGACGAACGACGCTTCGGCCCCTGCGTCTCCGCGTCCGCAGACGGAGACACGATCTCATCGAAGGATGCGGCGGCCTCCTCCACGCGCGGCGGCTCTTCCTCGTGGGAACGAGCACCCCCCGGGCGCCTCGGCGACGGTGGCCTCATGCCTCCATCCGCTTCCACTCATCGAGCACGTCGGACGCACAGTGAGTGATCGAACCGGCACCCATCGTCAGGCACACGCCGCCCTCGGGGGTCAGCGAAGCGGCCAGGCGGGCGGCCTCGTGCATGTCCTCGACGTAGGACGCGCCCTCGATACGCGAGGAAATGAGGGTCGAGTCGACTCCCGGCTCGGGATCCTCGCGGGCACCGTAGATGCCCGTCAGCACGACGTGGTCCGCGCCCGACAGCGCCTGGGCGAAACGCTCCGCGAAGATGCGCGTGCGCGAGTAGAGGTGCGGCTGGAAAACGACGGTCACATCCCCCTCGCCCGCCACGACATGTGCCTCGCGGATCGCGGCCTCGACCTCCGTCGGATGGTGGGCGTAGTCGTCGAATAGGCGACGCGAACCGACCTGGCCGCGCGCCTCGAAGCGACGCGCCGCGCCGGTGAACTCTCCCAGCCCGTCGGCGATCGCCTGCGGCTCCAGCCCGCATTCGATGCCCGCGACCCACGCGGCGGCCGCATTGAGGACGTTGTGCTCGCCCGGCACGCTCAGCGCCAGCGATGCGCTGCGCTCTCCCCATGTCAGGGATGCGCCAGCCCCGTGAGCCTCCACGCGCACGTCAGCAATCACAACGTCGGGGGTGCATAGCGAATGATCAGCGCGACCGTAGGTGACGACCCGAAGCCCCTCGGCGCGCGCCGATTTCGCCAGACGAACGGCTCCCTCGTCCTCCGCGCACGTCACCAGCAGGCCGCCGGGGACCATCCGGCGTGCAAACTCAACGAAAATCTCCTCAAATTCTTCGCGGGAGTGGTACCGATCCAGGTGATCGGGCTCGACGTTGGTGACGATCTCGATCGCCGGGGTGTAGTTCAGGAACGAGCCGTCCGACTCGTCGGCCTCGGCGACGAACACGTCCCCGCCACCGAGGTGCGCGCCGGTGCCCAGCTGGGGCAGCACGCCGCCCACGGCCACCGACGGGTCCAGCCCGCACGCTGACAGCGCGATCGCCAGCATGCCCGAAGTCGTCGTCTTCCCGTGCGCGCCGGCGACACCAACGAAACGCATGCCCGACGCCGCAAGAGCAAGCGCCTGAGAGCGGTGAATGACCCGCTGGCCGCGCTCGCGCGCAACCGCCAGCTCCGGATTCTCCTCGCGGATCGCAGTCGAAACCACGACCACGGAGCTCGGGTCCACGTGCGAGGCCTCGTGCCCGACGAAAGCGCGGACGCCCACCGAGCGCAGGTGCTCGAGAACGGCGGACTCCTCGCGGTCAGAGCCTTCGACCGTGGCGCCCCGCGAAGCCAGCAGCTCCGCGACGACGCTCATGCCCGCACCGCCAATACCAATCAGATGGAAACGATCCTGCAGCGTCGGCTCACTCATGGCCGGCCCCCTTCACCTGCTCAAAAGCGAGATCCGCCAGCGCACGGGCGGCTCCCGCGCGGCCCAGCGACTGCGAGGCCGCCGCCATGTCCGCCAGGCGGGTCGAGCCCAGCAGAGGGAAGACGTTGCGGCGCACGAAGTCGGCCGTGAAGTCCTTATCGTCGATGAGCTGTGCGCCGCCAGCGGCCACGTGGTCCGCCGCGTTCAGACGCTGCTCGCCGTTGCCGATCGGCAGCGGCACGTAGATGCACGGCAGGCCCAGGGCCTCCATCTCAGCCACGGTCCCCGCGCCCGAACGACACACGACGAGATCCGCGACGGCCAGCGCATCCTCCATCGTCGTCAGGTAGTCGATCACGTGCCAGCGGTCCGACAGTCCGGCAGCCTCAACAGCTGCGCGAACGGGCTCGTCCTTGCCGCGGCCCGTCAGGTGCACGACCTGCGCGCCTTCCGGCAGCGCGTCCGCCGCACCCGTCATCGACTCGTTGACGTGCAGGGCTCCCAGGGAGCCGCCCGTCACCAGCAGCGTGGGCGCCTCCGGGTCGACGCCGAGACGCTCGGCTGCCTCCCGGCGCGCCTGGGCAGCACCCTGCGCATCCGCGCGGCGGCTGGCCAGCTCGGCGATCGCCGCACGCAGAGGCAGACCCGTCACGATCGTCTCCCCGTTGCGTGCCTTCAGCGGAGAGGAGGGGAAGGTCAGAGCGACGACCTTCGCGTTGCGCGCACCCACCTTGTTCGCCAGGCCGGGGCGCGCGTTCTGCTCGTGAATAACGATCGGGACACCCGCGCGCTTCGCCGCGATGTACGCGGGCGTCGACACGTAGCCGCCAAAACCGACGAGGACGTCCGCGCCCTCGAGGGCCTGGGCGCAGCGCTTCACGGCATCCGCGAAACGACCGGGCAGAGTGAAGAACGCCAGGGAGGGACGCCTCGGCAAAGGAACGCGGGGAATCTCCACGAGCGGGAATCCTGCGGCGGGAACCAGATCCGCCTCCAAACCAGCCTTCGTCCCCAGGACGACAACCTCAGCGCCACTGTCGCGCAGCTGCGCCGCCGTCGCCAGCAGAGGATTCACGTGACCGGCAGTGCCGCCGCCAGCCATCACAACCTTGACCATATGCGTCTCCTTTACGCGTGTGCGTGACACCAGTGTAGCGAGCCGCGCTGGCCACCATGTGCCGCAGGCGTCTTAGCGCGCCGCGCGACGACGAGGGGCGAGGCGGGGATCACGCCCAGCCGAGGCCTCGTCCGGACGGCCGATCATCCAAATGCCCGCGCGCGCTCGGGCGAACGAGGCAACAACGGCGATCGCAGTGATCGTAAACAGGAACGACGAACCTCCGTAGGACACGAGCGGCAGAGGCACACCGATAACCGGTCCCAGTCCCGTCACGGACAGGACATTGATGACCGTCTGGATGCCGATCCACGAGGCCACGCCCGAGGACACGATCGTCACAAACAGATCCGAGGATTCGCGCGCCACGCGGAACATGCCCCAGATCAGCAGGCCCAGGCACAGCAGCACTCCGAGGGCTCCCAGCAGGCCAAATTCCTCGCCGACGATCGCGAAAATAAAGTCCGTGTGCGCCGCCTGCAGGTAGTTCCACTTCTCGCGCGAGGCACCCGGTCCGAGACCGGTCAGGCCACCCGAGCCCAGCGCCCACAGCGAATGGTCGATCTGCTCGGGAGCGGACTCGTCCGGTCCTTTTGATGTGCCCGGAAGAATCGCCATGATACGGCGGATACGGGTCGGGTTCGACAAAACGAGCAGCACCATCGTCGGTACGGCGAGCATGATGAGGCCGCCGAACCAGCGCTTGGGCAGACCTGCCACCCACATCGCTCCCAGTGCGCCGACGGCCACGACCATCGCGGTGCCCATGTCTCGGCCCAGCATGACCGCGCCGAGCGCCGTCAGGATCGGTAGTCCGACAGCCACACTCATGGCCTTCCAATCGCCGCGCTTCGACGCCGATTTCGAAACCATGAAACCCAAGAACACGATGAGCGCAAGCTTGAGGAACTCGGAGGGCTGGGCCATGATCGGACCCACCTTCACCCAGTTCGCGTTACCACCCTCCGAACGGCCCAAAGGGCTCAGGACCAGGGATTGGAAAACGAGCGCACCCACGAACATGACGGGGGCCACGTGCATGAGCCACCGCTGAGGCACGAGAAGGACAATCGTCGCAATCACGAGCGACGCGAGGATGATGATCAGCGGGCGAGCGTACGCCGTGTAGGGGTTCTCGCCCTGCGCGATCGCGGTGACCGTCTGCGCTGAAAAGCCCATGATGAGACCGAACACCGACAGCAGCAGAGCCGGCAGAATGACGAGGTAGTACGTCATCGCCGGATCATCCTTGCGTTCCTGTCCCGACCCGAATCGAATGCGAGGCAGCGTGATCGTCGGGATGTGCCAGCCGCGCTTATTCGTCGCCACCGGCGCTCCCCCACTGGGCCGCCAGGCGCGACACGGCATCAGCAAACGCGTCGCCACGCTGACCGTAGTTATCGAACTGATCCCACGATGCGCAGGCCGGGGCGAGCACGACGGTGTCGCCCGGCATGGACAGTGCCACGGCCTCGTTGACGACCGAGAACATCCAGTCCTTGTGGCCGTCAACCTCGACGCGGGGAACGTTCGGCGCGCCGGCCTGCAGCGCTTCCACGAGAGGCGCGCGGTCCTCGCCGATGACGACGACGCCGCGCAGCGTCGGCTCGACCTGGCGGATCAGTTCCGAGAAGTCCTGTCCCTTCGCGTCGCCACCGACAATCCAGATGGCGCTGCGCGGCGGCAGTCCCGCGAGAGAGGCGCGCGCGGCGTGCGCATTCGTCGCCTTCGAATCGTCCACCCACGTCAGGTCCGCGGCGTGGGCGATAATCGCGCGACGGTGTCCGGCCGGCCGGAACGCGCGCAGACCCGCCTCGACGGCCTCGGGCTCAACGCCGTACGCGCGGGCAAGGGCCGCGGCAGCCAGGGCGTCCGACAGAACCGCGGCGGACGGGTGGGGGCCGTACGCCCCCGCCAAGTCAGAAATATGCGCGAGGGCGGCGGCGTGACGCGCGCGGTCCTCCACGAACGCGCGGTCGACCAGCAGGCCGTCGACGATGCCGAACTGGGAGACTGTCGGCGCGCCGAGGGTCAGCCCGATCGCGCGAGCACCCTCCACGACGTCGGCGTTCTCCACCATCTGCTCCACGCGTCGATCGGACGCGGGGTAGACGCATGCGCGGATCGTGTTCTCGTAGACGCGCGCCTTATCGGCCGCGTACGCCTCCACGCTGCCATGCCAGTCCAGGTGATCGGCATCCACGTTCAGACAGATCGACGCCAGGGGCGAAACCGTCCGTGCCGTGTGCAGCTGGAAGCTGGACAGCTCCACCGCAAACACTTCGGCGTCGGAGTCAATCGCCCGCGTAATCGGCGTCCCGATATTGCCGACCTCTTCGGCCTTGGCACCCGCGCAGCGCAGGATCTCGCCGAGCATGCCGACCGTCGTCGTCTTTCCGTTCGTGCCGGTCACGACCAGCCACGGGCGCCCCGCGTGCGGGCCCTCCTCCTGGAGACGCCAGGCGAGTTCAACCTCGCCCCACACCTCGATGCCGGCGGCCTCACAGGCGGAGAAGACCGGGTGGTGTGCGGGAATGCCCGGAGACACGACGACGAGGTCGGGGCTGGCCTCGACGATCGCGCGCGCAAGAGAGCCGGGATCTTCGTCGACATGAACATCGACGCCGGCGACGTCATCGAAGAACAGGGACTGTCCCCCGCGCGCATCGAAGGCACGCACCTGCCAGGCGCGTGCAAGCAGTGCGCCGGCAGCACCCTGCCCGGACTTACCCCAGCCGACGACAGCAGCGAAACGGCTCATCGAAGGGACACCCACTCTGCGTAGAACAGGCCCGCGCCGGCCACCGCGATGATCGCGGCGATCAGCCAGAAGCGGATCACGATCGTTACTTCCTTCCACCCGAGCAACTCGAAGTGGTGGTGCAGCGGCGCCATGCGGAAGACGCGCTTGCCAGTGGCCTTAAAGACGCTGATCTGGATGACGTCGGAGAGGACGACGGCGACGAACAGGCCGCCGACGACGATGGCGAGCAGCTGCGTCTGGGTGAGGATCGACAGGCCGGCGACGGCTCCTCCGAGGGCGAGGGCGCCCGTGTCACCCATGAAGATCTGGGCCGGCGAGGCATTCCACCACAGGAAGCCCGCGAGAGCACCGATCAGTGCGGCACAGAAGATCGCCAGGTCGAGGGGGTCTCGCGTCGAGTAGCAGTTCGCCGGGTTCGCGCCAAGCTGCGTACAAGCCTGAATCCGCTGGAAGTAGGTGATGAACGTGTACGCGCCGAAGACAAAGATCGAGACGCCCGCGGCCAGGCCGTCGAGGCCATCCGTCAGGTTCGTGGCGTTCGACCAGGCCGTCACGATGAGGTTGGTCCAGATGAGGTACAGGGCAATACCCAGGCCCAGGCCCGCAAAGCCCAGGGTCACGGCCGTGGGACGCGCGAAAGAAATCGCGAGGGTGCCCGGGTACTCACCGAACTCGTTGGGCTTGATGAGCGTGCCCAGGGCGAAGAGCGAGGCCACGGCTACCTGTCCGATGATCTTACCGGAGGGGTGCAGGCCGAGAGAACGCTGACGCATGATCTTAATGCCGTCGTCGAGGAGGCCAATGACGCCCAGTCCGACGAACAGGAAGATCAGCAGCAAGCCGGACCACGACGGCCCGGCGCCCGCGACAACAGAGCCGATCAGCCACGCGACGACCGTCGCCAAGATGATGACGACGCCGCCCATCGTGGGCGTGCCACGCTTGGTCAGGTGCTGGGTCGGCCCGTCCTGGCGGATGAACTGCCCGTACTGGTGCATGACCAGGAAACGGATGAGGATTGGCGTGCCCGTCACGGACAGGGCCATCGCGATAATAAACGCGGCAATAAGTCCAATCACCGGGTCGTTCCCTTCTCCCGCAGGATGTCAGCCACCTGCCACGATTGCGAACCGAAAGAACCCTTGACGAGGACGACTGCACCGTCCTTAGCGTGTTCCAGGGCGAGCCGCGCGGCATCCTGTGGATCCGCGGCAACCTCACGATTGAGCACGTCGGGGGCTCCCTCTAGATAGTAGTGGGCATCTGCGCCAAGACCAATGAGTGTGTCAACTCCCGCATCCGCGATCAAGGCGCCCACCTGCTGGTGGAGCGACTGGGAGTCCTCCCCCAGCTCGAGCATCTCGCCGAGAACGGCGATGCGCTGGCTGTCGCGACCAATCGAAGCGAGGGCGGCGATACCCGCACGCATCGAATCCAGGTTCGCGTTGTAGGAGTCATCGATGAGCGTCAGGTCCGTTCCATCGACGCGTAGCTCGTGGACGTCCATGCGGTGCGGGCTCAGCGCACGAGCACGCGACAGAACGGTAGCCACGGTCTGAAGGCTCACCCCGAGGGTGAGCGCACCGGCGGCGGCGGCCAGCGCGTTCGCGACGTGATGACGACCCACAATCTTCAGATCGATGGGAGCTTCCCCTTCGGGGGTCACCAGGGTAAAGGATGCGCGGTCGGCACGGTCGAGGCGCACGTCGCGCGCGAGAACGTCGGCACGCTCGTTGCCCGACGCCGAGAAGCGGATGACCCGTCCGGTCGCCAACGGAGCCATGGCCTCGACGTTCGGGTCGTCCGTGTTCAGGATGACCGGTCCGCCCGGGCGGGTTCCCTTGATGAGCTCGGCCTTCGCGGCCGCAACGCCCTCGAAACCGCCGAAGCCACCCACGTGGGCGTGGCCCACGCACAGCTCGATGGCCACGTCGGGGGCGACGATGTCCGTCAGGTAGGTGATGTGGCCGGGCCCTGAGGCGCCCATCTCGAGGACGAGGTGGCGCGTCGACTCGTCGGCCAGGAGCACCGTCAGGGGCAGGCCGACCTCGTTATTGAAAGACAGCTTGGGGGCCACCGTCGGCCCGTCCTCGCTCATGATCTGGAGTAGCAGGTCCTTCGTGGTCGTCTTACCCACGGAGCCGGTCATTGCGATGACATCCAGGTCGCCACTACTGCGCAGCTTTGTGACGTGCGCACGAGCCAGGGCCCCCAGCGCCTCGGTCGAATCCTCGACGACGATCTGAGCCACGGCCGCGTCGACCTCGTGCTCGACGATAACGGCGACCGCACCGCGCTCGACCGCACCGGACACGAACGCGTGACCGTCGGCGCTCTCACCGCGGCGCGCAACGTAGAGCGACCCTGCCTGCGCCTCGCGAGAATCCGTCACCACGGGCCCCGTCACGGGAACGTCGTTCCCCACGAGGCGACCCGACACTGCCTCAGCGATCCACTGGGCTGATGCCTGCATGCTTTACTCCTTCAGACTCACGGGGTCGTCGGATACAGGTTAGCTGACCCCGTAGACGCGGGGATACCCAGGTTCGCGACCGCCGTACGCGCGATGTCGCCAAAAAGCGGGGCTGACGAATCAGATGAGACCGACACCACCTTCGGATTGTAGAGAACCACGGCGATCGCCAGGCGCGGCGCGTCCGCGGGGATAATGCCCGCAGTGGTCGACACGAGGCCCGAAGCGCCGTCAATGACGGTCTCGGCGGTACCCGTCTTCACGCCGACCCGGTAGCCCGGGACCTTCGCGGCACCGGCGGTACCGCGGTCATCCTCAACGACGGATTCCATCATGGTCAGCAGCTGCGAGGCCGCCTGCGCATCCATGACCTGCACGGGCTGGCTAGAGTCGGGAACCTCGACCGTTCCATCCGCATTCGTCCACGACTTCACAATGTGCGGGGCGATGCGCACTCCCCCGTTCGCGATCGTGGCGAGAGCGGATGCCTCCTGCATCGCCGTAATCGCGTAGGCCTGACCGAACATCGTCACGTAGCGATCACGTCCCTGCAACTGGTCGGCACTGCGCACAAGACCCGCAGACTCGCCGGGCAGCTCGATACCTGTCTCCTGGCCAAAGCCAAAGGCGCGCATCATGGAGTAACGCTGATCATCGCTCACCGTTTGGCCGATGAGCACCGTTCCCGTGTTCGAAGACTCCGCCAACACACCCGTTGCCGTCAAGGTCTCACCAGCGTGCTCGTGGAAGTCCGTGATAGGGCCACCGGCATCAGGCAGATCCAGCGCGTAGGGAACCTGGAAAACACTCGTCGGGGTGATCGTCCCCTGGTTAAGGGCCGTTCCCACGGTCACGAGCTTGCCCACCGAGCCCGGCTCGAAGGTGTCCTGCACAGCGTGCACCTTCTGAGGCTTGGCGTTGTCGGGCTCCGTCGAGTTCGAATCCGCCATGACGAGGACATGCCCCGTCGCGACGTCTTCAATGACGACCGCACCCCAGTCGGCCTGGTGCTTCGCGACGCGCGCGTCCAGGAGATCCTGCACCTGGTGCTGGAGGTCAGCGTGCAGCGTCAGCTCAACGTTGCCACCGTTCTTGGGTTCCACCGTCGTCTTCTTGCCGCCGGGCATGACGGCACCGTTGGGAGCGATCTCAAAGGCCTGCGCGCCCGGGGTGCCCGTCAGGAAGGTGTCGAACTGGGCCTCCATGCCCGAGGAGCCCTGCCCCTCAGCGTTCACCGTACCGATGACCGGGGCCGCCACGTTGCCGTTGGGGTATTCGCGTTCGAAGACGGACTCCCACTCGATCCCGTAGATGTCGAGCTTACGGATCTCACGGTAGGTCACCGCATCGACGTTTCGCTTGATGTACTCGTAGGTCGAATCGCCCAGCATCATGCCGCCCAGCTCGGCCTCGTTCATGCCGAGGAGCGGGGCGAGCTGACGAGCGGCCTCAGCGGGGCCTCGCCCGACCTCGTTACCATCGTCATCGCGATGCACATAGGCGCGAATATTCACCTGGTTGACGGCGATGTCGTAGGTCTGGATCGAGTTCGCCAGCACCACGCCGGTTGCATCGGTGATCGTTCCGCGCGCGGCCGCGACTTCGGTCGAAGACGTACGCACACGCTGCCCCTGAGCAGCCAGGGAGGGTCCTTCAATGATCTGCAGCTGCACGAGCCGCACGGCGCAGATGCTCAGGGCAAAGATGAAAAATCCCAAGACCCACCGTGAACGCGTGATGACGGTATCCATAGGCACTCGCCTCCGAGTTACTTCGCGGGGGTTCCAGCCTCGACAGTACCGGTCTCAAGCGTGATGAAACCGGACTTGCCGGCGGGCACCATGCCGTTTGCCTTGGCAGCCTTCTCCAGCTCCGTCGGCGACGCCTTACGGTCCAGCTCGGCGCGCATGGTCCACGACTGCGCCTCCAGTTCGTTGAGCACGAGCTGCTGCTCGCGGATCTCAAAGGAGGTCTGCGCCATGCGAGTGTTGAGCACCATCGAGGTCACCACGGATGCCAGAGCGACCGCCACGAGGAGAGCCACGATGGCCATCAAGGAACGGCGCGGGCGGGTGCCCTGGACGAGACGTAGCTCGTGGACCTCGTCGCGGCGCAGCTCGGGGCGCGCTGCGGGACGTGCCTTCGCGGTTGCTGCACTCATGCGAGGTCCTTCCATTCACGGATGAGTTCCGCACCGCGCAGTCGCACGGAAGCGGATCGGGGGTTGTGGTCTTGTTCGGCCTGGTCGGCCTTGTTTGCGCCCTTTGTCAGCAGGCGCAGGCTGGGAGCCATCTCATCGGGGATGATCGGCAGTCCGGGAGGCGCTGCGGACGTGGAGCCGCGGCGCAGCACATCTTTGACTATTCGGTCTTCGAGGCTTTGGTAGGACTCCACGACTAGGCGTCCACCGACCCTCAGACTTGACAGCGCCCGCGGGAGCGCCCTCTCCAAGATGGTTAATTCGTCGTTGACCGCGACGCGCAGCGCCTGGAACGTACGTTTCGCCGGGTTGCCACCCGTGCGCCTCGCCGGTGCCGGGATTGCCTCGCGAATGATGTCCACGAGCTCGCCTGTGCGAGTGATGGGCGCGTCGTCTCGGCGGCGGATGATAAGCCTGGCGATTCGGGGCGCAAACTTCTCTTCGCCGTAGGTACGCAGGATACGGATCAGTTCGCCTTCCGAGGCGGTGGCCAGCAGGTCTGCCGCGCTCTGCCCGCTCGTCGCGTCCATTCGCATGTCGAGCGGAGCATCCTTCGAGTAGGCGAAGCCGCGGTCGGCCTCGTCGAGCTGGAGGGAGGACACTCCCAGGTCCATGAGGACGCCATCCACGCGAGCGCCGGCTCCGAGCTGCTCCTCGACGGCCGCATCGATGTTGTCGTAGGTGGTGTGGACCGCACGGAAACGCGTCCCGAAGCGCTCGAGGCGCGCCGAGGCCAGCTCGATGGCCTGCGGGTCGCGGTCGATGCCGATGACGGTGAGTCCCTCAAAGCGCTCGAGGGCACCCTCGGTGTGCCCACCCATGCCCAGGGTTGCATCCACGAGAACGGCACCGGGGCGTTCGATCGCAGGCGCGAGCATGTCGAGGCATTCGCGCAGCAGCACGGGGACGTGACGCTCGCTCGCGGGGCGCGACGAATCGCGCACCGACTCCGATGCATCGCGCATGTCGCGCCTCCTTTACGTCTACTTCCTCGATCCGTCCACCCAGGTCCCCCACCGTGCTCCGCCACCGGGGAAGTGATGTCGGAACAGCGGGCGGAGACCTGGATGTACGGGTCAGAACATCCCGGGAATAATCTCTTCTGCTGTGTTGGAGAAGACCTCCTCCTGGACCGCGAGGTATTCGCGCCAGGCCGAGGCATCCCAGATTTCGGCTCGCGAGCCCGCGCCAATGACGGCGAGCTCACGACCCAGACCGGCGTATGCGCGCAGGTCTGCAGGGACGCTGATGCGCCCCTGCTTGTCCGGGACCTCCTTGTAGGCACCCGAGAGCATCACGCGGATCCAGTCACGCGCCTGCTTGGACGACAGGGGCGCGCGGCGCAGTTCCGCGGTCATGCTCTCGAACTCCGACGCAGGGAATGCGTAAATGCAGTGCTCCTGTCCGCGAGTGAGGACGATTCCGCCCTCCATATCCTCACGAAAGCGCGCGGGCAGGAACATGCGACCCTTGTCGTCGAGCTTGGGCTCATACGTACCGAGGAACATGTCACCGCCCTCCCCTGTTCGGAACTTTCCCCCACTTTAACCCACCAAACCCCATATTTACGCAGAAACTTACGGCGTGGCGCGAGATACACCGGGCAGAAATGGCGAAATTACAGCGAAAAATTCAGGTGGAGAAAAGTGGGGGAAATCTTGCACACACTCGGTGAGTCGCGCCATGGCAAACGATGGCTGCCAGAGTCGATGGCACACGACCAATCAGCCTTCATTCGTTGTTATTGCAGCGTTTTCACGAGGCATGGGAGCGTCTGGAGGGCACCGGCGCCACTCTCGGGGGAGACAGCGGGGAGGGAGGTGGGGAATCTCGGGGAGCACAGTGGGGAGCACAGTGGGGAGCACA